>NZ_LT629751.1:0-600000 GCF_900104805.1 Pseudomonas oryzae | reverse complement strand
CGGTGAACACCGTCAGACCGAAGAGGAACAGGGCGATGAACACCAGCGTGCTGCCCTGCACGTTGAGGGCATCCTCGGCCCAAGCGCCGAGGCTCTGGCCGAGAATGCCGCCGGCCGGAATCTGCGGGTTCATCTCCAGCGTCTGGAACTGGATCGAAGCCAGGGCAGCCCCGGAAGTCAACAGAAAGAACAGGCCGATGATCCGCCAGGAGAGCAGCCAGCCATTCCAGCGCATCATCCGGTGACGGGTGACGAACAGGTCGATGACCTTCGCCGCCAGCAGAGCCGGCAGCAGGTATGCGGCATACCCCAGCACTTCCAGACTCAGACTGGCGACCCAGGCACCGACCCGACCAGCCGAGTTCTGCACCTGGGCGGAGCCGGTCGCCATGTTGATGCCCGGATCGAACGGCGAGTAGCTCAACAGGGCCATGCACAGATAGGCCGCCAGGACGCAGAGCGCCAGCATGGCAGCCTCCTTCAGCCGGTAATGCAGCTGCTGGCTCCAGGCGCTGGCGACTTCGTTGGGCGTGCTGCGCGCCCCCCCGGAGCGGGATCTGGCCTTGGCGGTATTGGCGGAAATCTTCAAAACGTGGCGTTCCTGCGCGCATCCCGCGCCTGAAAAACAGTGAACTGCAAATTACAGCCTATTGTAAGACTTTGCTCGGCGGATGCCATGCGAGGGGGCGCACTCGGGGTTTTGCGACGCCCGCAGGGCGGTGTAGCATGAGCCTCAGGCATTCCAGAGCGGCTCAATTGGAGCACGCATTCCCTTTTGTGACAAAGACTTATAGGGTGTTTTATGAGTGAATCGAAACATTCGCGGCTGGTCATTCTCGGCTCCGGTCCGGCCGGCTACACCGCCGCGGTGTACGCTGCCCGCGCCAATCTCAAGCCGACGCTGATCACCGGCCTGCAGGCTGGCGGCCAGCTGACCACCACTACCGAGGTCGACAACTGGCCAGGGGACGTGGAAGGCCTGACCGGTCCGGCACTCATGGAGCGCATGCGCGAGCACGCCGAGCGTTTCGCCACCGACATCGTCTATGACCATATCCACACCGCCGAGTTGCAGCAGCGCCCGTTCGTCCTCAAGGGCGACAGCGGCACCTATACCTGCGACGCCCTGATCATCGCCACCGGCGCCTCCGCCCAGTATCTCGGCCTGCCCTCCGAGGAAGCCTTCATGGGCCGCGGCGTATCCGCCTGCGCAACCTGCGACGGCTTCTTCTACCGCAACCAGGTGGTGTGCGTCCTCGGCGGCGGCAACACCGCCGTCGAGGAGGCGCTGTACCTGTCCAACATCGCCAGGGAAGTCCACCTGATCCATCGCCGCGACAAGCTGCGTGCCGAGAAGATCCTGCAGGACAAGCTGCTCGACAAGGCCGCCAACGGCAATATCCGCCTGCACTGGAACCATACCCTGGACGAAGTGCTGGGCGATGCCAGCGGCGTGACCGGCGTGCGCATCAAGGATGTCAACAGCGGCGCCGCCAGCGAACTGCCGCTCACCGGCGTGTTCATCGCCATCGGCCACAAGCCCAATACCGAGCTGTTTGCCGGCCAGCTGGAAATGCGCGACGGCTACCTCAAGGTCAAGGGTGGCAGCGAAGGCAACGCCACCGCCACCAGCATCGAAGGTGTGTTCGCAGCCGGAGACGTGGCCGACCACGTCTATCGCCAGGCCATCACCTCGGCCGGTGCCGGCTGCATGGCCGCCCTCGACGCCGAACGCTATCTCGATAACTGAGGCAGAGCGGGCCCCACGGGCCCGCCTTCCCCTACCACCATGCTCAGTTGGCTGTCTCGGCGCTCCCACGACTTCCCACCACTCGACAAGGCCCTGCGCGAGCCGAACGGATTGCTCGCGGTCGGCGGCGACCTCAGCCCCGACCGCCTGCTGCGCGCCTACCGGCACGGCTGCTTTCCTTGGTTCCAGGAGGGACAGCCAATCCTCTGGTGGTCGCCCGATCCGCGCATGGTCCTCTTCCCCGCGGAGCTGCACGTAGCGCGCAGCCTGCGCAAGACCCAGCGCCAGCAGCGCTTCGAAGTCAGTTTCGACCGCGATTTCGCGGCCGTGATCCAGGCCTGCGCCGGCCCGCGACGCTATGCCGACGGCACCTGGATCACCCCCGACATGCAGGCAGCCTATCGCGAGCTGCATAGTCGCGGCATCGCCCACTCGGTTGAAGTCTGGCAGGACGACCAACTGGTGGGCGGACTCTACGGACTGGCTATCGGCCGCCTGTTCTTCGGCGAATCGATGTTCAGCCATGCCACCGACGCATCGAAGATCGGCTTCATCACTCTCGTCGAAGGCTTGCGCGACAGCGGTTTCGTCCTGATCGACTGCCAGATGCACACCGGCCACCTGGCCAGCTTCGGCGCCAGAGCGATCCCCCGCCGCGAGTTCGCCCGCTACCTGAATCAATACATCGACCAGCCAGGCCCAGCCCCCTGGGCGAGGAACAGGGCGTGACTTACACTTATCGTGGACCTCTCGCCCAGCCTGCAGTCGCGGGGATTGCGCCATGACCGACTTCGCCGAACTGAAGTTCTACGCCACCCAGGCACATGACTGCAGCTACCTGCCGGACCGCAAGGCGACCACCCTGTTTCTCGACCCGCGTCAGGCGATCGACACCCAGATGTATGCCGAGCTGTCGGAAATGGGCTTCCGCCGCAGCGGCGAGCACCTCTATCGACCCCACTGCCAGAACTGCCAGGCCTGCATTCCGGCCCGCGTACCGACCGCGAGCTTCCGGGCCAACCGCATGCAGAAGCGCATCCTCAAGCGTAACCTGGATCTGCGGGTACGCGCCGTGCGCCCCACCTTCAACGAAGAGCACTACCAGCTCTACGCCCGCTATATCGAGCAGCGCCATGCCGACGGCGACATGTACCCGCCCAGCCGGGAGCAGTTCATCGGCTTTCTGGTGAGCGACCTGCCTTTCTGCGTGTTCTTCGAGTTCCGCCAGGGTGAGCGCCTGCTGGCGGTCGCCGTCACCGACGTGCTACCCAATGGACTGTCGGCGGTCTATACCTTCTTCGACCCCGACGAGGAAAAGCGCAGCCTCGGCCGCTTGGCGATCCTCTGGCAGGTTGCAGAGGCAGCGCGCCGCGGCCTGCCCGCCGTCTACCTGGGCTACTGGATTCGCGACTGCCGCAAGATGAGCTACAAGAGCGAATATCGCCCGCTGGAGCTGTACGTCAACCAGCGCTGGGTCGCGCTGACCTGAGGCCACTTGGCGTTCGAGCTGGTTTTCGGGCACAATGCCCGCCGCTTTCGCTCGCCCTATTGCCTGGCTGGCGAGCCATCCTATAAGTAATCGAGGGCTTTACTGCATGTCGAAAGAAGACAGCTTCGAAATGGAAGGCACTGTCATCGACACCCTGCCCAACACCATGTTCCGCGTGGAGTTGGAAAACGGGCACGTCGTCACCGCGCACATCTCCGGCAAGATGCGCAAGAACTACATCCGCATCCTGACCGGCGACAAGGTGCGCGTCGAACTGACGCCCTACGACCTGAGCAAGGGTCGCATCACCTACCGCGCTCGCTGATCAGCGCAAGGTCATGAACGACAACGCCCGGCCAGAGCCGGGCGTTGTCGTTATGGGCCAGTGACTCAGGCCGGCAAGGCCAGAGTCTCGTAGTCGAACGCCAGTTCGCCGTCCTGCACATCGATGTGCACGGTGCCACCATGGTCGGCCAGCTCACCGAACAGGATCTGCTCGGCCAGCGGACGCTTGACCTTCTCCTGAATCAGCCGCGCCATCGGCCGCGCGCCCATCTGCGCATCGTAGCCGCGCTCGGCCAGCCAGCCACGCGCGGCCTCGCTGACATCCAGCAATACCCGCTTGTCCTCCAGCTGGGCCTGCAGCTCGGTGAGGAACTTGTCGACCACGCTCTTGATGATCGCGTGATCCAGCCGACCGAACTGGATGATGGTATCCAGGCGGTTGCGGAACTCCGGCGTGAAACTCTTCCTGATCACCTCCATCGCATCGCTGGCGTGATCCTGGTGAGTGAAACCGATCGACGCCCGCGCCGCGGTTTCCGCCCCCGCATTGGTGGTCATGATCAGGATCACGTTGCGGAAGTCCGCCTTGCGCCCGTTGTTGTCGGTGAGCGTGCCGTGATCCATCACCTGCAACAGCAGGTTGAACACCTCGGGATGCGCCTTCTCGATCTCGTCGAGCAGCAGCACGCAGTGCGGCGTCTTGGTGATCGCCTCGGTGAGCAGGCCACCCTGATCGAAGCCCACATAGCCGGGTGGAGCACCGATCAGGCGCGATACGGTATGCCGTTCCATGTACTCCGACATGTCGAAGCGCAGCAGCTCGACGCCCATAGCCTTGGCCAGCTGACGGGCCACCTCGGTCTTGCCGACCCCGGTGGGACCGGCGAACAGGAAGGAGCCGACCGGCTTGTCCGGCGCCTTGAGCCCGGCGCGCGACAGCTTGATCGCGGTGGACAGCGCATCGATGGCTGCATCCTGACCGAAAACGGTCAGCTTGAGGTCGCGCTCGAGATTGCGCAGCAGCTCCTTGTCGGACGTGGTGACATGCTTGGGCGGGATACGCGCGATCTTCGCCACCACGTCCTCGACCTGGGCCACGTCGATGCAGGCCGCCCGACGCTCCTCGGGCAGCAGACGCTGGTAGGCACCCGCCTCGTCGATGACGTCGATGGCCTTGTCCGGCATGTGCCGGTCATTGATGTAGCGCGCCGCCAGTTCCGCTGCGGCGCGCAGCGCCTCGTCGGTATAGCTGATCCGGTGGTGCTGCTCGAAGCGGCTCTTCAGCCCCTTGAGAATGCCGACGGTGTCCTCCACCGACGGCTCGAGCACATCGACCTTCTGGAAGCGCCGCGCCAGCGCGCGATCCTTCTCGAAGATGCCACGGAACTCCTGGAAGGTCGTCGAGCCGATGCAACGCATCTCACCGGAGGACAGCAGCGGCTTGAGCAGGTTGGAAGCATCCATCACCCCGCCGGACGCAGCGCCGGCACCGATGATGGTGTGGATCTCGTCGATGAACAGGATGGCATGCGGCCGCCGACGCAGCTCATTGAGCAGCGCCTTGAAGCGCTTCTCGAAATCGCCGCGGTACTTGGTCCCCGCCAGCAGGGCACCGAGATCCAGTGAGTAGACCACGCTGTTGGCCAGCAGATCGGGCACCTGACCGTCAACGATGCGCTTGGCCAGCCCCTCGGCGATAGCCGTCTTGCCGACACCGGCCTCGCCGACCAGCAAGGGGTTGTTCTTGCGGCGGCGAGCGAGGATCTGGGCTACCCGCTCGACCTCGTGCTCGCGGCCGACCAGCGGATCGATGCGCCCCATGCGCGCCAGCTCGTTGAGGTTGCTGGCGTAGGCATCCAGAGGATTGCCGGAGACCGAGCTTTCGCCGCCCTCCTCCTCCTGGGACTCCTGCTCCTGCTCGTGACTCTCGCCCTCTCCCGGCACCTTGGAAATGCCATGGGCGATGTAGTTGACCACATCGATGCGGGCCACGTTCTGCTGCTTGAGGAGGAACACCGCCTGGCTTTCCTGCTCGCTGAAGATCGCCACCAACACGTTGGCACCGGTAACTTCACGTTTTCCGGAGCTCTGCACATGGAATACCGCGCGCTGCAACACGCGCTGGAAACCAAGGGTAGGCTGGGTTTCGCGCTCGGCCTCGTGGATGGGAATCAGCGGAGTGGTCGAGTCGATGAACTCGCGCAGATCCTGCCGCAACTTGTCCATGTTGGCCCCACAGGCCCGCAGAACGGTTGCAGCTGCACCATTGTCCAGAAGGGCCAGCAAGAGATGCTCGACTGTCATGAACTCATGACGCTTGGCCCGAGCATCCTTGAAGGCGAGATTGAGGGTGACTTCAAGTTCGCGGTTCAACATACGGCACCTCACTTCACCTCATTCTCAGGGGCCCACTTCAATCGTCTTTCTCGATCTCGCAGAGCAGGGGGTGCTGACACTCCCGTGCATACTGGTTGACCTGCATCGCCTTGGTCTCGGCGATATCCCGGGTATAGACCCCACATACGGCCTTACCTTCAGTATGCACGGCCAGCATGACCCGGGTGGCCTTCTCGCGATCCATACCAAAGAAGCCCTCCAGCACCTCAACTACGAAATCCATAGGCGTGTAATCGTCGTTGAGGAGGATCACCTTGTACATCGACGGCGGCTTGAGAGCCGGCTTCGCCTCCTGAACCGCGAGCCCGGAATCATCATCCGGGTACGCGTCCGGAGAGTCCTGATTGAATGTTAGTCGAATCTGGCGGCTTGCATGCATGCTGGGATGGACGACACTGGCTGTATGGATGGGGGTGGCAGGTCGAGTTTGAACCGTTCGACAACCGAATGCCGCCCCGCCTTGACTATCGGCAAATCGGTGTTACAAAACAAAAGCATACCCACACTGGGTACAAGGGATTACCTGGAGGGAGCCACGCCCCTGACAGGCAGCCTGAATGGATGATACTCCAGCGATGGAGTCCTTTGCAGAGGGAAAGTCAGCATGCTCAGCGGCAAGGTCAAGTGGTTCAACAACGCCAAGGGCTACGGCTTCATTCTGGCCGACGGCCGGGATGAGGACCTGTTCGCCCACTACTCCGCCATTCAGGGCGATGGCTACAAGACACTCAAGGCTGGCCAGCCGGTCAGTTTCGAGATCCTCCAGGGCCCCAAGGGCCTGCACGCGATCAACATCCAGCCGCTCGGCAGCAACGCACGCCTCCACACCAGCGAGGGGTGAGTGCACCTTCCGCAACCGTGACGCCACACAGGAAGCGCCGGCCCCCAGGCCGGCACTCCGAAATGAGCGATGCTTGCGCCCGGGATCCCCGGACACGCAACCAACGCGCCACGGAAGCCGCCAGCGCCTGACCCCGCCCAGCCGACAACCGCCCCGCCCGGATTGCCGCCCTGCCGCGAGCCATTCCGGAGAGTGCTCCCATCAAGAATATCCTGCGCGCAGCCGCTGGCTCTCCGCCTCACCCAGCCCTATAGACATTAGTCGCCTTTTCAGCACCGCCGACATCCCTCCGAGAGCGCCTGCACATCACGCCCCATCAGCCTTGCGGCTAGGCGAGCCAGGCCTGCCGAAGGGAGTAGAACGCTACCGACAGCGCGCCGACATTCGCCCCGGGCAACAGGCAAGCGCTTGCAGGAAAAACCCGGTGACTTGCCGGTATCGCCAACGATCTTCGCGTCCCTGCCGCCGCCCGATGCCGTTCATGAGCCATGACCAACTCAGTCATCGTCGTGGACCATCCATGTCTCGCAGCCGATCTCCCATGCCTTGCCCTGATGGGGGAATGCCGCCGCGAGGGCGGCTTCGACGCCCCCAAAAGGCAAGCACGCCAGCCCTCCCGCCCCCAGCGACCGACGCGCCAGGCAAGCGCCAGCTGACCTCAGCGCCATGATCGCGCGCGGCATCCGTGTTATTCTGCGCGCGCGACTGCGGTGGCAGAGGGAGCGGAGTCCGGCTCGAGCGGGGTTCTGATCCCTCAATCCGGCGTATACCGGTGTACGCCACATAATAAATAGCCGCCCATGGCCAAAAGCCGATGCGCTCAAAATCGCCTCAAGAAACATCCTCTTGAGCGCATCTAGACTTTGTATAACCACAGCAAAACTGAGGGTTAGATTAGAAGATGTCCACTCGCTCAAAGATCATCTATACGTTCACTGACGAAGCACCCGCCCTGGCGACCTACTCCCTGCTTCCGATCATCAAAGCCTTCACTGCCTCCTCCGGCATCGCCGTAGAAACACGCGACATCTCCCTCGCAGGCCGCATCCTCGCAAACTTCCCCGAGTACCTGAGCGACGACCAGAAGATCGGCGACCACCTCGCCGAGCTGGGCCAGCTGGCTACCACCCCCGAAGCCAACATCATCAAGCTCCCCAACATCAGCGCTTCGGTTCCCCAGCTCAAGGCCGCCATCAAGGAACTCCAGGCTCAGGGCTACAAGCTGCCGGACTACCCCGAAGAGCCGGGCAACGACACCGAAAAAGACGTCAAGGCCCGCTACGACAAGATCAAGGGCAGCGCCGTGAACCCGGTGCTGCGCGAAGGCAACTCCGACCGCCGCGCCCCGCTGTCGGTCAAGAACTACGCCCGCAAGCACCCGCACAAGATGGGCGCCTGGGCCGCCGACTCCAAGTCGCACGTCGCCTTCATGAGCCAGGGTGACTTCTACGGCAGCGAGAAGGGCGCCCTGATCGACAATGCCGGCTCGGTGAAGATCGAGCACGTCGCCGCCGATGGCAGCGTCAGCGTGCTGAAGGCCAGCACCAAGGTCCTGGCCGGCGAGATCATCGACAGCTCCGTGATGAGCAAGAAGGCCCTGCGCGCCTTCATCGCCGAGCAGATCGAGGACGCCAAGGCCCAGGGCGTGCTGTTCTCCGCCCACCTGAAGGCCACCATGATGAAGGTCTCCGACCCGATCATGTTCGGCCACATCGTCGCCGAGTTCTACAAGAGCACCCTGACCAAGCACGCCGACGTGCTGGCCGAAGCCGGCTTCAACCCGAACAACGGCATCGGCGACCTGTATGCGCGCATCCAGTCGCTGCCGGAAGCCAAGCAGGCGGAAATCAAGGCCGACATCGAGGCCGAATACGCCCAGCGCCCGGCCATGGCCATGGTCAACTCCGACAAGGGCATCACCAACCTGCACGTGCCGAGCGACATCATCGTTGACGCCTCCATGCCGGCGATGATCCGCGACTCCGGCAAGATGTGGGGCCCAGATGGCCAGCTGCACGACACCAAGGCACTGATCCCGGACCGCTGCTACGCCACCATGTACCAGGTGGTCATCGAGGACTGCAAGAAGAACGGCGCCTTCGATCCGGTAACCATGGGCAGCGTGCCGAACGTCGGCCTGATGGCCCAGCAGGCCGAGGAATACGGCTCGCACGACAAGACCTTCGAAATCGCCGCCGCCGGCGTGGTTCGCGTGAGCGACGAAGCCGGCAACGTGCTTATGGAGCAGGCCGTCGAGGCCGGCGACATCTGGCGCATGTGCCAGGTCAAGGACGCCCCGATCCAGGACTGGGTCAAGCTGGCCGTCAACCGCGCCCGCCTGAGCAACACCCCGGCGGTGTTCTGGCTGGACGCCAAGCGCGCCCACGACGCCCTGGTGATCGAGAAGGTGCAGAAGTACCTGAAGGACCACGACACCAACGGCCTGGAAATCCACATCATGGCTCCGGTCGAAGCGATGAAGTTCTCGCTGGAGCGCATCCGCGCCGGCAAGGACACCATCTCCGTCACCGGCAACGTGCTGCGCGACTACCTGACCGACCTGTTCCCGATCATGGAACTGGGCACCAGCGCCAAGATGCTGTCCATCGTTCCGCTGATGAACGGCGGCGGCCTGTTCGAGACCGGTGCCGGCGGCTCCGCGCCCAAGCACGTCCAGCAGTTCGTCGAAGAGAACCACCTGCGCTGGGATTCGCTGGGCGAATTCCTGGCCCTGGCCGCTTCCCTGGAGCACCTGGCCAACGTCTACGGCAACGCCAAGGCTGAAGTCCTGGCCAAGACCCTGGACCAGGCCAACGGCAAGTTCCTCGACAGCAACAAGTCGCCGTCGCGCAAGGTCGGCCAGCTCGACAACCGCGGCAGCCACTTCTACCTCGCGATGTACTGGGCCCAGGCCCTGGCCGAGCAGACCGAGGACAAGGAGCTGCAGGCGCAGTTCGTCGGCCTGGCCAAGACCCTCGCCGACAACGAGGAAAAGATCGTTGCCGAGCTGAACGAAGTGCAGGGCAAGGTCGTGGATATCGGCGGCTACTACCACGCCAACCCGGAGCTGGCCAGCCAGGCCATGCGTCCGAGCGCCACCTTCAACGCGGCCCTCGCCGCGCTGGCCTAAGCGCAACGGCATGACGGGCGGCCCCGCCTGCCCGTGAGCTGACAAGAACCCCGGCCCCGCGCCGGGGTTCTTGTCTCTGCCGCGAGAACAATCGCCGAACCGGAGCAGAGTCCACGATGAAACGCTTTATTCCCCATGTCACCGTCGCCACCGTGGTCGAGGACCAGGGCCGCTTCCTCCTCGTAGAGGAACATGCCGAAGGCCGCGTGGTGCTCAATCAGCCGGCCGGCCATCTGGAAGCCGACGAGAGCCTGCCGCAAGCCGCCCTGCGCGAGACCCTCGAGGAAACCGGCTGGGAAGTGGAGCTGACCGGCGTGACCGGCATCTACCTGTACACCGCGCCGACCAACGGCGTGACCTACCAGCGCGTGTGCTTCGCGGCCCGCCCGCTGCGCCATCGTCCGGAGCTGCAGCTGGACGACGGCATCATCGGCCCGCGCTGGCTCACCCGCGCAGAGCTGGAAGAGCGCCGCGAGCAATGGCGCAGCGCCCTGGTGCCACGCTGCATCGACGACTATCTGGCCGGCGGCTGCTATCCGCTGGAGCTGATCCGCGAACCGGCCCTGCTGCCCACCGACCAGCAGGCCGGCACCCCGTCGTCCCGCGACGGCCGGCAGACCTGATAGAATTGCCGCTTTGCATTCCTGCAACGGTTTCCCGGATGACTATGCGTGACCCAGCCCACACCCGCGTGATCGTCGGCATGTCCGGCGGCGTGGACTCCTCCGTCTCGGCCCTGCTCCTGCAACAGCAGGGCTACCTGGTCGAAGGCCTGTTCATGAAGAACTGGGAGGAGGACGACGGCACCGAATACTGCACCGCCAGGGAAGACCTGGCCGATGCCCAGGCCGTGTGCGACCGGCTTGGCATCAAGCTGCACACCGCCAACTTCGCCGCCGAGTACTGGGACAACGTGTTCGAGCACTTCCTCGCCGAATACAAGGCCGGCCGCACCCCGAACCCGGACATCCTGTGCAACCGGGAAATCAAGTTCAAGGCATTCCTCGACTACGCCCTGATGCTCGGCGCCGACCTGATCGCCACCGGTCACTACGTGCGCCGCCGCGACCTCGACGGGCGCAGCGAACTGCTCAAGGGCCTGGATCCGAACAAGGACCAGAGCTACTTCCTGCACGCGGTCGGTGGCGAGCAAATCGCGCGCACCCTCTTCCCCGTCGGCGAGTTGGAGAAGCCGGTCGTGCGCCAGATCGCCGAACAGCACGGGCTGGCCACCGCGAAGAAGAAGGACTCCACCGGCATCTGCTTCATCGGCGAACGGCGCTTCCGCGACTTCCTGCAGCAGTATCTGCCGGCCCAGCCGGGCGACATCGAAACCACCGAGGGCAAGGTGATCGGCCGCCATCACGGTCTGATGTACCACACCATCGGCCAGCGCCAGGGACTCGGCATCGGCGGCATGAAGGATGCCGGCGAGGATGCCTGGTACGTACTGGCCAAGGACCTGTCGCGCAACGTGCTGATCGTCGGCCAGGGGCACCACCACCCGTGGCTGATGTCGCGCAGCCTGCAGGCCTCGCAGATCTACTGGGTCAATCCGGTCGACCTCGGCCAGCCGCTGCGCCTCACCGCCAAGGTACGCTACCGCCAGCAGGATCAGAGCTGCACCCTGACGCACACCGCGACCGGCTATGTCGCCACCTTCGACGAGCCGCAACGCGCCGTCACCCCCGGCCAGTCGGTGGTGTTCTACGACGGCGAGGTGTGCCTCGGCGGCGGCGTGATCGAGACCGCCACCCCCTGGGATGAAGGAATCCAGCGTCCATGACCCGCGAACAGGAACGCCTGATCGCCCTTGCCGGCGTGTTCGAGTCCGCGGCCCTGGTCGAGCGCCTGGCCAAGACCGGACAGGTGCAGGAGGGGCCGCTGACCTGTCTGCTCGGCAGCCTGCTGGTGCGCAACCCCAAGGACACCCTCGAGGTCTACGGCGGCGACCACCTCAACCTGCGCGACGGTCTGCGCGCCCTGGCCGGCGCGCTGGAGCGCAATCCGCAGAACCTGCCACGCGATTCGCTGCGCTACGCCCTGGCCCTGCTCGCCCTGCAGCGCCAGCTCGACAAGCGTGGCGACATGCTCCAGGTCATCGGCAACCGCCTGCAGCAGATCGAAGGCCAGGCGCAGCTGTTCGGCATCAGCCACGACAACGTGATCGCCGCCTGCGCCGCGCTGTACCAGGACACCATCAGCACCTTCCGCCAGCGCATCCAGGTCCACGGCGAGATGCAGCACCTGCAGAACAGCCGCAATGCCGAGAAGATCCGCGCCCTGCTGCTCGCCGGCATCCGCAGCGCCATGCTCTGGCGCCAGCTCGGCGGCCACCGCTGGCAGCTGCTGTTCAGCCGGCGCAAGCTGCTGGCCGACCTCTACCCGCTGCTGCGCGGCTGAGCGATGCCCTCCGCCTCGACCTCCCCCGCCCGGCAGCACCAGCCGGGACGGGGTGCCGCCCTGCTGGCGCTGTCCGCGCTGTTCTTCGCCCTGATGGGCGTATGCATCCGCGAAGCGACCGTGACGGGCGTCAGCAACGAGATGGTGGTGTTCTTCCGCAACGCCGTCGGCGTGCTGTTCTTCCTGCCGCTGGCGCTGACCCGCGGCCTGGCGCCGCTGCGCACGACGCGCCCGTGGGCACACCTCAAGCGTACCTTCTGCGGCCTGGCGGCGATGTACTGCTACTTCTACGCCCTCGCCCACCTGCCGCTGACCGACGCCATGCTGTTCAGCTACGCCGCCCCGGTGTTCACCCCGCTGATCGGCTGGTGGTGGCTGAAGGAGTCGCTGACCCGGCGCATGCTGCTGGCCACCGCCATCGGCTTCGCCGGTGTTGTACTGGTGGCCAAGCCTAGCGGCGCACTGGTTTCCGGGATCTCTCTGATCGGCATCCTCGCCAGCATCATGGCCGCCTGCGCTTTCGTCTCGATCCGCGAGATGAGCAACACCGAGCCGGCGTTTCGCATAGTCTTCTGGTTCGCCCTGTTCAGCGCGCTGGTCTCCGCCCTGCCGCTGCTGTGGGCCTGGCAGCCGCTCGACAGACAGCAGCTGTTCCTGCTGCTGGCCGCCGGCGTGGTGGCGAGCTTCGGCCAGTTGACCATGTCGCATGCCTACGCCTGCGCCCCACCCGGCCTGATCGGCCCGGTCGCCTACCTGGCCATCGTGTTCGGCGGCATCATCGCCTGGCTGCGCTGGAACGAGGTGCCCAGCAGCGCGTCCATCCTCGGCGCCAGCCTGATCTTCGCCGCCAGCCTGATGCCTCTGCTGCGCCGTTCGCCGCGAACTGCGGCCTGACGGCACGTTTCCGTGTATAATTTCGCCCCTTTCTGTAGCCCGACTGTCGAGAACGTCCTCATGCAGCTCTCCTCGCTCACTGCGGTGTCCCCCGTTGATGGCCGCTATGCCAGCAAAACCAGCGCCCTGCGGCCGATCTTCAGCGAATTCGGCCTGATCCGTAACCGCGTCAAGGTCGAAGTGCGCTGGCTGCAGCGCCTGGCCGCGCATGCCGGCATCCCGGAGGTTGCGCCGTTCTCCGCCGAAGCCAACGCCCTGCTCGATGAGCTGGCGGAAAACTTCCAGCTCGAGCACGCCGAGCGCATCAAGGAAATCGAGCGCACCACCAACCACGACGTCAAGGCCGTGGAGTACCTGCTCAAGGAGCAGGCCGCCAAGCTGCCGGAGCTGGCCGCGGTCAGCGAGTTCATCCACTTCGCCTGCACCAGCGAGGACATCAACAACCTGTCCCACGCGCTGATGCTGCGCGAAGGCCGCGACCAGGTGCTGCTGCCGCTGATGCGCCAGCTGGCCGACGCCATCCGCGCACTCGCCGTGCAGTTCGCCGACGTGCCGATGCTGTCGCGCACCCACGGCCAGCCGGCCTCGCCGACCACCATGGGCAAGGAACTGGCCAACGTGGTCTACCGCCTCGAGCGCCAGATCGCCCAGGTCGCCGCCGTGCCGCTGCTCGGCAAGATCAACGGCGCAGTGGGCAACTACAACGCCCACCTGTCCGCGTACCCGGAAATCGACTGGGAAGCCAACGCCCGCGAGTTCATCGAGGGCGACCTCGGCCTGACCTGGAACCCCTACACCACCCAGATCGAGCCGCACGACTACATCGCCGAGCTGTACGACGCCATCGCCCGCTTCAACACCATCCTGATCGACTTCGATCGCGACGTGTGGGGCTACATCTCCCTCGGCTACTTCAAGCAGAAGACCGTGGCCGGCGAGATCGGCTCCTCGACCATGCCGCACAAGGTCAACCCGATCGACTTCGAGAACTCCGAAGGCAACCTCGGCATCGCCAACGCGATCATGCAGCACCTGGCGAGCAAGCTGCCGATCTCCCGCTGGCAGCGCGACCTGACCGACTCCACCGTGCTGCGCAACCTCGGCGTCGGCCTGGCCCACAGCGTCATCGCCTACGAGGCCAGCCTCAAGGGCATCGGCAAGCTGGAGCTGAACGCCGCGCGCGTGGCCGAGGACCTCGACAATTGCTGGGAAGTACTGGCCGAGCCGGTGCAGACCGTGATGCGCCGCTACGCGGTCGAGAACGCCTACGAGAAGCTCAAGGAGCTGACCCGCGGCAAGGGCATCAGCGCCGACGCCCTGCGCGAGTTCATCGACACCCTGGAGATCCCGGAAGCCGCCAAGGCCGAGCTGCGCGTGATGACCCCGGCCAGCTACATCGGCAATGCGGTGGCCCAGGCCAAGCGCATCTGATCCCAGCCTGAACGGCCCTTCGCCCGACCGTCCAGACTGGCAAGCCACCGCCGGTCTCGAGGTCGGGCGTTTTCATATTTGCAGAGTTGGATATGGCACCCGATACCCCGTTGCAACTGCTGGGCGGCCTGACGCCCCGTGAATTCCTCCGCGACTACTGGCAGCAGAAACCGCTGCTGGTGCGCCAGGCCATCCCCGGCTACCAGAGCCCGATCAGCCCCGACGAGCTCGCCGGCCTGTCGCTGGAGGAGGAAGTCGAGTCGCGCATCGTCCTCGAGCACGGCGACAGCCCCTGGGAGCTGCGCCGCGGCCCGTTCACCGAGGAGACCTACCAGAACCTGCCGGAACGCGACTGGACCCTGCTGGTGCAGGCGGTCGACCAGTTCGTGCCGGAAATGCGCGAGCTGATGGAGCAGTTCCTGTTCCTGCCCAGCTGGCGTATCGACGACCTGATGATCAGCTATGCCGCCCCGGGCGGCGGCGTCGGTCCGCACTACGACAACTACGACGTGTTCCTCCTGCAGGCCCACGGCCACCGCCGCTGGAAGCTCGGTCAGCTGTGCGACAGCGACAGCCCGCTGCTCGAGCATCCGGACCTGCGCATTCTCGCCGACTTCGAGCAGGACGAGGAGTGGGTGCTGGAGCCCGGAGACATGCTCTACCTGCCGCCGCGCCTGGCCCACTACGGCATCGCCGAGGACGACTGCATGACCTTCTCGGTCGGCTTCCGCGCCCCCAGCGCCAGCGAGGTGCTGACCCACTTCACCGACTTCCTCGGCCAGTTCCTGCCCGACGAGGAGCGCTACAGCGACGCCGGTTGCCAGCCTGCCGAGGATCCCAACCAGATCCAGCGCGACGCCCTCGAACGCCTGCGCGGCCTGATCGACCGCCACATGAGCGACGAGAAGCTGCTGCTGACCTGGTTCGGCCAGTTCATGACCGAGCCGCGCTACCCGGAGCTGGTGGCCGGCGACGAAATTCCCGCCGAGGAGTTCTTCGCCGCCCTCGGCGATGGCGCCGTGCTGGTGCGCAACCCCAGCGCCCGTCTGGCTTGGAGCGAGGTCGACGACTACCTGGTGCTGTTCGCCAGCGGCAACAGCCGCCGCCTGGACAGCTCGCTGCGCGACCTGCTCAAGCTGATCTGCAGCGCCGAGGCCCTGCACCTGGAGAACCTGGTGCCCTGGCTGGAGAACGACGAAGCCCTCACCCTGCTCCATGAACTGGCCAAGCAGGGCAGCCTGGAGTTTGCCGCCGATGAATAAGATCAGCGTTCGTGTCGCCGACTGGCATGCCGACAACGCCGACCTGCGCCGCATCCGCGAAGCGGTGTTCATCGTCGAGCAGGGCGTTCCGCCGGAGCTGGAGTGGGACGCCGACGACGTCGACGCCGTGCACTTCCTGGCCTTCGAGGACGACTTCGCCGTCGGCGCCAGCCGGCTGCTGCTGGATGGCCAAATCGGTCGCGTTTCGGTGCTCAAGGACTGGCGCGGCCTGCACATCGGCGAGATGCTGATGCAGGCAACCATCGCCGAGGCCGAGCGGCGCGGACTCAAGCGCCAGATGCTCACCGCCCAGGCCCACGCCATTCGCTTCTACGAGCGGCTAGGCTTCCGGGTAGCCAGCGAGGAATTCCTCGAGGCCGGCATCCCCCACGTCGACATGGTGCGCGACAGCGCCTGAGAGGCCACCCGATGAGCAACGCCCCGGACAGCGACAACGACCACGGCAGCGAACTGCCCGCCCTCGAATTTCGCTCTCCGGGGCGTTTTGCCATACACAACCCTCCCGCCCAGGGCGTCGAGACGACCGTACAGCTGGAGCCGGCCCCCTTTCTCCTCGGTCGGCACGAGCAGACCGAAGCATGCAGCGGCCCCGAGCAGCTGCGCAGCCATGCCCTGGCGCTGCTCCGTCAGGCACGTCACAGCCTGTGCCTGTACACCCCGGACCTGGAGCCCTGGCTGTACGATCAGCGCGCCATCGTCGAGACCTGCGGCCAGTTCCTGCGCAGCCACCCGCGCAACCGCCTGCGCATCCTGCTGCGCGACAGCCGCCGCGCCGTCGGCGACGGCCATGGCCTGCTCCGCCTCGCCCGCCTGCTCACCAGCAACTGCCAGATCCGCAAAGCGAATCCCGACTACCCAAACGACGAGGCAGCCTTCCTCCTCGTCGACGACTGCGGCCTGCTGCTCAGGCCGGCCCCGCCCCTGCTGAGCGGCCAGGCGCACTATCGCAACCCCGTGCGCGTCCGCGCCCTGCAGCGCCAGTTCGACCAGGCCTGGGATGCCAGCCTGAGCGATCCCGACCTGAGGAGCTTCCTGCTGTGATCTCGCGCCGCTGGCCTCTGCTCCTCGCCCTGCTCTTGGGTTGCACCGCCCAGGCAGCGCCGCGCACCGAGATCCTGCCGTTGCACTACCGCACCGCGGACGAGCTGCTGCCGACGGTGCAGACCGTGCTCGGCGGAGAAGGCCGGGTGAGCGCCTACGGCAACCAGCTGATCGTCAATGCCGAACCGGAGAAGATCGCCGAACTGCAGGCACTGCTGCCGCAGCTCGACACCCGCCCGCGGCGCCTGCTGATCAGCGTCGACAGCCAGCAACAGCGTGATTCCCGCCAGCGCGGCTACCGGGTCGATGGCGGCATCGATGCCGGCAACGTGGAAATCGTCGGCGGACGCGACGAGCGTCATGGCCAGGACCAGTTGCGCATCATCCGGCGCAGCAGCCAGGGCAGCGACGGCTCCCTGCAACAGGTGCAGGCCACCGAAGGCTATCCCGCGCAGATCATGGTCGGGCAGAGCGTGCCGGTACGCACGCTGGTTCGCGATGCCTACGGCTATCCGCGCGAGGTCATCGAGTACCGCGACGCCAGCCGCGGTTTCCAGGTGGTCGCCAGCGTGCAGGGCGAGGAGGTCCAGCTGAGCATCTACAGCCAGCAGGATCGCCTGGCCAGCCCCCGTGGCGCCATCGCCACCCAGCGCACCGACACCCGGGTCAGCGGCCGACTCGGCGAATGGATCGACCTCGGCGGCATCAGCGAAAGCGGCCGGGACAGCCGCTCCACCCTCCTCTCGCGCCAGGCCGGCGCCAGCAGTCAGACCCAGGCTCTACGCCTCAAGGTCGAGCTTCTCGAGTGACATAGGACTTTTGTAGTAGCTCCAAAAAAAAACTACAAAATCCATTGACGCTCTCCTCGTCAGCTAGCATCATGGCCTCGCTCCCGCTGACCAGAGGCCTGCAAGGCCCCCGGGTTCGCAGCCGCTACACCCAGGCTGGAACCCGTGTCAGTACCACCCACACGGCGGTGCGACAAGGTTTCGAGAGGAACGCAGGGCGTTCCGGATGACGGGCAGTAGCTGGCAGAGCGGACCCGGTTCCGACCACTCGACCAAGGTCGTGTAGCGAATCCCCCGGCAGCCACTACAAATCCCCTCTCCTGACTCCAGCGTACTGATCGCGACCTCGACGCTCTGCGGTGAGCCCCCTTGCAACAAAACCTTCAGCACTGCGGTGTTGAATGGTGAAGTCGGTGTCAACGCAACATTCTCTCTGAAGGATTGACCATGTCCGCTTATCAAAACGAGATCAAGGCCGTAGCCGCACTGAAAGAGAAGTTCGGCAGCAGCTGGAGCGCCATCAACCCGGAATCCGCCGCTCGCATGCGCATCCAGAACCGCTTCAAGACCGGTCTGGACATTGCCAAGTACACCGCAGCCATCATGCGCAAGGACATGGCTGAGTACGACGCCGACTCCTCCGTCTACACCCAGTCGCTGGGCTGCTGGCACGGCTTCATCGGTCAGCAGAAGCTGATCTCGATCAAGAAGCACCTGAAGACCACCAACAAGCGCTACCTGTACCTGTCCGGCTGGATGGTCGCTGCCCTGCGCTCCGACTTCGGCCCGCTGCCGGACCAGTCCATGCACGAGAAGACCGCCGTTTCCGGTCTGATCGAAGAGCTGTACACCTTCCTGCGCCAGGCTGACGCCCGCGAGCTGGACCTGCTGTTCTCCGCTCTGGACGCTGCCCGCGAAGCTGGCGACAAGGCCAAGGAAGAAGAAGTCCTGGCCAAGATCGACAACTTCGAAACCCACGTTGTCCCGATCATCGCCGACATCGACGCTGGCTTCGGCAACCCGGAGGCCACCTACCTGCTGGCCAAGAAGATGATCGAAGCCGGTGCCTGCTGCATCCAGATCGAGAACCAGGTTTCCGACGAGAAGCAGTGCGGCCACCAGGACGGCAAGGTTACCGTTCCGCACGTCGACTTCCTCGCCAAGATCAACGCCGTACGCTACGCCTTCCTCGAGCTGGGCATTGACGATGGTGTGATCGTTGCCCGTACCGACTCCCTGGGCGCCGGCCTGACCAAGCAGATCGCCGTGACCGCCAAGCCGGGCGACCTGGGCGACCTGTACAACTCCTTCCTGGATTGCGAAGAGATCTCCGAAGCCGAACTGGGCAATGGCGACGTCGTGATCAAGCGCGAAGGCAAGCTGCTGCGTCCGAAGCGTCTGCCGTCCAACCTGTTCCAGTTCCGCAAGGGCACCGGCGAAGATCGCTGCGTCCTGGACTGCATCACCTCCCTGCAGAACGGCGCCGACCTGCTGTGGATCGAGACCGAGAAGCCGCACGTTGGCCAGATCAAGGCCATGGTTGACCGCATCCGCGAAGTCATCCCGAACGCCAAGCTGGTGTACAACAACAGCCCGTCGTTCAACTGGACCCTGAACTTCCGTCAGCAGGCGTTCGACGCTATGGTCGCCGCAGGCAAGGACGTTTCCGCTTACGACCGCGCCCAGCTGATGAGCGCCGAGTACGACGAGACCGAACTGGCTCAGGTTGCCGACGAGATGATCCGCACCTTCCAGCGCGATGGTTCCGCTCAGGCCGGCATCTTCCACCACCTGATCACCCTGCCGACCTACCACACCGCCGCTCTGTCCACCGACAACCTGGCCAAGGGCTACTTCGCCGACCAGGGCATGCTGGCCTACGTGAAGGGCGTGCAGCGTCAGGAAATCCGTCAGGGCATCGCCTGCGTCAAGCACCAGAACATGGCTGGTTCCGACATCGGCGACAACCACAAGGAGTACTTCTCCGGTGAAGCCGCTCTGAAGGCTGGTGGCAAAGACAACACCATGAACCAGTTCTAAGGAACCGGCTCACTCGCCCCACCCGGGACGAGGCTGCAACAAAAAACCCCGGTCATCGACCGGGGTTTTTCTTTGCCCGCGATTTCAGTGCGCCAACGCATCGCGCGCTGCCTGGTTCCTGGCCTCGGCCACCAGGCCCGCCGAAGTCAGACTGACCTCGAACACCGCGCCATCGACCATCGGCAGGAAAGCGACTCGCGCGCCTCGTGCGTCAAACAGGGGAAAGCCGTTGCCGGTTTCGCGCAACCAGCGCCACAGATCGATGCCGTAGGGGCTGGCTCCCAGCATGGCACGACTCGACTCGGCCACCGCCTGCTGCGCGGCGGAGCGGTAGGTGCTGGTCAGGGCGTCCAGACGATAGCCGGGGCGCAGGCCGATCAGGGTCGCCAGCTTGTGCCAACCGAGCACCCGGGCATCCAGCTGCCACAGATCGCCATCGAGAATGGTGTTGCGCTCGCGAGTGCCCTCCTGAATCGACACGCGATAGCGCTGATGTCCCTCGGCCGTGAACTTGAGCGACACCAGCGACTGCCCCGATGGCGGCAGCTCCGAGTAGCTGTACAGATCGTAGGCCACCACTGCGACCACCCCGGCCAAGCCGAGGATGAGCAACCCGCAGGTTCCCCGCAGCCAGCCGAGAAACCAGCCAGGACGGCGCAACACGCGCCAGGCCAGCATCACGACCAGCAGCGCCAGCAGGGCGATTGCCCAGGTCAGTCCGTTGTATTGCATGATGGGATTTTCCTCCTGACGAAATCGCCGGCATTATGCGGACACCCCGCGAATGGCGGCCAGTACGCGCGCGGCACAATCACTAACAGATCAAGGTTTGTATGCCTTTCGAGCTTGCCCTGGACCCCGTCCTCCTCCCGGCGCTGATCGTCGTGGCCTTTACCGCGGGTTTCATCGACGCCATCGCCGGCGGCGGCGGCCTGTTGACCATTCCGGCGCTGCTGACTGCCGGGCTCCCCCCTCATCTGGTCCTGGGAACCAACAAGCTGTGCGCCACCTTCGGCTCGGCCACGGCGGCCTGGACCTTCTACCGCCGCCAGCTGTTCGACCCGATGCAATGGCGCGGCGCCCTGCTCGCGACCGCCATTGGCGCGCTGCTCGGCGCCTGGGGTGCCCACTTGCTTCCGGCCAGTTGGCTGAACCGCATGCTGCCGGTGGTCGTGCTCTGCTGCGGGCTGTATCTGCTGTTCAATCCGACACCGGCAGCGGGCGGCACGACGCGGCCGCTCGGCAGGCGTCGCCAGCTTCCGCATGGACTGTCGCTCGGCTTCTATGACGGCATCGCCGGTCCCGGGACCGGGGCCTTCTGGACGGTTAGCAGTCTGCTGCTCTACCCGCTCGACCTGCTGCGCGCCAGCGGCGTGGCGCGCAGCATGAACTTCATCAGCAACGCCATGGCCCTGACGGTATTCGCGCTGGGCGGCCAGGTGTCCTGGCTGCTGGGCATCTGCATGGGCCTGGCGCTGATGCTCGGCGCCTTTCTCGGCGCACGCACGGCCATCCGTGGCGGCTCGAAGCTGATCCGCCCGGTGTTCATCCTGGTGGTACTGGCGCTGACCCTGCGGCTAGCCTGGCAACACTGGTTCGGTGGCGCCTGAGCGGCGTGCCAGGTACAGCTCGATCAGGTAGCGGGAGATGGAGCCCTGCGGCGGCAGCGCCGGCAAGGCATCGACGCGGAACCAGCGGGCATCCTCGATCTCCTCCGGCTGCGGCACGATCTCGCCAGCTTGGTAGTCGGCATGGAAACCGAGCATCAGCGAATGGGGAAAGGGCCAGTTCTGACTGGCTATGTAGCGCAGGTTGCCGACCTCGATCGCCACCTCCTCGCGCACCTCGCGGTGTACGCAGGCCTCGATCGACTCGCCGGGCTCGACGAAGCCGGCCAACGTGCTGTAGATCCCGGCGGCAAAGCGCGGCGAGCGCGCCAGCAGCAGCTCGTCGCCACGCGTGATCAGCACGATGATGCTCGGCGAAAGCCGGGGGTACTGGTGCAGTTCACACGCGCTGCAGGCCATCGCCCGCTCATGGGCCAAGGGTTGCAGCGGTCCGCCGCAACTGCCACAAAAACGGTTCTGGCGCGCCCAGGTACCGATCTGCGCCGCGTAGCCCAACAGGCGGAAAGTGGCGAAATCGCCTTCCAGCAGGAACTGGCGCAGGCCCTTCCAGGTGCAGCCGGGCGCAGGCTCGCCGACCGCATCCGCCAGCTCCAGCACGAATACCGGCTGCCCCTGCAGCCAGCCGATGCCCTGCTCGGCGAGCGCCTCGGGCAGCTGCGCCTTCAACCACTCGCGGGGAAAGAGGACGCCGTTGGCGTCGGCAAGAAAGCGCTGCCGGCAGTGCGCCAGCGCCCAGCCCCCCGGCTGCGCGGGGTCGACGACCGCCGGCTGCCAGGAACTGTCGGCCATCAGGCGGCGACCTGCATACCCAGGGCACGCACGCTGTCGGCAGCTAGGTCGAGGACATCCTGCTGACCTTCAGGCCGCAGGTTGGCCCCACCTTCGAGGAAGAACTCGAGGCTGGTCAGGGCGTCGGCCAGGGTTTCCAGCATCTGCTCGGAGGGAATCTGCTGGGTTTCGATCATGTTGGCCTGGATGTAGTCGGCACAGGCGCCGACCAGCTCGGCCGCGCGCTCCAGACCGAGGAACCACAGCCCACCGCGCACCGCCTGCAGGCTGGTCGGCACGTTGGCCAGGTTGAGCTTGTCGCCGCTGGACTCGAGGTAGGCGGTAATGGCGCGCTTAGCCAGGGCCAGACCGGCCTGGGCCTCGTCCATCACGACGATCCGAGCCTCGACCAGCTGATGCGAAGCGTAGGAGGTATCCCCGCTCGCCGCGGGAGCGCCCGCCGCTTCGGCGTTGCGCATCTGCCGCTTGAAGCTCTCGTTCTGCTCGAGGTTGGCCACCATGCTTTCCACGTACAGCAGGGCATCGGCCAGACGCAGCAGCTCAGCGGCAGGCGGGTTGTCGCTGCGCTCGCACCAGCCGCCGACCAGCTCCACCTGCGCCTGCAGGGTGTTGGCGGCCGAACTGAGGCCGATCATGCCCAGCGTCTTCGCCAGCCTGCCAATCTGAGCGTGCAGGTTGACCCTGCCCTCGGGGGTGGCTGCGCCACGCTCGAGCAGATCGAGAATGTCCTTGACGCCGGTCAGCTCCTCGCGGATAGCCACCGACAGCGAGCGCATGACATCTTCGCCCGGCCCCGACAGCCGACGCGACTCCTCGCCCAACAGGTGATCGGTGAAGGGCAGCGGGGCCAGACCGAACACCCGCTGCATCTCGCTGGCACGCTCGCCCCGGGTTCCAGCCAGCGCCACCAGGTACAGCAGCTCCTTGAGCAGGCTGCGCGGGGCCTCGAACTGTGCGTTGGTCAGCAGCTGACGCAGGTCGCGGTCGAGGCGCGAGAGCAGTTGCTTGCGCGACTTGGTCGGCCGCAACTGGCCATCGGCCATGGCCTCCAGCGCTGCGGCACCTACCCAGCACATGCGCGAACGCTCGCGACCGCCCAGCAGATCGTCGAGGCGTCCCAGCGCGCGGGACATCAGTTTCAGCGCGGCGCTCAGATTCTGCTCGCGCAGCACGTTCGTCAGCCCCAGCTGGTACATCTGGCGCAGTCGGCTCGCATCGCGATTGGCCACGCCGGGCTGAATCTCCACGCTGCGCCGCAGCGGGCGGGGTTGATCGAGGCGCACGCTGAAGAAATAGCACTCCGGAAGAGTCGGCTGGCCGGTCGACTGGCGCAGCTCGTTGATCACCGGCAGCAGGAGCTCGGGGATTTCCTGGCGATGACTGTCGATGCCTTCCAGATAGCGACGCAGAACGAACAGGGCCTTGCCCAGCGCGGCCAGTTGGCCGTCGCGCTCCTGTCCGGCGCCCGCCGGAATGTCGGTGGCCAGCAGCAGGGCCTCCTGGGCCAGCAGCTCGGCACCGGCCAGTTCGATCAGCTTGAGGATGCCGCGGATCTGCTGCAGATACTCGACCGCCTGCTGCAGCAGACTGACATTGAGTCGTTCGGCAATGAACTGTTCCAGGCTCTGCTCAGCCTGCTCGATGGTCGCGAACAGCTCGTTGCGCACCAGACCGAGGGAAGTGGCTCCGGTTACCATGCGCTCTGTACGCCTCCCGCGCAGTACGAATCCAGCGGCCGGGGCACATCCTGAAACCCTGCGCTGTACATGCAAGAATCTTCCTGAAAGCTGCTGAGAACCATCGCCTCAAGCCATCGCGACACGGGCGCGCCTCCTGGCAGTTATTCGGTGGCGGCACCTGAGCGGCGCAGCCTTTGGGTACCGCACTATAACAAGCCGCAGGCAAAAGGCGAATCCGACCTGAGTGACCCAGATCACGAGCACCTGCACTTCAGAGACGAATGCAGTCGACCGTGTGTCGATCCGGCTCGCCACCAGGGGCCGGCTGCAGGCCGTGCACCTCGCAATCGAAACCGGGAAAGTCCCGCTCGAAGCGGCGGGTGAAGCGCAGGTAGTCGATGATCGGTCGACTCGCGGCGGTGAAGCGCTCCCCCGGCATGATCAGCGGAATGCCCGGCGGATAGGGCACCAGCATGACCGCGGCGACGCGCCCCTCCAACGCATCCAGCGGCACCGCCTCGACCTCGCCGCGCACCAGATGGTCGTAGGCGTCCGCCGGCTTGAGCACCAGCTCCGGCAACTGGCCGTACATCCGGCTGAGGGCGCGCGGCACGCGATTGTCGCGATAGCAGGCATGCAGCTGAGCACACAGGTCACGCAGCCCCAGGCCGGCATAGCGCGCGGGATCGACCTGAGCGATCGACGGCAGAGCCTCTGCCAGAGGAGTGTTGGCATCGTAGAGCCGCTTGAACTCCAGCAGCTCGGTGACCAGGGTGCTCCACTTGCCCTTGGTGATGCTCAGGGAGAACAACACCAGCAGCGAGTACAGGCCGGTCTTCTCCACCACCACACCGCGCTCCCAGAGGAACCTGCCCACCACCGCGGCCGGAATGCCCTGCTCGGCCAGACTGCCGTCGGCGGACAGCCCCGGCATCACCAGGGTCACCTTGACCGGATCGAGCAGTACATAGTCCTCGGCCAGCGCGCCGAAGCCATGCCAGTCGGCCTCAGGCGCCAACAGCCAGTCGGCGGTATGAATCTGCGCCGAGGCCTCGGCATCGCGGGGCTGCCAGATGGCGAACCACCAGTCGCTCTCCGGCAGGTTGCGGCGCAGGTTGGCCATGGCGCGACGGAACGCCAGGGCTTCGTCGAAGGTCTCCTGGATCAGCGAGCGCCCGGCCGGGCCCTCCATCATCGCCGAGGCCACATCCAGTGAGGCGAGGATGCCGTACTGCGGCGAGGTGGAGGTATGCATCATGAACGCCTCGTTGAAGCGCGCCACGTCGAGGTGGCGCTGGCCGCCGTCGCGCACGTGGATCATCGAGGCCTGGCTGAAGGCGGCAAGCAGCTTGTGGGTCGAGTGGGTACTGAACACCAGGGGCTCGCGTGCTCCTTCCACGCGCGAGGTATCCATGCCGAAGCGCCCGGCGTAGAACTCGTGGAACGCCGCATAGGCATACCAGGCCTCGTCGAAGTGCAGCACCTCGACACTGCCGGCCAGCTCGCGCTTGATCAGCTCGGCGTTGTAGCACAGGCCGTCGTAGGTCGAGTTGGTCACCACCGCCAGCTTCACCCGGGCCTCGCGACCAGCGGCCAGCGGGCAGGCGGCGATCTTCGCGGCGATGGCCTGCGGGCTGAATTCGGAAAGCGGAATCGGGCCGATGATGCCCAGCTCGTTGCGCGTCGGATGCAGGTACAGCGGGATGGCGCCGGTCATGATCAAGGCATGGACCACCGACTTGTGACAGTTGCGGTCGACCAGCACCAGGTCGTCGCGCCCGACCATCGCCTGCCAGACGATCTTGTTCGCCGTCGATGTGCCGTTGATGACGAAGAAGGTGTGGTCGGCGCCGAAGTTGCGCGCCGCGCGGCGCTCGGCCTCGGCCAGCGGCCCGGTGTGATCGAGCAGCGAGCCCAGCTCCGGCACCGATACCGACAGATCGGAGCGCAGGGTGTTCTCACCGAAGAACTGATGGAAAGCCTGCCCCACCGGGCTCTTGCGATAGGCGACGCCACCGCCGTGCCCGGGCGTGTGCCAGGAGTAGTGCGACTCCGCCGTGTGCTGCACCAGCGCGCGAAAGAACGGTGGCAGCAGACCATCTAGGTAGCCCCGCGCCGCCCGCGCCACCTGACGGGCGAGGAAGGACACGGTGTCCTCGAACAGATAGAGGATACCGCGCAGCTGATTGAGCTCGGCCATCGCCTCGGGCGGCGCATTCTCGATGGTGACCTGCTCGCCGAGGGCGAAGATCGGCAGCTGCGGCGCGCGCACCCGGGCGGCGCGGATCAACTCGACGACATCCTGCAGCAGGCGCGGATTGTCACCGGCGCCCTCTGCGGCGACCAGGATGCAGGCCAGCCCGTGCTGCGAGGAGGCGACGATCCGCCCTTCGCGGGCACTGGCGGTGGACAGGATGGTGAAGCCGTCCTGTTCAAGCTCGGCGGCGATGCCGCGCACCCGCTCGCCGGCCACGCTGTCGGCCTTGATGTCGCGGTGGACGATGAGAACGGGAAACTTCAGATCCTTGTACATGTGCCTTCCCCCGCAGCCGCATGGGCCAACCATCCCTGCCTTCAGGGTAGTTGCTGCGGCCGATCGGGGAAATCGGCCCGTGCCTCAATGCACGGTCGGTGCCTCATCCTCGGCTGGCTGCTCGAGCTGTTGCCAGAGCGCCGGCCCGCCCGTGGACTTGGCCACCGCGGCCAAGCGTGCCGCGTGCAGCGCCAGCTCCTCGTCACTGGCGCGGATCACCCGGGTACGCGGACGGTCGACCGGCAGACGGCGGATCTCCGACACCTGCGGCCCGCTGCCACCCTCGCCTTCGCTGTTCTGCCCGGCCAGCGACAGGCTGGTCTGCCCGCCGGTCATCGCCAGGTAGACGTCGGCGAGGATCTCGGCGTCGAGCAACGCGCCGTGCAGATCGCGGCCCGAGTTGTCCACCCCGTAGCGCTTGCACAGAGCATCCAGGTTGTTGCGCTGCCCCGGATGACGCTCGCGCGCCATCAGCAGGGTGTCGAGCACGCTGCAGTGGTCGAGCACTTCGCCCAGCTCCGGGCGATCGCGCAGCAGGGCGAACTCGTGGTTGATAAAGCCGATATCGAACGCTGCGTTGTGGATGATCAGCTCGGCGCCCTTGATGAACTCGAAGAACTCATCGACCACATCGCGAAAGCGCGGCTTGTCGGCCAGGAACTCGTTGGTGATGCCGTGTACCGCGATGGCGCCCTCGTCGACTTCCCGGTCGGGGTTGATGTAGACGTGGAAATGACGCCCGGTGAGACGCCGGCC
Organism: Pseudomonas oryzae; assembly: GCF_900104805.1. NCBI lineage: Bacteria > Pseudomonadati > Pseudomonadota > Gammaproteobacteria > Pseudomonadales > Pseudomonadaceae > Pseudomonas > Pseudomonas oryzae. The sequence goes on along the minus strand of NZ_LT629751.1, from coordinate 572,843 downwards.
GATCAGCTCGACGCAACCGATCTCGATGATGCGGTGCCCCTCGCGAGGCTCGAGGCCGGTGGTTTCGGTATCGAGGACTACCATCCTGTCAGCAGCTTTTTTGTAAACCGTCATCGATTCTCCCCCCTGCAAATGCGCGCCAAATCATAACATACCGGCCGAAAACCATCGCAATGACCGATGATCAGGTGTAAACAGCGCCGAGCATTCTCTTCAAGTACGTCAAAAAGTAAACGTACCCACCGCAGCCATGAAATATTAGCCATGGGCTGCCAGTGAAAATACCCATAGTGACTGACGATGACGACGCGCTCAAATTTTCTATTCCACTCGAAGACCAGCTAACCACCCCTAGCCAACTTGACAATACCAAATGAGGCAACCCTGACATACGGATGCAATCGGCAATTACCCTTTTTATGAATAATTGGCTGAAACCTTAACAAGCGAGGGTCTGAAAATGCAATCCTTGACCACATATATGACATCCGCAACCCTCTACAGCAACCTGGCCCATCCTGGCTTTTAAAAAGAATCTCCGCCCAGCCATAATTTCGCATAAACGCGAAACTCTTTATCTCCTTCACCACATTGAAAGGCACCCAAGGATGCTTATCATCCAGCGCAGTCCTAAGCCCCAAGGCAAACTGCACATCAACCCCACGCCACCCCTCCAACAATCTCTCCATATTTTTAACTCGACGCTTCCAATCGAGCGTTTTGGGCTCCCCTTTTATATTAAAGGAAAGCTCGTTCAGCACACCAGAATCACATATGTAGTCGAGCGGCGTGCTTGCTATTCGATGATGACGGGGTAAAGCCAGCGGCAGGACCAGATCGATGAATCGCTGCAGCAGAGGTAGACCGATCTTCAGAGCATGAAGCTCCAAAGCCATCATCGTAAGCACCTTGTGCAAGCTACGCCCAATCGCTTGGACGCCACTGCATTTATTTTCCACTGCCTCTCGTAGCAGCCAGGTCAGGCAGGCCAATACATCTAGATCAGCCATTAATTCGAGCTTCTTGAGGAGTGATCGATTAACAGGAGCCCGCCTCACATAGCTGAAAATTCCAATTCGCTCTGACCTAAACAGAACAGCCTGAACCTCAGTGGACAACCGCCGCAGCAGCGCCTGCCCCTCCATAACGTCTTTATTATCAAAATCAAGCACATCCCAAAGAGGGTGATAAAAAATGCGCATTGAGCCTGGCGCATTCTTTTCCACCTTCTCCAAGGTCCTCGCCCCTGGTGGGCTGCCATCTCGGAAGCGGGGCCACTTGTTCGAGCTGTAATTGAAACGACCGTCAGCATGCCATTTGACTGCGTCCGGCTCGAGGTGGCGTTCCATCTCAGCCGGCCCCGAAAAGGCGAATCGCTGCTTCAGCGATTCATACCAGCAGCGGGTGCGTATGCCGTCCAGTGGCTCCCGCCAGAACAGGCACTCCGGTGTTGAAAAAAAATTCCGCAAAAACGGCTCTACACTTTCGAAAATTGAAGTAATTCTTTCTATATCAGTCACTTAGCTCACTCCAAAGCCGATTTTTACAGTAGCCTAGGAGCCAAATTCTACTTACGACAGCCTCAGAAATCTTCCCTACCATGTGCGCAACCAGACGAAACGAAGCGCATCATGCCCCTACAGAACGACCTCCTCGCCCTATCTACCGATCTGGAGCACCAACTGACCACTCGTTACGGGACGATGCTAGCCAGTAAGGACTTGTGGCGGGAACTTGGTTATCGCTCAGCAAATGCCTTCCGCCAAGCATTGCTCCGAGGAACCCTGGATCTGCCAGTGTTTGAGGTAGAACACCGTCGCGGCCGATTCGCCCTAGCCAGGGATGTTGCTGCCTGGATTGCCAGGCAGCGGCTGAGCTCTCCGGGTATTTTTGCGAAGCTAGCCAAAGACCAACCAGAGTAAAAATCTCCTTATAATAAAACTGGCTAGAAGAGTTTTTTATATGATCGACATATGATTACTGAACCATAACTAAGCAAAGGGGATGCACAAGATCCAATACTGCAACCTTTCGCCTTTTTTGGGGTACGTCAAATATTCTCCCTTACCACCCAGAATTCTGCGCCCCTTAGTTAGCGCCAAACCAACTGACCGCCCACTCATCTCAACTATGCAAATTATCGCGACAAGCGAGAACTCTCTTCGCCCAACGTGCCGGCCGGTCTCTGTATGGCATTTTCAGTTAGAGGAACATCGCCCCATGAACTACACAACAAAAACCTTCATTACGAGTAGCGGCGAACGTTTATCTCAACTCTACAAAGCGGGCGAACCCGGCTTCCCCCTGTTCCACCCAACCGCTTTCATCGCCCGCTCAATCCGAAGCTCCGTTACGCACGAGACTCAGAAGGTCTATCTTGCGGCGATAAAGCGAGTCTGCGAATGGGAATCCAGCAGAAAAATCGATCTTGCCCTGAGTTTCCATCGGCGCATGTTTCTCAGTGCTGCGCAGATTGACGACCTAGCAAACTATCTGCGCGCCAAAAAGTTGGGCGCCAAGGGGGACGTCATCAGCAACTCAAAGTATAACACCTATGTAGTCTATGCCGCCGAATATCTGCACTGGCTCGCGCAAGAGGTTATCACCGACGCCAATACGCCCGATGTAAAGGATGGGATTTCAGCGCAAGATGCCATGCTGCGGAGAAAAAAGATACGCAAAGCCGGCTCAAAGTCAGCAAACGAACAACGAATTTTGTCAGCGAGACTATCTAACGAGGCTTGCAACCAGTTGCTTAATCTATTCAACCAGCCATTTGTGGATCTTCGGCAACCACAAGACCTTGGACCGAGACTGCGCAATGTTTTGATACTTCGCATTCTTTATGACACAGGCATGCGAATCGGCGAAATACTAAGCCTGAAGCTCAAAAGCTTTATCGAAGCTGGTGGCGATGATAGCGCCTACTTAGTCATAGAGCGCAATCACCATGATGCTTTTGATACTAGGTTAAATCAACCCGTCGCCAAAACACTGGGGCGTATTGTTCCGATATCGAAAACCCTCGAAGAACAACTGAAGGAATATCTAGACAAGTGGCGTGCAGAGGTGCCCAGGGTCGGATTCTCGGATGAGGATTTCATTTTCGTCGTCCACCGTGGCGGGCGCAGCCAGGGCCGAGCACTCCCCAAAAAGGCATTTGATTCAGGACTTAAAAACCTCAAGAAATCCTTTCGCGCCCTCGCGCCGACTCACCCCCACCTGTTGCGACACGACTGGAATTACCGTTTTTCAAAACTTGCAGACAGCTTAGGCATGTCTATTGAGGAGGAACGCACTACGAGGGAGCAACTGATGGGCTGGGTGCCAGACTCGCCTATGTCAAGAATCTACAACCGTCGTCATATTGAAGAAAAATCTCATGAACTTTGCCGAAAATTGGCTTCCGACACATCAAGGACAATCGAATGAACACCGAAGAATCCTTGCCAAGCGCGCCCGCGCTGTTTGAGGTTGACCTCAAGCGGACTGAACGTCCAGACCAACAGAACGAGACGTTTTATTGGGACGGCGATTCTCTTGTTCATACAGGCCAAGGGCGATCCAAAATGGCAAAAGCCATGTCACCGTTAAGCCCCTTGATCAAGGCGTCATTCAAACAGCATCTCATCTCCTTCTCAAAGCAAGGAAACTATTCACCAAACAGTTACTTCGCATTCTTCGCAGCGCTAAATGTAGCACTAAAGAAATACCCCACCCGCACCTTTGACACCAAGTGGATAGCACAGGCATTGACTAACTCCTCATTCCATAGATACAAGAGCGGGCTCACTCAGTTTTTCCTGCACTGGCAGGAGCGCGACAGCTCTGCTATTAACCATGATGCTTTGCGCCTGCTGAATGATACATCTGCACACCCTTTGGCACCGCGAAATGTGCTATCGGACGACCCGGAAAAAAGCTGGCTCACCGATGAGGAGTATGAGAGTTTGCTGAGCGCCGCCTGGAACAACTACGACAGCGAAAAATCCGGCACACAAGTGACACTCATAAAGTTGTTATCGATGCAATATTCGAGAAGACCTCGACAGATCGCCCTTCTCAAAGTTGGTGATATTCGTGAAGCTGATGGTTCGGATAGCCAAGGACTCACAGGGCGAATTATCGAATTCCCGGGCATCAAAGACATAAACTCCGAATCCGATTTTCGTGACAGCAAATTCGAGCCTCACCTACTACCCGATCACCTGTGGGATTTATCCAAACTACAGCTCCATGAAGTAAAAGTGCTTTACGAATGCACTTTTGGATTTTCGCTATCGAACGACCAATTTAAAAAGCTACCACTCTTTTGCAGCGAAGCGCGAATAAAAGAAGCCATCAAAATAATAGAAAAACACTACCAAAAAAATTTTGTTGACAACCTAGACAGCGAGCTATTTCATCTACGAAAAATTCAGATTGGAAATATTATCAGATGGGAAAATAACACCCCTAATTGTAGCTATGGATCAGATCACCCACAGCGCTCGTTGCGACCAAAGCCCCCGATTAGCCCCCGCACCGGCAAGACAATGGTTGTCACTGCAACTCGGATGCGCCATACGCGGGCGCGCCAGCTCGCCCGACAGGGCGTGCCCAAGCACATGCTCTCACACTGGCTGGGTCATACATCTGAGAAATCGCTTGATGCGTACTACAACGATCCTGCCGAGCAGGCGCGGCAACTCGATGAAGCAATGGCCCCAGCATTGACACCACTGGCCATGGCTTTTTCCGGAACGCTAATCGACTCAGAGGATCAGGCAACGAGGTGCAGCGACCCGACCAGCAAGCTGGAGTTCGACCGAGCAGGTGAACTCAAGCGCGTCGGCCACTGTGGAAAGCACAGTTATTGCGCCACAACTTCGGTGCCCATTCCTTGCTACCGCTGCAATAGATTCGAACCTTTGCTCGACGCACCCCACCAAGAGGTATTAGAAGCACTGTTGCAGAGACAGGCTGCCGAGGACCAGGCGCTGAAAATCGGCAGTCCGCGAAACCTGCTGATACCCATTGACCTCACGGCTGACATTCGTGCAGTCGAAAATTGCATTGCGCGCTGCAACGCCCGCAAAGCCGAACTAGAGAGAATCCCATGAGCCAGGTTATCGAGTTCATCCCCAAGCGAGAGTTGTCTGCTCAGCAAAACCTAAACGCCTTCATTGCCCTAGCTCGCGATCACCTGTCGATTTGGTCTGATCTGGAGGGTTTTGCCTGGCACGCAAACAAATGGCCAACGACGCACAGTGCCATCCGCTTCGTCAACTTTGAACACAGCGACCTCCATCACAGTAAGTCTCCCGAGCCTCATCAACTGATTCACCCAGCCTTAACCGAGATTGCCAAGGCCTATCTGCGCTACAAACATACACTGCGCCCACACAAGGGCATCAACCATGAAATTCGCGCATTTCGGATAATAGAGTTTGCCTTGCGCCAAGAAATGGCCGTGCCGGATATCACCAAGTTCAAACAGCGGCACTGGAATATTGCTGTCAGCGCCGTTGAGCCGATCGCATCCCGCCAAACAATTTGCACTATCTTGTTGGGCATACTGAAAATGCTAGCAGACCTTTGCATCCTCACTGTCGATCCGCGGTTCTGGAGGCATCCCTACGTGGGGCGGCACAGCTACGAAGCCATTAACGGTGCAGGTGCACCGAATGAAGCCAAGGCGGCGAAAATACCCGATCAGGATGCACTCCTGGCCATTGCCGAGGTTTTCTCACGAGGCGCCAGTGAAACGCACGAAGACGCTGACATCATGGTTAGTTGCATCACTGGACTTCTGCTAAGCGCACCCACGCGTATTGGCGAGACCCTGCGCCTTCGCACCGACTGTCTGCGCGATGACTACGACAAGAATAGTGAAATCCAGCACTACTTGGCGTACTGGGTACCGAAGATCCAGCAATTCACTCGCAAGGCCATTCCAAGATCAATGGTTGAGGTCACGATAGAGTCGATCAAGCGACTAACTTACATAACCGAGGAAGGCCGTCGCCTGGCGCACTACTTCGAGACCAATCCAACGAAATTTTACCGCCACGCGAACTGCCCTAATGTTCCTGAAGACCAGAAACTAATGCGTGATCAGGTGATGCAAGCACTGGGGCTTTCCAGCTTGGGCAGCTGCGAAAGCTTCATTAAGAGGCATACCGGATACCATTCACTGACAGGCTTTACGCTGAATGACTTGTGGCAAATGGTATTAACCGAACACCGTGCACTCAACCCGTACTTCCCCTATCAGGAATCCCCAGAAAGCTCGCTTCATCCACCACTCAAAATGTCTGAGTCCCTTTTATGTTTTCGTCGCTTCCAGCTGGGAACGCGGGCTAGCACAAGCCCCGTACTGCTGGCCCCCTTCGACGGGGGTTATTATTCTGGCCGCTTGAAGACCGGCAATCACAGAGTGGAGTCCATGAACTTCTTCGCTCGGAACGGCTACGAGACTATCAGGCTCAAATCCCACAGCTTCCGCCACCTGCTAAATAGGCTTGGGCGCAGCAGCGGCATCCCCATAGGCGTGCTCACTGAATGGAGCGGTCGCGCCACCACCAAGCAGACCCGTACTTATTTGCACGATGACCCGGCCAAATCTGCCGCCAAAGGAGCTGTCGTGCTCGGGACAATCCAGGAGCAAGAGCCTCAAGATCCGGTCACAAACGAAGAAGCTGCACTTTACGGCCAAGGCCCGTACCATCGCAGCCGCTATGGTATTTGTCGCCGTAGCTGGCGTGCCGGGCCGTGCAACAAATTTGCCGACTGCCTCAATTGCTCAGAACTGCTGATGTGCAAAGGTGACAAACTCGCCGCTGAAGTCATCCAGCAGGACCGCAACAACCTCGTTCGGACATACACAGCAGCCCAGCAAGCGATTGCAAACGGCGAGCGAGCTGCATCGCGCTGGACGGAAAAAGCAGGACCTCAGATCGAACGAATCGATCAACTGTTGGTCATCCTGCACAACCCTGACATTCCTAACGGCAGCCCTATCGAAATAGCCGGAGCAGACTTTAGCCATGAAAAAATAATTGTGTCCGAGAAGGCCGAAGCGCTAGGTGTGAGGCTGTTGGACAGGAGTGAACTGAGTATCACCTACGGCGACGACCTGCTCGCCTGCCTGGATCTACTGCAGAGTCCCGATGATGACTAAAACGATCACTGACCAGCATGAAAGAAAAATCGCCCAGATGATCCGCAACTGGTCGGCCGAACACTCTCTGGAATGGAATGCGGTATGCCTCGGCGCGCAAGGTATATTGGGGTGGAGCAAACCGCCGACACGTCAGGCACTCGACAAAAAAGTGGCGATAAAGGTCGCTTACCAGACCAAGAAGAAGCAACTGAGGCTTGAAAAACAAAAAATCCAGGGTATTCCCAAGCCGCGAAGCACGCTGGATGCAATGAAAAAGATCTCTCGACTTCAGAAAGAAAACGACGAACTGAGGGAAGAACTTGCAAAAATGGCCGAAGTAGCTAACCGATTCATCCACAACGCGTCCTTGGCAGGCCTTTCACGAGAACGTCTGATGGCTCCTCTCCCAACTGTCCGTGAGCCGCAGCAAAAGCTCAGGAAGGGCTAAACAGTGAACGATACCCCGGAATGTCTCCTGGAGATTTGAGCCATGGCCAACGGGCAACAAGTTTCGGAACAGAACCATGCAGCCTTTCTCGCCTGGGCTTCTGTGAAATCCGATGACGATTTCCGTGAGTACGTGCATAGAGCCAAGCTGAAGCGCGCCGAGATCGCCGCTGAGTGCGGCTTCGGAAAAAGCGCACTGGTTCAGAACCCCGCCATCAAGAGCGCCCTGAAGGAGCTGGAGGACGGCCTGCGGAAGCGCGGCATCCTGCCGCTGGATAACGACACAGCGAGGGATGCCGCGCCGCCTGTGCGCGACAAAGATGCCAAACAACGTCGCCAGGACAGCCAACGACTGAACGCGCTGGAACAGGAGAACGCGGCTCTGCGCACCGAACTGGCCAAGGCCAAGGCCATGCTGGATCGCTACAGGCTGCTCTCTTCATTCATGGAGGAAACGGGACGCTTACCACGATGAACACCCCATCTCCGGATCTGATCAATACCACCATTCGCATCACTAAAATTCGCGTGAGGAACCGCTACTGCTGCATCGCCTTTGGCCACAAGGTTGAGCTGTCAACGAGGTTGAACGACAGGTCGAGTGCGTTGGTCGTCAGGGTGCCCGTCGCTATTGCCGAGCCCACGAAAATTGCGGTTGGTGGCATCTATGATGTGTATGGCGAAGCTCTCACCATCCAGCGCGCCCACGGATCCTACGTCGCCTCAGAAACGCAGATCGAAGTGCAGGACATCAAGCTGGTTCGCCCTTCCGGCAGCCAGGTGATCCAGTGGTTGGCCGACCAGGTGGCAGGCATCCGCGAGGTCAAGGCAACCAAGCTGTGGGACGCCCTGGGCGAGTACCTGTATGACGTGCTCAACAACCGCGATCACGAAGCGATCAGATCGATCATCCCGTCCGAACAGATACGTGATGGCCTGTTCGACAAGTGGGCCGAGGACGGCGACGCCAAGACGCTGCGCTTCGTGCAGGAGCGCGACATTCCGCTCGATCTCGCCCGCAAGGCCGTCCGGTTTCACAAGAAGAACACCATTGCAGCCCTGACCGAAGACCCGTACCGGCTGCTGAGTTTCGAGGGTAGCTGGGCGCGCGTGGACGGCATCGCTCGAGACAAATTCGGTATTGCCTTGGGCGATCCTCGGCGACTGGCTGCGGCTCTTGAAGAGGCGCTGTATCGGGTGGCCGAGCGAGGCCATACTTGTGCAACCCTGAATGACCTTCAGGATACGGTCGGCAGGCTGGTCAAGCCTTATTCGGCTCCATCTGCAGCCCTGGCCAAGGCTCTGCTCCAGGGTAAGGCTACGGGCCAGTTCATCAGCCGTGAAGTGGCTAATGGCGAGCTGATGCTCCATGCACCAGGCACCTACATCATGGAGCGGCAGTGCGCCGAGTTCATCTTGGCGCTGCTACGCAATCCGGAAACCCAGCAGCAACTATTCCCGACCGATATCGATGCCCTGATCGCAGGCTTCGAGCGCGAGGAACGCCTGCTCTTGGGCATCCCCGAGTTTGCTCTAAACGACGCGCAACGCCGGGCGGTGAAGGTTTCGTTCGAGAACCGTTTCAGCATCATTACGGGCGGTGCCGGTGTCGGCAAAACCACGGTACTGAAGGCGCTGTACCGAGCGCTCGACACACTGGATCGCCCCCGCTTCCAGATGGCGCTGTCGGGCCGCGCTACAGCCCGCATGATCGAGGCTACGCAGCAGCCGGCCACGACTATTGCCGGCTTCCTGCGCAATGTCAGCGCCGAAGAAATGGGGCCAGCGCCGGTCGTCGTCATTGACGAGGCCTCGATGCTCGATTTGGTGACCTTCCACCGGCTGGTCTGCAAGTTGCCATCCGGCACGCACCTGATCCTGGTCGGCGATCCTTACCAACTGCCGCCTATCGGCGCGGGTCTGGTCCTGCATGTGCTCTGCGACCTCCCGAACATCCCGACAACGCAGCTCACCGAGGTCAAACGTCAGGCCAGGGAGTCGGCCATTCCTGCGGCCTCCCTAGCTATCCGCGAGGGTCAATGGCCGACATTCGCCACGGATGACAGTGGCGAGGTCGTGTTCCTGCCGTGTGCTGACGAACAGATCATCCCAACCGTGCTCAGGCTGTACGAACTGGACCGGGACAATACGCAGATTCTCGGTGCCACCCGCTCCTGCCACTTTGCCGGTGTAGAGACCCTAAACCGTGTCTGCCATGGCCGCTATGCGAGTACGGGCAGGCCATTGATGGCCATGAACGAGGAAACCGGCGAAGTCGAAGCAACGGGCTTCTGCGTGGGAGACCTCTTGCTCTACACCGCCAATGATTGGCAGAGGAACCTGCAAAACGGCTGTCTGGGCCGGTTGCTGGAAGTGTTCGACGAGCCGGTCAAGGTCAATATCGGCGACGATGAACGACCGGAAATGCGTGCCGCGCTGGGCCGCGCCGTCTACGAGGGCGTTGACCATTACATCTTCGAAGGCGACGTGGATGTGATGCAGCATGCCTACGCCATCACCGTCCACAAGAGCCAGGGCAGCCAGTTCCGGCGAGTGATCGTGCCGGTGCGCAAATCGCGGCTGCTGGACAGAACCTTTATCTACACCGCCGTCACCAGGGCTCAGGTGCAAGTCATCCTGGTGGGCAATGAGGATGCGGTCAGGGATGCCGTTGCCCGGCCGCCAAAAGCATTCGGCCGTCAGGTGGGGCTGAGCGAGATGCTGAGGGTCTGAAAAAGCCCCAGTGGCTTGCATACATAGGAGCCCAGCACATCGGGCTCTTCCGGAGCGTCTCCAGCGGGTAAACTCCCCCTTTTGCCCCGCCAAGGACACGCCCCCGTGAACACGGAAAATCACTCCCAGACCGCCGCCTTCCTCTGGTCCATCGCCGACCTGCTGCGCGGCGATTTCAAGCAGTCGCAGTACGGTCGCATCATCCTGCCGTTCACCCTGCTGCGGCGTATGGAGTGCGTGTTGTCCCCGACCAAGGACGCGGTTCTGGCGCAGGCCCAGGAGCACTGGAACAAGCCCGATCTGGTGCGCGAGAAGCTGCTGCTGCGCGCTGCCGGCCAGCAGTTCTTCAACGCCTCCAAGCTGACCCTGGCCACTCTGTCCGAGCAGCAGACTGCTACCGACCTGATGAGCTACGTGCAGTCCTTCAGCAAGGACGCCCGCGAGATCTTCGAGCACTTCCATTTCGAGGACTTCGTCCAGCAGCTCGACAGCGCCAACCTGCTGTATGAGGTGGTGAAGCGCTTCGCCGTTGCCGATCTGAGCCCCGACCACATCAGCAACTTCGGCATGGGCATCATCTTCGAGGAGCTGATCCGCAAGTTCGCGGAAAGCTCCAACGAAACGGCCGGGGAACACTTTACCCCGCGCGACATCGTGCACCTGACCACCTCGCTGGTGGTGACCGATCAGGGCGACAAGCTCAAGCCCAACAGCATCGTCACCATCTATGACCCGACTGCGGGGACGGGTGGTTTTCTGTCCGAGGGCGACGAGTACATCCAGTCGATCAGCGACAAGGTCACCGTCTCCCTGCACGGCCAGGAGCTCAACCCCGAGTCCTATGCCATCTGCAAGGCGGACATGCTGATCAAGTGCCAGGACGTGGCCAACATCAAGCTGGGCAACACCCTGTCCGACGACCAGCTGGCCGGCAACACCTTCGACTTCATGCTCAGCAACCCGCCGTTCGGCGTGGAGTGGAAGAAGGTGCAGAAGCAGATCACCGACGAGCACACCGTCAAGGGCTACGGCGGCCGTTTCGGCCCCGGCCTGCCGCGCGTGTCGGATGGCTCGCTGCTATTCCTGCTGCACCTGGTCAGCAAGATGCGCGACCCGCGCGACGGCGGCTCGCGCATCGGCATCATCCTCAACGGCTCGCCGCTGTTCACTGGCGGCGCCGGTTCGGGCGAGTCGGAGATCCGCCGCTACCTGCTGGAGAACGATCTGGTCGAGGCGATCATCGCCCTGCCCACCGACATGTTCTACAACACCGGCATCGCCACCTATGTCTGGCTGCTCTCCAACTGCAAGGCGGACGAGCGCAAGGGCAAGGTGCAGCTGATCGATGGCAGCCAGCACGCCAGCAAGATGCGCAAGTCACTGGGCAGCAAGCGCCAGTACCTCGACGACGAACAGATCCGCGACCTGGTGCGCCTGTACGGCAGCTTCGCGGAAAACGCGCAGAGCAAGATCTTCCACATCGACGCCTTTGGCTACCGGCGCATCACCGTCGAGCGCCCGCTGCGCCTGAGCTTCCAGACCAGCGCCGAGCGCATCGTCAAGGTGACGGAAGAAAAGGCCATCCAGAAGCTCGACGCCGCCGCCCGCCACAAGCTGGTCGAGGCCTTGCAGTCCATGGATGCCAGCGCTCTGCACCGCAACCGCGAGCAGTTCAGCAAGCTGCTGAAAAAGACCCTGATGCTGCAAGGCGTCACCCCCGGCACGCCGGAGCTCAAGGCCCTGCTCAACGCCCTGGGCGAGCGTGACCCCGAGGCCGATATCTGCCTGACCAAGGGTCAGCCCGAGGCGGACAGCGGCCTGCGCGACTTCGAGAACGTGCCGCTTGGCGAATCGGTGTACGCCTACTTCGAGCGCGAGGTTAAGCCCCACGTGTCGGACGCCTGGATCGATGAGAGCAAGCGCGACGAGCAGGACGGCGAGGTCGGCATCGTCGGTTTCGAGATCCCATTCAACCGCCACTTCTACGTGTTCCAGCCACCGCGCCCGCTGGAGGAAATCGACCGCGACCTCAAGGCCTGCACCGACCGGATCAAGCTTATGATCGAGGAGCTGTCGGCATGAGCTTTCCGAAGTATCCGGCGTACAAGGATTCCGGGGTGGAGTGGCTGGGTGAAGTACCGAAGCATTGGGATGTTAGGCCTTTAAAGTGGCTTGTTGAGCAGATTACTGAGAAGGCAATCACATCAAGTTTTCAGGTTGGGCTGGAAAACATAGAAGGCTGGACTGGCCGCTTTATTGAAACTGATGCGGAGTTTTCGGGCGATGGGGTCGAATTTCAAAAGGGAGATGTCCTATTTGGAAAGCTGAGACCCTACTTGGCAAAGGTCTGGTTGGCTGACAGATCAGGGCAGGCGGTTGGTGATTTTTTCGTGCTCCGTCCTAACGCGATCAATTGTGAGTTTTTGCACAAGTACATCTTGTCTCCCTCTGTAATCGACGACCTCAATGCATCTACCATTGGGGCCAAAATGCCCCGGGTCGGTTGGGAAGACATGGCAGGCCTTGCTGTGGCATTGCCATCGTGTGAGGAGCAAATCCAGATTGCTCGCTTCCTCGACCACGAAACCGCCCGCATCGACGCGCTGATCGAGGAGCAGCAGCGCCTGATCGAACTGCTCAAGGAAAAGCGTCAGACGGTGATCTCCCATGCCGTGACCAAGGGCCTCGACCCGAGCGTGCCGATGAAAGATTCCGGGGTGGAGTGGCTGGGTGAGGTGCCGGCGCATTGGCCAGTCGTCCCATTTGGACTCGCTTTTGAATATCAGGAAGGCCCCGGCATCATGGCGGTCGATTTTAGGGATGAGGGCGTCCCCCTAATTAGAATCTCCGGCATCCAAGGTAGATGGGTGACGCTAGATGGATGCAATTATTTAGAGCCATCTAAAGTACAGGGAAAGTGGGCCCACTTCCGGCTGGACAAGGGGGATTTGATCATAAGTGGAAGTGCCAGTATGGGCTTGGTTAGTGAAGTGGGAGAGGATGTTGCCGGAGCGGTGGCCTATACGGGGCTGATAAAGCTCAAGCCTAGAGCGAAAATCTCGGTTCGGGATTTTATTCGGTCGGTGGTTGGCTCGTACCAATTCTATGCTCAGATTGATTTGTTAAAGGCAGGCTCGACAATCCAGCATTTTGGGCCGACACATCTCAGCCAAATGAAGATTGTGCTGCCGCCGGTTAACGAACAGGTTCAGATTGCCGCTTATGTGGCTGACGCAAGTGTTCAGTTTGATGAATTGCTAGGCGAGGCTGAGAAAACTAACGCCCTGCTCCAAGAACGCCGCTCCGCCCTGATCTCCGCCGCCGTCACCGGCAAGATCGACCTGCGCGGCTGGCAACCGCCAGCCAGCACGCCCGACCCCATCCGAGTACAAGAGACCGCGTAATGGCCGACAGCAAGGAAGCTCAATTCCAACAGGACATCATCAAGGCCATGACCGCCCAGGGCTGGCTCACCGGCCCGGCCAGCGGTTACGACCGGCGCAGTGCGCTGTACACCGAAGACCTGCTGGCCTACTTCAAGGAGGCCTGGCCGGAGCGCTGGGACAAGTTCGCCAAGGCCAACCCCAACGACCCGGACGGCGTGCTGGTACAGAAGGTGGTGCGCGCCCTGGAGCAGGACGGCACCCTGGAGGTGCTGCGTCACGGCTTCAAGCTGCCGGGGGTGAAGGTCGAGCTGTGCAGCTTCCAGCCCGACCACGGCATGAACCCGGATTCCCTGCACCGTTACCAGTGCAACCGCCTGCGCGTGGTGGCTGAAGTGTCTTATTCGCCGCACGTCCAGGATTCTGGCAAGAACTATAACCCCCGTCTGGATCTGGTGCTGTTCGTCAACGGCCTGCCGGTGGCGACCCTGGAGCTGAAGAGCGAGTTCAAGCAGTCGGTGGAGAAGGCCAAGCAGCAGTACCGCCACGACCGCCCGCTGAAAGACCCGCTGACCCGCAAGCCCGAGCCGCTGCTGACCTTCAAGCGCGGCGCGCTGGTCCATTTCGCCGTCAGCCAGGAAGAGGTGGCGATGACCACCCAGCTGGCCGGCAAGGACACCTTCTTCCTGCCCTTCAACATGGGCAGCGAGGAAGGCGGCGCCGGTAACCCGCTGCCGGCCGACGACAGCCAGTACGCCACCGGCTACCTGTGGCAGCGGGTGTTCCAGCCGGATGCCTGGCTCAAGGTGCTGGGCCGCTTCCTGCACCTGCAACGCAAGACCAGCGAGGGCTTCGACGGCCAGCTGACCACCAGGGAAACCCTGATCTTCCCGCGCTTTCACCAGTGGGAAGTGGTCAACACGCTGATCGACAGCACCCGCAGCGAAGGCCCCGGTCAGCGCTACCTGATCCAGCACAGTGCCGGCTCTGGCAAGTCCAACTCCATCGCCTGGACCGCGCACCAACTGGCAGCGCTGTACGACGCGGACGGCAACAAGCTGTTCAACTCGGTGATCGTCATCACCGACCGCACCGTGCTCGACAGCCAATTGCAGAACACCATCTACCAGTTCGAGCACGCCCAGGGCGTGGTGCGGCCGATCACTCGCGACATCGGCAGCCAGAGCAAGTCCGAGCAACTGGCCGAGGCCCTGGCCGCGCAGACGCGCATCATCATCGTCACCATCCAGACCTTCCCGGCGCTGTTCGATACCTTGGACAAGCATCCCAAGCTGGCCAGCGGTCGCTATGCGGTGATCGCCGACGAGGCGCACTCGTCGCAGACCGGCTCCTCGGCCAGCAAGCTCAAGGCCATCCTCGGCAGCGACGCGCCGGACGAGGGCGAGGAAATCAGCGCCGAACTGCTGCTGGATGCCGCCGTGGCCGCCCGCCAGCCGAACCAGCGCATCAGCTACTACGCCTTCACCGCCACGCCCAAGGCCAAGACTCTGGAGCTTTTCGGCCGCCGCCCCGAGCCGGAGCTGCCGGCCAGCGCGAGCAACAAGCCCGAGGCGTTCCATCTGTATTCCATGCGCCAGGCCATCGAGGAAGGCTTCATCCTCGACGTGCTGCGCAATTACACCACCTACAGCACGGCCTGGAAGATCGCCCACCCGGACGGCGCCGACGAGGAAGTGGACAGCAAGAAGGCTCGCCAGGCGCTGGCCCGCTGGGTGCGCCTGCATCCGTACAACATCGACCGCAAGGTCGAGATCATCGTCGAGCATTTCCGCGCCCATATCCGCCATCTGCTCGGCGGGCAGGCCAAGGCCATGGTGGTCACCAGCAGCCGCCAGGAGGCGGTGCGCTACCAGCTGGCAATGAAGGACTACATCAAGGCCCAGGGTTACCAGGACGTGCATCCGCTGGTGGCCTTCTCCGGCAGCGTGTTGCCGGACGCGGTGATCCCCGAGGAAGTGACCGAGAGCAGCAGCCTGTTGAATGCCGGCGTGAATGGTCGCGACCTGGCCGAGGCGCTCGACAGCCCGGACTTCAACGTGATGATCGCCGCCAACAAGTACCAGACCGGCTTCGACCAGCCCAAGCTGTGCGCCATGTACGTGGACAAGAAGCTCCAGGGCGTGGACTGCGTGCAGACCCTGTCGCGGCTGAACCGCACCTTCCCCGGCAAGGAAACCTTCATCCTCGACTTCTTCAACGACGCCCAGGACATCCTCGACGCCTTCCTGCCCTACTACACCAAGGCCGAGCTGAGCGATGTCACCGATCCGCAGATCGTCTACGACGTGCAGAAGAAGCTGGACGCCGAGGGTATCTACCACTGGGAAGAGGTCGAGGCCTTCGCCACCGCGTTCTTCGATCCCAAGGCACCAGCCAGCAAGCTGAGCTACTACAGCAAGCCGGCCCGCGAGCGCTTCGCTAAGCGTTACCAGTTCGGCCAGGAAGCGCGCCGCCAGGCGCTGGAGTTCAAGCGCACGGCCGAGCAGAACGGCGACAGCGCCGGCCTGAAGAAGGCCGAGCATGCCCTCAAGGAGGCCGGCGAGCAGATCGACCAGCTCGACCTGTTCAGGAAGAACCTGCTGAGCTTCGTGCGCCTGTACGAGTTCTTGTCGCAGATCGTCGCCTACGAGGATCGCGAGCTGGAGCAGCTCTGCGTGTTCGCCAAGCACTTGCACCCGCTGCTGCGTGTCGACCGCCTGGATCGGGACGACGTGGACGTCAGCGAACTGCAACTGACCCACTACCGCCTGACCAAACGTGCCGAGCATGACCTGCACCTGAGCGATGAACAGGGCGACTACAGCCTCGACCCGGCCAGCGCGGTGGGCAGCGGTAAGCCCCACGACCCGGAAAAGAAACAGCTCTCGGAAATCATCGAGGCGCTCAACGACATCTTCGGCGCCGAAGTCAGCGACGAGGACCAGCTGCACTTCCTCACCGGCATCGCCCAGCGCATCAGCCGCGAGGAAGACGTCATGGCCCAGGTCAACAGCCAACCCGCCGAACAGGTGATGCACGGCCTGTTCCCCAAGCGCGTGGAGGACATCGTGCTCGACGCCATGACCGACCACGAAAAGCTGTCGCTGGAAGTGCTCGACAACGTGGTCAAGAGCCGGGCGTTCGCCAGGGTGATCTACAAGCTGCTGACGACGGCGGGAGGGTTGGGCGGCGGCGACAACACCGGCAAGTTTGGTATGTAGCGTCGGTTGGCCCCCCATGAGCCGCACGCTTTCTGATGGCACGAATGCACCATGTCCATAGCCTCCACCCTCTGGCAACAGGTGAAATACCTGCCCAAGGGGCGACCGTTCAGCTCTCGACGTTTTGCAGGGCTGGGGTCACGCTCTGCTGTCGGCAAGGCGATAGCCCGGCTGGTGAGCGCTGGCGAGCTGGAGCGGGTCACGCGCGGGATCTACATGCGGCCGAAGATCAGTCCGCATGTCGGCCGTGTCCGCCCCAGTGCCTTGGCCGTGATCCGGGTCATCGCCAAGCAGAATCACGAAACGATCCAGGTGCATGGTGCCGAGGCTGCAAGGGCATTTCATTTGAGCACCCAGATGCAAACACAGCCCGTGCTGTATACGAGCGGCTCCAGTCGAGAGATTCGAATCGGAGCCCTGACGATACGGCTCCGGCACGTTTCCCCAGGAAAGTTGCAGCATGCCGGAAGCAAGGTGGGACTGGCCCTAGTAGCGCTTTTCTACCTGGGCAGGAATGGCGTGAATCCGACTTCTGTGGCGAAGATCAAGAGCGAGCTGACCCCGGCCGAACTCAAGCAGTTGGCAGCCTGCAAAATGCCCGCCTGGATGAGCAAGGCTCTGGCCGGCCCTCCGCCGGTCTGACTCCATGCACACATGGTCAGGCAGAGCACTTTGGCCAGATGAGATTGATACAAGGAGAACGGAATGACGATGCCGAGTGAGCGCACCCGCGCAATCATTCAAACCCGAGAGTTTCTGGTCGACCTGTCTCGTGACCAGGCGCTACCTGAGGCGGTGCGCACTGAGGCGCGTCGCCTGTTGCGCCATTACCCGGCCGCCGATGAAGTGCTGCTTGCCGGGAAGATGGAGGAGCAGCGCGGAGACGGCCTGCCGTGGGTTTTCCTGAGCTCCAGGATCGATTAGCCCTGTATCTCCGACACTGGAGGCAGGAGGGAAGCTGGATCGCAGCTCAGCAGGCTGGCGATGCGGTACAGCTTCTCGACGGTGATGTTCACATCGCCACGCTCGATGAGCCCTATATAGCTGCGGTCGATGCTGCAGGCCAGCGCGAGTGCATCCTGAGAAAGCCGACAGGCCTTTCTCTGCGTCCGGATTGCCTGCAATCCCGCTCAGCTCGAGATACTCCTTCCTGAAAAGAGTCAGTGTGCGCTGTCAAACTCCTTTCCTTGGGCTCCGAAGCTGTAAACGTCTACGCCTCCGCCTCTGCAGCGCCGTCCCCAACCCTCTGTATGGCAGGAAAAGTTCGAGGTTATCTTCGGCTCGAATATAAGCAACGCAGCTCTTGAGGATCATCCGTGGCTCTTTGTTCCGGCTTCGCCCACTGAGCAGGATTGATTTTCGATCATGCTCGCGCACGATACCGATGAACTGCACCCCTGATTCAAGGAAAACTGTCAATTGCTTTCCATGTGCCAGACAATGATCCAGAAATCTATTCTGCTCAATGACTGAGCGATCTATTTTACGGCACAACTCTTCCATGAAAACTCTCGCGGTTCAGCTGCTGCGAAGATGCTCGCCTGCGGAAAATATGACGTGAGAGGTTTGCAGGTCGGCATCCTCTGCATAGGGATGGGTACTGTAGCTTCGCCCCCCTTCAACTCTGTAGACATAGCCTAGTTGGTTGTCTTTCTCATCTGAAGCCACGCTCACCTCCACCAAGGGCTCCATCAGCCAGCGTTGACTGCCATTCAAGTGCCCCGGCGTGACCAGCAATGCCTGTGCCAACCAAGAGCGATCATCTTGCTCGTCGAGCAAGCGCTGAAGCGCTGGTACTGATGGAATCATCAGCATGCTGCTTATCCTGTCGTCACCCACTTCCCGGATGAACTCTATGTAAAACCACGGCCAGTGGACGTCTTGCTCGACGAACTGCCAATGCTGCACGCGGGTGTCACCAAAAAGCGTGCCCAGAGGCAGCTCCGCGTGTCGATACGTCATGAACATGGCTTTTCCTGCAAAAATATTAACTATAGTTAATGGCGATCCGACGTTCAAGACGGCTTCATCATCTCTTTTCCGGGGATGATGAAAAAGATGGAGCTGAAGACGGCGCTCGGCATGGCCCTGAGAAGGGCAAGGAAATCCAAGCAGCTCAGCCAAGAGGACCTGGCAGGCGTCAGCAGCCAGACCTACCTGAGCATGCTGGAGGGCGGCGCCAAAAGGCCGACACTTGAAAAGCTCGACGCTATAGCCTCTGCCATGGACGTGCATCCCCTGACGATCCTTGCTGACTGCTACCTGCTCCTGGATGAGAAGCTCACGCTGGATGAGCTTTTCTCCCGTATTCGCACTGAGCTCAGCCAGAGGGAGGCTCCCCCCAAGCCACCTGCACAGAGCTCAGCCTAGGCGTGCAGTCAGATACTCAGCAATTGCCTTGGTAGGTAGACTCATTTGTTTACCCACCAAGACCCACCATCAGTCCTGCCGCCACCCCTCGACGACCTCAGCCCCAAACTCAGCCTTCCAGGCCTTGAGCTGGGCATGGTTTGCACCCTTGGTCTCGATGCGCTTGCCGGTAACCGGCTGCACATACACCTTCACCTGGCGGGGGCGGCGCTGCGTCACGGAAGCCGGGGCAACCGGCTCAAGCTCGACCGGCTGCGGATTGAGGATGGCTACCACCTTCGCCAGATCCAGGCCGTACTCATCCATGAGCGCCTTCAGCTTCTCTTCGAACTCCATTTCGCTCTGCAGGCCGGCGTCTGCCTGGAGCTTCTCCAGCAGGGCCAGCTGTTCCTGCAGCTCACGCTCGACGCGGCGAAATTCGGCAAGTTTGGACATTTCATCTCCTTTGGTTTTGTAACGAAATCAAATTGGATGCGGACACCTACTCGCCGGCGCGCAGGTACTCATAGAGGGTGGCCCGGCTGATGCCGAACTCGCGGGCCAGGGCAGCCTTCGGCTCGCGGGCCTCAGCTCGTCGGCGCAGCTCGGCGACCTGGGTGCTGTTCAAGGCTGGCTTTCGGCCGCGATAGGCGCCGCGCTGCTTGGCCAAGGCAATTCCCTCGCGCTGCCGCTCGCGGATCAGCTCGCGCTCGAACTCGGCGAAGGCACCCATGACGTTCAGCAGCAGGTTGGCCATCGGCGAATCCTCGCCGGTGAAGGTCAGCCCTTCCTTAACAAACTCGATGCGCACACCGCGACCGGTGAGCTGTTGCACCAGGCGGCGCAGGTCATCCAGGTTACGGGCGAGACGATCCATGCTGTGCACCACTAGGGTGTCACCCTCGCGGATGTAACCGAGCAGCGCGTCGAGTTGGGGACGCTGGATGACCTTGCCGGAGGCCTTGTCGGTGAACACCTTGCTTACCTGGACGCCTTCGAGCTGTCGATCAGGATTCTGGTCGAGGGTGCTGACCCGGATGTAGCCGATACGCTGTCCGTGCATGCCGCCTCCAGGGTTAATGTGTATGGATGAACCTTAAAGAGCTGCTGGACATATGTCAAACAATGCAGAAAATGACCCTATCCATACACTCGGGAGTGGGCTTCCGGCGTGTATGGATAGGGTATGCCTCAAATTGACTAGCCACATGTGATTGCATGCGATTGAAGTTTTATCTATAACGCTGTGTATTATCTATTACACAGACAATCTCTTGCTGACCAAGGAGCCCGCACTTGAGCTTTCTCGCTCTTTTCGTGAGTCTGCCCACCAAGGCATCGACCGGCCGCATGCGTGTCTGGCGCTCCGTCAAGGCGCTGGGCTGCGCGACGCTACGCGACGGGGTCTATCTGCTACCCGACTCGGCCAACAGCGCTGCGACGCTGGGCGAAGTGGCGGCGCAAGCGGCGGAGGCCGGAGGCAGCGGCGAGGTCTATCGCCTGTCGGGCTGTGATGATGCCCAAGAGGCTACGCTACGCGCCCTATTCGACCGGGGCGAGGAATACGCCGGCCTCGCCGAGGAGATCAAGGAGCTTGGACGGAGCCTGGCATCCCTGGATGGCGCAGCCGCTGCGCGCAAACTCCAACCGCTCGTACGGCGCTTCGAGCAGGTGGTGCGCATCGATTTCTTCCCCGGCGAGGCGCAGCGGCAGACCTTGGGCCTGCTGGACGAACTGCGCGACGCGCTCACCCGCCGCATGTCTCCCGACGAACCGACTGCCCGACAGGCCGACATTCCCAGACTGGCGCGCGACGACTATCAGGGCCGCGTCTGGGCCACGCGGGCACGTCCTTGGGTGGACCGGCTCGCCTCGGCCTGGCTGATCCGGCGGTTCATCGACCCGGATGCCCGCATCGTCTGGCTGGCGAGTCCCTCCGACTGCAAAGCCGATTGGCTCGGCTTCGATTTCGATGGTGCAGCGTTCAGCCACGTCGGCACCAAGGTCACCTTCGAGACCCTGCTGGCGAGCTTTGGTCTGGAGTCGGCCCCTGCACTGGTGCGCCTGGGCGAGCTCGTGCATTGCCTGGATGTGGGTGGACTGCCTGTGGCACAGGCGCCGGGCATTGAGTCCCTGCTCGCCGGCCTGCGCGAATCCGAACCCGACGATGACACGCTGCTCGCCCGCGCGTGCGAAGTCTTTGACTGGCTACTGAAGAGTTACGAGGACAAAACGACATGAACGCCCAGACCCCGCCGCAGCTGCGGCCCGCCCATCCCTCGTTCTGGGAGGCCTTCGTTTACTGGCTAAAGCTCGGCTTCATCAGCTTCGGCGGCCCCGCCGGGCAGATCGCCATCATGCACCAGGAGCTGGTGGAGAAACGCCGTTGGATCTCCGAGCACCGTTTCCTACACGCACTCAACTACTGCATGCTGCTGCCCGGCCCGGAAGCGCAGCAGCTCGCCATCTACATCGGCTGGCTGCTCCACCGCACCTGGGGCGGCATAGTCGCCGGCGTGCTATTCGTGCTGCCGTCCCTCTTCATCCTCGCAGCGCTCACCTACGTCTACCTGGCCTTCGGCGACCTGACCTTCGTGCAGGGTGTGTTCAACGGCATCAAGCCGGCGGTGGTGGCCATCGTCGTCTTCGCCGCCTGGCGTATCGGCTCGCGGGCCTTGAAGAACAACGTCCTTTGGGCACTGGCGGCGGCCTCCTTCACGGCGATCTTTGTGTTCAATGTGCCTTTCCCCTACATCGTCCTGGCAGCCGGCATCCTCGGCTTTATCGGCGGCAAGCTGATGCCTGACAAGTTCAGGGTAGGCGGCGGGCATGGCGCCTCGGACAAGAGCTACGGGCCCGCCCTGATCGACGACGACACCCCGCCCATCGCCCATACCCGCTTCCGCTGGCCCTATCTCATCACCCTCGTGCTGGTGGCGCTGGCGCTCTGGGGCGCGGCCATGGCCTTGCTGGATAACCCGGTATTGAGGGACATGGGCGAGTTCTTCACCAAGGCGGCACTCATGACCTTCGGTGGCGCCTACGCCGTGCTGCCCTATGTCTATCAGGGCGGCGTCGAGACCTACGGCTGGCTGACCGGCACGCAGATGATCGACGGCCTGGCGCTGGGGGAAACCACGCCGGGGCCGCTCATCATGGTGGTGTCCTTTGTCGGCTTCGTCGGTGCCTGGACCAAGGAAGTCTTCGGCCCGGATGCGCTCCTGCTCGCCGGCTTCGCCGGTGCCTCGGTGGCTACCTTCTTCACCTTCCTGCCCAGCTTCGTCTTCATCCTGGCCGGGGCACCCTTGGTGGAGTCCACCCACGGCGACCTGAAGTTCACCGCGCCGCTGACCGGCATCACCGCCGCCGTGGTGGGCGTGGTGCTCAACCTAGCCCTGTTCTTCGGCTGGCATGTGATCTTCCCGAGGGCGACCGAGACCGCGCCATTCTCCGGCGGCTTCGAGTGGTTCTACGCATTGGTCTCTGTGGTGGCCTTCATTGCTCTGTGGAAGTACAAGCAGGACATCATGAAAGTAATCGGCGCCTGCGCCGTCATCGGCCTTGTTTACACCTACCTCGCGTGAGGAGAGAGCCATGCCCTACCAAGTGAAACCCCTTGCTTTCGATCCGGCGAAGCTGAATGGCCTGTCCGAGCGGCTGCTCGTCAGCCACTGGGAAAATAACTACGGCGGGGCGGTAAAGCGCCTAAATGCCATCGAGCAACGCCTGGCCGAACTGAACTGGGCCAGCGCCCCGGTGTTCGAGATCAACGGACTCAAGCGCGAGGAGATGATCGCCAGCGGCTCAATGATCCTGCACGAGGTGTACTTCGATTCTCTCGGCAGCACGGGAGGCGACCCCGGCGGGGCGCTGAAGCGGGCCATCGAGCGGGACTTCGGCTCCATGGACGCTTGGCGTACCGAGTTCACGGCCATGGGCAAGGCCCAAGGCGGCGGCTCCGGATGGACCGTGCTGGTTTGGAGCCAGCGCAGAGGGCGTCTTGTGAACGCTTGGGCCGCCGACCACGCGCACAATCTCGCCAGCGCCACGCCGCTCATCGCCCTCGACATGTACGAACACAGCTACCACATGGACTTCGGGGCCAAAGCTGCGGCCTATGTGGACGCCTTCATGCAGAACCTGTCCTGGGCGGCTGCCGAAGCTGCATTTGTCAAAGTGGAGGGCTGACCATGAAATGGGTCACCCGCGAACGGCCCAAGATCGACCGCATCGCCTGCCCCTGGCTGGTGGCGCGCTTCATCGATGAGGACCCCGAGTTCCTCTACGTGCCGGCTGACGACGTCCTGAAGGTCGCCACCGACACCGGCGCGATCCCCTACGATGTGCCCAATGTCGAACTTGGCCACCACGGCGACCGCTGCAGCTTCGATGCCTTCATCGAGAAATACAAACTCGACGATCCGGCCTTGAACAAGCTGGCGCTGATCGTGCGGGCCGCCGACTGCAGCCAGCCGCAACTAGCGAAGGAGGCAGCTGGCCTGCTCGCTATCTCGAAAGGGCTATCGCTCAACTTCGCAGACGACCACGAGATGCTGAAGGCAGGCATGGTGGTGTACGACGCGCTCTACGCCTGGTGCGCCGACACACCGCTGAAGAAGGTCGAGCGCCTGCCTGGTATGAAGTGATGCTGCTGCCCGCCGGTGTCGAGCCCGAAGCACGCCTGCTGCTGATCGGCCGGGCACTGCGGGCCTTTACCGACGGATTTGTGGCCATCCTGCTGCCGATCTATCTGCTGGCCATCGGTTTTGGCAAGTGGGAGGTCGGGCTGATCAGCACGGCAACGCTGCTCGGCTCGGCGCTGATGACCCTGGCGGTCGGCTATTGGGGGCATCGCTTCCCTCAGCGCCGGCTGCTGCTGGCTGCCGCCTGCCTGATGTGCCTGACCGGCCTACTGCTGGCCGGCCTTGGCGGATTCTGGCCGCTACTGCTCGTCGCCTTCGTCGGCACGATGAATCCCAGCTCCGGCGACGTCAGCGTCTTCCTGCCGCTGGAACATGGCCGGCTGGCCGAGGCGGCACAAGGCGAGGCGCGCACCTACCTCTTCGCGCGCTACACCTTCGTCGGCGCCCTTTGTGCCGCAGTAGGTGCGCTGGCGACGGCCATCCCGCAAGCCCTGACGGACGCCGGCATGGCACAGCTCGACGCGCTGCGCCTGATGTTCGTTGCCTATGGGATCACCGGCGTGGCGATCTTCTTCCTGTATCGCGCCCTGCCGGATCACACCCTACCTCAGCAGATGACGCCACCCACGCCCCTGGGGTCCTCGCGCGGCATCGTCGTCCGTCTCGCCGCGCTGTTCTCGATCGACGCCTTCGCCGGCGGGCTGATCGTCAACACCTTGCTCGCGCTCTGGCTGTTCGAGCGCTTCGAGCTTTCGCTCGCCGCCGCCGGTCAGTTCTTCTTCTGGGCCGGGCTGCTGTCGGCCGGCTCCCAGCTCGCCGCGCCATGGGTGGCGCGCCACATCGGCCTTGTCAACACGATGGTGTTCACCCATATCCCGTCGAGCATCTGCCTTAT
Source organism: Pseudomonas oryzae (assembly GCF_900104805.1). Taxonomy (NCBI): domain Bacteria; kingdom Pseudomonadati; phylum Pseudomonadota; class Gammaproteobacteria; order Pseudomonadales; family Pseudomonadaceae; genus Pseudomonas; species Pseudomonas oryzae. The sequence continues at coordinate 548,028 of NZ_LT629751.1, read as the reverse complement.
CCTCGCCGCTTTCGCCGACAGCCTGCCAGTGGCGCTCTCGCTGCTGTTCCTTCGTAGCGCGCTGTCGCAGATGGACGTGCCGACGCGCTCAGCCTTCGTGATGGCAGTGGTGACGCCGGCCGAACGCGCCGCCGCCGCGAGCTTCACCGCGGTGCCCAGGAGCCTTGCGGCGGCGGCGAGCCCGGCCATTGGCGGGGCACTGTTCGCCGCCGGCTGGCTGGCCGTGCCGCTGGTGGCATGCGGCCTGCTCAAGATCGCCTATGACCTGGCGCTCTGGCGTGGCTTCCGACATTACGCGGTAGATGCTCCTGAGAACGCTCACACGCAACGGGAGGGATGACGCGCCTGAGCTGAGCGTACGATTTTCTCCAAATCCTGCGGGCTATCCCTGTCCCGACCACCAGCAGGAGTTGTAGCGCTCCCCAAAACATGGCTATAGCCAACCACAATCGATTGGGGGGAGATGAAAGCGCGCCATACGTGACTCGTACCATGGCAGTAGGCTTCCCCCGCCCTTGTCCTATTTTCGGCTTGCTTGCCGAGGCTCAGGATGACCCGGTCTACAAATACCGGGTGATCTGTTTGAACTCGTCCAGCGAAACATGTCCAACGTCCGGGACGTCATTCAACGTGTGTGCCAGGCAATGGTCGATGTGATCCTGAATCAGGGTGCGCTTGGCTTGGCAAACGGCTTTTTCCACCGCATGCAGCTGCTGGGCAATATCCACGCAGGCACGGCCATCCTCGATCATGGCGATGACGCTGCGCAGGTGGCCCTCGGCGCGTTTGAGCCGTTTGATGATGTCGCCGTGACTCTCATGGTGGTGATGGCCTTCATGCATGACTTGAGCCCACTGTCCGTATGATCTAGGCTTGCATCCTATCCCCTGGGGGAGGATGGTTCAAAGCCGCTTAATGGCCCACATGCTGCCTCCAGGCGTTCCGAGATTGATATGTTCAGCCAAGCCCTCAAGATCAAGCTGGTGGTTGCGCTGCTCCTGGCCATGGTCGTGGCATGGGGTGGGCATGCGGCTGCCTGGCTGACGGACTCGTCTCATCCTGCGTTCGAGCCTACCGACCATCACCACCAGCATGAATATGCGGGCGATGAGCAAGTCGGTGCTTGCGCCCTGTGCCAGTTGCAGCATGAGCACTCCCCGCTGAATGCCGACCATCTGCACGAAACGCCATACCCAACCTCGCTGATCAAGGTGCACACATTGGCTGAGCGCAGCCAACCGCTAGTCGCACTTCACCATTTCCTGCCCGCTAGCCCGGTCTTTCTGATCGAGCGCCCACCACGTCCGAGCTTCGTGCTCTGACATCGGCCGCCCCCACGGCGGCCCAAGACCACTGCAACTTAGGACTTATCCATGCATTCGCAATCCCTGCGCGGGGTAGGTGCGCTCGTCGCGCGCCTGCGTCGCTCGTTGCTGCTGCCCGTGCTCAGCGCCCTGTTGTTCCTGGCCGCCCCCGAAGCCTTGGCCCATGGCGTGGCCGAGGGCGACAAGGGCTTCATCCAGGAAAGCTCCGGGGTGATGCTGCTGCCGTTCATCTACTTGGGCGCCAAGCACATGATCACCGGCTACGATCACCTGCTGTTCCTCTTCGGGGTGATCTTCTTCCTCTACCGGCTCAAGGACGTGGGCCTGTACGTCACCCTGTTCGCGGTCGGCCACTCGGTCACCCTGCTGCTCGGCGTGCTGATGGAGATCAGTGTCAGTGCCTACGTCATCGACGCCATCATCGGCTTCTCGGTGGTGTACAAGGCGCTCGACAACCTGGGCGCCTTCCAGCGCTGGTTCGGCTACCAGCCGGATACCCGCACGGCCACCCTGGTGTTCGGCCTGATCCACGGCTTCGGCCTGGCCACCAAGATCCTCGACTACCAGATCGCCGCCGATGGCCTGATCCCCAACCTGATCGCCTTCAATGTCGGCGTCGAGATCGGCCAGCTGCTGGCCCTTAGCGCCATTCTGATCGCCATGGGCTACTGGCGGCGCACCGCCGGCTTCTGGCGCCACGCCTACACCGCCAACGTCGCCATGATGAGCGCCGGTTTCCTGTTGATGGGTTACCAGCTCACCGGCCTGATCGTGTCCCAGTAAGGAATTTTCTTCATGTTCAATAACCAACGCCCTGATACCAACGATCTGCCCAGCACCACCCAGTTGCTGCGCTCCACCGTCATCGCCCTGATCACTGCCGGCGTCCTGCTGGTCACCGTGGTCATGCCGTCGGAATACGCTCTCGACCCCACGGGCGTCGGTCGTGTCCTCGGGCTGACGCAAATGGGTGAGCTGAAGGCAACCCTGGCGCAGGAAGCTGCGGCAGAGGAAGCGGCTCAACCGGTCGCGACCACCCCTGCCCAAGCCCCGGTGCAGCAAGCCCCTCAACAGCAGGTCGCGGCTGTCTCAGTGGCAGAACCTGTTGCCGAGCCGGTTGCAGAAGCCAAACCAACGCTGAAGTCCGACGAGCTGACGCTGACCCTGAAACCGGGCGAGGCCAGCGAGGTCAAGCTGGAAATGCTGAACAAGGCAACGGTCAGCTATGAGTGGTCGACCAACGGCGTGCCGGTCAATCACGACACCCACGGCGAGCCCTATAACGGCCCCAACGGCTATTTCCACAGCTACAGCAAAGGCAAGCAGGTGAAAGGCGACAAGGGGGAGTTCAGTGCCATCTTTGACGGTACTCACGGCTGGTTCTGGCGCAACCGCAGCAATCAGGACGTGACCATCACCCTGAAGACCACAGGCGAGTACCTGAGCTTCAAACGAATGATGTAAGAGCTCCGCCCCTCCCACCACGCGGTGGGAGGGCATTTGCTTCACCCCCACCATGAATTCAACGATTGAGGACTATCCAATGAAAACCACCACTACCCTGGGCCGCGCCCTGCTGATGACCTGCCTGCTGGGCCCTCTTTCGGCCTACGCTGCTGAAAGCGAAAAAGCCGTTGAAGGCAAAGCGTCCAACGTAGCCGTCGAAACCAAGGAAGTAACAGAGGTCAAGGACGCCAAGGAAGTCCAATCGAGCAGCCAGAACCAAAGCAACGGTCTCGACTACGGTCATGGCCACAGCCATGGGCATTCGCACGACTAACTGGAAACGACCGGATAGCAGATAACGAGATACCTGAAAGTGCCAAGGGTCTCTGGTCGTCTATCTGGCGACGGCCAGCCCGCCAGGGCTGGCCTGTCCGAAGGAGAGCGGGAAAGCTCCAGCGCAATTGCGCTACCGCCATTGAGGCCTGCCCCCTGGGGGAATCCATGACCTGGATCATCACCAAATACGCACTGACCGCCGCCGTTGTGGTGCTGGTATCGGAAATCGCCAAGCGCAGCGACAGGCTTGGCGGACTGATCGCTGCCCTGCCGATGATCACGGTACTGACGCTGATCTGGCTCTATCTGGAAAAGCAATCGCCGGAGAAGATCGCCAACCACGCCTGGTACACCTTCTGGTACGTGCTGCCGACCTTGCCGATGTTCCTGGCCTTCCCGGCGCTGCTGCCGCGCCTGGGTTTCTGGCTGACACTGCTGGCCTGCGTGGTCATCACGGTCGTCTGCTTCGGCCTGTTCGCGCTTGCGGTGCGTCGCTTCGGCATCGAGCTACTGTGATCTGGCCGACTGTTAAATGGAGTTGATGGCATTTGCCGGGCTGTTCCTCTCGGCTTTCGGCGCAGCGACTTTGCTGCCTCTGCAATCCGAAGCCGTACTGGTTGGCCTGCTGCTTCAGGCCGAGTATTCCGTTGCAGCGTTGCTGGTCATCGCGACCCTCGGGAATGTGCTCGGCTCAGCCGTCAACTGGTGGCTGGGCACCTACATCGAGCATTGGCGTCATCGACGCTGGTTTCCGGTGAGTCCGCAAAAGCTGGCCAAGGCCCAAGCTGGTTATCACCGATACGGGCGCTGGTCTCTGCTGCTGAGCTGGGTTCCAGTCATTGGTGATCCACTGACTGTGATGGCGGGCGTGATGAAAGAGCCTTTCTGGAGCTTTCTCGCCATCGTTACCGTGGCCAAGGCTGGCCGCTATTTGGTTCTGACAGGACTAACCCTGGGTGGGTTGCAGTGGTTATGAGTCGAGCGAAGCAGGATGACCGTCCTGGGCGTGCGGGTGTCGGAGTCAGTTAGGCTTCGCTCTGGCGTCCATGAGGCGAGAGCAGGACACAGCCCCTCAGTCGAACAGAAACAACTGGCAACCAGCTGCCCAAATGAAGTGGTTTGACGCTATTTCGCCCTATTTGTAGGATGATGGCCCTTTGTCATGCGAGGAGCATCCGGGCATTCCCGGCTCATTTATGGACAGTCATAGTTGGCGAACCCATTCGCCGTCAGTCGCGCTCACCGTTTTCCCTCCCTGCTGTACCTCCCACACCACTGCTCTCGGCAAACACCCGTTGGCCTCCAGGTGTGCACGTCTTCCCCTCTCTGCCAACGCTCGGGGCCAGCAATGGAAATCCTGATTCTGATCGGTCTGGTCGTACTGAACGGCCTCTTCGCCATGTCCGAAATCGCGCTGGTCACGGCTCGCAAGGCGCGCCTCATGAAACTGGCGGCTGAGGGCGATAATTCGTAAGCGAGCGGGCATCACACCTTGCTGGTGGGGATCCAGTTGTGCGGCAGCAGCTCGCTGAGTTCACTGGCCTTCTGCGTCGGTAGCCGAGTCAGCACGTCCTTCAGGTAGGCATACGGATCATGCCCGTTCAGTCGCGCCGACTGGATCAGCGTCATCAGCGCAGCCGCACGCTTGCCGCTGCGTAGCGAGCCGGCGAACAGCCAGTTCGAGCGGCCGATGGCCCACGGGCGGATCTGGTTTTCGCACCAGTTGTTGTCGATGGCCACCATGCCGTCATCGAGATAGCGCACCAGGGCCGTCCAGCGCTTGAGGCTGTAGTCGAGCGCCTTGGCGATGGCCGTGCCTTCGTGCACCAACTGGCGCTGGGCGAGCATCCAGGTGTGCAGGGCGGCGGCGATGGGCTTGGCTTTTTCCTGGCGTATTCGCTGTCGCTCATCGGGCAGCAGATCGCGTACCTCGCGCTCGATGTCGTATAGCTGACCGATGTGGCGCAGGGCCTGTTCGGCCAGTTGGCTCTTGTTGGCGACATGCAGGTCGTAGAACTTGCGGCGGGCATGGGCCATGCAGCCGATTTCGGTCACGCCCTGCTCGAAGCAGGCCTTGTAGCCGGCGAAGTCGTCGCAGACCAGTTGGCCTTTCCAGTCGCCCAGGAAGGCGCGGGCATGCTCGCCGGCACGGCTGGGGCTGAAGTCGTAGACCGCCGCACGCAGATCAGCGAACGGGCTGGGAACGTAGGCCCAGACATAGGCGCGCTGGGTCTTTATCATCCCCGGAGCCAGCATCTGCACCGGGGTTTCGTCGGCATGGACGATGCGCTGTTCCAGCACGATGTCCCGCAGCGCATCGACCAGCGGTTGCAGCTGTACGCCACAGCCGCCGACCCACTGCGCCAGGGTCGAGCGCGGGATGGCCAGGCCAGCGCGGCCGAAGATCTTTTCCTGGCGGTACAGCGGCAGATGGTCGGCGTACTTGGCCACCATGACCTGGGCCAGCAGGCCGGCGGTCGGGATGCCCTTGTCGATCACCTGGGGCGGTACCGGTGCCTGGATCAGCGTTTCGCACTGCGCGCAGACCCATTTGCCGCGGATATGCCGCTCCACCGTGAAGACGCCCGGGGTGTAGTCGAGCTTTTCGCTGACATCCTCGCCGATGCGCTTGAGCTGACAGCCGCAGGCACACTGCGTGGTATCCGGCTCGTGATGGATCAGGGTGCGCGGAAACTGCGCCGGCAAGGCGGTGCGCTTGGGTTGCTGGCGGGGTTCGGCGGGTGCCGGCGCGGGATTCAGCGCCTTGAGTTCGGCCTCGATGGCCGCGATGTCGGTGTCGAGCAGATCGTCCAGCAGGCTGATCTGGTCAGGGCTGAGCTGCTCGCTGCGCCGGGCAAACTTGTGGCGTTTGAGGATGGCAATCTCGTGAGCCAGCTGCTCGTTGCGCGTCCGGTGATACTGGACTTGCTGGTCGAGGCTGGCGACACGCTCCGTCAACTGCGCCGCCAGTACGCGCAGTTGCTCGGGAGTGAGGTGGTCGAAAGCAGAAGAAGCCATGGCCGTGATTGTGCCGGCCTCGACGGCGACCGACGATAGGTCGTTCGGTCAATTGCGCAGCAAGCACCACCGCAGGACTCACTACAGAAGGCGGATTTCGGCTCCGGCACCGACCCGCTGCCACGGCAGTCCGACCACCAGCGCCTGAAGTTGCTCGGGATTCAACTCCATCTGTGTGCCCTGCCAGTTGCCCGGCCAGACAAAACGGCCCTGATTCAGCCGGCGCGAGGCCAGCCAGACGCCGAAGCCGTCATGCACCAGCACCTTCATGCGGTTGGCCCGCTTGTTGGCGAACAGATATGCGCAGTGCGGCTGCGCCGCACCGAAGACCGCCACCACCCTGGCCAGAGCCGTTTCCGTTCCGGCGCGCATGTCCAGAGGTTCGGTGGCCAGCCAGATGCGATCAATGCGGATCATTGCAAAAGCTCACGCATGAACCGGGCACAGCCTTCGGCATCTGCCGCCGGCCAGTGCATGGTCACGGTCGTGCGGCGATGGGGAATCTCAATGCGGATCTCTGCCTGATTGGAAACCACCGATTGAGCGGGCGGCTCCAGCATCACCGGGAGAAATGCGGGCAGTGTTTCGGTCGACGATGGGCAGGCCGCCGCCAGTCTTCGCCATCGATGAACCACGTTGGTGTTGATGCCGTGGCTCAGAGCCACGCTGGCAACCGAGTTGCCAGGCAGGCTGCACTCCTGCACGACTTGCGCCTTGAAGGCCTTGGAATAAGAACGTCGCTGCATGATTTCCCGCTTGAAAGCCTTGAGATGGTGTCCACGATAAATAGGTGGACACCATCTCTTAGCTTGGCGGGGTCAAACCAGACGGGATGCCCGGACGGTTACTGAGGTGTGCCCCCTATCTGCGACGGTCGACTCTAGACCATCGCTATCCGACCCGAGGTTGCTGGTGGGGAACGGCAGAGATCGGCCAAAAGCGGACTTAACGTGAACCATTCTGTGCTAGCAATTTTGAGACTGAGAAGCTCTTTACCTCTTCAGATAGGCGCGCCTACGACCGCTTTCAGCTGCGGCCGGATCAATAGGGAGAGGTGTAAGCAGGGGACGTCTTGATTCACAGGAAAGGGCAGGTATCGCGCTTCGGAGTCAGAATGGTGGTTCGACGTATCGCCCGAGTCACTCCCACCCGCAGCACTAAAAGATCCTGAGCGCAGATTTTTGGATCCTGCGGGGCTTTGGCAATGCGCTGGTATAGGCCGTCGTAGATGATGACCTCGTCGAACTCCTTCCCTTTGGACTTATGTATCGTCATTAGGTGGATGCCGCGCCAGTCCTTTTGAGCTGCAGCGAAATGCTCCTGCATCAAGGCACTGCGGACTGCTTCTTCAGCCCCCTTGTACTCTCCCTGGGCACGCCACAGCGCACCCAAGTTAGCCCGCAGTACCGAGCCACGATGAAGAAGTCGAAGGTAGCGAGCATCTGTTGCTACTTGCTTCAAGGCTACCGCAGCGGATGATTGCAACAGGCCGCGCAGCTGCAACCAGTCCTCCGCAGGGTCGCCCGTTAATTGCAGTTGCTGCCGCAACTCTGCGATACGCTGAACTTCGCTGACAATCAGCTGGCGTTTGGCACCGCGGATCTTTCCCGAGGAGAGGAATCCGCTAAGAGCACCTGCCAGGTCCAGCTCGGACTGGGGGGTAGGCTTGCCTCCGCGGCGTCCACGAATGTGCGAGTGAAGTGCACCAAGCATGCGGCTCGCCACATCGCCAGCCGCCCCCCCTCCAGTAACGTGGCGATAACGCCAGCGGCGAGAGCCGGCGGTTCAGCATCCATTGCAACGTCGTGATGTAGCTCTGGCAGACCATCAGCTGCAGAAGAAAGGTAATCAGAAAGCTCGAGCATCAGCCGCTTGGATGGCACCAAGATCGCGATCGATTTGTCCGGTATTGCCTTGAGACGATCCAACGCCGAGAGCACTGCGGCCTTGGCATTGAAGTGCAGGCTCTTTCCATACATGAAGCCGTAACGCGTGATTTTTACCTGCTGATAGACCTTGCCCTTGTTTGCGCCAGTGAGCAGGTCATTCCCATAGGTCGTGATATCGGTACCGCTGCTGCGGTGGTTTTCACCAGCGAAATCGAAGTGGACGGCGCCGAAGATCTCCAGAAACTCGCCAACCCGCCTAGGATCAGCGCCTCGAAACTCATAGATCCGCTGTTCAGGGTCGGCCAGAGCAATGAGGCGACTACGCTTTCCAAGCTGCTGGATCAGAGCCCATTCATCACTGTTTGTGTCCTGAAACTCGTCGAGGATGATAATGGGATAGGCGTCGGAGAAGATGGCGCTTAGCCGGTCACTGCGGCTCAGCAGTTCGCTGACCAAGCTTGCGAACAAGTCGAAATGCAGGCGGCCCTCGTGCTCGAATAGGCGTCGCTTCTCATTTTCGTGCTGGGCCTTATCGATATCTGCCAAATGCGCTGCTGCCTCGGGTGGTGGCAGAAGCTGCAAGCTCGGCCTGCCATTCAACAGATAGGCGTGGCTTCGGAGAATGCTCCAAGCGAAACCGTGGTACGTGCTGACCTCAAGTTGCTTCAGGTCCTCGCGAGAAATCAGCTCAGAAGCCTTTTCGATGATGCGCGCTACGGTAGGCCTGGCGAAGCTCAAGAAGAGGATCTTCTGGCCTGGCTTGAGTACCCCTGAGCGAATCTCATCACGAGCTTTGACCAGCGCGACGTGTGTTTTGCCTGCACCAGGACCACCTAGCGCCAAGGTGTGCCCGGCGCACGCCAGGAAGCCGCGCTTCTGATCGCTCCACACTTCCGTCATGCCAGAGGCTGGGGCGGGGACGGTTGGAACTTCCCATAGGCTGCTGCCAATGGCGGTGGCTTGGTTGCAGCCTCTGGGAGAGGAGGCACGCCGGCTAGCTGGGGAGGTAATGGAGGCAGCTGAGGTGGCTCAATGACGTTCTTGATGGCTGCCAGCGTGGTTCTCACGTATTCGGGCATGTCATTGGCGGTTGGACAGGAGGCGAGCAAGTCGCCGGCGTCGCCACCGCCTTTGGCCCAGCCAAAATAGTGCGACAGAGCTACCTGCAGATTGGCCAGAGGCGTTGCGGGTGTTGGTGTGTATGCCGCGAGATGCTGCGGCCAATCACCGCCAACAACCACAACAGCAGCATAGCTGCGGAGCGCCACCTCAGAGGCACCATACAAGACAAGGTTTTCAAAGCCCTTAGTCGCAGACTCATAGGCATGATCGACCGAGGCAGTGATGGTTGCGAGCGCCTCCGGCGTTTGCTTGTCAAATACGGCGAACACGACCTTGCCGAGTGAGCGGAAGAATGCACCCAGTGGCGCGACATTGGTCTCGCCGCGGGCGTCGACGATAGCCACTCCTAGGTTTTCGAGCGATTTGAATCGCGTGGGATCCAGCTCGGCGAGCCGGCGGGCAGCGGCAGGCAATGCGTCGAACTCCGTACGGCCCTCAAGTACAAGTACGTAGCGGGCCAGCAGGGCTTCGCAGAACCGTGCTTTGAATTCTGTGCGATAGGCCTTGGGCTTGACTGCTGGCGGATATGTAGCGGGAACCCCGGTCATAACACCGGCCGTGCGCTTGAGAACCACTACCTGGGCAGGCTCGAACTCCTCCAGCACGTACGGTGAGTGGGAGGTGAAGATGGCCTGTGCCGACTTCTGGCGCAGCGAATTGATGATTCGTTTCTGGGTGTGCGGCGGAAGCGCGATCTCTGGCTCTTCCATCGCGAAGATCACGCTTTGCTTGAGTTCGGCGATGATCGAAAGCAAAGCCAATACCAGCGTGTTAATCGTGCCAGTGCCTTGGTGCTGATATGGGGCGGAATAGACTGAGCCGTCCGGCCTTTTCGCTCCAGTACCCATGAAGACGGTCAGGGTTCGACGGAGCATGTCGCGAGTGAGGTCCGAAACCCGCATGTGGGGTTGCTCTGCCCAGTCGGATGGTACGTAGTGCCGTACTGCATCTTGGACTGCGACAAGCAATTCGCCGATGTCCTCGGTCTCTCCAACTGGCAGTGCCCTCAGCTGGTCGAGCAAATCCTCCCACATAGTCAGTCGTGTTTCCTTCAGCCGAAGGATCACGTCCAACAAAGAGCCTCGTTCCAGGCTGAGTGCGCGAGCTCCGGTCCGCAGCGTGCGCAGATAAAGAAAACCGCATTTTCGTTTGTCGGGCGCAGAGAACCGGGGGTAGGAGCCATCCGGCATTTCGGGAGTGGCGTAATAGGTATCCCCAGCGAAGTCGTCCTCGTCTACGTCATACCAACCGTTGAAGAAGACGCGTATTGCCGCTCCGACATGGGGCGCGTCTGTTCCCTCCGGGGGGGCCCCTACAAGCAATGCCTTGGTCTGTGTATCCCACCACTCGATATGGTCCCGGAAATGCCGCAGTTGCTCATCAGAGAGTCCCGCGACAATAACCTCGACCTGGATCGGGACGACCTCGTTCTTGGCCGGGTCTACGTACGTACCGGCATAGAAATCGTGCTCATCGATTACAGGGCGACGACTCAGGCGCTCCGGGCCAAGTACCAAGTCCACCGCTTCCAGCAATGTGGACTTGCCGGCGTTGTTGTCACCGATAAAAGCAGTGTGTCCATCGAGGTGGACCTCACCGTAGGCGATGCCTCTGAAGTTCCGGACGCGAACACGCACAAGATGCACTTCGACCCTCCTTGTCTAGCGGAAACCAATCTACTGATTCTAGTGCGTCATGGTAGGTGCGATTCGACTGTATCGCTACCGAGTCGCGTACCGCGCGCCCGCAGCCAAGGGCCGCTATTGGCCGAAAGCTGCCATCCAGTTCAAAATTCAGCAACTTGAAGAAATGCCATCATGCCCCCGAGCACACCTCATGCCCACCAGTGAGCGAGAGGCAATCATGCCCATCAGTCGACCGCAGACAGGGATAACATACCTGCCTCGCACCTGTCTGCCGACATAGTGCAGCGCCTCGGTCTCCTCTCTGGGGATTCGCTGTATCTGGTCGAGACTTGAGACAGCGGCGGTCAGCGTCTCGCCCCATCAAACACGTCCTGATTTCAAGATGTAAACGGTGGAGGCCCAAAACAGCTCACCGTTTACACCTTGGCATCATGAGGAATCAAGACTCAGCCCCCACCTAGACTGCAAAGCCCCACTACATCAAGCCTTGAGGCCTGTCACTCACTCACTCGATGCCCGTTTACACTGCTGACAAGTGGGCAGAACAACATGACAAAACGCATGGGAAATGGCCTGCAAATGGATCCAAGAAAATAGAGGGCTGGCTTACACGGCCCGGCGCGCGCCGTTGACCTCGGCCACACCGCGGTTGGCCAACTGATCGGCACGCTCGTTGCCGGGGTGGCCATTGTGCCCACGCACCCAGTGCCAATGCACCTCGTGACGACTGACCTGGGCATCCAGCGCCTGCCAGAGATCGGCATTCTTCACCGGCTGGCGCGCCGCGGTCTTCCAGCCGCGCTTCTTCCAGTTCGGCAGCCACTCCTTGATGCCCTTCATCACATACTCGGAGTCGGTGGTCAGCTGCACCCGGCAGTGGCGATTGAGGATCTCCAGCGCACGGATCGCCGCGGTCAGCTCCATGCGATTGTTGGTGGTGTCGGGCTCGCCGCCCCACAGCTCGCGCTCGACGCCCTTGTAGATCAGCAGGGCGCCCCAGCCACCGGGACCGGGATTGCCCTTGCAGGCGCCATCGGTATAGATCTCGACACTATCAGTCATGTTTCTTTCTTGCTGCCTGGATGACGGCCGACCTTGGCCACGGGAACCGGTCGCAGCTGGGTCACCGCCGCTCGCCTGGGCTGCGGCAGCGGCCGCAGTCCGGCAACCAGCTTGCGCGCTGCGAGCAGGTAAATGCCGCCGCCAGGCAACTGCAGGCTCTCGGCCCAAGGTTCGACGCCCCGCAAGCGTTCCTGCCAGCGCGGCGAGGAAAGCGGCGGACAATAGCATCCGAACCGTCGTTTCTCCAGCGCGAAGCCCAGCAGGTGCAGCCAGTCGCCAAGGCGCGACGGCGAAATGCAACGCGCCTGCGCCAGCACGTCGCCCGCCAGGTAGCGGCGCAGCCCCCACAGGCTCCAGGGATGGATGCCGACCACCAGCAAGTGTCCGCCCGGCCGCACGCAGCGCGCGGCTTCGCGCAGCAGCTGATGCGGCGAGTGGGCGAAGTCCAGGGCATGCTGCAGCAGGACCACATCGGCGGCATGCTCGAGGACCGGCCAGGCCCCCTCCTCGCAGGCGATCTCCACCCCCGGCAGCGGCGGCCCCAGGCAGACACTGTGGCTGATCTGCTGCAGGGGCGGCAATGCGGGAGCGGCAATGCCGTAGTGGAGGAGGAAGCTGCCGAACAGTTTGTCGAGCTGCTCGGCGAGGAGCTCCTGCTGGCAATCCAGCAACTGGCGACCCAAGGGGCCGGCGAACCAGGCCCGGGCATCTCGCTGCAAGGTCAGCCAGGCCCCGGTGGCGGCCCCGAACGACTGCTCGCTCATGACTCCTCCCCTCATCTGGCGCCACACGCGACTGGCGCCCTAATATGGCCGATCACTTCAGCATAACGGCTCATCCGCCCATGATACAGATCGATGCCCTGCGCGCTTTCACCGACAACTATATCTGGCTGTTGCAGGACCTCTCTGCCCGCCGCTGCGCGGTGGTCGACCCCGGCGACAGCGCCCCGGTGCTGGCCTGGCTGGATGCCCATCCCGGCTGGCAGCTCAGCGACATCCTGGTGACCCACCATCACCCGGACCATACCGGCGGGATCGACGAGCTCAAGCAGCGGACCGGCGCCCGGGTGCTCGGCCCGGCCCTCGAGAGCATTCCCGCCCGCGAAGTCGCCCTCGAGGACGGCCAGTCGATCACCCTCCTCGGCTGCGACTGGCAGGTGCTGCACGTTCCCGGGCACACCGCGGGCCACATCGCCCTGTTCGGCGAACCGGATGGCAGCACGCCGGTATTGTTCTGCGGCGATACCCTGTTCGCCGCCGGTTGCGGTCGCCTGTTCGAGGGCACCGCCGAGCAGATGCACGCCTCTCTGCAGCGCCTGGCCAGACTGCCCGAGCAGACCCGTATCTATTGCACTCACGAATACACCCTGAGCAACCTGCGCTTCGCCCTGACGGTCGAACCGGACAACCCTGCGCTGCGGCAGCGCCAGGCCGAGGCCAGCGCCCTGCGCGAACGCAATCTGCCGACCCTGCCTTCCAACCTGGCCCTGGAGCTGGCGACCAACCCGTTCCTGCGGGTGAGCGAGTCGACCGTCCGCGACCAGTGCGCCGGACATGCGGGTGTCCCGCTGGCCACGCCCAGCGCAGTGTTCGCGGCATTGCGTAGCTGGAAGGACACATTTCGGTAACAAATGTCGGCTGGCGAAAACTTGACCAGTCGGGACCTCGATTCCTAGAATCCCCCGACTTTTTATCCGAGAAAGTCACCAGCCGATGCCCCAGCCGACGCCACCGAGCCCCGCTCCAGACGTTTTGACGCGCGCCTGCCGGCTCGTTCTGGTGAGTTTGCTGCTGGTTGTCGCGGGTTGTCAGACCCGCGGTGGCGGCGATACCGAGCGCGACACCGACCGCGCCGTCAGCGTCGGCAAGCAGATCGAGTGGAACCAGGAGCTGCAGGCGCCCAAGGAAGAGCGCCACGAAGATATCTGGGAGCGCATCCGTGCCGGCTACAAGCTGCAGGACCAGATCGGCACCAATCCGCGCATCGAGCGCCAGCGCTTCAGCTTCGCCAGCCGCCCGGCATCGATCCAGCAGATCGCCGAACGCAGCAGCCCCTACATCCACTACATCGTCGAGCAGCTGGAAGAGCATGGCATGCCGCTGGAGCTGGCCCTGCTGCCGATGATCGAGAGCTCCTACAACCCGCTGGCCTATTCGCCCGCCCAGGCCGCCGGACTCTGGCAATTCATCCCCTCCACCGGCCGTCTGTACAACCTGCGCCAGACCAACTGGTACGACGGTCGTCGCGACATCACCGCCTCCACCGGTGCGGCGATCAAGTATCTGCAGCGCCTGCACGACATGTTCAACGGCGACTGGCTGCTCGCCCTGGCGGCCTACAACGCCGGCGAAGGCACGGTCAGCCGCGCCATCGAGCGCAACCAGCGCCAGGGCCTGCCGACCGACTACTGGAACCTGCCGCTGCCGCGGGAAACCCAGGACTATGTACCCAAGCTGCTGGCGGTATCGCAGATCGTGCAGAGCCCGACCGCCTACGGCGTGACCCTGGCGCCGATCGCCAACGAGCCCTACTTCGAGAAGGTCGTCATCCGCCACCAGCTCGACCTCGCGCGGGTAGCCGACATGGCCGACGTCGACAAGGACGAACTGTACCAGCTCAATCCTGCCTTCAAGCGCGGCATCACCCTCGACGGCCCCCGCCACCTGCTGGTGCCGGTCGACAAGGCCGACGAGCTGAACGAGAGCCTGTCCCGCCTCGACCCGGCCAGCCTGGTGCAGTGGCAGCGCTACCAGGTGCGCAGCGGCGACAGCCTGCATGGCATCGCCAACCGTCACCACGTCACGGTCAACACCCTGCGCGATATCAACAAGCTGCCGAGCAACAGCGTGCGCGTCGGCCAGACCCTGCTGATCCCGCAGACCTCGGGCAGCCTGCCCGCCGGCCCCCTGTACGAACGCAGCGCGCCGCCCCTCGCGGCCGCCCCGGCGCCCCGCGCCGAGGCGGCCGCGCGCAGCTACCGCGTGCGCCGTGGCGATACCCTGTGGGATATCGCCAAGCGCCATGACGTGACCATGGCCGATCTGCAGCGCTGGAACAACATCAAGGGCAAGGCCCTGCATGCCGGCCAGGTCCTGACCATCCGGGGTGGCGCGCAAGCGCCCTCCACCGGCAGCAAGGGGCGCGAAGCGGTCACCTATTACAAGGTGCGCCGCGGTGACTCGCTATCGGTCATTGCCCGCCGCTTTTCGGTCGGTACCCACCACCTGAAGCAGTGGAATCCCAGCCTCGGCAAGACGCTCAAGGCGGGCCAGACCCTCACGCTGTACCTCGGGCGTCGCTGAGCTGCGACGCACCTCCCAGCCTGCCCTTTTTCCTGCGGATACAAGCTGTTACTGTAGGTTTCTCAATCTAAAAGATCGCCACGGACCGGACCCTCGCCCGATGAGTCGTCTCCTCGCCTTGCTGCTCGGTCTGGCTGCCTGCCTGCCGGCCGCTGCCGCCGTCATGGAACGGCATGGCTATGCCCAGTTCGGTTCCCTCAAGTATCCGGCCAACTTCAGTCATTTCGACTGGGTCAACCCGGATGCCCCCAAGGGCGGCAGCGTTCGCCTGATGGCCTCGGGCACCTTCGACACCCTCAACCCCTATACGCTCAAGGGCACCAGCCCCAGCGGTACCGCCAACTTCCTGCAGTACGGCATCACCGAGCTGAATGCGCCGCTGATGGTCGGCACCGGCGCCTACGATCCGTCGGGCGACGAACCCACCTCCAGCTACGGCCTGATCGCCGCGTCGGTGGAATACAGCAAGGATCGCAGCTGGGTGGTGTTCAACCTGCGCCCCGAGGCGCGCTTCCACGACGGCCACCCGATCACCGCCAGCGACGTGGCCTTTTCCTACCGCGTGCTGATCCGCGACGGCCATCCGCAGTACCGCACCTCCCTGCAGGAGGTCGAGCGCGTCGACATTCTCTCGCCGCAGCGCATCCGCTTCGTGCTCAGGCGCAGCGGCAACCCGCTGCTGATCCTGCGGCTGGGCGAACTGCCGGTGCTGCCGGAGCACTACTGGCGCGGGCGCGACTTCAAGGCCACCACCTACGAGCCGCCGCTGGGCAGCGGCCCCTATCGGATCAAGGAAGTGGCCCCTGGACGACGCCTGGTGTTCGAGCGGGTCAAGGACTGGTGGGGCAAGGATCTGGCGGTCAATCGCGGCAAGTACAACTTCGACCGCGTCGAGGTGGAGTTCTACCGCGACAACCATGTGGCCTTCGAGGCGTTCAAGGCCGGCGAGTTCGACTTCTATCTCGAGAACCAGGCGAAGAACTGGGCCAACGGCTACGACATACCGGCCGTGGCGCGCGGCGAGATCGTCAAGGCTGAGCTCCCTCACCGTATCCCGACGCAGACTCAGGCGCTGTTCATGAACAGCCGCCGCGGCCATTTCAGCGACGTGCGGGTACGCGAGGCCATGGGGCTGCTGTTCGACTTCGAGTGGAGCAACCGCACCCTGTTCAACAATGCCTACACCCGCTCCGCCAGCTACTACCCCAACAGCGAGTTCGCCGCCACCGGCCTGCCGGAGGGTGAGGAGTGGCTGCTGCTGTCGGCGCACCGCAAGGACCTGCCGGCTGAGCTGTTCACCCGGCCGCCGCAGATGCCGGTCACCGATGGCCACGGCCTGCCGCGGCGGACCCTGCGCCGCGCGCTCGACCTGCTCGCCGCCGCGGGCTGGAGACTCACCGCCGAGGGCCTGGTCAATGGTCGCGGCCAGCCGCTGCGCTTCGAGATCCTGCTGGTCAACCCCAGCCTCGAGCGCATCCTGCAGCCCTACCGCGACAACCTGGCGCGCATCGGCGTGCAGGCCAGCCTGCGCACCGTCGATCGCGCCCAGTACAAGCAGCGCATCGACGGCTACGACTACGACATGATCCTGATGACCCTGCCGCAGACCCTCAGCCCCGGTCTCGAGCAGTGGCAGTACTTCCACTCCAGCCAGGCCGATGTCCGCGGCGGCAAGAACTATGCAGGGGTGAAAAGCCCGGTGATCGATGCGCTGCTCGACAAGCTGCTCGCCGCGCAGACCCGCAACCAGCAGGTGGCGGCCGCGCGCGCCATCGACCGGGTGCTGCTGGCGCAGCACTACAGCATCCCCAACTGGTACATCGACCGCCATCGCCTGGCCTGGCGCAACCGCTTCGCGCACGCCACCACACCGCCCTATACCCTGGGCCTGCGTGCCTGGTGGCTCAAGACCTCGGAGGCTCCACGATGACTGCTCTCCTGCGCAGCGCCCGTCTGACCGCCGGCGCCCTGCTGATCAGCCTCGCCGGCCAGGCCGTGGCCGCCCCGCGCCATGCGGTGACTCTGTACGACGAGCCGCCCAAGTATCCGGCGGGCTTCCAGCACTTCGACTACGTCAACCCCGACGCGCCCAAGGGCGGCACCCTGCGCCAGGCCGGCTTCGGCGGTTTCGACAGTCTCAACCCGTTCATCAACAAGGGCGTGGCCGCCGACGAGATCGGCCTGGTCTACGACACCCTGACCCGGCGCAGCCTGGACGAGCCGTTCACCGAATACGGGCTGCTGGCCGAGAAGATCGAGAAGGCGCCGGACAACCGCTGGGTGCGCTTCACCCTGCGCCGCGCTGCGCGCTTCCACGACGGCCATCCGGTGACCGCCGAAGACGTGGTGTTCAGCTTCGATACCCTGATGAAGGACGGCGCGCCGCAGTACAAGGCCTACTATGCCGATGTGGAAAAGGCCGTGGCCGAAGGCGAGCATCGCGTGCGCTTCGTGTTCCGCCACAACGGCAATCGCGAGCTGCCGCTGATCGTCGGCCAGCTGCCGGTACTGCCGAAACATGCCTGGCAAGGCCGGGAGTTCGCCCGTACCAGTCTGGAGCCGCCGCTGGGCAGCGGTCCGTACCGGGTCGCCGAAGTGCAGGCCGGCCGCAGCATCCGCTACGAGCGGGTCAGGGACTGGTGGGCCAAGGACCTGCCGGTCAATCGCGGCCAGTACAATTTCGACAACATGGTGGTCGACTACTACCGCGACAACACAGTTGCGCTCGAGGCGCTCAAGGCCGGTCAGTTCGATTTCTGGGTGGAAAGCAGCGCGAAGAACTGGGCCACCGCCTATGACTCGCCGGCGATCAAGGAAGGCCGCCTGCTCAAGGAGGAGATCGCCAACCACAATCCGGCCGGCATGCAGGGCTTCATCTTCAACCTGCGCCGTCCGCTGTTCCAGGACGCGCGCGTACGCGAGGCGCTCGGGCTGCTGTTCGACTTCGAGTGGACCAACCGTCAGCTGTTCTACGGCGCCTACACCCGCACGCGCAGCTACTTCGAAAACTCCGAGCTGGCCTCCAGCGGCCTGCCATCAAAGGCCGAACTCAAGCTGCTCGAGCCCTGGCGCGAGCGCCTGCCGCCGCAGCTGTTCACCAGCGAGTATCAGCCGCCGCAGAGCGACGGCAGCGGAGTGATCCGCGACCAGCGCCGGCGCGCCTTCGAGCTGCTGCAGCAGGCCGGCTGGCGCCTGGACAAGGACCGCATGCTCGATGCCAGCGGCAAGCCGGTGACCATCGAGTTCCTGCTCGCCCAGGTCGAGTTCGAGCGCGTGCTGCTGCCGTTCAAGCGCAATCTGGCCAGCCTCGGCATCGAGCTGCAGATCCGCCGCGCCGACGTCTCGCAGTACATCAACCGCCTGCGCTCGCGCGACTTCGACCTGATCGTCGGCGGCTTCAGCCAGTCCAGTTCTCCGGGCAACGAACAGCGCGAGTACTGGCACTCCAGCAGCGCCGACAACCCCGGCAGCCGCAACCTGATCGGCCTCAAGGACCCGGTGATCGATGCACTGGTGGAAGGGCTGATCAATGCCGACAGCCGGCATAGCCTGATCACCCATACCCGCGCCCTGGATCGCGTGCTGCTGTGGGGCCATTACGTGATCCCCAACTGGCACATCAAGACCTGGCGGGTGGCGCGCTGGAACCACTTCGAGCATCCGCAGGTGGCGCCACTGTACGACATCGGCCTGTACACCTGGTGGGCCAAGCCCGCCGCCGCAGCGTCCGCGGCTGACGCCGGACAGAAGGAGTAACGCCGGATGCTGGCCTATATCCTGCGGCGCCTGCTGCTGATCGTGCCGACCCTGTTCGGCATCCTGCTGATCAACTTCATCATCATCCAGGCCGCCCCCGGCGGTCCGGTGGAGCAGATGATCGCCAAGCTGGAAGGCTTCGATGCCGCCGCCGGTGGCGCCACAGGCCGCATCGCCGGCGGCGGCGCCGAAGTGGCGGCGGCCGGCAACGCCTACCGCGGCGCCCAGGGCCTGGATCCCGAACTGATCAAGGAAATCGAGCGCATGTATGGCTTCGACAAGCCGGCCAGCGAGCGCTTCTGGATCATGATCCAGAACTACCTGCACTTCGACTTCGGCCAGAGCTTCTTCCGCGACGCCACCGTGATCGAACTGATCGCCGAGAAGATGCCGGTGTCGATCTCGCTGGGGCTGTGGAGCACGCTGATCATGTATCTGGTATCCATCCCGCTGGGCATCGCCAAGGCCATGCGCCACGGCAGCCACTTCGACGTGTGGACCAGCACGGCGATCATCGTCGGCTACGCCATCCCCGCCTTCCTGTTCGCCATCCTGCTGATCGTGCTGTTCGCCGGCGGCAGCTACTTCGACTGGTTCCCGCTGCGCGGCCTGACCTCGAACAACTTCGACGAGCTGAGCCTGTGGGGCAAGCTCACCGACTACTTCTGGCACCTGGCGCTGCCGGTGACCGCGCTGGTGATCGGCAACTTCGCCACCCTGACCCTGCTGACCAAGAACAGCTTCCTCGACGAGATCGGCAAGCAGTACGTGATCACCGCACGCGCCAAGGGCCTGTCGGAGAACCGCGTGCTCTACGGCCACGTGTTCCGCAACGCCATGCTGATCATCATCGCCGGCTTCCCCTCGGCGTTCATCGGCATCTTCTTCACCGGCTCCCTGCTGATCGAGGTGATCTTCTCCCTCGACGGCCTCGGCCTGCTCAGCTTCGAGTCGGCGATCAACCGTGACTATCCGGTGGTGTTCGGCACCCTGTTCATCTTCACCCTGCTGGGACTGATCGTGAAACTGATCGGCGACCTGACCTATACCCTGGTCGATCCACGGATCGACTTCGAAAGCCGGGAGGGTTGAGCGATGGCCCTCTCGCCCATCAACCGACGCCGCTTCGCCCTGTTCAAGGCGCACAAGCGCGGCTGGTACAGCCTGTGGCTGTTCCTCGGCCTGTTCGCCCTGAGCCTCGGCGCCGAGCTGATCGCCAACGACAAACCGCTGCTGATCAAATACGACGGCGAATGGTACGTACCGGTGCTCAAGCGCTATCCGGAAACCGCCTTCGGCGGCGAATTCCCGCTGGAGGCCGACTACAAGAGCCCGTACATGCGCGAACTGATCGCGACCAAGGATGGCTGGATGCTCTGGCCCATCATTCCCTTCAGCTACGACAGCATCAACTTCGAGCTCAAGGTACCGGCACCGGCGCCACCCTCGGCCGAAAACTGGCTGGGTACCGACGACCAGGGCCGCGACGTGCTGGCCAGGGTGATCTACGGCTTCCGCATCTCGGTGCTGTTCGCCCTGACCCTGACCCTGGCCAGCTCGCTCATCGGCGTCGCCGCCGGTGCCCTGCAGGGCTTCTACGGCGGCTGGGTCGACCTGGTTGGCCAGCGTTTCCTGGAGATCTGGTCGGGCCTGCCGGTGCTCTACCTGCTGATCATCCTCGCCAGCTTCGTCGAGCCGAACTTCTGGTGGCTGCTGGGCATCATGCTGCTGTTTTCCTGGATGAGCCTGGTCGACGTGGTGCGCGCCGAGTTCCTGCGCGGGCGCAACCTCGAGTACGTGCGCGCCGCCCGCGCCCTCGGCATGGGCAACGGCGCCATCATGTACCGCCACATCCTGCCCAACGCCATGGTCTCGACCATGACCTTCATGCCGTTCATCCTCACCGGCGCCATCGGCACCCTCACCGCGCTGGACTTCCTCGGTTTCGGCCTGCCGCCCGGCTCGCCGTCGCTGGGCGAGCTGGTCGCCCAGGGCAAGTCCAACCTGCAGGCGCCCTGGCTGGGTATCAGCGCCTTCGCCGTGCTGGCGCTGATGCTGACCCTGCTGGTGTTCATCGGCGAGGCCGCGCGCGATGCCTTCGACCCGAGGAAGTGAGGCGATGAGCCAACCCCTGATCGAGATCCACGACCTGCAGGTCGCCTTCAACCACGGCGCCGCGCCGCAGACCGTGGTGCACGGCGTCAGCTTCGACATCCAGCCCGGGGAAACCCTCGCCCTGGTCGGCGAGAGCGGCTCCGGCAAGTCGGTGACCGCCCACTCCATCCTGCGTCTGCTGCCGCGCAGCAGCAGCCATCCCAGCGGCAGCATCCGCTATGCCGGCGAGGACCTGCTGCAGCTGCCCGAGCGCCGTTTGCGCGCCATCCGCGGCAACCGCATCGCCATGGTGTTCCAGGAGCCGATGACCTCGCTCAATCCGCTGCACACGGTGGAAAAGCAGATCAGCGAGGTGCTCGCCCTGCACAAGGGCCTGACCGGCGAGGCAGCCCGCGCACGGGTGCTGGAGCTGCTCGAGCTGGTCGGCATCCCCGATCCGGCCAAGCGCCTGAAGGCCTACCCGCACGAGCTGTCCGGCGGCCAGCGCCAGCGGGTGATGATCGCCATGGCGCTGGCCAACGAACCACAACTGCTGATCGCCGACGAACCGACCACCGCACTCGACGTCACCGTGCAGCTGAAGATCCTCGAGCTGCTCAAGGAGCTGCAGGCGCGCCTGGGCATGGCCCTGCTGCTGATCACCCACGACCTCAACCTGGTCCGACGCATCGCCCACCGCGTGTGTGTCATGCAGCGCGGCCGCATCGTCGAACAGGCCGAATGCGCGCAGCTGTTCGCCGCGCCGCAGCATCCCTATACCCGCGAACTGCTGAGTGCCGATCCCAGTGGCGGGCCGGCGAACAACCCGCCCGGCAAGCCGCTGCTCGCAGTCGACGACCTGCGCGTGTGGTTCCCGATCAGGAAGGGCCTGCTGCGCCGCACCGTCGACCACGTCAAGGCGGTCGACGGGGTCAACTTCAGCCTGCCGCAGGGCCAGACCCTCGGTATCGTCGGCGAGAGCGGCTCCGGCAAGTCGACGCTGGGGCTGGCGATCCTGCGCCTGATCGGCAGCCAAGGCGCAATCCGCTTCGCCGGCCAGGCCATCGACGGCCTCAGCCAGCATGAGGTGCGCCCACTGCGCCGGCAGATGCAGGTGGTGTTCCAGGATCCGTTCGGTAGCCTGAGCCCCCGCATGTCGGTGAGTCAGATCATCGGCGAGGGCCTGGAAATCCACGGTGTCGGCACGCCGACAGAGCGCGAACAGGCGATCATCGACGTTTTGGGCGAAGTGGGGCTGGATCCCGAGACCCGGCACCGCTACCCTCACGAGTTTTCCGGCGGCCAGCGCCAGCGCATCGCCATCGCCCGCGCCCTGGTCCTGCGGCCGCAGCTGATCCTGCTCGACGAGCCGACCTCGGCGCTCGACCGCACGGTGCAGCGTCAGGTGGTGGAGCTGCTGCGCAGCCTGCAGCACAAGTACAATCTGACCTACCTGTTCATCAGCCATGACCTGGCGGTGGTCCGGGCTCTCAGTCACCACCTGATGGTGGTACGGCACGGCAAGGTGGTCGAACAGGGTGAGGCCGGCGCGATTTTCCACGCGCCGCAGCACCCCTACACACAGCAGCTGCTCGAAGCCGCCTTCATGGCGCCGGGCACTGCCGATTAACCAGCAAGAGGAAGTACACAATGGGTTTCATGACCGGCAAGCGCGTGCTGATCGTCGGCGTCGCCAGCAAGCTGTCCATCGCCTCCGGCATCGCCGCCGCGATGCACCGCGAAGGCGCTGAACTGGCCTTCACCTACCAGAACGACAAGCTCAAGGGCCGCGTCGAGGAGTTCGCTGCCGGCTGGGGTTCCAGCGCCGAGATGTGCTTCCCCTGCGACGTCGCCAACGATGACGACATCGTCCGCGTGTTCGAGGAGCTGGGCAAGAAGTGGGACGGCCTGGACTGCATCGTCCACTCGGTCGGCTTCGCCCCGGGCGACCAGCTCAACGGCGACTTCACCGAAGTCACCACCCGCGAGGGCTTCAAGATCGCCCACGACATCAGCGCCTACAGCTTCGTCGCCCTGGCCAAGGCCGGCCGCGAGATGATGAAGGGCCGCAACGGCAGCCTGCTGACCCTGTCCTACCTGGGCGCCGAGCGCACCATGCCCAACTACAACGTGATGGGCATGGCCAAGGCCTCGCTGGAGGCCGGAGTGCGCTACCTCGCCGGCAGCCTCGGTCCGGAAGGCACCCGCGTCAACTGCATCTCCGCTGGCCCGATCCGCACCCTGGCCGCCAGCGGCATCGCCAGCTTCCGCAAGATGCTGGCCGCCAACGAGCGCCAGACCCCGCTGCGCCGTAACGTGACCATCGAGGAAGTCGGCAACGCCGCGGCCTTCCTGTGCTCGGACCTGGCCTCGGGTATCAGCGGCGAAATCATGTACGTCGACGGTGGCTTCAACACCACCGCCATGGGTGCGCTGGAAGAATAAGCGCTCCTCGCCGACCCGCCTGGGCGCGGGTCGGCCCCCTCCTCCCCGCTGCTCACTTTCCCCGAACCGAAATGCACAACGCCCCCTTGCGGAGGCGTTGCGTCATACCGGCTCGACCGCGCGAATCAGAAGCGCTCGATCTTAGCCCCGGCCTGCAACTGGCGCATGAAGGACTGGAAATCCTGCTGACCACTGCGCGAGGCGAGGAAGCGGCGGTACATGGCCAGCTCCTCGGTCGACAGTTCGGCCTCAGACGCGCTCACGCCGTTCAGGCGCAGGACCTGATAGTCGCCGCCAGGCAGCGACAGACCGGCAAAGGTCGGCTTGTCGGCGGCGCTCGGCTTGGGCATGCGGAACAGCACCTGCAGCACCTGCGGATCGACGTCGTCCTGACTGCGCGTGGCCGCCTCGATCACCTGCCAGGACTCACCCGACTCGGCCTGCATCACCGGAGTCTTGCCCTGACGCAGCTCGGCCAGCAGTGCCTCGCCACGCGCCTTGGCGGCCTCGCCGGCCTTCTCCTGGCGGATCCGCTCGCGCAAGTTGTCCGCCAGCTGCTCCAGGGACTGCTGCTGCGGCTTGCGGTGCTCCTTGACGCGCAGCACCACCACGGTGTCCGGATCCAGCTCCAGTGCGTTGCTGTTGGCTCCCTCGGTCAGCACTTCCGGGCTGAAGGCCGCCTGGATGAACTGGCGATTGGCCGCCACGCCCTCGCCGCCTTCACGTCCGAAGGCCGCGGTCTGCTTGACCTCCAGCCCCAGCTCCTGGGCCGGCTGGCTCAGGTCTGCCGCTTCGAAGGCAGCGTCCTCGAGCTCCTTGCTCACTTCGACGAAACGCTGCTCGACCTGCTGGGCCTTGAGATCGCGCTCCAGCTGCGGACGCATGCTGTCAAGCGCCGGGATCTCGGCAGCCTGCACGTCGTCCAGGCGGATCAGGTGCCAGCCGAACTGGCTCTTGACCGGGGCCGATACTTCACCGGCCTTGAGGGCAAACAGGGCCTCCTCGAACGCCGGATCGTAGACACCCTTGCCGGCGAAGCCGAGATCGCCACCGCTGGCCGCAGAGCCCGGGTCGTTGGAGAATTCCTTGGCCAGCGCGGCGAAGTCTTCACCCTTGGCAATGCGCCCGGCCAGCTCTTCGAGCTTGGCCTTGGCCTGCTCGTCGCTCAGCTTGTCGCCGGTCTCCAGCAGTATGTGCGAAGCCTTGCGCTGCTCGCCGAGGTTGGCGATCTGCTTCTCGTACTCGGCCTGGATGTCCTCGTCGGACACCTTGACCTGGTCGAAGAAGGCCTCCTTCTTCAGCTCGACGTATTCGACCACCACCTGCTCGGGCGTCATGAATTCGCCGGCATGCTGGTCGTAGTAGGCCTTGAGCTGCTCGTCGCTGACCTCGATCTGCTCCGGACGAGCCTTGATCGACAGCATCGCGAAGTCACGGGTCTGGCGCTCCAGGGCGGCAAAGGCACGCACCTCCGCATCGGTGACGAAACCGCTGCCGGACAGACCGGCGCGCAGTTGGCCGATCAGCATCTCC
Source organism: Pseudomonas oryzae (assembly GCF_900104805.1). Classification (NCBI taxonomy): domain Bacteria; kingdom Pseudomonadati; phylum Pseudomonadota; class Gammaproteobacteria; order Pseudomonadales; family Pseudomonadaceae; genus Pseudomonas; species Pseudomonas oryzae. The sequence continues at coordinate 523,051 of NZ_LT629751.1, read as the reverse complement.
TGCTGCAGCAGCTCGCGGAACTGCAGACGGTTGTAACCCATCTGGCGGATCACCTGATCGAAACGGTCAGGACTGAACTTGCCGTCCTGCTGGAACTCGGGGGTGAGCAGGATCAACTGGTCGAGCGCCTGCTGGGAGAAACCGAAACCGGCATCGTCCGCCCCCTGCAGAAGCAGCTTGCGGTCGATCAGAGCCTTGAGCGCGCCCTCGCGCAGACGCTTGTCATCCAGCAGGGAGGCATCGAACTGACCACCCAGCTGCTGGGCCAGTTGCCGCCGCTGCATGTCGACGGCGCGGTTGAGTTCGGCATTGCTGACACTCTCGCCGTTGACCTCGGCCGCATCTTCCTTATTGCTGGTGGCATTCATGATGGCGTCGAAACCGGTCAACGCCATGAGTACGATGATCACGCCGATGATGGTCTTGGCGATCCACCCCTGCGAATTGTCCCTGATAGATTGAAGCATGCAGCCCCCCAGCGTGGCCGGCACCCTACCCAGGCAAGTACCAGCGTGGGTTTATGGCAGTGAAATAAAACAAAGGCGCATCCGAGGATGCGCCTTCTTGAGAACTGGCGGATGGAGCGGGAATCTCGTTCCCTCTCCTTGGCAGGCGGGAATGCCAGTTCGGCCTCTCCCACTCGCTCCGCAACCGGATCGCCCTGCGATCCGGGAACACAAGCCAGAAAGACGCTTAGTTGACGGCATCCTTGAGGGCTTTGCCGGCCTTGAAGCCAGGGATCTTGGCCGCTTCGATCTCGATCGGCTTGCCGGTCTGCGGGTTGCGGCCGGTACGGGCAGCGCGCTCCTTGACGGCGAAGGTGCCGAAGCCGACCAGCACGACCGAATCACCGTCCTTCAGGGCACCAGTGATGGAGTCGATCACGGCATCCAGCGCTCGGCCGGCAACAGCTTTCGGGATATCAGCAGATGCGGCGATGGCATCGATCAGTTCCGACTTGTTCACTCTAAGTCCCCTTGATTCCTGTTGAGTTCGTATTTCGTATCTGAATTCACTACAGCTAATTCTGCGTACGTCTGGGCTTGCCGACACGTAAGGGCCGCTTTATAGCAAGCGCTCGAAAACAGTGTCAAGGAAGCCTCTTAGCTAGTGCGTGCTGATTCGCTCCTGGGCCTCAGCATCCCGCTTGTCATCCGCGCCCACTCGCTCGGGGGCCGCGTCAGACAAGGGCTCAGGCTTGTATTGCAGCGCAATCTGCAGGACCTCGTCAATCCATTTGACCGGTTTGATCTGCAAATCCTGCTTAATATTTTCCGGGATTTCCTTGAGATCACGCACGTTCTCTTCGGGGATGATCACCGTGGTAATACCACCGCGGTGAGCCGCCAGAAGCTTTTCCTTCAGACCGCCGATGGCCAGTACCTGGCCACGCAGGGTGATCTCGCCGGTCATGGCCACATCCGCACGCACCGGAATCCCGGTCACCGCCGAAACCAGCGCTGTGCACATGCCAATGCCCGCGCTCGGACCATCCTTGGGCGTGGCCCCCTCGGGCACATGGATATGGATGTCGCGCTTCTCGTGGAAGTCCTGGGCAATCCCCAGGCTCTTGGCACGACTGCGCACCACGGTCAGCGCGGCGGTGATCGACTCGCCCATCACGTCGCCCAGCGAACCGGTCTTGATCAGCTGCCCCTTGCCCGGCACGACCGCAGCCTCGATGGTCAGCAGCTCGCCACCCACCTGGGTCCAGGCCAGGCCAGTCACCTGCCCCACCTGATCCTGCAGCTCGGCCTTGCCGTAACGGAACTTCTTCACGCCCAGGTAGTGCTCGAGGTCGTCGGGACTGACGGTGACGTGGAAGCTCTTCTCGCGGGCGTGCTCCTTGACCACCTTGCGGCACACCTTGGCGATCTCGCGCTCCAGGCTGCGCACACCGGCCTCGCGGGTGTAGAAGCGGATGATGTCGCGCAGGCTGTCCTCTTCGACACTCAGCTCGGTCTTCTTCAGGCCGTTGGCCGCCGCCTGCTTGGGCACCAGATACTTGGTGGCGATGCTGATCTTCTCGGCCTCGGTATAGCCGGGCAGACGGATGACCTCCATGCGATCGAGCAGCGGCGCCGGAATATTCATCGAGTTCGCCGTGCACAGGAACATCACGTTGGACAGGTCGTAGTCGACTTCCAGGTAATGGTCGTTGAAATTGTGGTTCTGCTCCGGGTCCAGCACCTCGAGCAGGGCCGAAGCCGGATCGCCGCGCATGTCGCTGCCCAGCTTGTCGATCTCGTCGAGCAGGAACAGCGGGTTGCGCACGCCGACCTTGGTCATCTTCTGGATCAGGCGACCAGGCATGGAGCCGATGTAGGTACGCCGGTGCCCGCGGATCTCGGCCTCGTCACGCACGCCGCCCAAGGCCATGCGCACGTACTTGCGATTGGTCGCGCGGGCGATGGATTCGGCCAGCGAGGTCTTGCCCACGCCAGGCGGGCCGACCAGGCAGAGCACCGGCCCCTTGAGCTTCTTGACGCGCTTCTGCACGGCGAGGAACTCAAGGATGCGCTCCTTGACCTCGTCCAGGCCATAGTGGTCGGCATCGAGAATCTCCTCCGCGCGCTTCAGATCCAGGCGCACCTTGCTCTCGGCCTGCCACGGCACGTTGGTCAGCCATTCGATGTAGGAACGCACCACCGTGGCTTCGGCCGACATCGGCGACATCTGCTTGAGCTTGTTCAGCTCGGCATTGGCCTTCTGCAGTGCCTCCTTGGTCATCCCGGCGCTGTCGATCCGCCGCTTCAGCTCATCGACCTCGCTGTGGCCCTCCTCGCCTTCACCCAGCTCCTTCTGGATGGCCTTCATCTGCTCGTTCAGATAGTACTCGCGCTGGCTGCGCTCCATCTGCTTCTTGACCCGACCACGAATGCGCTTTTCAACCTGCAACAGGTCGATTTCGGCATCCAGCAGGCCGAGCACGTGCTCGATACGCGCAGGCAGGTCGGTGATCTCGAGGATCTCCTGCTTCTGCTCGATACGCAGCGCCATGTGGGCGGCCATGGTATCCACCAATCGCGCCGGCTCGTCGATGCCGCTCAGCGAGCCGAGCACCTCGGCCGGCACCTTCTTGCCCAGCTGGACGTATTGCTCGAACTGATTGAGCAGGCTGCGGCAGAACACCTCCGACTCCCGCTCGGGAATCCCGCCCTCCTCGATCAGCTCGACCTCGGCGCGCGCGTGACTGCCAGCGTCGATGAAACGTGTCACCTGGCCACGCTGCCCACCCTCGACGAGCACCTTCACCGTACCGTCCGGCAGCTTCAGCAGCTGCAGCACACTGGCCACGGTCCCCATCTGGTAGAGGGCATCCTGTCCCGGATCGTCGTCGGCCGGGTTCTTCTGGGCAAGCAGCAGGATCCGCTTGTCGGCAGCCATGGCGTTCTCGAGAGCCTCGATGGACTTTTCGCGCCCGACGAACAGCGGGATGACCATGTGCGGATAGACCACCACATCGCGCAGCGGCAAAAGGGGCAACTCGATGATCGTCTTCATGCTTTCAACTCTTGCAGGGCCCGCATTAACCACGCACGGGCGTTGGACATGGATCCAAGATGGGGGGCGCGCCCGGAAAAAACAAGCTTTTGCGGCGCACAGAAAGAACAAAGGGGCCCGAGGGCCCCTTGAAGATGCTTACGCGTCTGGCGCAGCCTTGGCGGGTTGCTCGCTGCGTTTGTAGATCAGCAGCGGCTTGGAGGCGCCCTCGATGACGTTCTCGTCGATCACCACCTTGCTGACATCGGTGGCGGAGGGAATCTCGTACATGGTGTCGAGCAGAATACCCTCGAGGATCGAACGCAGCCCCCGGGCACCGGTCTTGCGCTCCAGCGCCTTGCGCGCCACCGCATGCAGGGCGTCGCTGCGGAACTCCAGCTCCACGCCCTCCATCTCGAACAGCCGTGCGTACTGCTTGGTCAGCGCGTTCTTCGGCTCGGTGAGGATCTGCATCAGCGCCGCCTCATCGAGCTCCTCAAGGGTGGCGATCACCGGCAGGCGACCGACGAACTCGGGAATCAGACCGAACTTGACCAGATCATCCGGCTCGACCTCACGCAGCGATTCGCCGACCTTCTTGCCGGAGTCCTTGCTGCGCACTTCGGCGCTGAAGCCGATGCCGCCCTTGGTCGAACGATTCTGGATGACCTTCTCCAGCCCGGCGAAAGCACCACCGCAGATGAACAGGATATTGCGGGTGTCGACCTGCAGGAACTCCTGCTGCGGGTGCTTGCGACCGCCCTGCGGCGGAACCGAGGCGATGGTGCCCTCGATCAGCTTGAGCAGTGCCTGCTGCACGCCCTCACCGGAGACATCCCGGGTGATGGAGGGGTTGTCCGACTTGCGGGAAATCTTGTCGATCTCGTCGATGTAGACGATGCCCATCTGGGCCTTCTCCACATCGTAGTCGCACTTCTGCAGCAGCTTCTGGATGATGTTTTCCACGTCCTCGCCGACATAGCCGGCTTCGGTGAGCGTGGTGGCATCCGCGATGGTGAAAGGCACGTTGAGCAGGCGCGCCAGCGTCTCGGCGAGCAGGGTCTTGCCCGAGCCGGTCGGCCCGATCAGCAGGATATTGCTCTTGCCGAGTTCGACGTCGTCCTTCTTCTCGCGCTGGCTGAGACGCTTGTAGTGGTTGTACACCGCAACCGCCAGGACCTTCTTCGCACGCTCCTGACCGATCACGTACTGATCGAGGATCGCACTGATTTCTTTGGGGGCCGGCAACTTGTTGGCGTTACTCTCGGCCTGGGCTTCCTGCACCTCCTCGCGGATGATGTCGTTGCACAGGTCGACGCACTCGTCGCAGATAAAGACCGAGGGACCGGCAATCAGCTTGCGTACTTCATGCTGGCTCTTGCCGCAGAAGGAACAGTAGAGCAATTTGCCGGTGTCCTCGCCATTGCGGGTGTCTGTCATTCGATCAATCCAATCCGGTAGGCATGAACACAAGATGAAGGCTATCGCGGGGTTTTTCAACCCCGCGACAGGCCGGCGACGCCGGCCGGGTAATGCGGGTGGTCAGACGGGCAGCTGGCGCTTGCTCAGCACCTGGTCGATGAGACGATAGTTGACCGCCTCCTCGCCACTCATGAAATTGTCGCGATCGGTATCACGGGCGATCACGTCGATCGGCTGACCGGTATGGGCGGCCAGGATGCGATTCAGACGCTCGCGAATGGTGAGGATCTCGCGGGCATGGATCTCGATGTCCGAAGCCTGACCCTGGAAGCCGCCCAGCGGCTGGTGAATCATCATGCGCGAATGCGGCAGGCAGTAGCGCTTGCCGGCGGCGCCGCCAGCCAGCAACAGCGCGCCCATGCTGCAGGCCTGACCGATGCAGATGGTCGACACATCGGGCTTGATGAACTGCATGGTGTCGTAGATCGACATGCCGGCAGTGACCGAGCCACCCGGCGAGTTGATGTACAGATGAATGTCCTTGTCCGGGTTCTCCGCCTCGAGGAACAGCAACTGGGCCACCACGAGGTTGGCCATGTAGTCCTCGACCGGACCAACCAGGAAAATCACCCGCTCTTTGAGCAACCGCGAGTAGATGTCGAATGCACGCTCACCGCGCGCAGACTGCTCGATCACCATGGGCACCAGGCCGCCAGCGGCCTGCACATCGAGCTTAGAATCGAACGAATTACGGAACATTCCTGGTCACTCCCCATTAATTATGTCCTGAGACACATAAGCCAGCACGAGGCTGGCTTATGTAGGACCCTATCAAGTAGGAAGTCTTTACTCGGCTTTGGGTGCTTCTGCCGGCTTGACCGCTTCCTCGTAGGAGACCTGCTTGTCCGTGACATTAGCCTTTTGCAGGACAGTATCCACGACTTGTTCTTCCAGAACAACCGAACGAACCTCATCCAGTTGTTGCGGATTCTTGTAGTACCAGGCCACAACCTGCTCCGGCTCCTGGTAGGCAGAAGCCATTTCCTCGATCATGGCACGCACGCGCGCCTCGTCCGGCTTGATCTCGAACTGCTTGACCACTTCGGCCACGACCAGGCCCAGCAGGACGCGACGCTTGGCCTGTTCCTCGAACAGCTCGGCCGGCAGTTGGTCGGGCTTGATGTTGCCACCGAACTGCTGGACGGCCTGCACGCGCAGACGATTCACTTCGTTGCCGATCAGTGCCTTCGGAGCCTCGACCGGGTTGCTGGCCAGCAGGCCTTCCATCACCTGGTTCTTGACCTTGGACTTGACAGCCTGACGCAGCTCGCGCTCCATGTTCTTGCGCACTTCAGCGCGGAAGCCCTCGGCACCACCTTCCTTGACGCCGAACAGGGCGAAGAACTCCTCGTTCAGCTCGGGCAGCTTGGCTTCGGCGACCGCATTGACGGTCACGGCGAACTCGGCAGCCTTGCCGGCCAGATCCAGGTTCTGATAGTCCTCGGGGAAGGTCACGTTCAGCACGCGCTCCTCACCCGCCTTGGCACCGACCAGGCCATCTTCGAAGCCGGGAATCATGCGACCGGAGCCCAGCACCAGCAGGGTGCCCTTGGCGCTGCCGCCGGCAAAGGCTTCACCGTCGATCTTGCCGACGAAATCGATGTTCAGCTGATCGCCATTCTGCGCTTCACGCTCGACCGCCTCGAAACGGGTGTTCTGCTTGCGCAGGATCTCGAGCATGTTGTCGACATCGGCGTCAGACACTTCGGCCTGCAAACGCTCGACGGCGATCGATTCGAAGCCAGCCACCTGGAACTCGGGGAAGACCTCGAAGGTGGCGACGTACTCCAGCGCCTGGCCCTTCTCGAACACCTTCGGCTCAACGGAAGGCGCGCCTGCCGGATTCAGCTTCTCTTGCACCACGGCTTCGTAGAAGGTCGCCTGGATCAGGTCGCCCAGAGCCTCCTGGCGAGCGGAATCCTCGTAGCGCTGACGGATGACGCTCATCGGCACCTTGCCAGGACGGAAGCCAGGGATCTTGGCACGACGGGCAGTCTGCTGCAGACGCTTGTTGACTTCGGTCTCGATGCGCTCGGCAGGCACGCCAACGGTCATGCGACGCTCAAGAGCGGAGGTGGTTTCAACAGAAACTTGCATGGGTAATCCTCGTTGCACAGACAAAGCCGGCCCTACCGGCCCACAAATAAGGCGTGCATTCTAGTAGGGGATTCCGGAGAAGTCACCCGCCCGGCGACAGAAAAGACCCTGCCGAAAAACGGATGCGGACAGAACGAACGCAGAGCTCGCGAGGCGAGACCGACGCTCAACAAGAGGAAGCACTTTCAACGAGAGATGGTGCGGACGGAGAGACTCGAACTCTCACACCTTGCGGCACTGGAACCTAAATCCAGCGTGTCTACCAATTTCACCACGTCCGCGCGACCGGTGCAGAAACGAAAACGCCAGGCTAGGCCTGGCGATTCGGAATATGGGGTGGACGATGGGAATCGAACCCACGACACCAGGAGCCACAATCCTGTGCTCTACCAACTGAGCTACGCCCACCATATTTTATGCTTGCCAAAGCGCCGTACTGGCGCGCCCGGCAGGACTCGAACCTGCGACCATCCGCTTAGAAGGCGGATGCTCTATCCAGCTGAGCTACGGGCGCGTTTGTGGCTGCAACCCTCTAGCCGGATCTCGAAGCGATCTGTCGATCGCCTGCAAGTTGGCCAACCACCGAACCAACCTTGCTCAGCTATCGCTGCCTGGGCTGTGCCGGTCAAGCGAGGCACATGTTATTGATAGCCGAAGCAGCCGTCAACCTTTTTTCTGAAAATTTTCAAACACATAGGACGCTCGAGCGGATTTGCCCGGTGCCCGCCTTTGCCCCACTGCCGCCCCGTGCGAGAATAGCGCACCTTCCTAACTGACTCTTACGGTTCTCCAAGCGTCATGACCGCACAACTGATCGACGGCAAAGCCATCGCCGCCCGCCTCCGCCAACAGATAGCCCAGCGCGTGGCCGAACGTCGCCAGCAGGGGCAGCGCATCCCCGGCCTGGCCGTCATTCTGGTCGGCAGCGACCCCGCCTCTCAGGTTTACGTCGCCCACAAGCGCAAGGACTGCGAGGAAGTCGGCTTCATCTCCCGCGCCTACGACCTCGACAGCAATACCTCGCAGAGCGAATTGCTGAGCCTGATCGACAACCTCAATGCGGACCCGACGGTTGACGGCATCCTCGTCCAGCTCCCCCTGCCCGCGCACCTGGACGCCTCCCAGCTGCTCGAGCGCATCCACCCGGACAAGGATGTGGATGGCTTCCATCCGTTCAACATCGGTCGCCTGGCGCAGCGCATGCCTGTCCTCCAGCCCTGCACTCCGAAGGGCATCATGACCCTGCTGCACAGCACCGGGAAAGATCTCCACGGCCTGCACGCAGTGGTCGTCGGCGCATCCAACATCGTCGGCCGCCCGATGGCCCTCGAACTGCTGCTGGCCGGCTGCACCACCACCGTGACCCATCGATTCACCCGTGACCTGCCCGGCCACGTGCGCCAGGCCGACATCGTGGTGGTCGCCGTCGGCAAGCCCGGACTGGTCAAGGGCGAATGGATCAAGGACGGCGCCATCGTGATCGACGTCGGCATCAATCGCCTGGCCGACGGCCGCCTGGTAGGCGATGTCGAGTTCGAGCCGGCAGCCGCGCGCGCCAGCTGGATCACCCCGGTACCCGGCGGCGTCGGCCCGATGACCCGCGCCTGCCTGCTGGAAAACACCCTGTACGCCGCGGAAAAACTGCACGACTGAGATACCCACTCAGCCGACGCAAACAGCGCGCACAGAAAAAGAAAAACCCGGCTTTCGCCGGGTTTTTCTTGGACAGACCGCAGCAGCTTACTGCTGGATCTGGGCTTCCACTTCAGCCTCGACGCGACGGTTCACGGCGCGACCGGCTTCGGTAGCGTTGTCGGCCACCGGCTGGGACTCACCGTAACCAACGGAGCTCACGCGACCGGCGGCAACACCGTACTGATTGACCAGCACGTCACGCACGGCAGCAGCGCGGCGCTCGGACAGCTTCTGGTTGTAGGCGTCGGTACCGACGGAGTCGGTGTGACCCTCGACAGTAGTGGAGGTCTGCGGGTACTGGTTCATGAAGTCAGCCAGGTTCTTGATATCACCGTAGCTTTCCGACTTGACCTGGGCCTTGTCGAAGTCGAACTTTACATCCAGCTCGACGCGCACGACTTCCGGCACCGGCTCAGCAACCGGAGCGGGCTCGACGACCGGAGCCGGCTCGGCAACCGGGGCCGGAGCCGGAGCGCTGCCGCCACCGAAGTTCAGACCGACACCAACGCCAGCCATCCACTCGGAATCACCCTGATCGATGTTGTACATGCCATCGACGCTGGCCTTGGCGAAGACGTTCTCGGTGAAGTAGTACTTCAGACCGGTACCGACGTTGGCGAAGGTGCTGTTGTTACGGCCGCTGCGGTCAGCCTGACCGATGCTCTGGTGCGCAACGCCGCCGGAAACGTAGGGACGCAGGCCGACACCCGGCGCGCCGAAGTGATAGGCGGCATCCAGGGAAGTCAGGCTGCCCTTGATGTCCTTGTGACCATCGGCACCCACCGGATCATCGGAGGTCACATCGCTGTAGACGCCGTGCGACAGGGACAGCGAAACGTCGTCGGTCAGGAAGTAGCCGATACCAGCACCGTACAGCTCACCCTCATCCTCGAAGCCACGCTGGCTGTCGCTCAGGTAATGCTTGCCGAAAGCCTCGACCTCGACCGCACCCTGGCCTTGCGCCAGCGCACTGAAAGAGGAAGCGGCAACGATGGAGCCGATGACAAAGCCCAAGGTGTTTTTCAGTTTCATCCGTTAAATCCCCAGCAAGAAAAGTTTAGCTGCAGCGTTACATTGGACATGCAGCTAGACCAAAAGTTTAACACAAGACCACCGAGCCAGACATTTCCGGCGAGAATCAGTCCACATTTGGATCAGCGAACTTCTCACGCAAGCGGTCAAGCGCCCGCTTGTAGCGCATCTTGGTGGCACTCAGCCCCATGTGCATGATGTCGGCGATCTCCTGGAACTCCAGCTCCGCCACGAAGCGCAGCACCAGAATTTCCCGGTCGATCGGATTCACGTGCACCAGCCAGCGATCCAACCCCCCGCGCTCCTCGACTTTCGGCGCTCTCTCTTCGGAGGCCTCCTCCTGAGGGTCGAGGCTGAGCGCATCGATCAGGCGCCGCTTGCGCCGATCCTTGCGGTACTGGGTGATGCATTCGTTGTAGGTGATGCTGTACAGCCAGGTCTTGAACTTCGACTTGCCCTCGAAGTTCTTCAAACCATAGAGCACCTTGAGCATGACTTCCTGGCAGACATCATCCGCATCCCGATCGTTGCCCAGATAGCGCGCACAGACGTTGAACAGCGTGCGCTGGTAGCGACGCATCAATTCTTCGTAGGCACGCGTGACATGAAAGAGCTCAACGTGCGCCCGCTCCACCAACTGCTCGTCGGTAAGCTCGTGCGGATCGTAGCGCTGGGGCAGTGAGTGCGGCTTGTTCAAGCGAGGCAGACCGATCGCGATCGGATAGAGGGAAGCAGACTGCGCAACACGCAGCCTGCGAAGATGACCGGATAATCTAGCAGAAACCGCGCGGGAAAGCCCCGCCTCAGCGACTAGTGACCCGACGAGTCAGCAGCAGGCGATTGCACAGCGTCACCAGCTCGCCATCCTCGGTGAGCAGTATGGTCTTCACCGTGCCGATCTCCTCGATCACCCCCTCGACCTCACCGATGCGGACCTGCTGCCCGACCTCGTAGAGCTCTCGCAGGTAGATGCCCGCAATGATCTGCCCGACCACCTCGCGACTGCCCAGCCCCAGCGCCAGCGCCAGCGCCAGACCGACCGAGGCCAGCACGATGGCGATGACGGTATTGAGCAGATCGGTCTTCACCTCGAGCTGGCCGATGGCCACCGAGATGCTGATGATGATCACCAGCCCCTGCGCGATCCGCCCCAGGCTGCCGCCGTACTCGAGGCCGACCCCATCGGCGGCCCCCCGCACCAGGCCATTGGCCAGTTGGGCAAGCAACACACCGGCCAGCAGCACCAGCGCCGCACCGAAGACCTTGGGCAGATACAGGGCGAGCAGATCGAGCGTCCCCGAGACGCGCTGCAGGCCGAGCGATTCAGCCGCCGACACCAGAAATACCAGCAGGACGAACCAGTAGACGATCTTGCCCACCAACGTCGACACCGGCACGCGAACCCCGCCGCGCTCCAGCAGGCGCGTCAGGCCGGCCCCGCTCATCAGGCGATCCAGACCGAGCTTGGCCAGCAGCTTGGAGAGCAGCGTATCGAGCAGCTTGGCAACCACGAAGCCCAGCAGCACGACCACCAGCGCGCCGAGCAGGTTGGGAATGAAGCCAGCCAGCTTGCCCCACAGGGTGCTCATGGCCGTCAGCAGACTTTGCGTCCAGATATCGAATTCCATGCTTAGTCAGCCTCATGCGCGCGCCGCGCAGCGGGATTCAGTCGACGGGTGACGGGCACCTTGCGGACGGCACCGCTCTCGAGGCCGATCATCAGGGCCTCGAACCAGTGTCCGAGCAGATTGAACAGATCGCCAGCACCCACCTGGCGATTGGCCGCCTTGAGCACGCGATCCAGGCGCGCGCTGTCGGCCGTTTCGGTCGGAGCGCCCCTGAGCAGGTCACGCAGTGATTCTTCGAAGGGATCGTGCATACCAGCCTCCGCGGTGTCTAACTCCGAGACGCGCCGGCACGCCGGCGGGTCACATCACAACCAGCGCAAGCGCCGGAACAACCACCACTGGAACAGTGCGATCGCCCCCATCAGCAGACAGGCCAGGGCAAAACCGTAGGGATGCTCGGCGCCGGGGATACCGCCGAGATTGATGCCGAGCAAGCCGGTGACGAAGCTCATCGGCATGAAGAAACCGGTGATGATCGCCAGCATGTACATGGTGCGATTCATCCGCTCGGTGATGCGACGGTGCTCGGCCTCCTGCAGCAAGCTGATCCGCTCGCGCGCCAGGTCGAGCTCCTCGAGATTCCGCGTCAGGCGATTGAACAGCTCGTTCCAGTAGTCGGTGTCGTCGCCCGCGAACCAGGGCAACGGACTGCGCCCGAGCTGGGCATAGATCTCCCGCTGCGGCGCCAGGTACCGGCGCAGGCTGGCCGCCCTCCGCCGCATGGCGAGCAGCAGCTGCCGACTCGGCGTGCGCTTCTCGCTGAGGTCGAGCAACTCCTCCTGCTCGTCGATCTGCTCGGCAAGCTCCGCCACCAGCCGGTCGACGCCGTCGGTCAGCGCATCGGCGAGAAACAGCACGAGCTCCGAGGCGGTCTTCGGCCCCTCGCCCCGCTCGAAGGCTTCGCACAGGGCACCGGCCGCCCGGACCGGGCGCATGCGCAGGGAGATGACCCGCCGTTCATCGGCATAGATGCGCAACGCCACCATGTCCTCGGGGTCCGCGCCGGGATTGAGATTGACCCCGCGCAGGAACAGCAGAAGACGATCCTTGCCCAACGACACCAGCCGCGGGCGGGTCGCCTCCTCCAGCAGCAGATCGCAGGCGAAGGCGTTGAGCCCGCTGAGCTCACGCAGCCACTGGCGCGCCGGCGGAACGCTGCGATCCCAGTGCAGCCAGAGACACTCCCCGGGACGCAGATCGAGAACCTCCAGCTCGTTGCGCTGGATCCTGCGCGCCCGCCCCTCGCCATCCAGAACGAAGCCATAGACCAGGCCGCGCTCGTTGTCGTCTTCGTACGCCTGCATTCCCAGCCCCGTCCGCAATCCGCGATGCGCAGCCGCCAGACCGGCAACGGTCGGACGGCTGCGCAGGCCCGTCACTCGGGCATCTTCAGCTCTTCGCGGGAGACGATGATGCCATTGTTGTCGGCATACAGGTATTCGCCCGGCACGAAGGTCACGCCACCGAAGGTAACCGGGATGTTGAGGTCGCCGATACCGCGCTTCTCGGTTTTCATCGGATGGGCCGCCAGCGCCTGCACACCGAGATCGGTCTGGGCGATCACGTCGACGTCGCGGATGCAGCCATACACCACGATGCCTTCCCAACCGTTCTTCGCCGCCTTCTCGGCCAGCATGTCGCCGAGCAGGGCGCGACGCAGCGAACCGCCGCCATCGACCACCAGCACCTTGCCGCGACCATCCTGCTCGACCTGCTCCTTGACCAGCGAGTTGTCCTCGAAGCACTTGATGGTGACGATCTGGCCACCGAAGGAGTCGCGGCCGCCGAAGTTGCTGAACATCGGCTCGACCACGTCGACGTAGGGGTAGGCATCGCACAGATCGGGGGTAACGTATTGCATGTCAGGTTCCTTGCAGTTGGAGGTCGGCGCCGGAGTGGCCGCGGCGAAGCCGCGACCGCCATATCAGCGGCGCACAGACAGCACCGGAAGCACGCCCGGCACTGCCATTCCGCGAGACCGCGCGCCTGCCGCCCGGCAGCACGACGCACAGCTTCGTCGCGTCATTGATCCTAGCCGCAAGCCGACCGACGGGAAACTAGGCAAACGTAGGGGCAAGCTCCGCCCGCGGAAGGTCCAGGCGGCCATGTCGCAGCCAGCCCTCCAGCAGCGGCCAGACCTCGCGCTGGGCATTCTTGCCCTGCAGGAACTCGACGTGACCATAGTCCTCGGCAAAACCTTCCGCCCGGCCAAGCCGGACGAACTCGCGCCGCGACGAACCGAAACGCTCGAGCAACTGCCGGCAGGCGCCGGGCGGAGCGGTGAGGTCGCCGCCGCCGGCGAGCGCCAGCACCGGCACTTCGACCGCGGCCAGGCCGGCGGACCAGTCCTGTCCGCCGCCGCCGAAGCGGCCGAACAGACCGAACCAGCGCAGCGCCTCGCGCACCACGCCAACCGCCTCCTCCTCGGGCCCCTGCCCCAGCCACCCCGGGGCGACCGCCTCCGCGCGCAAGAGTCTCAGACGAACCGCCCAGTTCAGCGGCGGCACCTTGAGCGCCCAGTGCAGGCGGCTGACCTGACAACACGCCAGGGTCAGCGAGGCGACCCCATCAGCGGCCAGATGGCCGCCGGCGAGTGCAGCAACCAGAGACAGCCCCCCCAGCGAGTGCCCCAGCCAGTGCACCGGCTGCCCGCACTGCTCACCGACGAATGCAGCGATCGCAGGCAGATCATGGCGTGCGTAGTCGACCACGCTGTTGTGCCGATAGCCGCGGTTGCGCGGCGACAGGCCGTGGCCACGCATCTCCGCCAGCCACACATCGAAACCGGCGCGCGCCAGCCAGGCGCCCAGACCGTGGCCGTTGCTGGTGTACCAGAAGCGTCGGTTGGCGAAACCGCCATGCACCAGCACCAGCGGCACGGCGCGTGACGGGGCATCGGCGCGGCCCAGGCGGGTCAGCGCCAGTTCGACCGAGCTGTCTGGACTGTTGTTGGGCTTGAGGAGATAGACGTCCTCGGTGAGATCGCCGCGCAGTTCCGCACTGATCAGCGCGACGGGAAAGAGTTTGCTACTGCTTTGCATGCCGTTCTTTTTCTGGACGCACAAAAAGGGCGGGATTGCCCCGCCCTCTCGTTTCACCGCATCAGCTCAGGCTCTGGATCAGTCCTGACCTTCAGCGAGGAAGAACCAGGTATCGAGCACCGAGTCCGGGTTCAGCGACACGCTGTCGATGCCCTGCTCCATCAGCCACTTGGCCAGGTCCGGGTGATCCGAAGGCCCCTGACCGCAGATGCCGATGTACTTGTCGGCCTTGCGGCAGGCCTGGATGGCGCTGGACAGCAGCTTCTTCACCGCCGGATTCCGCTCGTCGAACAGGTGGGCGATGATACCGGAGTCGCGATCCAGACCGAGGGTCAGCTGGGTCAGGTCGTTGGAGCCGATGGAGAAGCCGTCGAAGTACTCGAGGAACTCCTCGGCCAGCAGCGCGTTGGACGGCAGCTCGCACATCATGATCACGCGCAGGTCGTTCTCGCCGCGCTTGAGACCGTGGCTGGCCAGCAGGTCGATCACCTGCGAAGCCTCGCCCAGGGTGCGCACGAACGGGATCATGATCTCGACGTTGGTCAGGCCCATCTCGTTGCGGACCTTCTTCATCGCCCGGCACTCGAGCTCGAAGCAGTCACGGAAGCTCTCGCTGATGTAGCGCGAGGCGCCGCGGAAGCCGAGCATCGGGTTCTCTTCTTCCGGCTCGTAGAGCTTGCCGCCGATCAGGTTGGCGTACTCGTTGGACTTGAAGTCGGACATGCGCACGATGACCTTCTTCGGCCAGAAGGCGGCGGCCAGGGTGCTGATGCCCTCGACCAGCTTCTCGACGTAGAAGTCCACCGGATCGCCGTAGCCGGCGACACGCTTCTCGATGCTGTCCTTGATCTCCGCCGGCAGGCTGGCGAAGTTCAGCAGCGCCTTGGGGTGCACGCCGATCATGCGGTTGATGATGAATTCCAGACGCGCCAGGCCGACGCCGGCGTTGGGCAGCTGGGCGAAGTCGAAGGCGCGGTCCGGGTTGCCGACGTTCATCATGATCTTGAACGGCAGCTCGGGCATGGCGTCCACCGAGTTCTGGCGGATGTCGAAGCCCAGCGCACCTTCGTAGATCAGGCCGGTATCGCCCTCGGCGCAGGACACGGTGACCTGCTGACCATCCTTCAGCACGCTGGTGGCGTTGCCGCAACCGACCACGGCCGGAATGCCCAGCTCGCGGGCGATGATCGCCGCGTGGCAGGTGCGCCCGCCGCGGTTGGTGACGATGGCGCTGGCGCGCTTCATGATCGGCTCCCAGTCCGGGTCGGTCATGTCGGAGACCAGCACGTCACCCGGCTGTACCTTGTCCATCTCGGCGATGTCGTGGATCACCTTGACCGGGCCGGCGCCGATGCGCTGACCGATGGCACGGCCTTCCACCAGCACCTTGCCCTTCTCCTTGAGCAGGTAGCGCTCCATCACGTTGTTGGCGCGGCTCTTCACGGTCTCCGGACGCGCCTGGACGACGTACAGCTTGCCGTCGTCGCCGTCCTTCGCCCACTCGATGTCCATCGGGCGGCCGTAGTGCTTCTCGATGATCAGCGCCTGCTTGGCCAGCTCGGTGACCTCGGCGTCGGACAGGGCGAAACGTGCGCGGTCGGCGAGGTCGACGTCGACCACCTTGACCGAGCGACCGGCCTTGGCCTCGTCGCCGTAGACCATCTTGATCGCCTTGCTGCCCAGGTTGCGGCGCAGGATGGCGGGACGGCCGGCTTCCAGGGTCGGCTTGTGCACGTAGAACTCGTCGGGGTTCACCGCACCCTGCACCACGGTCTCGCCGAGGCCGTAGGCGCCGGTGATGAACACCACGTCGCGGAAGCCGGACTCGGTATCCAGGGTGAACATCACGCCGGCGGTGCCGGTTTCCGAACGCACCATGCGCTGCACGCCGGCGGACAGGGCGACCAGCTTGTGGTCGAAGCCCTGATGCACGCGGTAGGCGATGGCGCGGTCGTTGAACAGGGAGGCGAACACTTCCTTGGCCGCGCGGATCACGTTGTCCACGCCACGGATGTTCAGGAAGGTTTCCTGCTGGCCGGCGAAGGAGGCGTCCGGCAGGTCCTCGGCGGTGGCGGAGGAACGCACGGCCACGGCCATGTTGTCGTTGCCATTGGCCATGGCGGCGAAGGCGGTGCGGATCTCGGCATCCAGACGGGCCGGGAACTCGGCGTCCATCACCCACTGGCGGATCTGCGCGCCGGTCTTGGCCAGGGCGGTCACGTCGTCGACGTCCAGCGCGTCCAGGGCCTCATGGATGCGATCGTTCAGACCGCTCTGCTCGAGGAAGTCGCGGTAGGCCTGGGCGGTGGTGGCAAAGCCGCCAGGTACGGAAACGCCCGCTCCGGCGAGATTGCTGATCATCTCGCCCAGCGAGGCATTCTTGCCCCCTACGTGCTCTACATCGTGGACGCCGAGCTTATCGAGGGAAACTACGTACTCTACCAAGGTGACCTCTCCCCTATGTGTGTGCGGATACAGCTTCTCGGTCGGACCCGTGCTTGTGGCCGGGCCCGGCAAAATCAGTAACAATGCCGGCAAACGGCACTGGGTGTGCGATGGCTCGCCCATGCTCGCCGGGAATCACTCCCCCAAGGCCAGGGCGCCCATGAAACGCACCGCTTTCTTCATCTCCGATGGTACCGGCATCACTGCCGAGACGCTGGGTCAGAGCCTGCTCGCTCAGTTCGAGAACATCAACTTCCACAAGCTGACCCGACCGTACATCGATACCGTGGAAAAAGCCCGTGCGATGGTACAGCAAATCAACGCTGCTGCCGAGGCGGACGGCGTGCGACCGATCATCTTCGACACCATCGTCAACAGTGAAATCCGCGACGTACTGGCCCACTGCAACGGCTTCATGGTCGACATCTTCTCCACCTTCCTGTCGCCGCTGGAGCAGGAACTGTCGGCGCACTCTTCCTACTCGGTGGGCAAGTCGCACTCGATCGCGCACAACCCCAACTACATGGAGCGCATCGACTCGGTGCACTTCGCCCTCGACAACGACGACGGCGCCCGCACCCACTACTACGACAAGGCCGACCTGATCCTGGTCGGGGTGTCGCGCTGCGGCAAGACGCCGACCTGCCTGTACATGGCCCTGCAGTATGGCATCCGCGCCGCCAACTACCCGCTGACCGAGGACGACATGGAGCAGCTGAAGCTGCCCCTGCCGCTCAAGACGCACAAGGGCAAGCTGTTCGGCCTGACCATCGACCCCGACCGCCTGGCGGCGATCCGCAACGAGCGCAAGCCCAACAGCCGCTACGCCAGCTACGCCCAGTGCGAGTTCGAAGTGCGCGAGGTGGAAAACCTGTTCCGTCGCGAAAACATCCCCTTCATCAACTCCACGCACTTCTCCGTGGAGGAGATCGCCGCCAAGATCCTGGTGGAAAAGGGTGTCGAACGCCGCTTGAAATAACCCTCGCCCCCCTGGTGACCACCATGACGCTGATGGACGCCGTACTCTTCGCTCCGATTGCCGCCCTGATCGCCCTCGGGCCGGGGCCGAACAACTTCTGCGCGTTGAACAACGGCATCAACTACGGCGTCCGTGCCGCCCTGCTGGCGACCTTCGGGCGCCTGGCGTCGTATGCCATCTTCCTGTTCATCTCGGCCGTCGGCCTGGGCGCCATGCTGCTCGCCTCGGAGCAGGCCTTCACCGCGATCAAGTGGGCCGGCGCCCTGTACCTGGTCTACCTGGGCATCAAGACCTGGCGCAGCAGCGAATTCAGCGGCCTGGAAGCGCAGCCGGAGTCGGCCGAGGGCTCCGGCCGCCGCAAGGCGCCGATCCTGCGCCTGATGCGCAACGAGTTCCTGGTCGGCATGAGCAACCCCAAGGCCATCCTGCTGTTCGCCGCCATCTTTCCGCAGTTCATCCGGCCGGACCAACCCACTGCAGAGCAATTCCTCTACCTGGGCAGCACCTACCTGCTGATGGAGCTGTGCGTCGGCTCGCTGGCCTATTCGCTGTTCGGCATGCAGATCCGCCGCCTGGTTAGAACCGCCAAGGGCGTCAGCCGCCTGAACAAGACCACCGGCACCTTCTTCATCGGCGCCGGCGGCGCGCTGATCGGCGTCAGCAACCACTGACGGCCGCGGCTTCGCGGCCGTGCTCAGATCACCAACAACTCCATGAAGCGATCGACCGCGGCGGCCTCAAGACGCGCCTGATCGCGACACAGGGCGAGAATCCGCGCGCAGCGCGGCGCCGGGAAACGGCTCGCCAGGTTGGCCCGGAACTTCTCCTCCAGCAGCGGGATGCCCTCCGCGCGGCGGCGCCGATGACCGAGCGGGTACTCAACCGCCACCTGCCCGGTCGAGCTGCCGTCGCTGAAGAACACCTGCACCGCGTTGGCGATCGAGCGCTTGTCGGCCTCCAGGTATTCGCGGCTGTAGCGCGCGTCCTCGACCACCGCCATCTTGGCGCGCAGCTCGTCGATGAGCGGATGGGCGGCGTGGAAGTCGTCCTCGTAGTGCTCGGCCACCAGGCTGCCGAAGGCCAGCGGCACCGCGGTCATGTACTGCAGACAGTGGTCGCGGTCGGCCGGATTGGCCAGCGGTCCGACCTTGGAGATGATGCGGATCGCCGACTCGTGGGTGGTGATGACGATACGCTCGATTTCGTGCAGACGATCCCTGACCTGCGGATGCAGCCTGAGCGCCGCCTCGCAGGCGGTCTGTGCATGGAACTCGGCCGGGAAGCTGATCTTGAACAGGACGTTCTCCATCACGTAGCTACCGAAGGGCTGCGGCAGGCTGAACTGCCGCAGCTCCACCGGCTTGGTCGCCAGATCCTTGTTGGTATGGCTGAACAGCACGTCGTAGAAGCCCCACTGCGGCGCGCTCAGCACACCGGGAATGCCCATCTCGCCACGCAGGGCGATGTCGGCCAGGCGCACGCCGCGGCTGCTGGCGTCGCCCGCCGCCCAGGACTTGCGCGAGCCGGTGTTGGGCGCATGGCGGTAGGTGCGCAGGGCCTGACCGTCGACGAAGGCGTGCGACAGCGCGGCGAGCAACTGCGCGCGGTCTGCGCCCATCAGCCTAGCGCAGACCGCCGTGGAGGCGACCTTGACCAGGATCACATGGTCGAGGCCGACGCGGTTGAAGGAGTTCTCCAGCGCCAGCACGCCCTGGATCTCGTGGGCCATGATCATGGCCTCCAGCACCGTGCGCATGCTCAGCGCCCCCTCGCCACGCGACAGGCGCAACTGCGACAGGTGGTCGGCGACGGCAAGGATGCCGCCGAGGTTGTCCGACGGATGGCCCCACTCGGCAGCCAGCCAGGTGTCGTTGTAGTCCAGCCAGCGCACCATGGCGCCGATGTCCCAGGCGGCCTTGACCGGATCGAGACGGAAGCTGGTGCCCGGTACGCGGGCGCCGTGCGGCACCACCGTACCCTCCACCAGCGGCCCGAGGTGCTTGATGCACTCGGGAAAGCGCAGCGCCAGCAGGCCGCAGCCAAGGCTGTCCATCAGGCAGAGACGCGCGGTATCGAGCGCCTCGGCGGAGAAGGCCCGGTAGTCCAGCACGTAGTCGGCGATGTCCTGCAGGACCCGGTCGTAGTCGGGGCGGACGTTGAGATCGAAGGTGGCGGACATCGGGGCTTCCTCCAGCATGGCCGGAAGAAAGCTTAGCCGCCGGAAACGCAACGCCCCCGCTGCCGGTCGGCAACGGGGGCGCGGGTTGGCTCGGCGCCGGCGGACCTCAGAAGGCGTCGCCCGGTACGCGGACGAAGCCCTCCATCAGGACACGGGCGCTGCGGCTCATCACCGCCTTGGTCGCGGTCCACTCGCCGCCCACGATCTCGGCCGCGGCACCGACGCGCAGGGTGCCGGACGGATGACCGAAGGTGACCGCCTCGCGCTGGCCGCCACCGGCGGCCAGGTTGACCAGGGTGCCCGGCACCGCCGCGGCGGTGGCGATGGCCACCGACGCGGTGCCCATCATGGCGTGGTGCAGCTTGCCCATCGACAGCGCGCGCACGCAGCAGTCGATGTCGCCGGCGGCCACGGTCTTGCCGCTGGAAGCCACGTAGTCGGTGGCCGGGGCGACGAAGGCGATCTTCGGCGTGTGCTGGCGGGCCGCGGCTTCGGCGATGTCGGCAATCAGGCCCATCTTCAGCGCGCCGTAGGCACGCATGGTCTCGAAGCGGGCCAGCGCCTCGGCGTCGGAGTTGATGTCCTTCTGCAACTCGGTGCCGGTGTAGCCGATGTCGGCGGCGTTGACGAAGATGGTCGGGATGCCGGAGTTGATCATGGTGGCCTTGAAGGTGCCGACGCCCGGCACCTCCAGGTCGTCCACCACGTTGCCGGTAGGGAACATCGAGCCTTCGCCGTCGGCCGGATCCATGAACTCGATGACCACCTCGGCGGCCGGGAAGGTCACGCCGTCCAGCTCGAAGTCGCCGGTTTCCTGCACCTCACCGTTGGTGATCGGCACGTGGGCGATGATGGTCTTGCCGATGTTCTTCTGCCAGATGCGCACGGTGCAGATGCCGTTGTCGGGAATCCGAGCCGGATCCACCAGGCCGCCGGAAATCGCGAAGGCGCCGACCGCCGCGGTCAGGTTGCCGCAGTTGCCGGACCAGTCGACGAACGCCTTGTTGATCGCCACCTGACCGAACAGGTAGTCGACGTCATGCTCCGGCTGCTCGCTCTTGGCGACGATCACGGTCTTGGAGGTGCTGGAGGTCGCGCCGCCCATGCCGTCGATCTGCTGGCCGTACGGGTCGGGGCTGCCGATCACCCGCAGTAGCAGCTGGTCGCGGGCCTCGCCCGGCACCTGGCAGCGCTCGGGCAGATCCTGCAGGCGGAAGAACACGCCCTTGCTGGTGCCGCCGCGGATGTAGGTGGCGGGAATCTTGATCTGGGGTTGGTGAGCCATGGGAATCTCGTCCTCATGAGACCGCGCCGCCGGACGGCAGCGCGGATATGGAAATGCGCGGACTGCCGACCCGGGCGCCTCACGCGGTCCGGGCCGGCACGCCCGATCAGGCCTGACCGAGGAAGTCCTTGGCGAAGCGCTGCAGCACGCCACCGGCCTGGTACACGCTGACTTCGGCGGCGGTGTCGAGGCGGCAGGTCACCGGCACCTTGGTCACTTCGCCGTTCTTGCGATGGATGACCAGGGTCAGGTCGCAGCGCGGCGACAGTGCGCCTTCGATGTCGTAGGTCTCGGTACCGTCGAGCTGCAGGGTCAGGCGGGTGGTGCCCGGCTTGAACTCGACCGGCAGCACGCCCATGCCGACCAGGTTGGTACGGTGGATGCGCTCGAAGCCTTCGGCGACGATCACTTCCACGCCGGCCAGGCGCACACCCTTGGCAGCCCAGTCACGCGAGGAACCCTGACCGTAGTCGGCACCGGCGACGATGATCAGGTTCTGCTTGCGGTTCATGTAGGTTTCGATGGCTTCCCACATGCGCATGACCTGGCCTTCCGGCTCGACACGCGCCAGCGAACCCTTCTGCACCTTGCCGTCGACCACGCACATCTCGTTGACCAGCTGCGGGTTGGCGAAGGTGGCACGCTGGGCAGTCAGGTGGTCGCCGCGGTGGGTGGCGTAGGAGTTGAAGTCCTCCTCCGGCAGGCCCATCTTGGCCAGGTACTCGCCGGCGGCCGAGTCCGGCAGGATGGCGTTGGACGGCGACAGGTGATCGGTGGTGATGTTGTCCGGCAGGATCGCCAGCGGGCGCATGCCCTTGAGGGTACGCTCGCCGGCCAGCGCGCCTTCCCAGTACGGCGGACGGCGGATGTAGGTGGACATCGGACGCCAGTCGTACAGCGGCGACTTGGCCTCTTCCACGGTGCCCAGATCGAACATCGGGATGTAGATCTGCTTGAACTGCTCCGGCTTCACCGAGGCAGCGACGATAGCGTCGATTTCCTCGTCGGACGGCCACAGGTCCTTCAGGGTGATCGGGTTGCCTTGACTGTCGGTACCCAGCACGTCCTGCTCGATATCGAAACGCACGGTACCGGCGATGGCGTAGGCGACTACCAGCGGCGGCGAGGCCAGGAAGGCCTGCTTGGCGTACGGGTGGATACGGCCGTCGAAGTTGCGGTTGCCGGACAGCACGGCGGTGGCGTACAGGTCGCGGTCGATGATTTCCTGCTGGATCACCGGATCCAGCGCACCGGACATGCCGTTGCAGGTGGTGCAGGCGTAGGCGACGATGCCGAAGCCCAGCTTTTCCAGCTCGGTCAGCAGGCCGGCTTCTTCCAGGTACAGCTTGGCGACCTTGGAGCCCGGGGCGAAGGAGGTCTTGACCCACGGCTTGCGCACCAGGCCCAGCTCGTTGGCCTTCTTCGCCAGCAGACCGGCGGCGACCACGTTGCGCGGGTTGGAGGTGTTGGTGCAGCTGGTGATGGCGGCGATGATCACCGCGCCATCCGGCAGCAGGCCTTCGGCTTCCTCGGCGCGGGCTGCGGCCAGCTTGGCCTCGTCGGCGATGCCGCGCTCGTGCAGGGCGGAAGTCGGCAGACGCTTGTGCGGGTTGGACGGGCCGGCCATGTTGCGCACCACGCTGGACAGGTCGAACTCGAGCACGCGCTCGTACTCGGCACCTTCCAAAGCCGAAGCCCACAGGCCGGTTTCCTTGGCGTACTGCTCGACCAGCGCCACCTGCTCCGGCTCGCGACCGGTCAGCTTGAGGTAGTCGATGGTCTGCTGGTCGATGTAGAACATCGCCGCGGTGGCGCCGTATTCCGGGCACATGTTGGAGATGGTGGCGCGGTCGCCGATCGACAGGCTGTCGGCACCCTCGCCGAAGAACTCGACGTAGGCACCCACCACGCGCTCCTTGCGCAGGAACTCGGTCAGCGCCAGGACGATGTCGGTGGCGGTGATGCCCGGCTGACGCTTGCCGGTAAGCTTGACGCCGACGATGTCGGGCAGGCGCATCATCGACGGATGGCCGAGCATCACGGTCTCGGCTTCCAGGCCGCCGACACCGATGGCGATCACGCCGAGGGCATCGACGTGCGGGGTGTGCGAGTCGGTACCCACGCAGGTGTCCGGGAAGGCCACACCGCCGCGGGCCTGGATCACAGGCGACATCTTCTCCAGGTTGATCTGGTGCATGATGCCGTTGCCGGCCGGGATCACATCGACGTTCTTGAACGCGGTCTTGGTCCACTCGATGAAGTGGAAACGGTCTTCGTTACGGCGGTCTTCGATGGCGCGGTTCTTCTCGAAGGCGTCCGGGTCGAAGCCGGGGGCCTCCACGGCCAGCGAGTGGTCGACGATCAGCTGGGTCGGCACCACCGGGTTGACCTTGGAGGGGTCGCCGCCCTGTTCGGCAATCGCATCGCGCAGACCAGCCAGGTCGACCAGTGCGGTCTGACCGAGGATGTCGTGGCAGACCACACGGGCCGGATACCACGGGAAGTCCAGATCACGCTTGCGCTCGATGATCTGCTTCAGCGAGTCGGTCAGCATGGCCGGCTCGCAGCGGCGCACCAGTTGCTCGGCCAGCACACGCGAGGTGTACGGCAGCTTGTCGTAGGCACCGGGCTGGATCGCCTCGACGGCCGCGCGGGTGTCGAAATAGTCCAGGGCGGTACCGGCCAGTTGCTTGCGATATTCAGTATTCATGGGGCGGAGACTCAATCGGTTAACGATCGTTTGTGGAACCGGCAGGGGAGCCCCTCGTAGGGACTCCCCCGTTCCAGATCAGCGCTGCGCCAGCGGCGGCACGGCGCGCGGCTCGACGCCGATGTACTCGGCGCTCGGGCGGATGATGCGGTTGTTGGAGCGCTGCTCGAACACATGGGAGGCCCAGCCGGTGACCCGCGAGCAGACGAAGATCGGGGTGAACAGCTTGGTCGGGATGCCCATGAAGTTGTAGGCGGACGCATGGTAGAAGTCGGCGTTGGGGAACAGCTTCTTCTGCTCCCACATGACCTTGTCGATGGCCTCGGAAACCGGGAACAGCACGGTGTCACCGACTTCCTCGGCCAGCAGCTTGGACCAGCCCTTGATCACCTCGTTGCGCGGGTCGGAAACGCTGTAGATGGCGTGACCGAAGCCCATGATCTTGTCCTTGCGCGCCAGCATGGCCAGAGTGCCTTCGGTGGCCTCTTCCGGGGTGGCGAACTTCTCGATCATCTCCATCGCCGCCTCGTTGGCGCCGCCGTGCAGCGGACCGCGCAGCGAGCCGATGGCGCCGGTGATGCAGGAGAACAGGTCGGACAGGGTCGAGGCGCAGACGCGCGCGGTGAAGGTCGAGGCGTTGAACTCGTGCTCCGCGTAGAGGATCAGCGACACGTTCATCACCTTGCGGTGCAGCTCGCTCGGGGCCTTGCCGTGCAGCAGGGTCAGGAAGTGGCTGCCCAGATCCGGGGCATCCGAGGTGCACTCGATGCGCACGCCTTCGTGGCTGAAGCGGTACCAGTAGCACATGATCGCCGGGAAGGCCGCCATCAGGCGGTTGGCCTTCTCCAGCTGCTGCGCGAAGCTCTCCTCCGGCTCCAGGTTGCCGAGCATGGAGCAGCCGGTACGCATCACGTCCATCGGGTGGGCGCTGGCCGGAATGCGCTCGAGCACTTCCTTGAGCGCCTGCGGCAGGTCGCGCTGGGTCTGCAGCTGGCTCAGGTAGGCGTCCAGCTGGGCCTGGGTGGGCAGCTCGCCGTAGAACAGCAGGTAGGCGACTTCCTCGAACAGGCAGTCCTTGGCCAGCTCGCGCACGTCGTAGCCGCGGTAGGTCAGGCCGGCACCTTCCTTGCCGACGGTGGACAGGGCAGTCTGTCCGGCGATCTGACCGCGCAGACCAGCGCCACTCAGTACTTTTGCTTCAGCCATTGCGTTGTTCCTCTTATTGAATTTTTAGACGGATACAGCAACCAACAACAGGAGTCTCAAACGGGAGACTCGAATCCTTCCATGCTGCTTTAGTTAGCATTCCCGCGGTTGGATCTTTTCCTGCTTCTTCTGGGCGAACAGCTCGTCGAGCTTGTCCTCGTAGGCGTGGTAGCCGAGATATTTGTACAGATCGGCACGGGTCTGCATGATCTCGACCACGTTCTTCTGGGTGCCCTGCTCGCGGATCGCCTGGTAGACCTTCAGCGCGGCGGCGTTCATCGCGCGGTAGGCGCCGCAGCAGTACAGCACCATGTCCACGTCGACCGAGGCCAGCTCGTCGCAGGTGAACAGCGGGGTGTGGCCGAACTCGGTGATGTTGGCGAGGATCGGCACGTTCACCGCGGTGCGGAACTGCTTGTACATCGGCAGCTCGGTCATCGCCTCGGGGAAGATCATGTCGGCACCGGCCTCGACGTAGGCGCAGGCGCGGTCGATGGCGGCCTGCAGGCCCTCGCCGGCCAGGGCGTCGGTACGCGCCATGATCACGAAGCTGTCGTCCTGGCGGGCGTCGACGGCGGCCTTGATGCGGTCGACCATCTCCTCGGTGCTCACCACTTCCTTGCCCGGACGGTGGCCGCAGCGCTTGGTGCCGACCTGATCCTCGATGTGCACGGCGGCCACGCCGACCTTCTCGAACGAGCGTATGGTGCGCGCGATGTTGAAGGCGCCGCCCCAGCCGGTATCGATGTCGACCAGCACCGGCAGGGTGGTGGCGTCGGTCAGGCGACGGGCGTCGGTCAGCACGTCTTCCATGGTGCTGATGCCCAGGTCGGGAATGCCCAGCGAGTTGGCAGCCACGCCGCCACCGGAGATGTACAGCGCCTTGAAGCCGGTGGCTTCGGCCATGCGTCCCGCGTAGGCAGTGATGGCACCGACGATCTGCAGCGGATTCTCGCTGGCGACGGCGTCGCGGAACTTCTGGCCGGGAGTCTTCTGGGTCATGGCAAACCTCGTTACTTGGCGTTCTGGTTGAAAGCGTCGCGATAGTGACGCTCGACGTTGCGCTTGGATGCCGCGATATGGCGGCGCATCAGCAGCTCGGCCAGTTCACCGTCACGGTCGGCGATGGCATCGAGAATGCGGTGGTGCTCGGCGAAGGCCTGGTGCGGCCGGTTCGGCGTGGCGGAGAACTGGATGCGGTACATGCGCACCAGCTGGTACAGCTCGTTGCACAGCAGGTTGCTGAGGGTGCGGTTGCCGCTGCCCTGGATGATCCGGTAGTGGAAGTCGAAGTCGCCTTCCTGCTGGTAGTAGCCGCGTCCGGCCTTGAACGCCTCGTCGCGCTCGTGGGTATCCAGCACCCGGCGCAGCTCGTCGATCTCCGCCTCGCTCATGCGCTCGGCGGCCAGGCGACAGGCCATGCCCTCCAGCGACTCGCGGATTTCGTACAGTTCGAGCAGCTCGACGGGCGTCAGCGACACCACACGCGCCCCGGCATGCGGCACGCGCACCAGCAGGCGCTGCCCTTCCAGACGGCGGATGGCTTCGCGCAGCGGGCCACGGCTGATGCCGTAGGCGCGCGCCAACTCCGGCTCGGAGATCTTGCTGCCCGGGGCGATCTCGCCGCGCACGATGGCGGCCTGGATCCGCCGGAACACGTGATCGGAGAGGGTGGCGGACTCGTCGTCGGCGACCAGGCTTTCTTCCAGCACTTCAGACATGATTGTCGACACTTGAGCAGTGGCAGTGAGAAAAAACTAGGGCAAACCCTCAGACATGTCAAACACCCTTAGACGATTGTCGACAATCTGCTTATAGCGACGTGCCCCCGTCACAGTTCTTGCCTATACCCGCAAAAAGCACGGTCACACGACTGCCCGGCACCACGAGCGTTGTCGCCGGGCTATTGACCGCGTGCTAGAATGCGCGCCGCTCAAGCGCCAGCGCGCCCGCGATCCAGGCCCGCTGCCGCCCACTTCTTCAGCTTCTCCACGGCTCATCACCCGGGACCCATGAGACTCAAACCCACTGTCCTGCTCCTCAGCCTGCTGATGCCCTGCGGTACAGGCCTCGCTGCCGAAAAAACCGTCTATGGCCTCAACGAATATGTCCGCCTGCAAGAGCTGGGCAGCGTCGTGCCGGCCAAGCTCGATACCGGCGCCAAGACCGCCTCGCTCAGCGCGCACAACATCAAGCGCTTCAAGCGCCAGGGCGAAACCTGGGTCCGCTTCAACCTCGGCACCGACGCCGAAGGCACCGAACCGATCGAGAAACCCCTGGCGCGCATCAGCAAGATCAAGCGACGCCACGGCGACTTCGATCCCGACGAAGGCAAGACCTACACGGCAAGGCCGGTGATCGAGCTGGATGTCTGCATGGGCAACACGCTACGCACCATCGAAGTGAACCTGACCGACCGCAGTGCGTTCCAATACCCGCTACTGATCGGCTCCGAGGCGCTCAAGCGCTTCGACGCCCTGGTCGACCCCAGCCTCAAATACGCCGCCGGCAAGCCCGGCTGCGCCAACGTTGCACTCTCGGACGAGTAACCCTGATGCGCTCCCTCACACTGCACCTGAAAGTCCTCATCGCCATACTGGTGAGCCTGGGCGTGGCGATCACCGCCTACCAGATTTTCGTTCTCGGCATTCCGGTCACCGAGGCGGAAACGGACAACGTCTGGAACATCGACGCCAAGGTCGACTTCCAGGCCAATCCGCGCACGCCGGTCAAGGTACAGATGTTCGTGCCGCCGCTCGGCCAGGACTTCGTCAGCCTCAACGAGAGCTTCATCTCCAACAACTACGGCGTCAGCGTCAACAACGTCGACGGCAACCGCCGGGTGACCTGGTCGGCGCGCCGCGCCGAGGGCCCGCAGACCCTCTACTACCGCATGGTGCTGACCCAGCGTTACACCAAGGACAAGCCCAAGGAAGAAGGCCCGATCTACCGCGAGAGCCTGCCGATCGCCGGCCCCGAGCAGATCGCCGCCGAAGCCCTGCTGGCACCCATCCGCCAGCACTCGGCCGACGTCGAGACCTTCATCAGCGAGACCATCAAACGCGTCAACAACCTCAATGACGACAACGTCAAGCTGCTGCTCGCCGGCGACACCTCGGTCGCCAACCGCGCCCGCATCATCGACCTGCTGCTGTCCATCGCCCACGTGCCGCTGGAGAAGGTCCACACCATCCGCCTGGTCGAAAACCAGGCGCAGAGCCCGGAGCTGTGGCTGCGCAGCTTCAACGGCCAGAACTGGCTGTACTTCAATCCGGACAACGGCCAGCAGGGCCTGCCGCGCGACCGCCTGATCTGGTGGCTTGGCGACCGCGAACTGCTCAACGTCGACGGCGGCAAGCAGGCCCAGGTCAGCTTCACCCTCAACACCAGCGAACTGAACGCCATCCGCCTGGCCAAGCAGTCCGACGAATCCGCCGACGCCGGCTTCCTCGAGTACTCGCTGTACGGCCTGCCGCTGCAGACCCAGCAGACCTACCAGATCATGATCATGATCCCGATCGGCGTGCTGGTGATCCTCATCCTGCGCAACCTCGGCGGCCTGCAGACCCTCGGCACCTTCACCCCGGTGCTGATCGCCCTCGCCTTCCGCGAGACCCAGCTGGGCTTCGGCATCGTGCTGTTCACTATCATCACCGCGCTGGGCCTGTCGTTGCGCTCCTACCTCGAGCACCTCAAGCTGCAGATGCTGCCGCGCCTGTCGGTGGTGCTGACCTTCGTGGTGGTGCTAATCGCGGTGATCAGCCTGTTCAGCCACAAGCTCGGCCTCGAGCGCGGCCTGTCGGTGGCGCTGTTCCCGATGGTGATCCTGACCATGACCATCGAGCGCCTGTCGATCACCTGGGAAGAGCGCGGCGGCAGCCATGCCTTCAAGGTCGCGGTCGGCACCCTGATCGCCGCCACCCTGGCGCACCTGCTGATGAGCATCCCGGAGCTGACCTACTTCGTGTTCACCTTCCCGGCCGTGCTGCTGATCCTGGTGGGTTTCATGCTGGCGATGGGTCGCTACCGCGGCTACCGCCTGACCGAGCTGTTCCGCTTCAAAGCCTTCCTCAAGGACTGACGCCATGTTCGGCCTGATCAAAACCTGGAAGGCCCTGAGTGCCAAGGGCATCATGGGCATCAACCGGCGCAACGCGGACTACGTGCTGAAGTACAACAAGCGCAGTCTGTACCCGGTGGTGGACGACAAGATCCTCACCAAGGAGCGCGCGATCGCCGCCGGCATCCACGTGCCGGAGCTGTATGGGATCATCTCCACCGAGAAGGAGATCGAGAAGTTCGACGAGATCGTCGCCGAGCACAACGACTTCGTGATCAAGCCGGCGCAGGGCGCCGGCGGCGACGGCATCCTGGTGATCGCCGACCGCTTCGAAGGTCGTTTCAAGACCGTCTCCGGCAAGATCGTCAGCCACTCGGACATCGAGCAGCAGCTGTCCAGCATCCTCTCCGGCCTCTACTCGCTGGGCGGCGGCCGCGACCGCGTGCTGATCGAATACCGGGTGACCCCGGACCCGATCTTTAAGAGCATCAGCTACGAGGGCGTGCCGGACATCCGCATCATCGTGCTGATGGGCTACCCGGTGATGGCCATGCTGCGCCTGCCGACCCGCCAGTCCAACGGCAAGGCCAACCTGCACCAGGGCGCCATCGGCGTCGGTGTCGACCTGGCCACCGGCCTCACCCTGCGCGGCACCTGGCTGAACAACCGGATCGCCAAGCACCCGGACACCGCCAACGCGGTGGATGGCGTGCAGCTGCCCAACTGGGACGGCTTCATGAAGCTGGCCGCCGGCTGCTACGAGCTGTGCGGCCTCGGCTACATCGGCGTGGACATGGTGCTCGACGTCGACAAGGGCCCGCTGATCCTCGAGCTCAACGCCCGTCCCGGCCTCAACATCCAGATCGCCAACGACTGCGGCCTGACCCACCGCCTGCAGGCCGTCGAGGCGCGCATCGAGGAACTCAAGGCCAAGGGCATTCAGGAAACCCCCGAGCAGCGCGTGCGCTTCTCCCAGGAGCTGTTCGGCCACGTGAAACCGGTCGAGCTGTAATCCCGTCATCATTCCGCCGCAAGGCGTGACCTGGCACCGCTGCCCACCCTCGCCGGGCAGCGGTTGCTCTTGCCTCCCCCCTCCTTCGCCACCGCCCCTCCCGCTGCAGATCCTCCTGCAATACAGCCGCCACGCGCCCAGCGAGCAGGCTGCCGAGCGGTCTCGCCTGTGCTCCGGCGCGGGGAAACGGACTTTCGAGGCCTCGGATGGGGGCGCCCCTCCGCGCACCTTGGCGCCAGCAAAACATCAGCATGCGCAAAACTTGACGCCAGAATTCCCGCAAACTGTCAAAAAATATCGTCGCCAGGTGTATTGAAACGCCTGAATGATGTTATTTTGACATCTTGAAAAGCCTCACCCGTAGCGATGCGGGGCCGGAAAGCCACGGATCTCCCTGAGATGGCCGGGTTGCCGTTTGAACTGAACTCGGATCGACAATCAGGACAATCGGGGAATCGCGCATGGCCGCCAAAACCACCACCAAAGTCGCCACTCTGACCGGCGCCGCAAAAGACGACATTTTCAATCTGAGCGAAGGCAACGGCCTGTACGCACTGAATGTGCTGGCCAATGATCCGGGGGCAGCCAAGCTGTACTCGGTCGCCCAGGAGTCGGGCAGCAGCAGCGCTCAGTTCCCGGTTGCCTACAGCGCACAACTGCCCAGCGGCGCAACCGTCGCCATCGTTGACGGCCAACTGGTCTATGCCAACGACAACGTGCAGTCGCTGCCGGCCGGCGATCTGCTGACCGAAACCTTCAGCTACACCGTGCGCATGGCCAACGGTGCCCTGAGCACCGCAACCGTGACCCTGGAAATCGTGGGCGAGAACGACGCCGCCAGCATCTCCGGCAGCAATTCCGCAAGCCTGAACGAAGATGGCGACGTGCTGGTCGCCGGTGGCACCCTGAGCGTGGCCGACGTGGACCGCGGCGAGAACAGGCTCGCCAGCGTAGACGCGGACGCCCTGAAAGGCGCCTACGGCGTCTTCACCCTCGACAGTGAAAGCGGCCAGTGGACCTATGCACTGGACAACGCGCTGGCCCAGGCGCTGAACAGTGGCGATGTCGCCTACGATGAACTGACCGTCACCTCCCTGGACGGCACGGCCAGCGAGACCATTCGCGTGGCCATCCATGGCGCGGATGAACCGACCCTGCCCGACGCGCCGGTGACGGACGGAGACAACCTCCTGGACCCGCAGGACAAGTTCGTCATCAACCACGGCCTTACCGCCATCAACAAGCAGTACGTGATCAATGGCTTCGATGCCAACGATCAGCTGAGCGTGGCCAAGAACATGACGTATCAGGGCATGTCGAGCTACGACTACCTGAATGACCAGGTGCAGGACACCCTGATCAGCTTCGCCTACAAGAGTGGCCAGCAGGTCGAGACCCTCGAAGTGGTCCTCGTCGGCTACAGCGACTTCAACCCGGAAACCCAGATCGCCTGAGTCCCCGGGGCTGCCCCCTCCCGGGCAGCCCTCGGTTCCACCCGGGAACGATCCCTCCTGGCGATGGCTGCAGGCGCTCCTGCCGATCGGCAGCGCCCCCCTTCGAACACCCCGCACTCAGGCATGACGCGCGTAACTGGCCATCTGCGTTAAGATTCCACCCTGCGTTCCTCCGAGCCATGTCATGCCCAGCTGCAGCCTCCATCCCCTGCCCTATCATCCCGACCCACGCGTGCGTTTCGCCCGGCTGCACCAAGCGCCCGGCGCCTGCCTGCTGGATGGCGGCCGGCCGCGCGCCGACCGCAGCCGCTTCGACCTGTTCAGCGCCTGGCCACAGCAGCGCCTGCAGCCCGAGGCCGGCGAGGACGGCCGCGCCTTCTTCGCCCGTTGCCGGACGGCGCTGGCGCAACTGGGCCGCGCCGAGGCCCCGGAGGGCATCGAGCTGCCGTTCACCGGCGGCCTGCTCGGCTATCTCGCCTACGACTTCGGCCGGCGCCTGGAGCGCCTGCCGGAGCTGGCCACGGCGGACCTGCAGCTGCCGGATGCCACCTTCGGCGTGTATGCCTGGGCCCTGGTCAGCGACCACCAGCAGCAGACCTCGCAACTGGTGTTCCATCCGTCCCTGCCGCAGTCGCGCCGCGAGGAGCTGATCGCCCTGTTCGACGACGAACCGCCGGCGACCGTCAGCGAACCGTTCCGCCTGACCCGGCCGTTCACCGCCGATCTCGACATCGGCCAGTACCGCGCCGCCATCGAGCGGATCCAGGACTACATCCGCGCCGGCGACTGCTACCAGGTCAACTTCGCCCAGCGCTTCCAGGCTGCCTGCGAGGGCGATCCGTGGCACGCCTATGGCGCGCTGCGCGAGGCCTGCCCGACGCCGTTCGCCGGCTACCTCGCCGTCGATGGCGGCGCCATCCTCAGCCTGTCGCCGGAGCGCTTCATCCGCGTGCACCACGGCCAGGTGGAGACCCGGCCGATCAAGGGCACCCGCCCGCGCGGACGCAGCACCGGCGAGGACCAGGCCTTCGCCGAGGAACTGCAGGGCAGCCGCAAGGACCGCGCCGAGAACCTGATGATCGTCGACCTGCTGCGCAACGACCTCGGCCGCAGCTGCCGCATCGGCTCGGTGCGCGTGCCGGAACTCTTCGCCCTGGAAAGCTATCCC
Source organism: Pseudomonas oryzae (assembly GCF_900104805.1). Classification (NCBI taxonomy): domain Bacteria; kingdom Pseudomonadati; phylum Pseudomonadota; class Gammaproteobacteria; order Pseudomonadales; family Pseudomonadaceae; genus Pseudomonas; species Pseudomonas oryzae. The sequence continues at coordinate 490,095 of NZ_LT629751.1, read as the reverse complement.
AATGTCCACCACCTGGTGAGCAGCGTGACCGGCGAACTGGCCGCGGGCCTCGACGCCTTCGACCTGCTGGCCGGCAGTTTCCCCGGCGGCTCGATCACCGGCGCGCCGAAGATCCGCGCCATGCAGATCATCGACGAGCTGGAGCCGACCCGCCGCGCCATCTACTGCGGCTCGCTGCTGTATGTCGACTGCCGCGGCGAGATGGACAGCTCGATCTGCATCCGCACCGTGCTGGTGCGCAATGGCCGCGCCAGCTGCTGGGGCGGCGGCGGCATCGTCATGGACTCCGACTGGCAGGCCGAGTACCAGGAATCCCTCACCAAGGTGCGGGTGCTGCTGGACACGCTGAACGCCACCTTCGACTGACCCGGCCGGCCGCACCTGGTCGGCCACACCTGGCCGGCCGCACGGAACGGTGACGCACGCGCCGGACAGTCTCCGGCGCCTCGCCTACACTGCGCGCCTGTTGCACGCGGCCTGCCGCGTCTTCCTGCAATTCAGAGGATCTACATGCCCAGCCTCAATCGCATCATCCTGATCAACACCCACCTCGCGGGCGTGGTCGAGCTGGTCGTGGACGACCACACCAACATCTGCGGCACCAACGCCTCCGGCAAGACCACCCTGCAGCGCCTGGTGCCGGTGTTCTACGGCGAATACCCGAGCCGCGTGGTGCCGGCCACCCGCGACAGCTTCGAACGCTGGTACCTGCCGACCGAGCAGAGCTTCATCGTCTACGAATACCAGCGCATGGACGGCGAGGCCTGCCAGACCATTCTCGCCGCCAGCAGCGACGGCCGCGGCGTCGACTACCGCCTGGCGCACAAGGGCTTCGAGCTGGACGACTACATCCGCAGCCGCCAGGGCGATGTCGTGGTCTGCCGCAGCATGGCCGAGCTGGGCCGCCACTTCCGCCAGAGCGGGGTGGCGGTCAGCAACCAGCTGAACACCCGCCAGTACCGCGCGATCATCCAGAACGACCGCAGCCTGCTCGCCGCCGACAGCCAGCGCGGCGAACTGCGCCAGTTGGCCCGGCAGTTCTCGCTGTGCGCCGGCGAGCACAGCCTGCGCCACATCGAGAAGCTGGTGCGCGCCGTGCACTCGCGCGAGGGCAAGATGGAGACGGTCAAGTCGATGGTCGCCGCCATCCTCGAGGAGGACGGCGTGGCGCCGCCGACCACCGGCCTCAGCCCGCAGAAGGTCGAGGACTGGATCCGCGACAGCCAGCTGATCCAGGGCTTCGCCGCCCTGCGCCCGCAGTTCGCCCGCCTGGAGCACGACTTCGCAGAGCTGCAGGGCAACGAGGCGCGCCTGGCCGGCCTGCTGCAGGCCTTCCAGACCGACCAGCCGCTGCTGTTCGCCCGCCAGGAGCAGCTGCGCCTCGCCCTCGAGCAGAGCGGCTTCGAACTCAAGCTGCTGGAAGACGACTGGAGGGACCAGCGCGACGCCCTCAGCCTCGAGCTGTCGCAGGTCCAGGCGCGCATCGAGAGTGCGGAAACCCAGCTGCAGCACATCGAGGAGCAGTACCAGCAGTACCTCGACGCCGACATCGACCAGGCCAAGGCCGACCTCGAGAAGCTCGACGGCTGGCGCCTGGAACTGGACAACCACAAGGAGCGCCTGCGCCTGCTCACCGAGCAGCACGCCGACGTGCAGAACGCCTACCTGGAGCGCAAGCAGATCGTCCAGGAGCGCCAGCAGGAAGCCCTCGACCGCCTGCACGAGCAGGAAGGCCGGGTGCGCGACGAACTGGCCGAGCGCAACCAGCACAGGCACGAGGCCCTCGCCCAGCTCGACCGCGCCTTCGCCAACCGCCGCCAGGAGGCGGAAAGCGCCAGCCGCGAGCGCCGCCACGCCCTCGAGCTGGAGAAGAGCCGCCAGGAGCAGTTGATCGCCAGCTTCGCCTACAGCGAGGAGGAGGCGCTCGGCCTGGAGGTCTTCGACCGCCGCCTGGAGGAGGCCGACGAGCAGCGCGACGGCGCCGCCCAGCAACTCGACGCCTTGCAGCAGCAGGAGCGCCTGCTGCTGCGCCAGCGCGAGGAAGCCGCCCAGCAGCTCGCCCAGGCCAGCCGCCGGGTCGGCGAACGCCAGCGCGAGCTGGACGACGCCGAGCGTCTGCTCTACCCCGGCCAGCACAGCCTGCTGGAATTCCTGCGCCGCGAGCAGCCGGGCTGGGAGCAGAGCCTCGGCAAGGTCATCGAGCCCAGTCTGCTACAGCGCAACGACCTCAAGCCGGCCCTCAGCGCGGCGCCGGCTGACAGCCTGTACGGCGTGCAGCTCGACCTCGCCGCGCTGGCCACCCCGGAGCACGCCGCAGGCGAGGCGGAGTTGCGCCACCGCGTGCAGCTGGCCGGCGACAACCTGCAGGACGCCCGCAACCAGCAGGAGCAGGTGGAAAGCCAGCTGGGCGAGCACGGCGCCGCGCTGGAGGAGCTGAACACCCGCCTGGTGGTGGCGCGTACCGCCCTGCAGACCGCCAAGGACAACCGCCAGCGCCTCAAGGAGGAGCGCGCCGCGCTCAAGGAACGCCTCGACGCCGCCCTCGCCGAGCGCCGCCAGGCCGCGCGCCAGCAGCTCGCCGACCTGGACACCGCCCTCGCCCAGCTCAAGCTGGAGCACGCCAGCCTGCTGGAGGAGCTGGACAGCCAGCACCGCGAGGCGCGCCTGGACACCAGCGCGCACTGGCAGCAGGTGATCGGCGACCTGGAACAGCGCCTGGCCCAGCTGCGCGGCCAGCTGGAGGAGCAGCGCGCCCAGGGCAAGGCCGAGCTGGCCGCCTGCGAAAGCTGGTACCGCAACGAACTGAAGTCGCGCGGCGTCGACGAGGCGCAGCTGATCCAGCTGAAGAGCGGCATCCGCGAGCGCGAGCAGCGCATCCGCGAGACCGAGGCGCGCCGCGCCGAGGTGCACCGCTTTGATGAGTGGTACGCGGTCACCTGGCTCAAGCGCAAGCCGCAGCTGCAGGAGGACCTGGTCGAGCGCAAGCGCGAGGCCACCGACCTCAAGCTGCGCCTGGACACCGCCACCCAGACCTTCAAGAGCCGCCGCGACGCGCTCGAACAGCAGCGCCGCCAGGCCCTGCAGGCCCAGGGCCAGGTCGTCGAGCAACTGGACAGCCTCAAGGCCCTGCTCAAGCGCCTCGGCGAGCTCAAGCTGCCGCGCGACGGCCAGACGCCGGCCGGCGAGCTGGACGAGCGCCTGCGCCTGGCCCAGGAACTGCTGCACGGCCGCGAGAACCTGCTCGCCGCCATCAAGCAGCACGTCGAGCGCTTCGACAGCCTGATCGCCGGCAAGGCCGGCTCCAGCCTGACCGAGACCTGGGAGCGCAGCCGCGAGGAATGCAGCCTGGTCAGCGAGCGCGGCGTGCCGACCCTCGACTACCGCCGCCTGGTGCCGGCGCTGGCCCAGCTGCTCAACGTGCTGGTGCCGCAGAGCATCACCGCACTGCGCGAGCAGGGGCGGATCTTCGGCAAGGACCTGTTCGACTACTTCGCCGTGCTCGCCGACATCGATCAGCGCATCGCCAGCCAGAGCGCGCGGATCACCCGCGAGGTCGGCGAGGAACTGTTCCTCGACGGCGTGTCCAACTCGGCGGTGACCATCCGCTCGAAGATCACCGAACTGGAGTTCTGGCCGGAGCTGCGCGCCTTCGTCGCCGCCTACCGCGAATGGGAGGACAGCGGCTTCAGTGAGCTGCCCGGCGAGGACTACACCGGCAGCATGCGCCGCGCCCTCGAGGTGCTCGGCCGCTCGGCGCTGACCAGCGGTATCGCCGGCCTCTTGGAGATCGAGCTGCGCCTGCGCGAGGGCAACAGCGACCTGGTGATCCGCACCGACCGCCAGCTCAACGAGTCGTCCAGCCACGGCATGGCCTACCTGATCCTCTGCAAGTTCCTGCTCGCCTTCACCCGCCTGCTGCGCGGCCGCGCCCCGGCGACCATCCACTGGCCGATCGACGAGCTGGGCACCCTGCACCACAGCAACGTGAAGAAGATCTTCGACGCCTGCGCCAGCAACGCCATCCGCATCCTCGGCGCCTTCCCCAACCCGGACTCCGAGGTGCTGGCGCTGTTCAAGAACCGCTACATCGTCGACAAGCAGAGCCGCCGGCTGCAGGTGGTCAAGCCGCGTCTGGACGTGATCGGCGAACGCCTGAAAACCCGCCTGAGCGAGGAGACCGTCTGATGCTGTCGAATAAGGGCAAGGTCATCGAGCGCCTGCTGCAGGGCGCCTTCATCTGCCGCACCAGCGACGAGGAAGGCTGGCGCTTTTTGAAGAATCCGGCCAACCGCGAGCAGGTCGACGACTACCTGGCCACCCTCAACCGCAGCGTGGCCGCGGTCGGCGCCGGCAGCGAGGCCGAGGTGTTCTACTGCGCGTATCGCCAGCTCGGCGAGGCCGAGCGGCGGGTGGTCGGCCAGCAGTTCCGCGACGTGTGCAATGCCCTCACGCCGCTGGTCGAGTGGCTGCTGCTGGTCCAGGAAGCCGGCGCCCAGGATGCGCCGCTCACCGAGGGCAGTCCGATCCGCCTCAACGAGCTGCAGAGCATCGTCGAGGACACCCCGGCATTCCGCGAGCAGCTGGCGCGCATCAGCCACTACCGGCTGTTCGGCTCGACCAGCGCCAGCGTCGATGCGCAGATCAAGCAGGTGTTCAAGCGCCTGTGCGAACTCGGCTACCTGTTGCGCCCCAACCCGGAGAAGCAGATCTACCTCGGCACCGGCAAGCTGGACTACCTGTACGAGGTGATCCGTTTCATCGACGAGGCCGAAGGCCTCTCGCTCGAGGAGCGCGCCGAGCTGGCCAGCCAGGGGAGCCTGCTGTGAGCGGCAACCTGCACCAGGCCGGCGTGCGCTTCCTGCGCCAGCTGGGCCGCCACGCCGAGACCATCATGGACGCCTACCTGGCCGGCGCGGTCGGCGACGACGCCCTCGAGCCCGGCGTGCAGGAGCGCCTGGTCAAGGACCGCGTGCTCTATCGCCCGGAGCCGGGCGCCGACCTGCACCTGCGCCGGGTGGTGCGCGCGCTGCTCGAGGAGGCGCTCAGGGACGACCGCAATCGACAGATCGACGCCAACACCGGCAGCACCCTGGCCACCTTCAAGACCCTCGCCGCCCACTACAAGGAGGCGCGCCACCAGGGCGACTTCGCCGCCGCCGACGCCTACCTGGCCGACCTGCGCGAGCACGTCTACAGCTTCTGCGAGGGCCTCGGCCACAGCGTGCGGGTGCTGTGGGGGCGGATCAACAACGAGTTCGGCTACGTCGGCAGCCTGGGCGCCAAGATCCGCGAGAACGAGCTGGCCCAGGCCCAGGTCAGCGAGCTGCTGGCCGGCCTCGAACTGATCGACTTCAGCGAACTGGCGGAAACCGCCGGCGAACTGCGCGAGCTGCGCCGCCTGCTGGTCACCCGCCTGCAGCGCCAGGTCAGCGACTGCTGCCAGGAACTCGGCGTGGTGCAGGGCCGCCTGCTCGAACTGCTCGGCCGCTTCCGCAAGATCCAGGGCCGCACCCGCCTGCTGCGCGGCTGGCTGCTGCACGCCGAACAGCAGTCCGACTACCGCCCGGGCAGCCACACCGCGCGGCCCGAGATGCCGCAGCTGCTCAACCTCGCCGAGGCGCTGATCGCCCCGGCGGCGGCGAACCTCCACGACAGCGGCCAGGAAGCCGAGCTGCTCGCCCTCGCCGCGCAGATCCGCGCCCAGCGCGAGGAACGCCCGGCCACGCCGCCGGCCGAGGCCGGCGAGCTGACCCTGGGCGAGGTGGAGAGCTTCGAGGTGCAGCCCAACCCGATCCAGCTCGCCGTGCAGGAGTACCTGTGCGCGGTGATCGAGAGCGGCCAGCCGGTGTCGGCGCTGACTTGGTGGCGCGAGCGCGAGCTGCCCTGGGATCCGGAGACCTGGCTGTACCAGGTGATCGGCGGCTACGAGGCGCTACCCGACGAACAGCGCGCCTGCTTCCAGCTCGACCCCGACGGCGAACCGCACCCGGTGTTTTCCGGCAACTTCATCGTGCGGGATCTGTCGCTGTGGCTGGCCTGAGCCGCAGCCACCACAACGCCGTGCACCGCCTGCTGCGCGAGCGTCTGGAGCGGGTGGAGTTCAACCGCACCTGGCAGCAGCTGCACGCCCACTTCGAGCTGGGCCGCCCCATGGGCAAATGGCTGCACTTCGACGCCGAAACGCGCCGCCTGCTGCAGCGCCTGGCGCGGGACGCGTGGGGCTTCGATCCGCTGGCGGGCGTGCCGGACGGCAGCCGCCGCGAGGTGGCCGCCCACGCGGTCGACGAGAAGATCGCCCGGCGCCGCCCCGACGACGATTTCGTGCTGGTCAAGGGTACTCTGCCCGCGCCGCTGCCAGCCCTCGCCCGCGGCCTCAGCCTGCGCGTGGCGCTGCAGCGCCTGGACGCCGCCGCCATCGCCCGGGTGCTGCTGATCGAGAACCTCGACAGCTTCGACGACTGGGAGGACTACCCGGCACCGCCCGAACTGGCCGGCAGCCTGGTCGTCTACCGCGGCCATCGCGGCCTGGCCCGCGGTGCCCGCCAGTTGCTGGAACGGCTGCCGGCGGCCACGCCGGTGGTGGTCTTCGCCGACTACGACCCGGCCGGCCTGGCCATCGCCGCCAGCCTGCCGCGCGCCGATGCGCTGCTGCTGCCGGAGCTGGACGAGGCGCTGCGGGCCAGCGGCAGCCGCGAGCACTTCGATCGCCAGTTCCGCCAGGCCGCCCAGCTGGAGGAGGCCGAGCTGGGCGGCTGGCAGAGCATATGGGGCGAGATGCAGCGCCACAGAGTCAGCATCAAGCAGCAGCACATGCTCGCGCTGGAGGCCAGGTTGCGACTGGCATGGCGACATCAGATGGCAGGCAACGCTCCCTTACTGCATACGGCTGACATCGGCAGCTAGCAGGTCCAATCGTCATGGTGCATCGTGCGGGCATGACAGCTATTCCTGCGCCGCGAGTACGGGACTTTTCACTCGCTGTGGTAGCCAGACATTGAGTGCCAGCCCGCCCAGCACTATGGCCCCGCCAAGCAGGACGCCCGTACTCGGTGCCTCGTCCAGCAACCACCAGACCCACAGCGGGCCCAGGACAGCCTCGAGCAGGATCAGCAAGCCAACCTCGGCCGGGCTTATGCTCTGCGGCCCCAGCTGGACCAGCATGAAGCCCAGCGGCAGCAACAAGCCCGCCATCACCAGCAGGACCAGCCACTGCTGCCCATCCAGGCTGGCTGGCTCACCTCCACCCCAGGAGAAGGCCGCAGCCATGAAGGCTCCCAGCATCAGGCCCGGACTCATGTCGACGGCCGGACGGCTTCTGGCCAGCGTCAGGTTGCCCGCTAGCAGCAGAGCCGCCAGCAACGCCAGCAGGCAGCCGGCCAGGCTGGCGCCCTGCAGGTCGTCACCGACGATCAGCAGCACGCCGACCATGCACACCCCAATCGACAGCAGCGTTTGCCGGGGCAAACGTTCGCCTAGGCAACACCAGGCCAGCAGGGCGGCGAACGCCGAGGAAACGCTGAACAGCAGCAGGGTGACAGCGGCGCCAACCTTCTGCATCGCCGCCAGGAAGCACAGGGTGCTGCTGGCATAGCACAGTCCGCACCACAGCCCCGTGGAGCCGCAAGCCCTGAGCTGCGCCAGGAAACCACCGCGGTAGCGCCAGACCAGCAGCAGCGCCAGCCCCGCTCCCATCAGCAGGCCACGCCAGGCCAGCAGGGCCATCGCCTCAAGATTCAGCCAGCGTTGCACCAGTGCATCGGGAGACAGCAACAGCACACCGGTTGCCGTGAGCAGCAGCCCCTTGCTTCTCGCATCCATGATCAACTCTCCACTCCACCCACGGGCGCCTGCTCCGCCAGGAGTCTGCCGAAACCGGGTACCGGGCGCGCGAAGCCGACGCACCGGAGCGCATGCCAGAACATCGCCTGGTTGCTGGATACCACCGGAATCTGCAGCTCGGCTTCCAGCTCCTCGAGCACGTCGAGGGTCCTCAGGTTGGTGCAGGCGAGAAACAGCGCATCCACCTGCTCCATGGCCAGCAGCACGCGAGCGGCGGCCACGATATCGTCCGTGCCTATCCCGGGGATCGCCGCATCCTCGAGTACGGCAAAGGTGCCGCAGCAAGCCACGGCGAAACCGGCCTCCTCCAGACCCGCGCACAGCGGCTGGTTGACCGCAGCGATGTAGGGGGTGAGCACAGCGATCCGCCGTGCGCCCAGGTGGCGCAGGGCCGCCTTCACCGCGGTCCACGGATTGCTCACGGCAATACCGGGGCGAGCACTGCGCAGCAGGCGCGCCACCTCGTCCTCGCCGATCAGCATGCTCCCGGAGGTGCAGCCGAAGGCCAGCACATCCAGCTCCAGCCCCGGCACCAGCAATCCGGCCGAACTGGCCAGGCCGTCCGCCAGGCCGCGCAGCTGCTCAGGAGCCACAGTGGGGCTGCACGGCGTGCGGGTGCTGTACAGTTCCAGACCATCGCCCAGCAGCTGGCGCCACTCGTTCTCGAGGGTGAAGTCGCTGGCCAGTTGGATCAGCCCCAGGCGCAGCGGCCGCCCTCCAGCTACGGGGTCGTGCCGGAATACCCGCTGCCAGGCCTCGAAATCTTCGGCGACGGCGCTCATTGTCCGTCAGCCTCGAGCCGGCTTGCCGCATAGTTGGCGATCGCCGTGTCCTGCACCCCGGTGCCGGTCAGGTCGCAAACCGTGATCTGTTCCGCGCTGGTGCGCAGACGCCGACCTTCGGCGATCAGGGTGCCCAGCTCGAATACCTCGCGCTGCAGTGCCGGCGCATGGTGTAGCTCGCCCAGCGCGCGGGACTGGCTGAGGCGGTCCACCGCGACGACGTCGGCGCTGGTCAGGATGGTCGGCTCCAGTTCGTTCTTGTGCGGGTTGTCCGAGCCCATGGCGGTCACATGGATGCCCTGGGGCAGGTCGCTCCACTGGAGCACCGGAGTACGCGACGGCGTGGTGGTGACCACGATGTCGGCCCGGGCGCATGCACTGGCGGCACTGTCATGGACGACCACGGGCAGGCCATGGACCTCGCCCATGCGCCGGGCATAGGCTTCGGCCTTGGCACTGTCGCGGGCATGCACATGCACCTCCTCGATATCACGTACCAGGCGCAGCGCCGCCACCTGCAGCTCGGCCTGCAGGCCCGCGCCGATCACCGCCACGCGGCGCGCGTCCTCGCGCGCCAGATGCTTGGCGGCGATGGCTCCGGCCAGGGCGGTGCGGATATCGGTCAGGTAGCCTTCGTCGAACAGCACCGAGTCGACCAGTCCGGTCTTCGCCGAGAACAGCAGCATCAGACCGTTGAGGCTGGGCAGGCCAAGCCTGGGGTTGTCGAAGAAGCCGGGGCTGATCTTGATGGCGAAGCGCTGCCAGCCCTGGATGTGGGCGGTCTTGACGTCCACCTCGCCGTTGCTCTCGGCGATGTTCATGCTGAGGATCGGCGGCATCACCACCTCGCCACGCCCCAGAGCGGCGAAGCCGGCCTCCACCACCTCGAGGGCGGCGTGATCCAGCCCGACCTTCTCGGCAATCTGCTGACGATCGTAGATTTTCACAGGGACTCTCCAGCGAGGCGGCAAGCCTCGGTAAAGGTGGCGGTGGACAGGTTCTGGCCGCTGATCACGAAGGCCACGCGACGCCCCCGCAGGTCCAGGCGATGCTGTTCGACGGCAGCCACGCCGACGGCGGCAGCGCCCTCCACCAGCAGTTTTTCCTCGCGCAGCAAGTGCAGCATCGCTCGGCCGATGTGTGCCTCGTCGACCTTGTAGCCGCGATCCATGTAGCGCCGGGTCATGTCGAAGGTCCAGGCGTTGTCCAGACCGATGCCGCCGCCCAGGCTGTCGGCCAGGGTCGGCACCTCAGGCACCTGCACCGGACGGCCGGCAGCCAGACTTTCGAGCATGGCAGCCCCGTGGGCCATGCTCACGCCGATGACTTCGGCCGCAGGATTGATGCTCTTGACCGCCAGACCGATGCCTGCAACCAGACCGCCGCCGGACAGGCCGACGAAAACCAGATCGATGTCCGGCTGCTCCTCGAGGATCTCCAGCGCGCAGGTGCCCTGACCGGCGATCACCAACGGGTGGTCGAACGGCGGAATGTAGGCCAGTCCCTGCTCACGGCTCAGCCTCCGGGCCTCGACATCGGCCTGATCCTGGGACTCGCCGCAGATCACCAGGGTGGCGCCGCTGTCACGCAGCGCCTGCACCTTGTTGTCCGGCACCAGGTGCGAGATGCACACGGTGACCGGGATGCCGATGCGCCGGCCGGCCCAGGCCAGCGCGCGACCGAAATTGCCGGTCGACATGGTCACCACGCCACGCGCCCGCTGCTCCTCGTCCAGGCCGAGCAGCGCATTGAGCGCGCCACGCAGCTTGAAGGAGCCGGTCGGCTGCAGGTTGTCCAGCTTCAGCCACGCCTCGCAGCCGAAGCGCCGCGACAGGGACTCCGAGCGCACCAGCGGAGTACGCAGGGCCTGCCCGGCGATGCGCTGGCGAGCCCGAAAGATGTCCTGCAGGGTCAGTTCTTGTTGTTGCATGCCAATCCCCCGATCGGTCGATCGCCAGGGGGCCGGAAACCCGATCGGCTCCGTCCCCCCTGACGCTGGCTTACTTGGCCTGCCAGGCGCCGCTGCTGATCAGCTTGTCGGTAACCCGATTCACGGCACGTTCGGCGCGAGCGACGATGTCGTCCACCTCGTCACGGGTCACCACCAGCGGCGGTGCGAAGCCGAGGATGTCGCCGTGCGGCATGGCGCGGGCAATCAGCCCCTCCTCCAGGCAGGCCGCGGAGATCTGCGGGCCGACCTTCAGGCTGGGGTCGAAGTGCTGACGCTTGGCGCGGTCGCTGGAGAACTCCAGGGCAGCCAGCAGGCCGATGCCCCGCACCTCGCCGACCAGCGGATGGTTGGCGAAGGTCTCCTGCATGCGCTGCTGCAGGTAGGCGCCGGTGTCACGCGCATTGCCGGTGAGGTTCTCGCGCTGGATGATGTCCAGGTTGGTGAGCGCCGCAGCGACACCGACCGGGTGACCCGAGTAGGTGTAGCCATGACCGATGGCGCCGAACTGCTCGGTGCCCTGCTCCAGTACCTGCCAGACGCGCTCGCCGACGATCACCCCGGACAGCGGCTGGTAGGCCGAGGTCAGACCCTTGGCGACGGTGATCAGATCCGGCTTCATGTCGTAGTACTGCGAGCCGAAGTCCGCGCCCAGGCGGCCGAAGCCACAGACCACCTCGTCGGCAATCAGCAGGATGTCGTACTTGTCCAGCACCTTGCGGATTTCCGCCCAGTAGCCCTGCGGCGGCGGCACGATGCCGCCGGTACCGAGCACCGGCTCGCCGATCATCGCAGCCACGGTATCCGGCCCTTCGGCGAGGATCATTTCCTCCAGCTTGGCGGCGCAGTAGCGGGAGAACTCCAGCTCGCTCATGCCCTCCTCGGGGCGACGGTAGTAGCTGGGCGCGATGGTGTGCTTGATGCGCGGCAGCGGCAGGTCGAAGTGGGCATGGAACAGCGGCAGGCCGGTCAGCGAGCCGGAGGCCACGCTGGAGCCGTGGTAGCCACGGTCGCGGGAGATGATCTTCTTCTTCTCCGTGCGGCCGAGAATGTTGTTGTAGTACCAGACCAGCTTGACCTGGGTCTCGTTGGCGTCCGAGCCGGACATGCCGTAGTAGACCTTGCTCATGCCCTGGCCGGCGAGCTTGACGATGCGCTCCGAGAGCATGGCCAGCCCCTCGGTGGTGTGGCCCACGTAGGTGTGGTAGTAGGCCAGCTGCTTGGCCTGCTCGTAGATCGCCTCGGCCATCTCGGTACGGCCGTAGCCGATGTTCACGCAGTACAGGCCGGCAAAACCGTCGATCAGCTGGTTGCCCTGCGAGTCCTCGATGCGGATGCCCTTGGCGCCGGTGATGATGCGGGCCGGGCTCTCGCCGTGGGCGTGCTGCTTGAGGTGGGTGGACGGGTGGAAGACGTTCTGGCGGTCGATCTCGATGATCTTCTGGGTGTCGATGGTCATGGCATTGCCCTCGTTGCAAGTGGTGCGGATAGGTTTGGCGCAGCTGTACGGAAATCAGCTGCCGCTGACGCTGGGCAGGCCACCCAGGCAGTAGTACTTGATCTGGCTGTATTCATCGAGACCGTGACGCGAGCCTTCGCGACCGAGGCCGGACTGCTTGACGCCACCGAAGGGCACCGGCGGGCCGGTCATCTTCACCGAGTTGACGCTGACCATGCCGTACTCCAGGCCGCGCAACAGCTTCCACACCAGGCGGATGTCGTAGCCGTAGACGTAGGCGGCCAGTCCATACTCGGTGTCGTTGGCCTGCGCGATCAGCTCCTCGAGGTCGCTCCAGGCCAGCACTCCGGCGACCGGCGCGAAGTTCTCCTCGCGGTATACGCGCATCTCGGAGGTCACGTCGGCCAGCAGGGTCGGCATGAAGAAGTTGGCGCCCGGCGCCTGGCTCTGGTCGCCGACCAGCAGGCGGGCACCCTTGGTCACGGCGTCCTCGACCAGCTCGCGGGCCTTGGCCACCGCCCTGGCATTGATCAGCGGGCCCTGGTTCACGCCACGCTCCAGGCCGTCACCCACGGTCAGCTCGCCCATGCGGCGGGCGAACGCCTCGAGGAACGGCTCGTAGAGCGAGCTGTGCACGAAGATGCGGTTGGCCGCCAGGCAGTCCTGGCCGGTGGTCTGGAACTTGGCGTCGATAGCCGCCTGCGCGGCCTGCTCCACATCCATGTCCGGCAGCACGATGAAGGGCGCATTGCCACCCAGCTCCATGGAGCACTTCTTAACGGTGGGCGCAGCCTGCTCGAGCAGCAGACGACCGACGCGGGTCGAGCCGGTGAAGGACAGCGCCTTGACCTTGTCGCTGGCGCAGAGCACCCGGGAGACCATCTCCGGCTCGCCGGTGATGACGTTGAACACCCCGGCCGGGAAACCGGCGCGCTCGGCCAGTTCGGCCAGCGCCAGCGCCGAGAACGGCGTCTCGCCGGCCGGCTTGACCAGCACTGTGCAGCCGACGGCCAGGGCCGCGGCGGCCTTGCGGGTGATCATCGCGCAGGGGAAGTTCCACGGCGTGATCAGCGCGGCGACACCGATCGGCTCACGAACGCTGCCAAGCTGGGCGTTGCGGATGTGGCTGGGGATGGTCTCACCGTAGGCGCGGCGGGCCTCCTCGGCGAACCAGCGGATGAAGGAGGCGGCGTAGTCGATCTCGCCGCGAGCCTCGTCGAGCGGCTTGCCCTGCTCGAGGGTCATCAGCCTCGCCAGGTCTTCCTTGTTGGCCAGCAGCAGATCGTGCCAGCGGTGCAGGATGGCGCCACGAGCGTCCACCGACAGAGCGCGCCAGGCCGGGAAGGCCGCTTCGGCCGCATCGATGGCGCCACCTACTTGCCCTTCGTCGAGCAGCGTGCAGCGGCCGAGGATCGCTTCGCTGGCCGGATTGCTGACCGCTTCATCGCGGCCATCGTTGCCGGCCACCCACTTGCCGTTGACGTACGCCAGCTGGCGAAACAGGCGCGGATCGTTGAGATTGTTCATGTGTGCAGCTCCCCTGAGCGGACCGGTTGCTTCACGGGGGGCAACCGATTGTTCTTGTTGACGGCTCTACTTTAGGGGGGCGGGTGAGGTGATGTTTTCTCTTCACCAGCACGCAGAAAGCGCTTTTTTCTGTTGTCTCGGGGACCTCAGACGCTTTTTTCGGCAGGTCCGGCCGGCTCGACTTCCAGGGGGGGCTCACTCTGCTTGATCGTCTTGGTGACGATGTAGGTGAAGTAGCGCTCGATGCCCAGGTCGGCCATCAGCCACTGGTCCACAAGCCGCTGGTACTGATCGATGTCGCGGGTCATGACCTTGATGACGTAGTCGACACCACCACCGGTGGCGTAGCACTCGGTGACCTCGGCACAGGCCTCCATGGCCCTTTCAAAGCGGACGAAGGCTTCGCGATTGTGCTGCTTGAGGGTGACCTCCACCAGGACGGCTACCCGCTTGAGCAGCACCTCGGTGTCGATCCAGGCGCCATAACCGCGGATGATGCCAGCCTCTTCGAGGCGCTTGACGCGCTCCCAGCAGGGACTGACCGACAGGTTGATCGCCTCAGCCAGGCTGGATTTGGTGATGCGGCCATTCTGCTGGAGGATGCGCAGAATCTTCAGGTCGTAACTGTCCAGGCGCATGTTGCAACTCCTGCGCGGACAGGGCCGCGCCAGATGAAAAAAAGGCCGGCGAACTGCATCGCCGGCCAAAGTCAGGATCGGTTCGAGCTCTAGGGCGGCGACTGGTTGCGCGCCACCCCGTCATCCCACTCAGCGCTTTTCCAGTGCGGCAATTTCCTTCTCGATCTGGTCGAGCATCGCACGGGTTTCCTGGCCGGCCAGCTTGGTGAGGGTGTCACGCAGCGGCTGGCTGGCCTTGCGGAACGCCTCCTGCTCTTCGGCCGAGAGCCTGACCAGGCGGATACCCGGCTTGGTCTGCTGGATCTTGGCCAGACGCTCGTCGCTGTAGCTGGCCTGGACGTCGAAGATATAGGGCGACAGTTCGGCGATGGTTTCGTCGATCAGCTTGCGGCGGGCCTCAGGCAAGCCCTGGTACCAGGACTCACTGGACAGCACGCCGACCGTGAACTGCTGGTGGCCCGGCCAGGTCAGTACGTCCGTCACCTCGTAGAACTTCATCTCCTCGATGGCGAAGACCGGGTTCTCCTGGCCGTCGATCATCTTCAGCTGCAGAGCGCCATAGACTTCCGAGTAGGGCAGCGGAGTCGGAACTGCGCCGAATGCCTTGTAGGTCTCGACCAGCATCGGCGAAGCCATCACCCGCATCTTGAAGTTGGCGAAATCGGCGGGCTTGCGGATCTCCTTGTTGGTGGTCCAGACCATTTCCCCTTCCGGGTACATGCTCATCAGCCGCAGGTTGCGCTGCTTGAGCTTGTCGGCCAGCGGGCCATAGATGGTCGGACTGGAAGACAGCACCTGCTGGTTGACACGGTTATCCTGGGAAAGCAGGTAGGGCACCGTGAACAGCTGCATTTCCGGCACCGTGGAGCCGAGGATACCGGTAGAGCCATGGGCGAACTGCAGCACGCCGTTGGCGACCAGTTCGGTCAGATCCTCGGACTCGCCGAGCGCGCCATAGGGATAGACAGTGACCTTGACGTCGCCACCACTCTTCTCCTCGATCAGTTGCTTGAACTTCTGTGCATAGGCGTCCTGCACGCTGCCGCTGACCTCCTCCAGAGCGAACTTCCACTCCTCCGCCGCAGCCAGGCCGGCCTGCCCCAGCAGCGCCAGCCCCATCCCGGCGACCAGCGCCGCGCGCTTGAAGCGACTAACGATCTTGCTCATCGTGGTGTCTCCATAGTTGTTATGTTTTTCGGATACGCGAAGGGGGTACGATCCTGGCGCGTCAGAGCACATCGGCAATTACAGCCACCGTATCGCCGATGGCGACCAGCGCGGGGAAGCGCCGGGCGACCAGCACGCCGTCCCGCTCGGCACGATACTCGGCCGGCGGCACCCCGGTGCGCTCGAGGGTATGCACTCGGGCGACCAGATCGCCGCGCCTGATCCGCTGACCGAGACTGCAGGTCAGCTCGAGAATGCCCTCGTGGATGCTCTGCACATAGCAGCTGGCATCCGGCATGTCGAGCTGTAGCGGCGCCTCGTCCGGCAGCTCCGGCTCACCCTCGATGATGCCGGCGAAGCGCAGGAAATTGCGCACGCCGCGATCGGCGATCGCCATGGTTTCCGGCGTGGTGGTGCCACCGCCGCGCAGCTCCGTGGTCACGAACACCTTGCCCTGAGCCTCGACCGCCGTGTCGTACAGCGAGGCGGCATCCAGCTCGAACAGCACCATGCAGGCTGGTGCCCCGAACAGGCGGGCGCCCTCGATGCAGCGCGCCTCCTGGGCGGCATCCGGCAGGCGATGAGCCGCCGCGAAGGGCACGAAGTCCAGTGTCTTGCCGCCGGAGTGGATATCCAGAGCGTAGTCGCACATCGGTACCAGATAGCGCTGGAAATAGTCCGCGATACGCTCGGTGATGCTGCCATGCGGGTGGCCGGGGAAGGCGCGATTGAGATTGCCCTTGTCGATCGGCGAAGTACGGCTGCCGTTGCGCGCCGCCGGGAAGTTCATCGCCGGAACGATGATCACCCTGCCCTGCACGTCCTCGGCGCGCAGCTCGGCGGCCAGCTTGAGCAGCGCGGTGATGCCTTCGTATTCGTCGCCGTGGTTGCCGCCAGTCAGCAGGGCCGTCGGCCCGCTGCCATTCTTCACCACGGTGACCGGCAGCATGATGCAGCCCCAGGCGGACTGGTCGTGGGAGTACGGCAGCTTGAGGAAGCCGTGCTGGACGCCGTCACGTTCGAAGTCGACGGTCGCGCTGATGGTCGTGGCCGGCAGAGCGGCGCCTCCCAGCGCCGCCAGACCTGCCTTGTTGGATGTAGTCATCGCACACTCCACTCAGGGCTTGACGAACAGTTGTCGCGGGAAGTTGCAGAGGGTTTCCACGCCCGTCTCGGTGATCAGGATGCTCTCCGTGGTTTCCAGCCCCCAGTCGTCCAGCCAGAGTCCCGGCATGAAGTGGAAGGTCATCCCCGGCTTGAGCACCGTCTGGTCGCTTTCACGCAGACTCATGGTGCGCTCGCCCCAGTCCGGCGGATAGCTCAGACCGATCGGGTAGCCGCAGCGATTGTCGCCGCGGTCGTAGCCGTAGCGGCGCAGGGTGCTGTTGAGTTCGCGGGCGATATCGCCGCAGGTGTTGCCGGGCTTGGCCACCGCCAGGCCGGCCTCAAGACCGGCATTGATCGCCTCTTCGGCCCTGCGGAATGCCGCCGGCGGCTCGCCCAGGTACAGCGTGCGCGACAGCGGGCAGTGGTAGCGCTTGTGGCAACCGGCAATCTCGAAGAAGGTACCCTCGCCCTTGCGGAACGGACGGTCGTCCCAGGTCAGATGCGGCGCCGAGGCATCCTTACCGGAGGGCAGCATCGGCACGATGGCCGGGTAGTCGCCGAACTTGCCGTCGTGCCCCTCGCAGGCCACCCGGTAGATCTCGCCTACCAGAACGTTCTTGGGCAGGCCCGGCTCGACCATTTCGATGATCGCGCGATGCATGTTCTCGACGATGCGCGCAGCGACGCGCATGTACTCCACCTCGGTCGGCGACTTGACCGCCCGGCACCAGTTGACCAGGCCGGTGGCGTCGACCAGGCGAGCCTCGGGCAGGCCGCGCAGCAGCGCCTGGTGCGAAGTGGCGCTGTAGTAGTAGTTGTCCATCTCCACGCCGATCGTGCCCTGCGTCCAGCCGCGACCGGGCAGAACTTCCTCGCAGAGGTAATCGAGCGCGTGATGCGGCGGATTCATGACATATCGGTCGCTGTAGGAGGCGATATCCTCCTCGGGCAGATAGACCGTGCGGCGCGCGCCATTGGCATCGATGCCACGGCCATACCACAGCGGATTGCCCGACTGACCGACCACCACGCACTGCGGGGTGTAGAAGGACCAGCCGTCATAGCCGGTGAGCCAGGCCATGTTGGACGGGTCGTGCACGATGAGGACGTCCAGACCACGCTCGACCATGGCGCGGCGCACCTTGGCGAGGCGTTGGGCGTACTCCTCCCGACTGAAGCTCAGAGTCGTTTCATTCATGACTACATCTCGGAATGGACATTTTGTTCACTGCATTGTACTGAGATGGGCTAGAATGATTTTCGAAAAGACAAGTCAATCCGGCCTGGTTCGCAGTATTCATACCAGTACAAATTGCCGTCAAGGAAAATATTGAACCATGACAATTGACCTGAAGCCCTTCATCCGCAATGGGCAGCCCAAGTACCTCGCCATCGGCAACGCACTGACCGAAGCCATCAACAGCGGCGCACTGCAACCCGGCAGCCGCCTGCCCACTCATCGCGAACTGGCCGAACAACTGGGCGTGAGCGTACAGACGGTGAGTAACGCCTACGCCCATGCCGAGAAGGAGGGCGTGATCTACGCCCAGGTCGGCAACGGCACCTTCGTGCGCAGCCGCACCCTGAACAGCGAGGCGGACTATCTGTCCACCGACGAGCAGGACAACCCGCATCGTGGCATCGACCTTTCCACCGCCCATCCGGTGTGCACGCCTCGTCATGTGCGCCTCTACCGCGAGTCACTCGAGCGCCTGGCACGCGAGGGACGCGAGGACTTCATCACCTCGTTCCATCCCACCGAGGGCCTGAGCCGGCATCGCGAGGTGGTCTGCGACTGGCTGGGCCAGCAGCAGAAAATGCCAGCCAATCCAGACCACATGCTGTTCTGCAACGGTGCGGCTCACGCCCTGACCATAGCCATGGCCACGGTGGTCAAGCCTGGCGAAACCGTGCTGTGCGAGCGGGAAACAGGCATGCTGCCGATGGCCCTGGCGCAGACCCTGCACTTCAAGCTCAAGGGTGTCGATACCGACGAGCAAGGACTGCTGCCGGAGGCCCTGGACGCCGCCTGCCGGCAAGGCGGCGCAAGGGTGCTGTTCTGCACGCCGACGATGAACAACCCGACCAGCGACACCATGGGCCCTGCACGCCGCCAGGCGATTGCCGAAGTGGTCGAGCGGCACGACCTGCTGGTGATCGAGGACGATGTCTATGGCGCGCTGGAGCCGAACCGCTCCGCGCCACTTTCTGCCCTGCTGCCCAATCGCAGCTTCTATGCCACCAGCCTGACCAAGGTGACCCTGCCGGGCATGCGCGCCGGGTATCTGATCACCCCGCCCAACCTGGTGCACCAAGCCGTCGGCCGCCTGCGCAGTACCACCTGGATGGCCACCCTGATGCCCTTCGAGATCGCCAGTTGGTGGATGCAGGACGGCACGCTCGACCAGATGATCGCCTACCAGCAACAGGAGTTCGCCGCGCGCCAGCAGATGGCTCGCGAGCTGCTCGGCCCCTGCCGGTACAAGGCCCACCCCAACGGCATGCTCATCTGGGCCGAGCTGCCCGAGCACTGGCAGGCCGAGAAGTTCGTTCGCTACGCCCGCCAGGAAGGCGTGATGATCCATCCGGCCGAGCCCTTCCTGCCCGGCCCCAATCAGGACAACCGCCACGTACGCATCACCCTGGGAGCCGAACAGAGCCGCTCACGCCTGCAGGTGGGGCTGCGCACCCTCAGGGAACTGCTGGATACCTCGCCGGCGCCACTGCACTTCGTGTTCTGAGGGCGCAGCAAAAACCACAACAATATCGGATCAATTCAGAAAGAATCATGACAAGCAAAAATTGACGTGATTTTTAGCCAGGGATAAGGTCGGAGACGTACAACAAAAACAACTGCCGCCTTGCCTGGCGGCTGGAGGTCCCCATGGTTTACTTGCGAAAACTGGACTGGGTGCTGGACAAACTGGAGGCCTGCATCCTGGCTGCCTCGGTCCTGTTGATGGCCCTGAACTCGATCGGCAACGTCTTCGGGCGCTACCTGTTCAACCAAAGCCTGTACTTCTCCGAGGAGCTCAACCAGTTCCTCGTCATCTTCATCACCTTCGTTGGCTGCAGCTTCGCCGCCCGCCATGCCCGCCACATCAGCATGAGCGCCTGCATCGAACATTTGCGCGGGCGCAGCGCAGCCCTGGCCCTGCTGCTGATCAACCTGCTCACCGCCGGCCTGATCCTCTGGCTGACCTGGGCATCGATCGGCTACGTCCAGAGCGCGGCCCGGATCGGTCGCGCCTCATCGGCCCTGCAACTCCCCCTCCATTACATCTACATAGTGATTCCCCTGGGCCTTGGCCTGACCGGCCTGCAGTTCCTGCGCCATGCCGGTCTGCAGCTCATGGTGCTGAGTGGCTGCATCGACGCGTCGCGCTGCAACCCCCACACCTCTCTCCCGCCCCAAGCCTGAGCCCGCCGCCATGGACATGACAACCGTACTGCTGATCGTGATGCTCAGCCTCCTGCTGCTGGGCTTCCCGATGATGACCACCCTGCTGGCCGCGGCCGGGATCGGCTTCGTCGCCTTTTTCAACATGGGACCGGAATTCATCATCCAGCAGATGATCGCCGGCATCCGCCCGGCCGCCCTGGTCGCCGTGCCGATGTTCATTCTCGCCGCCGACATCATCACCCGCGGCGCCACCGCCAACCGTCTGCTCGATGTCGCCATGGCCTTCGTCGGCCACATGCGCGGAGGCATGGCCATCACCACGGCGGTGAGCTGCGCCCTGTTCGGCGCGGTCTCCGGTTCCACCCAGGCCACCGTGGTCGGCGTTGGCAGCATCATGCGGCCCAAGATGCTGCAGCAGGGCTACAAGGACAGCTTCGTGCTCGCTCTGATCATCAATGCCTCCGACATCGCCCTGCTGATCCCACCGAGCATCGGCATGATCATCTACGGCGTGGTGTCGGGAACCTCGGTGGCCGAGCTGTTCATCGCCGGCATCGGCCCCGGCCTGGTACTGATGCTGCTGCTCTCGGCCTACTGCTACTTCTACGCGCGTCGCGAAGGGATTCCGCAGGCTCCGGCCATGCCGTGGAGCGAGCGGCTGCGCCTGTGCCGCCGCGCCATCCTGCCCATGCTGCTGCCGGTCATCTGCATCGGCGGCATCTATTCCGGGGCATTCAGCCCGACTGAAGCCGCTTCGATTTCAGTGCTCTACGCGCTGGTGCTCGAAGTCGTGATATTCCGTCGCCTGCATCTGAAGGAACTGGGTTCCATCGCACTGTCCACCGGACTGATCACTGCCGTGGTCTTCATCCTGGTCGCTGCAGGCTCCGCGTTCTCCTGGGTCATCTCCTTCGCGCAGATTCCCCAACAGATCCTCGCAGGCATCGGCCTGATGAGCGCCTCGCCAACCGAACTGCTGATCATCATTTCGGTAGCCTTCTTCATCGGCTGCATGTTCGTTGACCCGATCGTGGTGATGCTGATCCTCGTGCCGATCTTCACCCCGGCGATCAAGGCCTCCGGCCTGGACCCGGTGCTGGTTGGCACCATCATCACCCTGCAGGCGGCCATCGGTTCGGCGACGCCACCGTTCGGCTGCGACATCTTCACCGCGATCGCCATCTTCAAGCGCCCCTACTTCGAGGTGATCCGCGGCAGCCTGCCCTTCTTCGCCATCCTGCTACTGATGTCAGCGCTGCTGATCGTCTTCCCCCAAATCACCCTGGCACTCAGGGATCTGGCCTTCCGCTAAGCCGTCTGGCGGAGCCCTCTCCCGGAGAGGCACGGGCTCCACTTCTACGTCTGCCGCCGCCCTTTACTCCCGTCCGCCAGAAACGACGAGGCCCGCACTATGGCGGGCCTCGCTTTCACATCAGTCAGCGCTTACAGGCTGAGCTCGCGGCTGGACGCCTTGAGGAACTCGCGCTTGAGGTCTTCGTAGGTGTGCACCGCCGGGAACTGCGGGAACTCGCGGATCACGTTGTCCGGGGCGTGGAACAGGATGCCGGCGTGCGCCTCGGAGAGCATGGTGGTGTCGTTGTACGAGTCGCCGGCGGCGATCACCCGGTAGTACAGGCTCTTCAGGGCGATCACCGACTGGCGCTTGGGATCCTTCTGGCGCAGCTGGTAGTCCACCACGCGGTCGGTCTCGTCGGTGATCAGGCGGTGGCACAGCAGGGTCGGGAAGCCGAGCTGACGCATCAGCGGCTGGGAGAACTCGTAGAAGGTGTCGGAGAGGATCACCACCTGGAAGCGCTCGCGCAGCCAGTCGACGAACTCCACCGCGCCGTCCAGCGGCTTGAGGGTGGCGATCACTTCCTGGATGTCGCGCAGCTTGAGGCCGTGCTCGTCGAGGATGCGCATGCGCTGCTTCATCAGCACGTCGTAGTCGGGAATGTCGCGGGTGGTCGCCTTGAGCGCGTCGATTCCGGTTTTTTCGGCGAAGGCGATCCAGATTTCCGGGACCAGTACGCCCTCGAGATCAAGGCAGGCGATTTCCACAGGGCACTCCTCAATTATTCGGCCAAGAAAGGAGGCGGCACTCTAGCGACTTGGCCGCGCCGGCGCAACGCGGCACGCGTCGGCTCGCCCCTGCAAGCGCAAATGAACGCCGGGGCAGGCACGCCGACACATATTCCCTTTTGGCAGGCATACAGCGTTATTTGGTTATTTCTACGCATAAACACCGAGCTGCTACCATGACCGCAGCTTTCACCCTACTAGAAGAAGCGGAATTGCCCGATGAGCCAGACCCTCGATGTTGCCGCCCTGGCGGCCGCCTACGCCGACAAATCTCCGCAGGAGGTGCTCAAGCTTGCCTTCGAGCACTTCGGCGACGACCTGTGGATCTCCTTCAGCGGCGCCGAGGATGTGGTGCTGGTGGACATGGCCTGGAAGCTGAACAAGAACGTCAGGGTGTTCAGCCTGGATACCGGCCGTCTGCACGCGCAGACCTACCGCTTCATCGAGCAGGTGCGCGAGCATTACGGCATCGCCATCGAGGTGCTGTCGCCGGATCCGCGCCTGCTCGAGCCGCTGGTGCGCGAGAAGGGCCTGTTCAGCTTCTACAAGGACGGCCACGGCGAATGCTGCGGCATCCGCAAGATCGAGCCGCTCAAGCGCAAGCTGGCCACCGTCAGCGCCTGGGCCACCGGCCAGCGCCGCGACCAGAGCCCCGGCACCCGCAGCAAGGTCGCCGCGCTGGAACTGGATAGCGCCTTCTCCAGCGCCGACAAGCCGCTGTACAAGTTCAACCCGCTGGCCAACATGAGCAGCGAGGAAGTCTGGGGCTACATCCGCATGCTGGAGATCCCCTACAACCCGCTGCACGAGCAAGGCTACATCAGCATCGGCTGCGAGCCCTGCACCCGTCCGGTGCTGCCCAACCAGCACGAACGCGAAGGGCGCTGGTGGTGGGAGGAGGCGACCCACAAGGAGTGCGGCCTGCACGCCGGCAACCTGATCGCCAAGGACTGATTCGCCGCCCTCGAGAGCCCGGCCGCAGCCAACGGCCGGGCTTTTTCACGCCTGGCGACTGTCATCGCCGCTTCATCCGGCCGCTCTAGACTGCCTGCACAGACAGCAAAGGAGAGGTCACCATGCGTCAGGAACCGCAACAGCCGCAACTCAACCGCACCGCCCAGCAGCTGCGCCATAGCCACCTCGGCGCGATCATCGACGCCCAGGGCCGGGAAATCCCCATCACCGAGCAGATGATCCTGCAGGCCTGTCGCCAGCTGGAGAAGGAATCGCGCCTGCGCCGCCTGTTCTTCTGATCAGCGCAGCGTGACCCCCAGCGCCGCCAACTGGCGGCGCAGCGGCTGCGCAGCGGCCGGCAGGCGCACCGCCAGTCCGGGCAACTCGCGGCGCGGCGGATAGTGCTTGCGCAGCGCGTCGAAGCCGGCGCGGCGCGCCTCGGCATCGCCCTGCAGACTGCGACGGAAGGCAGCATCGTCGCCACGCGGGTCGTACACCGCGCGGCACACGGTGGCCAGCGCCCAGGCCGGATCGGCCTGCTCGTGCAGGCTCAGCTCGCTCAGCCAGGTCGGCGGCAGCAACTGCGCCAGGCTGACCGTCGGCGCCACGCCCTGCCAGGCGCAGAACGCCCGGTAGATCTGCTCGGTGCCGCGCAGCTTGCCGTCCAGGCTGTAGCCGGCGATATGCGGGGTGGCCAGCAGACAGAGCGCGGCCAGTTGCGGATCGGCCTGCGGCTCGCCCTCCCAGACATCCAGCACCACCTCGAGATCGGCGCCGCCCAGCAGGTGCGCCTTGAGCGCGGCATTGTCGATCACCGCACCACGGCTGGCGTTGATCAGCCAGCAGCCGGGCTTCAGGCTGCGCAGGCGCTCGGCGTCGAGCAGATGCCAGGTGGCGTCGGCACCCTCGCGGGTCAGCGGGGTGTGCAGGCTGATCGCGTCGCAGCGCGCGAGGATCTCCGCGAGGCTGACGAAATCGCCACCCTCGCGCGCCTGACGCGGCGGGTCGCAGACCAGCACGTTCCAGCCCAGGCCACGCAACACCTCCACCAGCCTACCGCCGACCTGGCCGGCGCCGACCACGCCGTAGGTACGCTGCGCCAGATCGGCGCCGCGCCGCTCGGCGAGGGCGAACAGCGCGCCCAGCACGTAGTCGACCACCCCGCGCGCGTTGCAGCCCGGCGCGCTGGACCAGGCGATGCCGGCCTCGGCGAACCAGTCGAGATCCAGGTGGTCGGTGCCGATGGTGCAGGTGCCGACGAACTTCACCGCGCTGCCCTCCAGCAGCGCGCGGTCGACGCGGGTCACCGAACGCACCAGCAGCGCGTCGGCGTCCATCACCGCGGCGCGATCGATGGCGCGGCCGGCCTGACGGCGAATCTCGCCGAAGGAAGCGAAGAAGGGATCGAGCAGCGGGATGTTTTCGTCGGCCAGCAGGCGCATGGGAGTGTCCGTCGGAAAGTCGGGAATTGCCGCCACTTTACCCGATCGGCGGGCGCGGTGCGGCCCAATGCTGGCACCACTTCGGTGCACGGCGTAGACTGCCCGGCTGTCTGTCGAGGTTCTTCGATGTCCGCCCTGCCCGCTTCACCCGCCCCCTCCCGCCTGCACCGCTGCCTGCGCGAAGTCCGGGCCCTGCTCGCCCTCGCCGGCCCGATCATCGTCGCCCAGCTCGCCAATACCGCCATGGGCTTCGTCGACACCCTGATGGCCGGCCGGGTCAGCGCCCGCGACCTGGCGGCGGTGGCGCTGGGCAATTCGGTGTGGATCCCGGTGCTGCTGCTGATGAACGGCATCCTGCTGGCCACCACCGCCAAGGTGGCGCGCAAGGTCGGCGCCGGCAGCTATGCGCTGATCGGCCCGCTGGTGCGCCAGGCCCTGTGGCTGGGTCTGGCCATCGGCCTGATCGCCATGGTCCTGCTGCTCTCGGCCAAGCCGGTGCTGCAAATGATGCGAGTGGAGCAATCCCTGGGCGAGGTCGCCATGGGCTATCTGCGCGCGGTGGCCCTCGGCTTCCCGGCGCTGGCGCTGTATCAGGTGCTGCGCGGCTTCAGCGACGGCCTGGGCAGCACCCGGCCGAGCATGGTGATCGGCCTGCTCGGCCTGCTGCTGAACATTCCCGCCAACTATGTGCTGATCTACGGCAAGTTCGGCCTGCCGGCGCTGGGCGGGGTCGGCTGCGGCTGGGCCACCGCGTTGGTGATGTGGTTCATGTTCGGCGCCATGCTGCTGTGGGTGCACTGGGCGCCGCTATACAGGTCCAGCCGGCTGTTCGAACGCCTGGAGGCACCGCGCTGGCCGGTGATCCGCGACCTGCTCGCCGTCGGTCTGCCGATCGGCGTGGCCATCTTCGCCGAGGCCAGCATCTTCTCGGTGATCGCCCTGCTGATCGGCAGCCTGGGCGCCAGCGTGGTGGCCGGCCACCAGATCGCCCTGAACTTCTCCTCGATGGTGTTCATGATCCCCTACTCGCTGGCGATGGCCGCCACGGTGCGGGTCGGCCAGGCCCTCGGCCGCGGCGCGCCGCGCGATGCGCGCTTCTCCGCCGGGGTGGCGATGGCCAGCGCGCTGGCCTACGCCTGCTGCTCGGCCAGCCTGATCCTGCTGCTGCGCACGGACATCGCGCGTCTCTACACGCCGGATGTCGAAGTGCTGACCATCGCCAGCGCGCTGATGGTGTACTCGGCACTGTTCCAGTTCTCCGACGCCATCCAGGTCACCGCCGCCGGCGCGTTGCGCGGCTACCAGGACACCCGGGCGACCATGCTGATCACCCTGCTGGCCTACTGGGGCATCGGTCTGCCGATCGGCTACGGTCTGGGCCTCAGCACGCTGTTCGGCCCGCCCAGCGGCCCGGCCGGTCTGTGGCAGGGCCTGGTGGTCGGCCTGACCTGCGCCGCCGTGCTGCTCGGCGTGCGCCTGCAGCGCAGCGCCCGGCGGCATATCCGCGCCGCCCGCCTGGCCAGCGCCTGACACGCGCCACGCAACCGGCTGTCAGCTCGAGCTGACAGCACTGCGCCAGCATTACGCAGGCCGCAGCGGCCTCACCTATACCTGAAGGCGTTCCCGCTGGTTTACCGGGAGCTGAACAGCTCCCTAAGCCGTTGTAACGGGCCCGACCCACACCGTATACGGGAGGGCGTCTCGTGCAGCCCCTTCGCTTCATGACCGGCCTGCTGGCGCTGCTGCTGGCAACCAGCAGCAGCCTCTTCGCCGCCACGCCAGCGGACCTCGGCCAGCTCGACATTCCCCGCTACGCTCCCGACCGCGTGCTGGTCAAGTTCAGGCCCGGCACCGCGGCCGCCGAGATAAGCGCCGAGCATCGCAACGCGCACGCCGTGCCGCTGCGCAGCCTGCCCGAGATCGACGTGCAGGTGATGCAGGTGCCCGTCGGCATGGTCGAGGACAGCATCGCGGTCTACCGGCGCAACCCCAACGTGCTGTATGCCGAACCGGACTATTACCGGCTGCTGGTGATGCCGCGCGAGGAACCCGGGCCTACCCCTGCAGGCGGCGCCAACTACTTCGCGGAGCAGTGGTACCTGGACAACACGGGGCAGAACCACACGTTCGTCAACCAGACGATCTTCGGCGCGTTCCTCGATGTCACCAGCGGCACGCCGAACGCCGACATCAACGCCCCGCAGGCCTGGGATCTGCGCCGGGGACAGGTCGGCGATCCGACCTCCTACGACCGGCCGAAGATCGCCGTGCTGGACAGCGGTGCCGACTGCAACGTGCCCGATCTGCGTGGCAAGTGTCTGGAACAGGTCGATGTGGTCGGCGCCAAGGCCAACGACACCTGCCCCGCCGGCGAGCCGGCCTGCGACAACTACGGCCATGGCACCTTCGTCGCCGGCGAAGCGGTGGCCAACACCGACAACGCCGAGGGCGTGGCGGGCGTCGGCTGGCATACCGGCGCCGGCATCTTCAAGGTCTGCTACCTGGAGCTGGTGACCGACGGCTTCTTTCTCTACGAGGTGGGGCTGTGCCCGGTTTCCGGGTCGAGCGAGGCGATCCTCAGAGCCTCCACCGATCAGTCCGTCAACGGCAACCTGGTGCGCAGCCAGTACCAGGTGATCACCATGAGCTACGCCAGCGACCTCATCGACAGCGCCGGAAATATCACCCAGACCGACGCCTCCAGCGCCGAGTGCGAGGCCATCGCGCTCGCCCGCGACCGGGGCGTGCTGGTGGTCGCCGCCGCCGGCAACAACGGCGACACCAGTCGCACCTACCCCGCCGCCTGCACGGACGACCAGGGCCGGTCGACGGTGATCTCGGTCGCCGCCGCCGACCATGAGGACGATCGCGTCAGCTTCTCGACCTACAGCCGTTCGACCGACCACTGGGTATCCCTGGCAGCCCCCGGTCAGGACATCATCGGCATCCTGCCGAGCGCCAACTGCAATCTCGCCGCCGACAACGACAGCTGTGTGGACTGGTGGAGCGGCACCTCGATGGCCGCACCGCTGGTCGCCGGCGCTGCCGCGCTGGTCTGGGACGACCTCTACGCCCGTCTGCCGGCCGGGACCTCCCGGGCCGCGGCGACGTGCAGCTATGCCGGCATGCCCTGCAACCAGGCGGTGCGCCTGCGTCTGGAGCAGAACGCAGCCAAGGTCGGCGCCAACGCCCAGAACCTGCTGAGCTGGACCGCCAACGGACGGCTCGATCTGGCGGCCGCGCTGCGCAACGACGTCACGACGGGCGGCGGCACGGCACCGGTCGCGGCGTTCCGCTACGACTGCATCGGTCTGGCCTGCAACTTCACTGCCTCGGGCAGTGGCGCAGGCACGCTCAGCTATCGCTGGGTGTGGGGCGACGGCACGGCCGATGGTTCGGGCAGCAATCCCAGCCATACCTATCCGGCGACCGGGAGCTACACCGTGACCCAGACGGCGACGGACAGCAACGGCAGCACCTCGGTCAGCACCACCCTCAACCTGAAAGCAGGCAAGCGCAGCGTCAGCGGCAGTGTCAGCAGCGACAGCGGCGGTTCAGGTGGCAGTGGTGGGGTGTGCACCCATCCCAAGGGGAAATGCTGAGGCCTGGCCATGAAGCATCAAGGGCGCCTCTGGCGCCCTTGATGCTTTCGCCGGCTCAATCCGCCTTCTTGCGAATCCAGTACAGGTAGGTGCCGGCCTCTTCCTGCTGCTCCAGCAGTTCGTGACCGAGGAACATGCAGAACTTGGGGATGTCGCGGCGGGTCGAGGGGTCGGTGGCGATCACCTTGAGCAGGCCGCCGGCCGGCAGATCGCGCACCTTGTTGTGCAGCATCATCACCGGCTCGGGGCAGTTGAGGCCGGTGGCGTCGAGAATGGCGTCGGGTTGCTGGGACATGGGTAACTCCGCGTGTCAGGCCGGCATTGTCGCGCAAAGCGCCGCGGCGGCCAACCAAGCGACTAAGCTTGAATATCGACTCCTGCGTCGGCCTGTCGCCGCCGCCCCTGTCGGAGGATGCGTCATGCCCCACCCGGACAGTTTCCAGTGCCGTCGCGAACTGCAGGTGAACGGCCTAACCTACCAGTACTTCAGCCTGGCCGAAGCCGGCCGCCAGCTCGGCGACATCCGCCAGCTGCCGGTCTCGCTCAAGGTGCTGCTGGAGAACCTGCTGCGCTGCGAGGACGGCCACCGGGTGACCGCCGACGACTGTCGCGCGCTGGTCGAATGGCTGAAGAAGCGCGGCTCGGAACGGGAGATCCAGTTCAGCCCGGCACGGGTGCTGATGCAGGACTTCACCGGCGTGCCCGGGGTGGTCGACCTGGCGGCCATGCGCGACGCGATGGTCGACGCCGGCGGCGATCCACTGAAGATCAATCCGCTGGCACCGGTGGATCTGGTGATCGACCACTCGGTGATGGTCGACCGCTTCGCCGATCCGAGCGCCTTCGCCGACAACGTCGCCATCGAGATGCAGCGCAACCACGAGCGCTACGCCTTCCTGCGCTGGGGCCAGCAGGCCTTCGCCAACTTTCGCGTGGTGCCACCGGGCACCGGCATCTGCCATCAGGTCAACCTCGAGTACCTGGGCCAGGTGGTGTGGAGCCGCGATGAGGACGGCACCCTGCTCGCCTACCCCGACACCCTGGTCGGCACCGATTCGCACACCACCATGATCAACGGCCTCGGCGTGCTCGGCTGGGGCGTCGGCGGCATCGAGGCCGAGGCGGTGATGCTCGGCCAGCCGATGTCGATGCTGATCCCCGAGGTGATCGGCGTGCGCCTGTCCGGCAAGCTGCGCGAGGGCGTCACCGCCACCGACCTGGTGCTGACCGTCACCGAACTGCTGCGCAAGCGCGGCGTGGTGGGCAAGTTCGTCGAATTCTACGGTCCGGGGCTCGACCACCTGCCGCTGGCCGACCGCGCCACCATCGCCAACATGGCCCCGGAATACGGCGCCACCTGCGGCTTCTTCCCGGTCGACACGATCACTCTCGACTACCTGCGCCTGTCCGGCCGCGATCCCGCACGCATCGCCCTGGTCGAGGCCTACTGCAAGGCCCAGGGCCTGTGGCGCGCCCCCGGCGACGAGCCGGTGTTCACCGACAGCCTGCCCCTGGACCTCGCCAGCGTGCAGCCCTCGCTGGCCGGCCCCAAGCGTCCGCAGGACCGCGTCGCCCTCGAGGACATCCACAGCCAGTTCGACCTGTTGCTCGAACTGGACGGACGCAAGAGCGAACTGGACACGGCCTTCCCGGTCGCCGGCGAGCCCTACGGGCTGCACCACGGCGACGTGGTGATCGCCGCCATCACCTCCTGCACCAACACCTCCAACCCCAGCGTGCTGATGGCCGCCGGACTGCTGGCGAAAAAAGCCGTGGAGCGCGGCCTGGCCAGGCGGCCGTGGGTCAAGTCGTCGCTGGCGCCGGGCTCCAAGGTGGTCACCGACTACCTGGCCAAGGCCGGGCTCACCCCATACCTCGACCAGCTCGGCTTCAACCTGGTCGGCTATGGCTGCACCACCTGCATCGGCAATTCAGGACCGCTACCGCCGCCCATCGCCGACTGCGTGAACGCAAACGACCTGATCGTCAGCTCGGTGCTGTCCGGCAACCGCAACTTCGAGGGGCGCGTGCATCCCCAGGTCAAGGCCAACTGGCTGGCTTCGCCGCCCCTGGTGGTGGCCTTCGCCCTGGCCGGCACCACGCGCATCGACCTCACCCGCGAGCCGCTGGGAACCGGCAATGACGGCCAGCCGGTGTATCTGAAGGACATCTGGCCGAGCAACGACGAGGTGGCGGCGGCAGTCGGCGCGGTGGACGGCGCCATGTTCCGCCGCCAGTACGCCGACGTGTTCAGCGGCGACGAGGCCTGGCGCACGATCGCCGTCAGCGGCGGCGCCACCTATCCCTGGGATGCCGCTTCCACCTACATCAAGCGAGCGCCGTTCTTCGCGGATATCGACCAGCCGCCGGCCGCCCTGACCGACATCGAGGATGCGCGCATTCTCGCCCTGTTCGGCGACTCCATCACCACCGACCACATCTCCCCGGCCGGCAGCATCAAGCCCAGTTCGCCGGCGGGCCTCTACCTGCAGTCGCTTGGCGTGACACCGGCCGACTTCAACTCCTACGGCGCACGGCGCGGCAACCATGAGGTGATGATGCGCGGCACCTTCGCCAACATTCGCATCCGCAACGAGATGCTCGGCGGCGAGGAAGGCGGCAACACCCTGCACCAGCCATCCGGCGACAAGCTGTCGATCTACGATGCGGCGATGCGCTACCAGGCCGACGCGGTGCCGCTGGTGGTGATCGCCGGCCAGGAGTACGGCACCGGCTCCTCGCGCGACTGGGCGGCCAAGGGCACCAAGCTGCTGGGGGTGAAGGCGGTGCTCGCCGAGAGCTTCGAGCGCATCCACCGCTCCAACCTGGTCGGCATGGGCGTCCTGCCGCTGCAATTCATGCCCGGGCAGAACCGCCAGAGCCTGGCGCTCAACGGCAGCGAGCGGCTCACCGTCCGCGGCCTGGCCGGCGGCCTCGGCCCGCGGCAGAAGCTGATCGTCGAACTGCTGCGCGCCGACGGCACCGAGGAGCGCTTCGCCGTGCTGTGCCGCATCGACACCGCCATCGAGATCGAGTACTTCAAGGCCGGCGGCATCCTGCAGTATGTGCTCAGGCAACTGCTCGCGGGCTGAGCGCTCCCCGCGCCCAGCGTGCGAGAAAGTCCGCGGGCTCCGCTCGCTCTAGGCGGATGCGCAAACCGCCTCGCCGAGAAAGCCGGCGACAGCTTCAGCGGTGCGCTGCAGATGCTGCGCATGACTGAAACCGGAAACCCTGAGCGGCTTCAGATCGTGATCGGCGGCCTCGAGCCAGAGCATGCGGATGGCTGGTGACAGCGCGTAGCCGGCCACCTCCGCACGGCAGCCCAGCGCGTCGCGCTCACCCTGCACGATCAGGGTCGGCGTGCGCAACGCAGCCAGATGTTCGACCCGGGTCTTCTCCGGCTTGCCGGCGGCATGGAAGGGATAGCCGAGGCAGACCAGCGCCGGGGCGTCCAGCTCGTCGGCCAGCAGGCTGGCCATGCGCCCCCCCATCGACTTGCCACCGATGGCCCACCTCCCCGGTTCGCGCGCGTTCACCTCGCGCCAGACCTCGCGCCAGCAGTCGAGCAGTTGCGTCTGCGGACTGGGCGGGCGCTTGCCGCCATCGCGGCGCCGGGAGGCCATGTAGGGGAATTCGAAACGCACCACCCGCACGCCGAGTTCGCCCAGACGCCCGGCCATCTCGCTCATGAACGGGCTGTCCATCGGTGCCCCGGCACCGTGGGCCAGAATCAGGCCGCAAGGCTGCACGGCGACAGGCCCCGACCAAAGAAGTTCGGAAAAACTCACGCAAATATCCCCACGCGCCCTAGGGCGTTGATTTGTATCAACATCTATCCGAAGCAGTTTATCCATGCTGAGGCTGATCTTTTTCCGATCAAGCCCATTAGTCGTGGAACCTCGAAAATGAGCACAGAAAACTCAAGGACTGCTTATAACTATAAGGTGGTCCGCCAGTTCGCCGTCATGACGGTGATCTGGGGGATCGTCGGCATGGCGGCTGGCGTATTCATCGCCGCGCAACTGGTCTGGCCAGGCCTGAACTTCGACCTGCCCTTTACCAGCTTCGGTCGCCTGCGACCGCTGCACACCAACGCGGTGATCTTCGCGTTCGGCGGTTGCGCCCTGTTCGCCACCTCCTTCTACTCGGTACAACGTACCTGCCAGACCCGCCTGTTCGGTGGTCCGCTGGCCAGCTTCGTGTTCTGGGGCTGGCAACTGGTGATCGTGCTCGCCGCCATTACCCTGCCGCTGGGCTTCACCTCCTCCAAGGAGTACGCCGAGCTGGAGTGGCCGATCGACATCCTGATCGCCGTGGTCTGGGTCGCCTACGCCGTGGTGTTCTTCGGCACCGTGATGCAGCGCAAGACCAAGCACATCTACGTCGGCAACTGGTTCTTCGGCGCCTTCATCCTGGTGACGGCGATGCTGCACATCGTCAACAACCTGGAACTGCCGGTCGGCCTGCTCAAGTCCTACTCGCTGTACAGCGGCGCCACCGACGCCATGGTGCAGTGGTGGTACGGCCACAACGCCGTGGGCTTCTTCCTCACCACCGGCTTCCTCGGCATGATGTACTACTTCGTGCCCAAGCAGGCCGAGCGTCCGGTCTACTCCTACCGCCTGTCCATCGTGCACTTCTGGGCGCTGATCACCCTGTACATCTGGGCCGGTCCGCACCACCTGCACTACACCGCACTGCCGGACTGGGCCCAGTCCCTCGGCATGGTGATGTCCGTCATCCTGCTCGCTCCGTCCTGGGGTGGCATGATCAACGGCATGATGACCCTCTCCGGTGCCTGGCACAAACTGCGCCATGACCCGATCCTGCGCTTCCTGGTGGTCTCCCTCGCCTTCTACGGCATGTCCACCTTCGAAGGCCCGATGATGGCCATCAAGACCGTCAACGCCCTCTCCCACTACACCGACTGGACCATCGGTCACGTGCACGCCGGCGCCCTCGGCTGGGTCGCCATGGTGTCCATCGGTTCACTGTACCACCTGATCCCGAAGGTGTTCGGTCGCAAGGAGATGCACAGCATCGCCCTGATCAACTCGCACTTCTGGCTGGCCACCATCGGCACCGTGCTGTACATCGCCTCGATGTGGGTCAACGGCATCACCCAGGGCCTGATGTGGCGCGCGGTCAACGAGGACGGCACCCTGACCTACTCCTTCGTCGAAGCGCTGGAAGCCAGCCACCCGGGCTTCATCGTGCGCATGATCGGCGGCGCCTTCTTCGTGGTCGGCATGCTGCTGATGGCCTACAACGTGTGGCGCACCGTTCGCGTGGCCAAGGCTGAGGAAATGGCCGCCGCCGAGCAGTTCGTGGTTCAAGGAG
The DNA here is from genome assembly GCF_900104805.1 of Pseudomonas oryzae. Classification (NCBI taxonomy): domain Bacteria; kingdom Pseudomonadati; phylum Pseudomonadota; class Gammaproteobacteria; order Pseudomonadales; family Pseudomonadaceae; genus Pseudomonas; species Pseudomonas oryzae. The sequence continues at coordinate 456,805 of NZ_LT629751.1, read as the reverse complement.
CCCACTGATGAACAAGCACGAAATCATCGAGAAGAACATTGGCCTGATGACCCTGCTGATGGTGCTCGCCGTCAGCATCGGCGGCCTGACCCAGATCGTGCCGCTGTTCTTCCAGGACGTGGTCAACGAGCCGGTCGAGGGCATGAAGCCCTACACCGCCCTGCAGCTGGAAGGCCGCGACGTCTACATCAAGGAAGGCTGCGTGAGCTGCCACTCGCAGATGGTGCGTCCGTTCCGTGCCGAAACCGAGCGCTACGGTCACTACTCCGTCGCCGGCGAGAGCGTCTGGGACCACCCCTTCCTGTGGGGCTCCAAGCGTACCGGTCCGGATCTGGCCCGCGTCGGCGGCCGCTACTCCGACGACTGGCACCGCGCCCACCTGTACAACCCGCGCAACGTCGTGCCCGAGTCGAAGATGCCCTCCTACCCCTGGCTGGTGGAGAACAAGCTGACCGGCGCGGACACCGCCGCCAAGCTGCAGGCCATGCGCACCCTGGGCGTGCCGTACACCGATGCTGACATCGAAGGGGCCCGCGACGCAGTCAAGGGCAAGACCGAAATGGATGCCTTGGTCGCCTACCTGCAGGTCCTCGGCACCAGCATCAAGAACAAGCGCTGATGCGCGGCCTCAGCCAGGAGTAATCATCCATGACAGGCTTTTGGAGTATCTACGTCAGCATCCTCACCATCGGCACCCTGGTGGTGCTGTGGTGGCTGATCTTCGCGACCCGCAAGGGCCAGCGCCCGGACACCACCGACCAGACCATGGGTCACTCGTTCGACGGCATCGAGGAGTACGACAACCCGCTGCCGCGCTGGTGGTTCCTGCTGTTCCTCGGCACCCTGATCTTCGGCGCCCTGTACCTGGTGCTCTACCCGGGCCTGGGTAACTGGAAGGGTGTTCTGCCGGGCTACGAGAATGGCTGGACCCAGGTCGCCCAGTGGCAGCGCGAGATGGACCGCGCCGACGCCGAGTACGGTCCGCTGTTCGCCAAGTACGCCGCCATGCCGGTGGCCGAGGTGGCCAAGGACGAGCAGGCGCTGAAGATGGGTTCGCGCATGTTCGCTTCCTACTGCTCCGTGTGCCACGGTTCGGACGCCAAGGGCAGCTACGGCTTCCCCAACCTGACCGACAGCCACTGGCGCTGGGGCGGCGAGGCCGACACCATCAAGGCCACCATCCTTGCCGGTCGTCACGGCATGATGCCGGCCTGGGGCGCGGTCATCGGCGAGGAAGGCGTGAAGAACGTCGCCGCCTACGTGCGCAGCGAACTGGCCGGCCTCAAGCTGCCGGAAGGCGCCGAAGGCGATGTCGCCGCCGGCAAGCAGATCTTCGCCAGCAACTGCGTCGCCTGCCATGGTCCGGAAGGCAAGGGCGTCCCGGCCATGGGCGCTCCGAACCTGACCGCCAGCACGGGCTGGATCTATGGCTCGAGCCTGACCCAGCTGCAACAGACCATCCGCAATGGCCGTCAGGGCCAGATGCCGGCCCAGGAGCCCTACCTCGGCAACGACAAGGTGCATCTGCTGGCCGCCTACGTTTACAGCCTGTCGCAGAAAGCCCCGCAACAGCAGTAAACCTCGAGGAGGGGCCGCGCAATGCGGCCCCTCTTTTCTCCCGCCGAACTCCCCTTCCTTTTATGCGACCTAGTGTCGCACCTATCCCGAAGTTTTCTTCACAGTCATCGCCGCCAGGACTAAGCTCTCCACCCAGTCGCACGCGGTTACAAAAACAATGCGACATCACTCCTTGCGGCGTCTTTCGAGACTCCGTTCCGCGCCCAACCGACAACGCCTGCAGGTCTGCGAAGAGCCCGCCATCGTTCGCGGCAAGCCCTTGACTGACAAGCGCTTGCGTTGCAATGGCCACCTCCTTTCTCCATACTTGCCGCCGTTTTTTTGTCCCGAAAGTCCATAACCGTGGAACCCCTGAAATGAGTACAGCAATCAGCCCGACTGCTTATAACTATAAGGTGGTCCGCCAGTTCGCCGTCATGACGGTGATCTGGGGGGTCATTGGGATGGGTCTAGGTGTATTGATCGCCGCCCAATTGGTATGGCCGAGCCTGAACTTCGACCTGCCATGGACCAGCTTCGGTCGCCTGCGCCCCCTGCACACCAACGCGGTGATCTTCGCGTTCGGCGGTTGCGCCCTGTTCGCCACCTCCTACTACGTTGTGCAGCGCACCAACCAGGCTCGCCTGTTCAGTGACACCCTCGCCGCCTTCACCTTCTGGGGTTGGCAAGCCGTGATCGTGCTGGCCGTGATCACCCTGCCGCAGGGCTTCACCTCCTCCAAGGAGTACGCCGAGCTGGAGTGGCCGATCGACATCCTGCTGGCGATCGTCTGGGTTTCCTACGCGGTGGTGTTCTTCGGGACCATCCTCAAGCGTCAGACCAAGCACATCTACGTCGGCAACTGGTTCTTCGGCGCCTTCATCCTGGTGACGGCGATGCTGCACATCGTCAACAACATGGAGATCCCGGTTACCCTGTTCAAGTCCTACTCGCTGTACAGCGGCGCCACCGACGCCATGGTGCAGTGGTGGTACGGCCACAACGCCGTGGGCTTCTTCCTCACCACCGGCTTCCTCGGCATGATGTACTACTTCGTGCCCAAGCAGGCCGAGCGTCCGGTCTACTCCTACCGCCTGTCCATCGTGCACTTCTGGGCGCTGATCACCCTGTACATCTGGGCCGGTCCGCACCACCTGCACTACACCGCACTGCCGGACTGGGCCCAGTCCCTCGGCATGGTGATGTCCGTCATCCTGCTCGCTCCGTCCTGGGGTGGCATGATCAACGGCATGATGACCCTCTCCGGTGCCTGGCACAAACTGCGCCATGACCCGATCCTGCGCTTCCTGGTGGTCTCCCTCGCCTTCTACGGCATGTCCACCTTCGAAGGCCCGATGATGGCCATCAAGACCGTTAACGCCCTCTCCCACTACACCGACTGGACCATCGGCCACGTGCACGCCGGCGCCCTCGGCTGGGTCGCCATGGTGTCCATCGGTTCGCTGTATCACCTGCTGCCGAAGGTCTTCGGCCGCAAGGAAATGCACAGCATCGCCCTGATCAACGCGCACTTCTGGCTGGCCACCATCGGCACCGTGCTGTACATCGCCTCGATGTGGGTCAACGGCATCACCCAGGGCCTGATGTGGCGCGCGGTCAACGAGGACGGCACCCTGACCTACTCCTTCGTCGAAGCGCTGGAAGCCAGTCACCCGGGCTTCATCGTGCGCATGATCGGCGGCGCCTTCTTCCTCACCGGCATGCTGCTGATGACCTACAACACCTGGCGCACCGTTCGCGTGGCCAAGGCTGATGAAATGGCCGCCGCCGAGAAGTTCGTGGTTCAAGGAGCCCACTGATGAAGAATCATGACATTGTCGAGAAGAACATCGGTCTGATGACCCTGCTGATGGTGATCGCCGTCAGTATCGGCGGCCTGACCCAGATCGTGCCGCTGTTCTTCCAGGACGTGGTCAACGAGCCGGTCGAGGGCATGAAGCCCTACACCGCCCTGCAGCTGGAAGGCCGCGACGTCTACATCAAGGAAGGCTGCGTGAGCTGCCACTCGCAGATGGTGCGTCCGTTCCGTGCCGAAACCGAGCGCTACGGTCACTACTCCGTCGCCGGCGAGAGCGTCTGGGACCACCCCTTCCTGTGGGGCTCCAAGCGTACCGGCCCGGATCTGGCCCGCGTCGGCGGCCGCTACTCCGACGACTGGCACCGCGCCCACCTGTACAACCCGCGCAACGTCGTACCCGAGTCGAAGATGCCCTCCTACCCCTGGCTGGTGGAGAACAAGCTGACCGGCAAGGACACCGCCGCCAAGCTGGAAGCCATGCGCACCCTGGGCGTGCCGTACACCGATGCTGACATCGAAGGGGCCCGCGACGCCGTCAAGGGCAAGACCGAAATGGATGCCCTGGTCGCCTACCTGCAGGTCCTCGGCACCAGCATCAAGAACAAACGGTAACGCGCCATGGATATCGGGACTCTGCGTGGATTGGGCACCGCCCTCGTACTGATCGCCTTCGTTGGCCTGCTGCTCTGGGCCTTCAGCAGCAGGCGCAAGAAGAGCTTCGACGAAGCGGCCAACCTGCCCTTTGCCGACGAGCCCAAGTCCGAAAAGCGTGAAGAAGAAGCTTCTAGGAGTAAGCACGAATGACCAGTTTCTGGAATTGGTACGTCACCATACTCAGCCTCGGCACCATAGTGGCGCTGACCTGGCTCCTGTTCGCGACCCGCAAGGGCCAGCGTCAGGACACCACCGATCAGACCGTGGGCCACTCGTTCGACGGCATCGAGGAGTATGACAACCCGCTGCCCAAGTGGTGGTTCATGCTGTTCGTCGGCACCGTGGTGTTCGCCCTCGGCTACCTGGTGCTCTATCCGGGCCTGGGTAACTGGAAAGGCGTCCTGCCGGGTTACGAGGAAGGCTGGACCGGCGTCAACCAGTGGAAGAAGGAAATGGCCCGCGCCGACGAGCAATACGGCCCGCTGTTCGCCAAGTACGCTGCCATGCCGGTAGTCGACGTGGCCAAGGACGAGCAGGCCCTGAAGATGGGTGCCCGTCTGTTCGCCTCCAACTGCTCCGTGTGCCACGGTTCGGACGCCAAGGGCAGCTACGGCTTCCCGAATCTGACCGACAGCCACTGGCGCTGGGGCGGCGAGGCCGACATCATCAAGACCACCATTCTCGGCGGTCGTCACGGCATGATGCCGGCCTGGGGCGAAGTCCTCGGCGAAGCTGGCGTGAAGAACGTCGCCGCGTACGTGCGTGGCGAGCTGGCTGGCCTCAAGCTGCCGGAAGGCCATGGCGCCGACGTCGCCGCCGGCCAGAAGATCTTCGCCACCAACTGCGTCGCCTGCCACGGCGCCGAAGGCAAGGGCACTCCGGCCATGGGCGCTCCGGACCTGACCGCCAGCGCCGGCTGGATCTATGGCTCCAGCCTGCCGCAGCTGCAGCAGACCATCCGCCTCGGTCGCCAGGGCCAGATGCCGGCCCAGAACGAGCTGCTCGGCAACGACAAGGTCCACCTGCTGGCCGCCTACGTCTACAGCCTGTCGCAGAAAGCTCCGCAGCAGTAAGCGATTGCTGTTGAACCAGACGCCGCTTTCCGGTCACCGGAAAGCGGCGTCTTGCTTTCCGCCCCCCTGGCAACAGGCATGCCCACAAAATACCCCCCCAGGTATTCCGCGACCACCCGTCGCATGCGGAGCGCCGCCATTAGGCGTACCATTTGTGGGAAGTGAATCGATCCCGCTGGCCATGTACCAGAGGGACCACCTACTTCTCCAGCCGTGGTAGAGCCCGATGAGCGACAAGATTCCCGTTCAGGACGTGACCCCAAACTCCCCTGTCAAGAAAGGCGAAAGCGTCGATCTCTACGCCAAGCGCGAGATGATCTACACCAAGGCTTTCACCGGCCTGTTCCGCAATATCCGCCTGATCAGTGGCGCCTTCCTGTTCCTGATGTTCTTCGGCACTGCCTGGCTGAACTGGGGCGACCGTCAGGCTGTCTGGTGGAACCTGCCGGAGCGCAAGTTCTACATCTTCGGCGCCACCTTCTGGCCGCAGGACTTCATGCTGCTGTCCTGGCTGCTGATCATCTGCGCCTTCGGCCTGTTCTTCATCACCGTGTTCGCCGGCCGCGTCTGGTGCGGTTATACCTGCCCACAGAGCGTGTGGACCTGGGTCTTCATGTGGGCCGAGAAGGTCACCGAGGGTGATCGCAACCAGCGCATGAAGCTCGACAAGCAGCCGATGAGCGCCGCGAAGTTCCTGCGCAAGAGCGCCAAGCACGCCATCTGGCTGGGCGTGGCCCTGCTCACCGCGCTGACCTTCGTCGGCTACTTCACCCCGATCCGCCAACTGGTGGTCGACCTGGTCACCTTCAACCTCGAGGGCTGGGCGCTGTTCTGGGTGGGCTTCTTCACCCTGGCCACCTACGGCAATGCCGGCTGGCTGCGCGAGCAGGTGTGCATCCACATGTGCCCCTACTCGCGCTTCCAGAGCGTGATGTTCGACAAGGACACCCTGATCGTTTCCTACGACGCCAACCGTGGCGAGAAGCGCGGCCCGCGCAAGAAGGACGCCGACTACAAGGCCCAGGGCCTCGGCGACTGCATCGACTGCAAGATGTGCGTGCACGTCTGCCCGACCGGCATCGACATCCGCAACGGCCTGCAGATCGCCTGTATCGGCTGCGCCGCCTGCGTCGACGCCTGCGACAGCATCATGGACAAGATGGGCTATCCGCGCGGCCTGGTCGGCTACACCACCGAGCACAACCTGAGCGGCAACAAGACCCACATCGTCCGTCCGCGCCTGATCGGCTACGCCATCGCCCTGCTGGTGATGATGGGGGCCTTCGGTACCGCCCTGGTGATGCGCCCGCTGGCCGAGCTCGACGTGCTCAAGGACCGCGTGCTGTACCGCGAGAACGAGCAGGGCCGCATCGAGAACGTCTACACCCTGCGGATCATGAACAAGGACCAGCGCGCACACGTCTACACCATCGACGTGCAGGGTCTCGAGGGGCTGACCCTCGAAGGCAGCCGCGAAGTGAAGGCGGCTGCCGGCGAGGTGGTCTCGGTGCCGATCGAGCTGTCCATCGATCCGGAACGGCTGCCTTCCAGTACCAACGAGATTCTCTTTACAATCCAAGCCGCCGACATCCCCGGCAAGACCTTCGATGCCGAAAGCCGCTTCATCGGCCCGCGCGTCCGCTGACAGTAGAGAGAGAGCATGCAGCAGCCCGAGATCACCAGTCGCTGGTACAAGCAGTTCTGGGCCTGGTTCATCATCGCCATCCTGGCCTTCGCCGTCGTCCTCGGTATAGGCCTGGTGATCGTATCGGTGCGCACTGCCGATACCCTGGTGGCCGACAACTACTACGACGTCGGCAAGGGCATCAACCAGTCGCTCGAGCGCGAGAAGCTGGCCAAGCAGCTCGGCATGCAGGCCAGCCTGACCCTAGACGAGCAGAGCGGCACTGCCGAGCTGCGCCTGACCGGCATCAGCCGGCCGGCGCAGCTGGTGCTCAACCTGATCTCGCCGACCCAGCCGGAGCGCGACCGCCGCGTCATCCTCCAGCCGGTCGGCGGCGAGAGCGGCCTGTACCGTGGCCAGATGCAGGACGCCGTGAACGGTCGCCGCTTCGTCGAGCTGCTCGGCCAGGAAGGAGGCAAGGACTGGCGCCTGTTCGACGAGTTCGTCCTGGAAGATCGTAAGCCGATCGCCCTGGCGCCCTGACGCCGCCCATGAGCGCTCCCCTGCCCTGCTTCCACTGCGGGCTGCCGGTTCCCGACGGCAGCCCCTATCAGGCGCACGTGCTCGGCGAAGCGCGTGCCATGTGCTGCCCCGGCTGCCAGGCGGTGGCCGAAGCCATCGTCGCCGGCGGCCTGGAAAGCTACTACCGTCACCGCAGCGAAACCGCGGCCAACCCCGAAGCCCTGCCCAAGGCCCTCGCCGACGAGCTGGCGCTGTACGACCGCGCCGACGTGCAGGAGGGGCTGGTGCAGCACAGCGGCCAGGAGGCCGAGACCTGCCTGCTGATCGAGGGCATCAGCTGCGCGGCCTGCGGCTGGCTGATCGAGCATCATCTGAAGAAGCTGCCGGGCGTCAGCCAGGCCAGCCTCAACCTGTCCAACCACCGCCTGCAGGTGCGCTGGGACGACAGCAATTTGCCGCTCAGCCAGCTGCTCGCCGAGCTGCGTCGGATCGGCTACGCCGCACACCCCTACCAGGCCGATGCCGCCGCCGAGCAGATGCACCGCGAGAACCGCCTGGCCCTGCGCCAGCTCGGCGTCGCCGGCCTGCTGTGGATGCAGGTGATGATGGCCGCCATGGCCACCTGGCCGGAGTTCAACCTGGATCTCAGCGCCAGCTTCGACGGCATCCTGCGCTGGACCAGCCTGCTGCTGACCACGCCCATCGTCTTCTACTGCTGCGGACAGTTCTTCCGCGGCGCGCTGCGCGACCTGCGCACCCGCCACCTGACCATGGACGTCTCGGTGTCGCTGGCCATCGGCGGCGCCTACGTCGCCGGCCTGTGGTCGACCGTCACCGGCGAGGGTGAACTGTATTTCGATGCCGTGGGCATGTTCGCCCTGTTCCTGCTCGCCGGCCGCTACCTGGAGCGACGCGCCCGCGAGCGTACCGCCCAGGTGACCGCCCAGCTGGTCAACCTGTTGCCGGCGTCCTGCCTGCGCCTGGATGAGCAGGAGCACAGCCAGCGCATCCTGCTCAGCGAGCTGCGGGTCGGCGATCGCGTACTGGTGCCGCCGGGTGCGGTGATCCCGGCCGACGCGCTGATCCTCGCCGGCCAGTCGAGCATCGACGAGTCGCTGCTCACCGGCGAATACCTGCCGCAGCCGCGCAGTGCCGGGCAACGCGTCACCGGCGGCACCCTCAACATCGAGGGGCCGCTGACCCTGCAGGTCGAAGCCCTCGGCGACGACACCCGCCTGTCCGCCATCGTCCGCCTGCTCGAGCGCGCCCAGGCCGACAAGCCGCGCCTGGCCCAGCTCGCCGATCGCGTGGCGCAATGGTTCCTGATCACCGTGCTGCTGGTCGCCGCGGCCGTCGGCCTGATCTGGTGGCAGATCGACAGCGAACGGGCGTTCTGGATCGTCCTCGCCCTGCTGGTCGCCACCTGCCCCTGCGCCCTGTCGCTGGCCACCCCGACCGCGCTGACCACCGCCACCGGCAGTCTGCACCAGCTCGGCCTGCTGGTGACCCGCGGCCATGTGCTGGAAAGCCTCAACCAGATCGACACCCTGATCGTCGACAAGACCGGCACCCTCACCGAAGGCCGCCTGACCCTGCGCGAAGTCCGCGTGCTGCGCGAGCTGGACAGCCGGGCCTGCCTGAGCCTCGCCGCTGCCCTGGAAAACCGCTCCGAACACCCGATCGCCCGCGCCTTCGGCCGTGCTCCGCAGGCCGCCGAAGCGGTGCACAGCGAACCCGGAAGGGGCCTCGAAGGCCTCGTCGAGGGCCGCCGCCTGCGCATCGGCGAGGCGAATTTCGTCAGTCAGCTCGCGGGGCAGCCGGCCCCACGCATGCCGCAGGAGGCCGGCCAGTGGCTGCTGCTCGGCGACGAACGGGGCCCCCTGGCCTGGTTCTGTCTCGACGACCGCCTGCGCGGCGACGCCCGCACGCTGATCGAGGCCGCCCACAGCCGCGGCTGGCAGGTACTGCTGCTGTCCGGCGACAGTTCGCCGATGGTCGCCAGCGTCGCCGTCGAACTGGGCATCGCTGATGCCCGCGGCGGCCTGACGCCCGACGACAAGCTGGCCGTGCTGCGCGACCTGCACCGGCAGGGCCACCGCGTGCTGATGCTCGGTGACGGCGTCAACGACGTCCCGGTGCTGGCCGGCGCCGATATCAGCGTGGCCATGGGCAGCGCCACCGACCTGGCCAAGACCAGCGCCGATGCGGTGCTGCTGTCCAACCGCCTGGACAGCCTGGTGCAGGCCTTGCAAGTGGCCCGACGCACTCGCCGCATCATCGTCGAGAACCTGACCTGGGCCTGCCTGTACAATGGCCTGGTGCTGCCCTTCGCCGCGCTCGGCTGGATCACCCCCGGCTGGGCAGCGATCGGCATGTCCGCCAGCTCACTGGTGGTGGTGGTCAACGCCCTGCGCCTGAGCCGGGTCAGAGGCAGCAGCCAGCCGGTGGCTGCCGCCATCGGCCATGCCCCCGAAAGCCTGGCCACCACCAGCCGTACCTGACCCGGAGGTCACCATGTCCGCCCTCTACCTGCTGATCCCGGTCGCCGTCGTGCTGGTCGCCCTGGCCATCTGGATGTTCTTCTGGGCCGTCGACAACGGCCAGTACGATGACCTCGACAGCCCGGCGCACAGCATCCTGTTCGACGACGAAGACCCCAACCATCAGGCCGGCATCGACGAGGCCAGCGCCAAATCGGCCACCGATAGCGACCACCCCACAGACCGGAAACCGCCGCGTGGCTGACCTGTTGCCCCTGCTGGTTTCGGCCCTGATCCTCGGACTGCTGGGCGGTGGTCACTGCATCGGCATGTGCGGCGGCCTGATGGGGGCACTGACCCTGGCCATCCCCGCCGAGCAGCGCCAGCGCCGCCTGCACCTGCTGCTGGCCTACAACGTCGGCCGCATCGCCTCCTACGGCATGGCCGGCCTGCTGCTCGGCCTTGCCGGCTGGGCGCTGGCCAGCGGCCCGGCGGCGACCGTCCTGCGGGTCATCGCCGGCCTGCTGCTGATCGTCATGGGCCTCTATCTGGCCGGCTGGTGGAGCGGGCTGACCCGCATCGAAGGCGCCGGCCGCCTGCTGTGGAAGCAGATCGAGCCCCTGGCCCGCCGCCTGCTGCCGGTACGCAATGCTCCGCGCGCCCTGCTGCTCGGGGCCCTGTGGGGCTGGCTGCCCTGCGGCCTGGTCTACAGCACCCTGCTGTGGGCCGCCAGCCAGGGCGATGCGCTCGACAGCGCTCTGCTGATGCTTGCCTTCGGTCTCGGCACCCTGCCGGTGCTGCTCGCCACCGGCCTGGCCGCCGAGCGCCTGACCGTCCTGCTGCGCCGCCGCGGCGTGCGCATCGCTGGTGGTCTGCTGGTCATCCTGTTCGGCCTGTGGACTCTGCCGGGTCCGCATCAGGCCTGGCTGATGGGCCATTCCGCCGCTCACGCCAACGCTCAGCACGCTCACTAGAGCGCTTGATACAGGTCAACACCCCACTTCGCGCCCGCTCCTAGACTTGGCCATAAGTCTTAATTTGCAGGGCTACCCCGCATGCTCGACGCCATTCGTTGGGATACCGATCTGATTCGCCGCTACGATGTGGCCGGGCCGCGTTATACCTCCTACCCTACCGCCGTTCAGTTTCACGACGGTGTCAGCCCCTTCGACCTGATCCAGGCCCTGCGTGGCAGCGCCCAGGCCAAGCGACCGCTGTCGCTGTACGTGCACCTGCCCTTCTGCGCCCACATCTGCTACTACTGCGCCTGCAACAAGGTCATCACCAAGGATCGCGGACGCAGCGCCCCCTATCTGCAGCGCCTGCTGCACGAAGTGGAACTGGTCAGCCGCCATCTCGACCGCAGCCAGGAAGTCGAGCAGCTGCACTTCGGCGGCGGCACGCCGACCTTCCTCAGCCATGACGAACTGCGCCAGCTGATGGCGGGCCTGCGCCAGCACTTCCATCTGCTGGACGACGACACCGGCGACTACAGCATCGAGATCGACCCGCGCGAGGCGGACTGGACCACCATGGGCCTGCTCCGCGACATCGGCTTCAATCGGGTCAGCCTCGGCGTGCAGGACTTCGACCCCGCCGTACAGCGCGCGGTCAACCGCATGCAGAGCCCGGAGGAAACCCGCTCGATCATCGAGGCGGCGCACACCCTGCAGTTCCGCTCGATCAACATCGACCTGATCTACGGGCTGCCGCTGCAGAATGCCAAGTCCTTCGCCCGCACCGTGGACGAAGTCATCGCCATGCAGCCGGACCGCCTGTCGGTGTTCAACTACGCCCACCTGCCGGATCGCTTCCCGCCGCAGCGCCGGATCAATGCCGAGGACCTGCCGAGTCCCGGCGAGAAACTGGAGATGCTGCAGCGCACCATCGAGCAGCTGTCCGCCGCCGGCTATCGCTACATCGGCATGGACCATTTCGCCCTGCCGGACGACGAACTGGCCATCGCCCAGGAAGAAGGCACCCTGCAGCGCAATTTCCAGGGCTACACCACCCACGGCTATTGCGACCTGATCGGCCTGGGAGTCTCCTCGATCAGCCAGATCGGCGACCTGTACTGCCAGAACACCAGCGACATCAACAACTACCAGAGCAGCCTGGACAGCAACCAGCTGGCCACCCGTCGCGGCCTGCACTGCGACGGTGACGACCGCATCCGCCGCGCCGTGATCCAGCAGCTGATCTGCCATTTCAAGCTGGATTTCGCCGAGATCGAAGAGCGCTTCAACATCGACTTCCACGGCTACTTCAACGAAGTCTGGCCGGAGCTGGAGAACTTCGCCCGCGATGGCCTGATCCGCCTCGACGAGCGGGGCATCGACATCACCGCAGCCGGTCGTCTGCTGGTACGCTCGGTCTGCATGCTGTTCGACCGCTACCTGCCGCTGCTGAATACCCAACGTTTCTCGCGAGTCATCTGAAGTCGATGTTCATGGTCCTGCACTGGCAGCCGCCGGCATGCTGCGGTAACCTTGCGCTCAAACCTCGCTTTAGGTAGCTGTTCGACATGACCGCCGGCCAAGACAACATCAAGGTGCGCAACCTGCCACAGGCGCACTGCAAGGAATGCAGCCTCTCCCCTCTTTGCCTGCCGCTGTCCCTGACCATGGAAGACATCAACGCGCTCGACAACATCGTCAAGCGCGGCAGGCCGCTGAAGAAGGGCGAGTTCCTGTTCCGTCAGGGTGACAGCTTCACCTCGGTATTCGCCGTACGCACCGGCGCGCTGAAGACCTTCAGCGTCACCGACAATGGCGAGGAGCAGATCACCGGTTTCCACCTGCCCAGCGAACTGGTTGGCATGTCCGGCATGGACGCAGAGGCCTATCCGGTCTCCGCCCAGGCGCTGGAAACCACCTCGCTGTGCGAGATTCCCTACGAGAAGCTCGACGAGCTGTCGGTCCAGCTGCCCCAGCTGCGCCGCCAGCTGATGCGCCTGATGAGCCGGGAAATCCGCGACGACCAGCAGATGATGCTGCTGCTGTCGAAGAAGACCGCCGACGAGCGGATCGCCACCTTCCTGGTCAACCTGTCGGCGCGCTTCCGCGCCCGCGGCTACTCCGCCAACCAGTTCCGCCTGGCCATGTCGCGGAGCGAGATCGGCAACTACCTGGGGCTGGCGGTGGAAACCGTGTCCCGCGTGTTCACCCGCTTCCAGCAGAATGGCCTGCTGCAGGCCGACGGCAAGGAAGTGCAGATCCTCGACTCGGTCGAGCTCTGCGGCCTGGCCGGCGGCCGGCTGGAAGGCTGACAGCAAGCCTGCCTGGCATGAAAAACGCCCGCGCCGGGAGACCGGGGCGGGCGTTCTCATTTGTACGGGGTCAGAGCTCGAACTGCCTGCGCCCGGCCATGGCGTGCGCCAGGGTACCGCCGTCGACCAGCTCCAGCTCGCCGCCGAGCGGTACGCCATGGGCGATGCGCGACAGCCTGAGACCACGCGGAGCCAGCAGCTGGGCGATGTAGTGAGCGGTCGCCTCGCCCTCCACCGTGGGGTTGGTCGCCAGGATCACTTCGCTGAAGCGCCCCTGCCCGATCCGCGCTTCCAGCTCGGGAATGCCGATGGCTTCCGGCCCCAGGCCATCCAGCGGCGACAGATGTCCCTTGAGCACGAAATAGCGCCCGCGATAGCCGGTCTGCTCGATGGCGAACACATCCAGCGGCCCCTCCACGACGCAGAGCAGACTATCGTCGCGGCGCGGATCGCTGCACTGCAGACACAGCTCGTCCTCGCTAAGGGTACGACATTGCCGGCAATAGCCGACCCCTTCCATCGCCCGCGTCAGCGCCTGGGCCAGGCGCAGGCCACCGCTGCGATCCCGCTCGAGCAACTGCAGGGCCATGCGCTGGGCGGTCTTCTGGCCGACGCCGGGGAGAATGCGCAGGGCGTCGATCAGTTGGCGGATCAGGGGGCTGAAACTCATGGGAATTACCGTCGCAATGCAGGGTGCGCACAGCGCACCCTGCGATGGTGCGGTCACGCAGGGTGTGCCGGGCGCACCAGGGGAAATCAGGCTCAGAACGGCATCTTGAAGCCGGGCGGCAGCTGCATGCCCGCGGTCATGCCGGCCATCTTGTCCTGATTGTTCTGCTCGATCTTGCGCACGGCATCGTTCACCGCCGCGGCGATCAGGTCCTCCAGCACTTCCTTGTCTTCCTGCATCAGGCTGTCGTCCAGGGTGACGCGCTTGACGTCGTGACGACCGGTCATCACCACGCTGACCAGGCCGGCACCGGACTGGCCGGTCACTTCGGCGTTGGCCAGCTCTTCCTGCATCTTCTGCATCTTTTCCTGCATCTGCTGCGCCTGCTTCATCAGCGCGGCCATGCCACCTTTCATCATGGGGATCACCTCAATTGTCCAGGGGTACGATTGTGCCGTCGCGGATCACCGCGGCGAACTGCTCCATCATCTGCCGAACCAGCGGGTCGGCGTGAATCGATGCCTCGGCCGCGCGCTGACGCTCGGCGCGCTGACGGGCGGCGGCCTGGGCAGGGGTTTCCTGCTCGGGCCGGACGATATCGATCTGCAGAGTCAACGGACGACCATGATAGCTGCTCAGCGCATCGGTCAGGCGGCGCTGCTGACCGGCGTTGAACAGCGCGCTCTGCCCGGGATCCAGGTGCAGGTGCCAGCGATCGCCATCCACCGCCACCAGCGAGCAGTTGGCGGCGATGCTGGCCGTCATCCCGGCCAGTCCCAGCCTGGGGAACAGCTCCAGCCACTCGGCGGCCAGGCCGGTGGCCGGGCGGGAGGCTGGCAGTGGCTCTTCCTCGCGCGCCTGCTGAACCGGCTCGCGGTCGTCGACCGGCTGCATGTTCTCCAGATAGGCGTATGCGTCCACATCCACCGAGTCGTAGTCGTCGTCGGCCTCTTCGGCGGCGCTCTCCTCCATTACTGTCGGCGGCACAGCCGTGGGCGCAGCAGCATCCGTACGCGGCTGCGGCGCCGGTGCGGGTACGGCTGCCCCGACGCCCCTCGCCGGAGGAGGCTCATGCGCCGGTGGCGCCGCAGACGCTACCGGTGCGGCAAGCGCCTGCGGTTGCAACTCCGGCGCGGGAGGAGGCGGAACCGGCGCGGACGGCTCCTGTGCGGCGACAGCCATGCGCTCCTCGGGGCGTGGCCGATCTTGCGGCGCGACATCCCAAGGCACATCGACCGGCTCGGCAGGCAACGACGCCGGGGGCGGCACAGGCGCAGCGACGGCAGCCCCAGCCACCGGTGCCGTCGCGGAATCAGTCGTGGCCTCACTGATCCCCGAGGTCTTTAGCGGCGTATCCGGCGCCCTGGCCGCATCGGCCGGACGGAACGCCAGCATGCGCAGCAGCACCATCTCGAAACCGCTGCGCGGATCGGGCGCCAGCGGCAGATCGCGGCGACCGATCAGGCCCATCTGGTAATAGAACTGCACATCCTCGGCCGGCAGCGCTCCTGCCAGCCCGAGTACCCGCTCGCGATCGCCCTGGCCATTGTCCACCGCCTCCGGCAGCACCTGGGCGATGGCCACGCGATGCAGCACGTTGAGCATCTCGGCCAGCACGCCAGCCCAGTCCGGCCCCTGCTCGGCCAACTGGCGCACCGCCTCAAGCAAGGCGCGGGCATCACCGGCCAGCAAGGCCTGCAGCACGCCGTAGACCTGACCATGGTCGAGGGTGCCGAGCATGGCGCGCACGTCGGCAGCCAGCACCTTGCCCTCGCCGAAGGCAATCGCCTGGTCGGTAAGGCTCATGGCGTCGCGCATCGAGCCATCGGCGGCACGCCCCAGCAGCCACAGGGCATCCGCCTCGAAAGGGATCTGCTCGGCGGTGAGGACGTGGGTCAGGTGCTCCACCACGCGCTCGGGCGGCATGTTCTTCAGCGAGAACTGCAGGCAGCGTGAGAGGATGGTGACCGGCAGCTTCTGCGGATCGGTGGTGGCGAGCAGGAACTTGACGTGCGGCGGCGGCTCTTCGAGGGTCTTCAGCAGCGCGTTGAACGAGTGCGTGGACAGCATGTGCACTTCGTCGATCAGGTAGACCTTGTAGCGGCCACGGGTCGGCGCGTACTGCACGTTGTCGAGCAGCTCGCGGGTATCCTCGACCTTGGTGCGGCTCGCCGCGTCCACCTCGATCAGGTCGACGAAACGGCCTTCGTCGATCTCCCGACACACCGAGCACTGGCCGCAGGGTGTCGAACTGACGCCCTGCTCGCAGTTCAGGCACTTGGCCAGGATGCGCGCGATGGTGGTCTTGCCCACCCCGCGGGTGCCGGTGAACAGATAGGCGTGGTGCAGGCGCTGATTGTCCAGCGCATTGATCAGGGCCTTGAGCACATGGGTCTGGCCGACCATTTCACGGAACGAGCGCGGACGCCACTTGCGGGCGAGGACCTGGTAACTCATCGAATCTTTCGCTGCGGGCAATTGAGCGTGGGGCGTCATGCTAGCGAAGCGTGGGGCAAATTGCACCCGCTCGAGGGGACTGGACGGGACGTCGCTCAAGAGATGGCCCCGTGCGAGCCGCCCCGCAGACCATGAGCAGAAGCGGCCGGCAAGGTTTTCGCCCGCCAGAAATGGAGATGGCCCCGCCAGCCACACCCCGGCACACGATGTCACCGCTATGGCTGCTCCCTTCCGGGCCTGACCAGGTTGACGGCTAATCATTGCGGGGGGACCGACAGGGCCACCATAACGTACCCGCCGTGGTAGCGGGCCGCGCCATTGTAGCGAGTCGCACGCAACTTACAACCCGCCAGGCAAAAACTTTGCCTGACAGATACTTAGGCAACCCCAGACAAGACCACCCGCCGTCGCTCCGGCACAGACGAGCCCCCACCGCCACAAGGCATACGGGCTCCGGCCTGCGCGGGAATGCACCAGCAGGCCGGGCTCGCTCGACAAGGTCGAAAGCCCCCAGCCCGGCCGGACTCAATTTTGCAAAACTCGTCACAAATCGGGGGCTTTCCATTATCATCCGCGGACCCAGCCAACGCCGTTGGCGAGCATCATCCCTAAACTGCCGAATCCACAGGCTGGCCCACCCAGCGCGATCAACCCCAAGGGCGCACAGGTATGCAGGAAACCCCGAAAACCACCCTCCGCAGCTGGATGTGGCGCGCCTTCGTGCAGAGCGCCCTGATCCCGCTGGTTCTGGTGGAAACCGTACTGATCGCCGCCTACCTGCTCACCAACAGCTCGATTCGCGAAGCACAGATCGAACACCTGCGCGAGACCGCGCTCACCGACCTCAAGGGTGCCGCCCAGCAGGAAGCGCATCTGGTCAGCGAGCGCCTGAACGCCATCGCCAAGCTCACCGGCGTCTACAGCGAACAGATCGGCAACGTCCTGCAACAGAAAACCTACCTCGACGACAGCTTCGAGCGCGAACGCCACGCCCGCACCGACGACGGCGTGCTCTACACCAAGACCGACGACGGCCGCGCCGCCTCCTTCTACGCCAACAGCACCCCGGCCAACCAGCAGGACATGGACCGGGTATTGCGCCTGGCCCAGCTCGACCCGTTGATGAAGAGCCTCAAGGACGCCAACAAACTGGTCGCCTCGCTCTACTTCAACACCTGGGACAGCTACAACCGGATCTACCCCTGGTTCCACACCCCGGACCAGTATCCGCACGACATGGTGATCCCCAACTACAACTTCTATTACCTCGCCGACGCCCGCCACAACCCGCTGCGCAAGGTGGTGTGGACCGACATCTACGTCGACCCCGCCGGCCACGGCTGGATGATGTCGGCGCTGGCCCCGGTCTATCGCGGCGACTTCCTTGAAGGGGTGGCCGGCCTGGACATCACCGTCGACAACATCCTCAAGGAAATCGCCGGCCTGCAGGTGGCCTGGAACGGCTACGCCATGCTGGTCAGCGCCGAGCAGAACATCATGGCCCTGCCGCCCCAGGGCGAACAGGACCTGCGCCTCAGCGAGCTGACCAACCACTCCTACGACGAAGCCATCCGCAAGGAAATCTTCAAGCCCGCCGACTTCAACCTCAGCAAGCGCCAGGACACCAGCGGCCTTGCCGAAGCCATCAGCCTCAGCGCCACCGGCGTGCAATCCCTCGATCTGGGCGGCCAGCGCAAGCTCGCCGCCTGGGCGACCATTCCGGAAACCGGCTGGAAGCTCATCACCGTGGTCGACGAGGCCGAGGTATTCAGCAAGACCAACGCCCTCGCCTCGCGCTACCAGCAGATCGGCTACCTGCTGATCGCCGGCCTGGTGATCTTCTACCTGCTGTTCTTCGCCGCCATGTGGCTGCGCTCGCGCCAACTCAGCCACCACCTGCAGCAGCCGATCGACGGCATCACCTGGATGCTGGCGCAAATCGGTCAGGGCCAGTGGATGCCCAAGCGCACCGAGTCGACAATCGCCGAGTTCGACCAGATGGCCAGCGCCACCACCGCCATGGGTCAGCAACTGGCGCACAGCGAAGCCACCCGCCTGCAAGCCCAGAAGCAACTCGGCCTGGTGCTCGACTCGACCACCGAGAGTGTCTGGGAGATCGACCTGGAGCAGCGCACCATCCGCATCGAGGGCCGCCTGATCGAGCGCTTCGGCCTCAACGGCCCGCAGATGGACCTGGATACCTTCTATTCCCGCATCCACCCCGACGACCTCGAGCAGGCAATCACCTGCCTCGAACACCCCGAGCAGTCGCCGAGCGAGAACTACACCATCGAGTACCGCCTGGCCGACTCTCTCGGTGTCTACCACTGGCTGCTCAGCCGTGGCCGCGCCGTGGATACCGAGGCCGACGGCTTCATCCGGCGCCTGGCCGGCACCCACGTCGACATCGACGCCCTCAAGGCCACCCAGGAAGCCCTCAGCCAGGCCAGCCAGCAGGCCCAGGCCGCCAACATCGCCAAGACGCGCTTCCTGTCCAGCATGAGCCACGAGCTGCGTACTCCGCTCAACGCCGTGCAGGGCTTCGCCCAGATGATCCAGCTGGAACTGGCCGACCGCCCGGAGGAAAGCAGCCTCAGCCAGTACACCGGCGAAATCCTCACCGCCAGCAACCACCTGTGCCTGCTGGTCGACGACATCCTCGACCTAGCCTACATCGAGGCGCAGAAGACCAACCTGACGATGGAGATCGTCGACGCCCGGCAGATCATGAGCGAATGCATCGAGCTGATCCGCCCGCAGGCCAGCGAACACAATCTGCACCTGGAAAGCCACTTGCCCGAGGGCAGCCTGCTGGTCCGCGCCGAAGCCCGCCGACTGCGGCAGATCCTGCTCAACCTGCTGAGCAACGCGGTGAAGTACAACCGCCCCAACGGCCACCTGTCGCTCAGCTACAAGATCACCCCCGGCAGCCTGCGCCTGATCGTCGAAGATACCGGCCACGGCATCAGCGAGGACAAGCGCCCGCTGCTGTTCAAGCCGTTCCAGCGCCTCGGCCACGAAAACAGCACCATCAAGGGCACCGGCATCGGCCTGGTCCTCAGCCGCGAACTGGCCGAACTGATGCACGGCAAGCTCGACTTCACCAGCGAGCCCGGCATCGGCAGCACCTTCTGGATCGAACTGCCGTTCAGCCCGACGCTGCAGAAGGACATCCACGGCGAACGCGCCGAAAAGCCGCATGGCGTTCCCCTGCTGCGCACCCTGTACGTCGAGGACAACCACGCCAGCCAGCGACTGGTGCAGAAGGCCCTCGCCGACCTGGCCGACGTCGAGATCATGGAGAACGGCCTCGAGGCCCTGCACTGGATCACCGAGAACCCGCCGGAACTGCTGCTGCTCGACATCGACCTGCCCGGCCTGCAAGGCGACAGCCTGCTGCGCAGCCTGCGCAGACACCCGCGCACCCGCGACCTGCCGGTCATCGTCATCAGCGCCGGCGCCCTGCCGGAAGACCAGGCCCAGGTCAGCGAGCTCGGCATCGTCTGCTACCTGACCAAGCCGCTGAAGATCCAGGCGCTGCGCGAGGCTGTGACGCTCATAGGACAGCGCCGGCTCCAGCACTCCGCCACCATACAGTGACTGCCCTACCGAGAAGGGGCGACAACTCAGCCGGCCTTTGGTCTGGTTAACCAGCACAAAGGTGGACTGAAATATTTGTGTAAGGCGGGAAGCATGGCACAATCCGGCGGTTGAATTGGTCACGGTAAGTGATGGCGACGAACATCAGCCATCACAGCCCTGTCCGCGGCCCAGCCAGGATGCAGCACTTTCGCATGAGCGAATCTCTTACCCAGCCCAATGCACAGCACGGCGAATCGGACTGGTATCTGATCCAGTGCAAACCTCGTCAGGACGAGCGCGCCGAGGAGAACCTCGTGCGCCAGGGCTATGCCTGTTACCGCCCCATGCATACCTGCGAAAAGATCGCGCGCGGCAAGCGGCAAATGGTCAAGGAGTCACTGTTTCCCGGCTACCTGTTCATCCAGCTCAGCCGGCTCGACAACTGGGCTCCCCTGCGCTCCACCCGCGGCGTCAGCCGCCTGGTGACCTTCGGTAACCAGCCGACACCTATCGACGCCAACCTCGTCAGCCAGTTACAGCGGCGCTGCAGCGCCACCCCTCCCGATCAGTTCCTCGAATCCGGTGACAAGGTACGCATCGATCAAGGCCCCTTCGCCGAGCTGGAAGCCATTTTCCTGTCCATGGATGGTAATGAGAGAGTGGTAATACTGATGAAGATATTGCAGCGCGACCAGAAAGTCCGAGTTCCACTATCAAGCATTCGCAAAATCGAATAGGGAAAAATGCTTACAGACAGTCGATTGAAAAAACCGTCACAATCAAAAGGATAAGCAACAACCCAAGGAGCAGGGTGCATCTCAGACGCCCCCTCACGGCACAAATGACAAACGGCATGCCTGACGCACAGCATTCGCGCGCCAGGCATTCGCTGCATGGAAGATTCGTTCTCAGGGAATGACGGACAAACCCTGGGGCGGTAGCGTGCCTGATTGCACGTCAAGATGGCGCATCGTTAATGGACTAACCACATGCCCTATCCAAAAGTCGCACACCATGGCGCCGCGAACGGCGTGACCGGTTCCTGCCACCAACTGCAGCTCGACGAGCAACACAACCTGCTGATCGACTGCGGCCTGTTCCAAGGTGCGGAAACCTCCGTTGACGGCCTGAGTAGCAACGACAAACCGCAAATCGACTTCGATACCGGCAATATCCGTGCGTTGATCGCAACACACGTTCACGTCGACCACATTGGGCGCCTACCACAGCTGCTCGCTGCGGGATTCAAGGGCCCCATACTGTGCAGCGAGCCTTCGGCCCGACTGCTCCCTCTTGTGCTGGAAGACGCCTTTCGCCTGAACGTGAGTCGCGACGCCAAGCTGCTTGAGCGTTATCTCAACCTGATCGAGATGCGCACCATCGCACTGCCGTACAACACCTGGTTCAGCATAGTCGAGAATCCGCAACTTTCTGCCCGCATCCGCCTGCAGCGCGCCGGCCACATCCTCGGTTCGGCCTATGTCGAATGCGACCTGCACTACCACGCGAGTGGCAAGAAGAAGCGTATCGTTTTCTCTGGCGACCTCGGTGGACCACATACCCCCCTGCTCCCAGCCCCCAAGTCACCCTGGAGAGCTGACACCCTGGTACTGGAAAGCACCTACGGCGATCGCATCCATGAGCCAAGGGGCGACCGCCGCCAGCGGCTGCAGAAAGTGATCGAGAAGGCACTGGCCGACAACGGCACGGTGCTGATTCCGGCCTTCAGCATAGGCCGAACGCAGGAATTGCTCTACGAACTGGAAGACATCACCCAGAGGATGAAGTTCACACTTCCGGCAACTGACGAGGCAGAGAAGGCATCTGTCAGTGCAGCAAGCGGCGCGATCAACTGGCCTGCCCTGCCGATCATCCTCGACTCGCCTCTGGCCAGTCGCTTCACCGAGGTCTACGGACAACTACAGGACTTCTGGGACAAAGAGGCTCTGCAACGCCTGCGCCGGGGGCGCAACCCGCTCAAGTTCGGCAATCTGCTGACGATAGACAGCCATGGCGATCACCTCGCCATGGTGCGTCACCTGGCACAGAGCGGGCGCCCCGCCATCGTCATCGCCGCAAGCGGCATGTGCAGCGGCGGTCGCATCGTCGACTACCTGAAGGCCATGCTTGGCGACAAACGGCACAACGTCCTGTTCGTCGGCTATCAGGCCAAGGGAACTCCCGGACAGATCATCCAGCAGTACGGCCCGCGCGGCGGCTACGTCGATCTGGATGGCGAGCGGTTCGACATTCGTGCCGGGATCGAAAGCATCGGTGGTTACTCCGCCCATGCCGACCAGAAAGGTCTGGTCAATTTCGTCGCGCGCATGCGCCACTGGCCGAGCGAGATCCGTCTTGTGCACGGCGAGCAGGAGGCCAGAAAAAGACTGGCCAGTGCCCTGGCCGAACGATATCGACAGAAAGCACGAGCAGTGACGATTCACACCGACCTGAAAGGCATCACCGACCAGTAGCCTTCCCACGAACCCCGGCCCGGCAGTCATTCGATGGCGCGTCGGAGAAGGCTTCTTGCAGCCGTCCAGAAGGCCACCTCGCAAGATCCAGCTCCATCTTGCCACCAGCCAGCCACTCAGCTCCGCTCAGGCTTGGCATCAGATTCACCAACACAAGAAAGATTCACTCCTTGCCTCGGCAAGGCCCACTGCTGCAAATAACGAGGACGTTAAACATGCGCAAAACCCTGACCGCGTTTTCCATCGCCCTGGCCCTGGCCTCCGGCCAGGCCATGGCCGACCAGAAGACCGCCGACGCCATGGTGGCTGCCGGTGTCGTGACCGCCGAACAGGCCCAGGCCATCGCCGCCGCCCAGAACGACCAGGAGCTGGCTGCCGCCATTGCTGCGCTGGTCGCTGCAGCCGCCACTCCGGAAGCCGCTGCCGCCATCGTGACCGCCGCCATCCAGGCCGCTCCGCAGGCTGCCGCCGCCATTGCCAGCGCCGCCGTCAGCGCAGCTCCGAGCGCCGCTGTCGCCGCGGCCGTGGCAACCGCCGCCGTGCAGGCCGCCCCGGCCGATGCCAAGGCCAGCGTGAGCTCCGCGGCTACCAGCGCCGCCCAGGCCTCGACCGTTCCGGGCGTGGCAGCAGCAGTCAGCACCGCCGTCGCTTCGGCCACCGGCAGCACCACCAGCGGCGGCGCCGGCGGCACCACCAGCGGCCCGACCACCCCGACCTCCAGCACCCCGAGCGGTAGCGGCGGCGGCGGCGGCACTGCCAGCCCGAACTGATCCGTAGCACGGACGACGAACACCGATGGCGGCCAGTATGGTCGCCATCGCGAAAATCAGCTCCGCCACTACCGGCAAGGATTCCCTGTTCAATGAGCAACAAACTGCACATCAGCCTGCTGGCCGCCGCCATCTCCGGCGTCGTCTGCGCCAACGCCTGGGCGCTCGAGCCGCAGAGCATCAAGCTGGCCGACGGCCTGAACTTCACGCCCACCCTGAAGGTCAGCGAAAGCTACGACGACAACTTCCGCGAAGTGGAAAACGACGAAGAGTCGAGCTGGATCACCACCATCGCGCCGACCTTCACCCTCGGCGCGGAAGGCCGCAAGAGCGCCTACAAGGTGAGCTACAGCGCCGTCAGCGACACCTTCCACTCGAGCCACAAGGACAACAACACCGACCATCACCTGACCGGTGATCTCGGTCTGGAGTTCGACGCACGCAACCGTCTGAAGCTGAACGCCGGCTACCACGACGTCGAGGAAACCGCCGGTCTCGATCAGAAGGTCGAGAACGACATGTACAACACCAAGAACCTTGGTGGCGTGTACACCTACGGTGCCGAGAGCGCCCGCGCGCAGATCGACTTCGGCGCCAACTACGAGGAGATGCGCTACACCAACAGCGACCACCTCAACGCCGACAAGGAGCGCGACACCACCGCGCTGCGCAGCACCTTCTACTACCGCGTCGCGCCGAAGACCAAGCTCCTGCTGGAAGGCCGTCACACCGACTACAACTACGTCAGCAACGACCGCCTGAACAGCGAGAACATGGGCCTGCTGGCCGGTGCCACCTGGGAGGCCACCGCCAAGACCACCGGTACCGTCAAGCTCGGTCGCGAGAAGAAGGACTTCGACGACTCCAGCATCGGCGAGAAGTCCGGGGGCATGTGGGAAGTCGGCGTCGCCTGGGAACCGCGTACCTACTCGCGCTTCAACCTGAACACCCGCCAGGGCTTCGACGAAGGCGACAGCGGCGCATCGACCATCAAGACCCAGACCACCACCCTGAGCTGGGATCACGACTGGGCCGAGCGTCTGACCTCCAACGTCAGCTACACCCGTCGCGACCAGGACTACCAAGACATCCAGCGTGAAGACAACGCCGACATCTTCGGTATCGGTCTGACCTACGAGATGCGTCGCTGGCTGGACGTCGGCATCGGCTACAAGTACGCCGAGAACGACTCCGACGCAGCCAACGAAAGCTACGAGCGCAACATCTATGCGTTGACCATCAACGCCAGCCTGTAACCCATCGGGTCGCAGCGACCATGCGGGGGGGTGGCGCCCCCCCGTGCACTACCCGCCCCCACAAGAGAAACCGAGCCACATGGTCATCCGCTATTTCTTCCGCCTGATCCTCGGCCTGTTGCTGCTCAACAGCAGCGCCGTGCTGGCCGAAGGCAACTCCACCTACAAGCTGGCCTCGGGCGACGTCATCCGCATCAACGTCTTCGGCGAGCCGGATCTCAGCCTCGAGGAAATTCGCCTCAACGATGCCGGGATCTTCTCCTACCCGTTCCTCGGCGAAGTGCGTGCCAAGGGCAAGACCGCAGCCGAGATCGAGCAGTACCTCACCGAACAACTCAAGGGCGACTACCTGGTCGACCCGCGCGTCACCGTCAGCGTCCTCAAGTACCGCGAATTCTTCATCAGCGGAGAAGTGAAGGAACCCGGCGGTTACCGCTTCCAACCGGGCCTCACCCTGCGCCGCGCCGTGGCCCTGGCCGGTGGCCTGACCGAGCGCGCCTCGGTAGGTCGCATCACCATCATCCGCGACCAGGATCCGGACCGCACGCCGCAGCCGGCGACGCTCGATACCCAAGTGATGCCTGGCGACACCATTACCATTGACCAGGGTTTCTTCTAAGAATGGAAAGCAACGCCCAGATCAACGAGCGCAACCTGATCGCCACGCGACAGGCTGACGACGACAACGACGAGATCGACCTGCTGCAACTGTGGCAGACCCTCTGGCGCCGCAAGTGGAGCATCCTCGCCCTGGTGCTGGTGGTGGTCATGGTCACCGTGCTGGCGGTCCTCAGCATCACCCCCATCTACCGCGCCGGCGCCACCTTGCTGATCGAGAAGAAGGAAGCCAACGTGGTGTCCATCGAACAGGTCTACGGCCTGGAAGGGGACAGCAACGAATACCTGCAAACCCAGTTCGAACTGCTCAAGTCTCGCGCCCTCGCCGAGCGCGTGGTCAAGCAGCTCAACCTGACCACCCACCCCGAGTTCGACCCGCGCCAGCAGCCCGAGCCGCTGATCGACATCGGCGGCCTGCTGGCCGGCTTCAACATCGGCAAGGCCATCCCCGCCACCCTGCCCGAGGACCTCGAGGAAGGCGTCGACCCGACCGAAGCGCAGATCCTCGACAGCGTCACCAAGGCCTTCATGGGACGCATCTATATCGTCCCGCAGGGCAAGAGCCAACTGGTGAGCGTCGAAGTGGAAATGGCTGATCCGCGCCTGGCCGCCAAGGCCGCCAACGCGCTGGCCAACGGCTTCATCGAAAGCCAGATGGAAGCGAGCATGGAAATGTCCATGACCGCCACCAACTGGATGAATACCCGCCTGAGCGAACTGCGCGTCAAGCTGAAGGAAGCCGAGGACAAGCTGCAGGCCTTCCGCGAGAAGGAAAACCTGGTCGACGTCGACGGCGTATCCACCATCAGCGCCGCCGAACTGTCGGCAACCAGCGACCGCATGATCGATGCCCGCCGCCAGCGTGCGGAAGCGGAAAGCCTGTACCGCCAGGTGCAAGGCAGCCGCGGCGCCGGCTGGGAACGCCTGGCCAGCATCCCGGCAGTGCTGGGCGACCCGCTGATCCAGCAGTTCAAGGCCAACGAAGCCAAGGCCAAGGCCAAGGTCGAGGAGCTGTCCAAGCGCTACGGTCAACGTCACCCGACCATGGAGGCCGCCCGCACCGAGCTGGCCGCCGCCTCCGCCAGCCTGCGCGGCCAGGTCGAGCAGGTTGTCGCCAGTATCGAGCGCAACTACCAGATGGCCGTGGCCAACGAGGGCTCGCTGCGCGCCTCCGTGGAAGCCAACAAGGCGCAGATCCAGGACATCTCGCGCAAGGAATTCAAGCTGCGCGAGCTGCAGCGCGAAGTGGAAACCAACCGCGCCCTGTACGACACCTTCCTCAGCCGCCTGAAGGAAACGGCCGCCACCTCCGACCTGGAAACCGCCAATGCCCGCGTGGTCGACAAGGCCATCGTGCCGGCCATTCCGGTCAAGCCGAAGAAACCCCTGATCGTCGCCATCGCCGCCCTGCTCGCCCTGTTCGCCGGCGCCGGCCTGACCCTGCTGCTGGAAGCGCTGAACAACACCTTCAAGGGTACCGAGGAAGTCGAGAACAAGCTCAATCTGCCGGTCCTCGGCATCCTGCCGCTGGTCAAGAACAAGGATCGCTCGGCTGTCGCCCACCTGTTCAGCGACAACAAGGACAAGAGCTTCTGCGAGTCGATCCGCACCATCCGTACCGGCGTGGTGCTGTCCAACATGGAAGAACCGCACAAGGTCCTGGTGATCACCTCCTCCATTCCGGGCGAGGGCAAGAGCACCGTGTCCGCCAACCTGGCGATGGCCCTCGGCCAGATGGAAAAGGTGCTGCTGATCGACGCCGACATGCGCCGCCCGACCCTGGCGAAGAACTTCGACTTCCCGGTCGGCACCCCCGGCCTCGCCAACCTGATCGCCGGCACCGCCAAGCTCGAGGAGTGCATCAAGCAAGTCGACGGCATCGACATGCTCAGCGCCGGCGCCGTGCCGCCGAACCCGCTGGAACTGCTGTCCTCGCCGCGCTTCGAGAAGGTCCTGGAGTTCCTGCGCAGCCGTTACGACCGCGTGGTCATCGACTCCCCGCCGACCCAGGCGGTCAGCGATGCGGCCGTGCTGGCCACACACGCCAACGCGCTGCTCTACGTGGTCAAGTCCGAAGCCACGGCGATCCCGCTGGTACAGAAAGGCGTCGGCCAGTTGCTGCAAAGCAACGCGCCGGTTACCGGCGTGGTGCTCAACCAGGTGGACATCAAGAAAGCCCAGAAGTACGGCTACAGCTACGGCGGCTACTACGACTACTACGGTTACAGCAGCGACGCCCAGAAAGCGTGAAAGCAAGCCCCCTCCCCTCTCCCTGGTGGAGAGCGGGAGGGCGCACCGAATCACAAATGAATTGCCTCTTGCACAGAGTGGAAAACCACACGGCGTTTTTCACCAGCAGCCTCCGGGCAGCGGCAGCGCAGGAGGCAGCTCAATTGCGATCCAGCACAATATCCATCGGCAGAGCGTAAAACGACCGCAGGTCTTTTCCAGCATCGCGCTCGATGGAACGTCCTCCACACAGCGTAATCCGGCCTCCCAGCGGCAACGCCTGAAGATCCGTATCTCATGATCGACCTGCACAACCACCTGCTTCCCGGCATCGACGACGGCGCCCCCGATCTGGCAACTGCCCTGCAGCTGGCGCGCATCGCCGTCCAGGACGGCATCACCCACCTGGTCTGCACCCCGCACATCCATCCCGGCCGCTACGACAACGACCGTCGGAGCATCCAGGCCGCCCATCGCATCTTCAACGAAGGACTCGCCCAGGCCGGCATCGACCTGAAAGTCAGCTGGGCCGCCGAAGTACGTTTCGGCATGGAGCTGATGACCGCCCTCGTCGAAGGTGCACTGCCCATGCTCGGCCAGTGGCAGGACAAGAAAGTCCTGCTGCTCGAGTTCCCCCATGGCGAGATTCCCTTCGGAGCAGAACGCCTGACCCAGTGGCTGCTGCAACGCAATGTCATCCCGATGATCGCCCACCCGGAACGCAACAAGGGCATCATGCGCACCCCTAGCAAACTCAAGCCGTTCATCGCCCAGGGCTGCCTGCTGCAGGTCACCGCCAGCTCGGTAGCCGGTCACTTCGGCCCCACAGCCCAGGACGTCGCCCACACCCTGCTGGAGCAGGATCTGGTCACGATCCTCGCCAGCGACGCCCATAACACCCAGCACCGCCCCCCCCACCTCAGGGAAGGCATGGAACACACCGCCCGCATCGTCGGCGACAACCGGGCCGAACGCCTGGTCAAGGACAACCCGTGGCAAATCGCCCGGGCACACTTCACCTGAGAAGCCACCCGCCTGCGTAAGCGGCACCCCAGCCGGACACTCCCCAGCAATGACCACAGCCATCGCCCACTCGAAACGTCGGCGCAGCACGCGCTTGCTTGCCGATTCGCAAAGTGCGGACTCGTTCACCATTCGTCTGCTGCCGCTACTGGCCGCAGTACTCAGCCTGCCACTCATCGCCGCGGGGGCCTGCATGCTGCTCGCCGGCATCGCCAGCTACCAGGCCCAAGCCTTCCTCGACGACTGGACGAACAAGCGCAGCGAACCCACCGCCAAGGCCTGGCAGATCGCCCACGACGCCGCCCAACGCGCCGTGCGACTCTACCCAGGCAACAACGGCGAATACCTCGAACGCCTCGGCCGTGTCTGGCAATGGCAGCAGTTCCGCGCCCCTTTCGGCGCAGCCCAGGCCCAAGCTTCCCGACGCGCAGCCCTCGAAGCCTTCCGGGCATCGACCCAGGCCCGCCCCGAGTGGCCTTACGCCTGGGCTGCCCTGGCCTACGCCAAGCTCCATCTCCTCGAACTGGACAACGAGTTCGCTCACGCCCTGCAACAAGCCAACAACCTCGGCCCCAACCGCATCGAGATCAACCGCACCCTCGCCGAGATCGGCCTGCTCGCCTGGCCGAGCCTCGACGCCGGACAACGCAGCGCCACCCTCGCAGCCGCCGACAGGGTCGTGCAATACAGCGGCAACGAAGCCCGCTACCTATCTGAAGTCGCTGCGCACGCCGGCATGAGCGAAGCGCTGTGCGAGCACCTCGACGAGCGAATCCGGAAGAAACAGGGCATCTGCCAGTAGATCACGCCGGAAAACTGCAAAGCCGTCATTCACGGGCGATCAGCCGCTGATAGCCGCGCGTCGCCTTCGCGGAAGCGCCAGCAGTCGACATAAACAGAGTTATCCCAAGGCCCAGGCGAGGCCGCTGCCGACCTCGGCAACAGCCTTCCGACAACGCCAACAACCACGCAGGCTCAGGATGATGCCAAACCACTCGACAGCGCCCCGGACAGCTCAAGCCGGATCACTACGGAGAGTCTCTTCACTCCAGCCTCACAGCCGGCGTCTTTCTGCCAGTGCATCCAGACAGCATCAGGAATCCAGCTCCGCACCCTGGCGCCACGACACCCTATTCAACGGCAAGGCACAGCACGTGACACGAACCTCCGACAGCATCCTCCCCGGTGGCCGCGGCCTGACCTTCTGGGGCCAGTGGCTGGTGGCCATCGGCCTGACCACCCTGCTGCTCTGCGCCCTGGCCGTCTACAAGACCGGCACCCTGGATACCCAGTACCGGATCCTCGCGGTGATCGCCATACTCGCATCGGTACCGGCCTACTCGCTTCTGCGCGTCTATCACAAGCAACACGGCTATCTGACCGGCCTCGCCCGCCTGTTGTGTGGCTGGTTGCTGCTGCTCGCCTGCCTCACCGTGGTCGCCTTCGTCACCAAGACCAGCGAACTGTTCTCCCGCGAAGTCGCACTCACCTGGGCGATCCTCGCCTTCACGGCACAGGCCGCCAGCTACCTGCCACTGCAGCACTTCTCCCGCCGCTACCATCGCCAGCTCCAGAGCGAACGCACATCGCTGATTATCGGCACCGGCGACCTCGCCCTTGAGCTCGCCGACAAACTTGTCCGTCACCAGCATGAGCCGGTGGTGGGCCTGGTCGCATCCGACAGCGCCGAACTGCCCAGCAACAGCCTCTACCCGATCCTCGGCGGGCTCGAACACCTGCGTGCACTGATCGCCGAATACGGCATCCGTCGCCTGTATATCGCCCTGCCGCTGGCCGAAGCCGAGCAGATCGAAGGCCTGTACATCGACCTGCTCGACGCCAGCGTCGACGTGGTGTGGATCCCCGACCTGGCGAGCATGATGCTGCTCAACCACTCGGTCAGCGATATCGGCGGCCTGCCGGCCATCCACCTCAACGAAAGCCCGCTGACCGCCTATCCTACCGCCGCCTTCACCAAGGCCGTGATGGATCGCGTCCTCGCCCTGCTGGCGCTGCTCGCCCTCAGTCCGCTGATGCTGACCATCGCCATCCTGGTCAAGCGCTCCTCGCCCGGCCCGGTCATCTTCAAGCAGCAGCGCCACGGCTGGAACGGCCAGGTCATCGAGGTGTGGAAGTTCCGCTCCATGCGCATGCACGACGACCAGGACGTGAAACAGGCCACCCGCAACGACGATCGCATCACCCCCATCGGCCGCTTCATCCGTCGCACCTCCATCGACGAGCTGCCGCAGTTCATCAACGTGCTGCAGGGCAGCATGTCCCTGGTCGGCCCACGCCCGCACGCCGTCGCGCATAACGACTACTACACCGGCAAGATCGACGCCTATATGGCCCGCCACCGCATCAAGCCCGGCATCACTGGCCTGGCGCAGGTCAGCGGCTGCCGTGGCGAAACCGAAACCCTGGACAAGATGCAGCAGCGCGTCGAACTCGACCTTGCCTACATCAACAACTGGTCGGTGTGGCTGGATCTGAAGATCCTGATCAAGACGCCGTTCACCCTGCTGTCCAAAGACATCTACTGACTCCCAGACAACGTGCTTGCCCTGTAGGAGCGAGCTTGCTCGCGACCCGCCCCAGCACCGGAAGCTCTCAAAGGACTGTCATGAACATCACCATCGCCGGCACCGGATATGTCGGTCTATCCAACGCCATACTCCTCGCTCAACACAACAAGGTCATCGCCCTTGATATCGTCTCGGCAAAGGTAGACCTGATCAATGATCGCCAGTCGCCTATCGAGGACAGCGAAATCGAACGCTACCTCGCCGAGAAGCCTCTCGACCTCCGGGCGACTCTCGACAAGGAAGAGGCCTACCGCGATGCCGACTACGTGATCATCGCCACCCCCACCGACTACGATCCGGTAACCAACTTCTTCAATACCCTTAGCGTTGAAGCAGTGATCGAGGATGTGCTGGCGATCAACCCCAATGCGGTCATGGTGATCAAGTCCACAGTACCGGTCGGCTATACCAAGTGCGTGGGCGAGAAGTACAACACCGCCAATATCCTCTTCTCCCCGGAGTTCCTCCGCGAAGGCAAGGCGCTGCACGACAACCTGTACCCGTCGCGGATCATCGTCGGCGAGCGCTCCGAGCGCGCGGAAACCTTCGCCCGCCTGCTGCAACAGGGCGCCCTCAAGCCGGACATTCCCACCCTGTTCACCGACAGCACCGAAGCCGAAGCTATCAAGCTGTTCGCCAACACCTACCTGGCGATGCGCGTGGCCTACTTCAACGAACTGGACAGCTACGCCGAAACCCACGACCTGGACACCCGGCAGATCATCGAAGGCGTAGGCCTCGACCCGCGTATCGGCATGCACTACAACAATCCCAGCTTCGGCTACGGTGGCTACTGCCTGCCCAAGGACACCAAGCAGCTGCTGGCCAACTATGCTGACGTACCCAGCACCCTGATCCGCGCCATCGTCGATGCCAATACCACGCGCAAGGACTTCATCGCCGAATCCATTCTCAAGCGCAATCCCAAGGTGGTCGGCATCTACCGGCTGGTGATGAAGTCCGGCTCTGACAACTTCCGTGCCTCGGCCATCCAGGGTGTGATGAAGCGCCTCAAGGCCAAGGGGGTCGATGTGGTGATCTATGAGCCCGTATTGAAGGAAGACAGGTTCTTCAATTCGCGCGTCGTTCGAGATCTGGAAGAATTCAAGCGTATCAGTGATGTGATCGTGGCCAACCGGCAAGCCGATAGCCTGCAGGACGTAGTAGAGAAGGTCTACACACGCGACTTATTTGGCAGCGACTAATACACACTGAGAATAGACATGAAACGGCTTCTGATCATTGAGCCTCAATTGAGCGGGCACCACTTTCGCTACCTGGACTGGATTGCGTCAGCGGCCTGCGACAGTGACTGGCAGGTAACTATCGCCACAGATCATCGCTTCTGTGACAACGCGACACTGGTCAGTCTGCGAGCCCGCCATGCTGATCGTCTGGCCTTGCATTTCGATGACTTCAGCGGCGCTAAAAATGGCGGTGGACTGATCGAACTGATTCAGCGCGAAACTTATTACTGGAAAAAACTGCAGGCCATTTTCCGGAAAGTAAATTCTCAGACCACTATCGACCATGTGCTGCTGCCCTTTGCCGATATCTGCCTGTATGCCTTGGCAATAAATTCAAGACCATTCGGAAAGTGCCCCTGGTCGGCAATTTCCATGCGTCCGGCCTTTCATTGCTATGAGATAGGCCTGTCAGAAAACAAGCCCGGGCTGCTAACGCGCATCAAGGAGCTGCTGTTCTTTCGTCTGGCAAACTCCCACGCCGTTGGCAAGCTGTGCGTGATTGACCCCTGTCTCGCCGAATACGTAACTGCACGTCAGCCCAACAGCCGCGTCCTGTACCTACAGGACCCTGCCGATATCAATGTGCCCGCAGTGTCGCGTGAACAGGCGCGCAGCACTCTGGGGCTGGACACCACGCGTCCGGTGGTACTGCTCTACGGGGCAGTCGATTGGCGCAAAGGTGTGCGAGAACTTCTGGAGGCACAAGCCTCGCTGCCGCTGGAGCAACAACCGACCGTAGTCGTGGCCGGCCGCCAGGCTCCGGAGATCCGCAACTGGCTGGCTGGTGAAGCCTGGCAGCAGGCAATTCAGCAGGGCCGTCTGAACCTAATTGACCGCTTCATCACCGAAGACGAAGAAAGTCTGCTGTTCAGCGCCTGCGACGCTGTATGGCTCGGATATCGCGGCCATCTTGGCTCCAGTGGCGTGCTGTGGCAGGCATTGGCCTTCGAGCGTCCTGTAATCAGCTGTGATGAAGGACTGATTGGCTGGTTCACCCGTACCAACGATCTGGGGGTAAGCGTACAAGTTTCAGACAAGGAAGCCGTCGCCAACGCTCTGAGCGCCTTGCCGGCAACTGCCAACCAGGCATCAGGACTGACCCCGCTCCCTGGCCGCGACTTTGCAGCTCGACTGATACAGGCAATCGCCTGATGCAGAAGCTCTCTCTCGTCTCACGCCTGTTCTCCTCATCCGGCCCGTTTTGGGTGTTTGTGCAGCACGGTGCCGGCCGGATTGCGGTGGCGCTCAAGTTTCTGGTGCTGGCACGCGTACTCGGGCCAGAGGGCGTCGGGCTCATCGGCGTGGGCCTGCTGGCAATGGCTGTGGCAGAAGCACTCAGCGAGCTGGGACTGATGCAAGCGCTGGTGCAGCGGCGTGAAGCACTGACGCAGGCACAGCTCAGCGCTGTCTGGGGCTGGCAGCTGCTACGGGCCGTCCTGCTTGGCACTGGTCTGGCGCTCCTGGCCTGGCCTGCGGCACAGCTCTTTTCCATACCGGAAGCCTTCCCAATCCTCGCGCTAGTCGGTGTGCTCCTGCTCTTGCGTGGCTCGGTGAACCTGTCGCTTACGCTTGCACTGCGCAACATGCAGATGCGCCGCGTTGGTCTATTCAATTCCAGCTTTGTGTTGATCGATGCCGTGCTGGGCATTCTGGTGGCCTGGGTGACGCAGAGTGTATTGGCTGTGTTCGTGACCATGGCGGTGACAGAGGGAGTGCGCTGGCTTGCCTCATACCGAGTATTTGCGCCACCACCCCGCCCGTCACTGTCGCGGGAAGCCTCCGAATTTGCTGCCTTTGGAAAATGGATCTGGATGAACAACATCCTGAATTTCCTGCTCAACCAGACCGACAAGTTCATGGTGGCAAAAATTGTTGGCGTAAGCGGATTAGGCACCTACCAGATGGCACAACGCTTTGCGCAGCTGGGAGTGGCGGATATCGGGATCATGCTTTCGCAGTACCTGTTTCCCAAGCTCTCGGAGCAAATGCGCTCCGATCACCAACGCGCAGTGGAGCTGACGCTGGCATTGCTCGCATTGATGGCGGCTGGTGGTATGGCGGCCGTGCTGACTCTGAACGCACTGGCAGAGCCATTGTTTGTGCTTCTGCTGGGTGAAAGCTGGAGAGCTGCTGCCCCGGTATTCGGGCTTCTGGTGGGCGGCATGTATGGCGGCCTGCTGACAGCCGTACTAGTGCCGTTTGTAAAAGCCGAAGGCAAGGCTTGGATCGTGACCGGCGCCGCACTGGTGCAGCTGCTGGCGCTGTTGGCACTGCTGTACCTACTGCGGGCAAAGGGCATAACCGGCGTAGCAGTGGCCTCCAGCGCAGCTGTATGGGTAGCAGTGCTATTGATTCTGACTGGGGCACTTCTATACGTAGAGACTGTCTTGCAGATTCTGCGAGCACAATGGGGATTTTGGACTCTGCTGGCCGGCTGCCCGCTGCTTACGCTGTGGGCTCCAGCATTGTGGTGGGTGGGGGCCAGTGTAGCGCTGGGATTGTTTGCAGTACGTTTTAGCAGGCTGCTGAGGCAACTGAAATGAGAGTTATGCATCTGGTTTTGACCCCCCGGTTTTCCGGAGCGGAGATTCTGGTTCGCGACCTGTGCATTGCACAAAAAAACATGGGCCACGATGTCGCCTTCTCTGCCATCAACCCATCGGAGGAAAGCTTTCTTCCGCAATTGGAACGCCTGCAACATGCAGGCGTCCATGTACAGCTACCGCATCAAGCCCCTTCACACTTGCAACGCCTGCCGCACATCCGGAAGCTCTTGATAGAGTTCAAGCCGGATGTGGTATTTGCCCACTCGGTGATTCCAGCCATGTACGCCCGGCTGGCCGATCTGCTCCAGCGTCGCGTTGTGCCTGTACTGCATGCCACCGATAACTATCCGGCGGTAGGCCCCCATCGCCTTGCTGAGCACCTGCTCTGTCACTTGAGCAGGAACACGATTGCTGTTTCTGAACCGGGTGCAGATAATTACCGTGCAGTTTTTCCAGTGCCTGTTCGAGTGATCCGCAATGGTCTTGACTTCACCGGCGCTCAGGCAGCAGCTGCCCACCGACGCAAGCGGACAGAGAAAAGCGGAATCGTCCTTCAAGTGGGGCGGGTGCTTCCGCTCAAAGGGCAGCACATAAGTATCCAGGCCATGGCCGAAGTGGTCAAGCAGCAGCCACAAGCCAGATTGTGGCTGGCCGGCTTGATCGAGGACAAAGAATATCACGAGAAACTAAAGTTATTAACTGCAAACCTCGGACTACAATTACACGTGGAGTTTCTCGGGCCTCGCCAAGACATATTCGATCTTCTGGCGCGCGCAGATGTTTATGTAATGCCGTCGAGTGCGGAGTCACAAGGCCTTGCGATGCTGGAGGCATTAGCAACCGGCACTCCGGTGATAGCAAGCGACATTCCTACGCTTGCCCAGTTTTCAAAAATGAAGGGTGTGCAGTGCATACCACGAGAAAGCGTAGCGGACTGGGAGCGCAGCATTCTTTCGGCTTTTAAAGAACCAATTTACTTGCCAAGAAATATCTCCGACTTCGACATCAACAGAACAGCAACTGAATATCTTGACCTGACAGAGGCACAACTTGAGCATTGAATTGAAAGCAAGATTTCGCTCACGAGATCCATCAATACTCCCCCAATGGGTTCGCTGGATTCTGCTTTCAACCGCCTTGCTAATGGCTTTTGACTTCAAGGGAATTGAAGAGGGTGGAATTTACCAGAGAATTTCATATTTGATTTCACTGAGCCTTATATGTATTGGAGCCATACCATATCTATCAAAAAAACCAATCCACCCTTCAAAATTAATCCAGATCTCAGGATTGTTATTACTTGTATTCATAATCTCTTCACCACTCACCGCAATAATTCACAACTATAACTTTCAAAATTACATAATTGTAGGCGCACCATATGTAATCATGGTAGGTAGCTTCGTTTTTTTTGGCGCTTTGTGTCGCAGACACGGTGTCAATGCCGTCGCCGGATACTTCTTACCTGTAATTGCCATTGCATCGCTAATATCATGTGTCTGGCAAGTTTTTTACGGCGTAACCTTTTTTGGGGGCGGCCTCTCGGGACTCCGATACAGGATCATATCGCCTCTTCTCCCGTTTACCTTAGCCATCTTCTTTGCCATGTACTATGAGGGATTTAGAAAACTGACAAGCCTGACAGTCCTGGCGATGCTATTACTTATCATCCTAGCCTCCCAGACCAGATCGTATCTATTGACCATAGCCGCTGTCATTATCCCGATAACTTACGGATACTCGAAGAGTCAAATAGAGTTCACTAGAAAGTCATTAATCATATCCTTTATCTCACTGTCACTGCTTTTCCTCATGTATTTTGCCGGGGGTACTGGCAGCGAACTAATCAGCATGTGGGCAAACCGAATACTGGGGAGTTCATCATATTTTGGTTTTGACATCACCACTGCCAGCCGACTCGCAGAGTATCACAATCAGATGACCTGCCTTTTCTCCTCAGGCCTGAACATGGCTTTAGGCTGCGGAATTGGGGCTCCGTATGACTACTCGGGCCACTACGCCGATTTCATAAGAGATATATTTGGAGAAAAAGGAGTTGTTCAAGGATACTGGAACGGGGGCCACTCACTCTGGATTTACACCCTATACTCGTCAGGCCTCATATTCGGCTTAGGAATGAATATGTTTTTTGTTTTTTGCTGCTTTGCGGCCCTCGTCATAGTACATAAACACAGAAAAGAATCCCGCGACAAAAAACGTATCCCAATCATGGCCAGCACGGCCCTTATAGCGATATTCTCAACGGGTTTCACTGGATTCCCTCTTGGCACAAGATCAGCAGCATTCTTTATGGGCAGTTTAATGGCCATTGTCGTAGCCTACTATGCCAAATTAAGGAAAAGCTCCTGAATGTCCGCAAAAAAAAGGTCCGCACTTTACATCCAGCCATTGCTGGCCAGTTACCGCGCCGAACTGGTGGAGAAACTTTCACGGAATTTCTCACTAACCATACTGTGTGGAAATTCAGCTGCGAACAGCGGTTTCCGTACTATTGCTTCGGAGAGCGCGAAAGTCATTGAAGCGCCGATGAAGCCATTGCTAGGCGGCCGCCTCCTTTGGCAACACAATGTTCGTGTAACCCTGCGCCAGGAAAAGCCGGAACTGGTGTTGGCCTGTGCCAATATTCGCGACCTGACCTACTGGTGGCTGTTATTTTGGGCACGCCGCAATGGAGTAAAGGTGTTCTCGCACGGGCAGGGTCTGTATTCAAAGCGCCACATTGGCGGCCTGATTGCCTGGCTGTATCGAACTGCCGCTAGACTTTCTCATCGTTATGTCTGCTACACGGAGCTTTCCCATCAAACCATGCTTGCTGCGGGATGCCCTCCGGAAAAGCTGGCGGTTGCCGATAACGCGATCCGCTTTTCGGTCGATGCAGCCGACATACAGAAAACGGGTACAGAGCAAGGGGTACTCTTTGTCGGCCGCCTTCGCGAAGAATGCCACCTGGAGCAACTGATAGATGCAGTAGCTCGTGTGCGAACCAGGCATCCGGATGCCGTGCTACATGTCGTAGGAAGTGGCGAACTGGAGGCCGAGTACCGTGCTCGCTTCGATCATTCCTGGGTGATTTTTCATGGGGCGGTCTATGACGATGCCCGGATTCTGGAAATCAGCCGCGACTGCCGGGTGGGCTGTTATCCGGGTAATGCCGGACTGAGTGTGGTGCATTACTTTGCGCTGCGACTGCCGCCATTAGTGCACGGTGACATGCCCGCCCACATGGGGCCTGAACCTTCCTATGTGCAAGATGGTGTGAATGGTGTGATCTTCTCCCGGGATCTGAAGGCTGAGGGTATTGCGACGGCACTGGAGAAAATCTGGGATATGCCGACTGAGGAGTATTTGTCAATGAGCACACTGGCTTTTTCCCAGTACATGCAATTAAACACGCCATCACTTGGAAACAAAATGGTTGCAATTCTGCAGGAAAATCACCATTGAGAATATTGCATCTGATCCCCACCACAAACCCAGAAGCAGGTGGAACAGTCGAAGGAATCAAACAGTTATGCCGGGCATACCCTGCACTTGGAGTTGAAGCAGAAATCGCATGCTGTGATAAGCCTGGCAGCATTTGGCATTCAGACCCTACTCTCCCCAAAATACATGCCCTTGGCCCCGGAGCGGGAAACTACGCTTACACACCAAAACTAAAGGAATGGTTAAATAAAAACAAAAATAACTATGATGCCGTCATCATTGATGGCCTTTGGCAATACCATGGTAGAGCTGCACACAGCGTCTTAGCAGGCACAGAAACTCCTTATTTTGTATTCACACATGGCATGTTAGACCCATGGTTCAAAAAAACCTATCCTCTCAAGCACCTAAAGAAATGGCTGTACTGGCCATGGGCCGAGTATCGAACACTGCGCGACGCAAAGGCAGTAATTTTCACCTGTGAAGAAGAACGTCGACTAGCACGCGAGTCTTTCTGGCTATATAGCGCCAAAGAAGCAGTCTCTTCATATGGAACAGACGCCCCCCCCATAGATGAAGGACTGTCATCGGCGTTTCTAGATAAGTTTCCAGAACTAAAAAACAAGAGATTAATTCTTTTTCTTAGCCGGATACATGAAAAGAAAGGCTGTGACTTGTTAATTGAAGCTTTCGCACAAACAGCCAAAAATGACAAATCATTACACCTTATTATGGCTGGCCCTGACCAAACAGGCTGGAAAGCGACATTAACCGCACAGGCCAAACGTCTCGGGATAGCAAGCAGAGTTACGTGGCCCGGCATGTTGCGAGATTCAGAAAAATGGGGAGCCTACTATGCTTCTGATGTTTTCTGTCTACCATCGCATCAAGAAAACTTTGGAATTGTGGTTGCTGAAGCTTTAGCCTGCGGAAAGCCTGTTCTAATCAGCAACAAGGTGAATATCTGGCGCGAGGTAGAAGCCACACAATCAGGTTTCGTAGACGATGACTCTCTAAGGGGGACATTGAGCAACCTTAACAAATGGCTGTCACTCTCCACTGAGGATCGAATCACCATGCAACAGAAAGCAAAATCCTGCTTTTCTGAGAAATTCCACATCCATCGAAGTGCAGAGCGCCTTATCAATATCATTAAAGAGCATCAGCATTGATTATTCAGGGAAACAATCCACATACCGAGGCCTCTTTTTCGCTTTCGCACCGCGCAAAGCGACAACTTTGGGGAATTGTATGGCTGTTACTTTTCAAACCGAGTCCGCGGCCACTGCATAGCTGGCGGGCGTTCCTGCTGAAAATTTTCGGTGCCAAACTC
The DNA here is from genome assembly GCF_900104805.1 of Pseudomonas oryzae. Taxonomy (NCBI): domain Bacteria; kingdom Pseudomonadati; phylum Pseudomonadota; class Gammaproteobacteria; order Pseudomonadales; family Pseudomonadaceae; genus Pseudomonas; species Pseudomonas oryzae. The sequence goes on along the minus strand of NZ_LT629751.1, from coordinate 417,571 downwards.
GGTAAAGGCGTGCATGTCTACCCGGGTGTAAGGATATGGGCGCCCTGGAATCTCGATCTGGGCGACTATGTGGGCATTGGTGATGGTGCCACGCTGTACTGCATGGACCGGATTATTGTTGGCGAGTGCGCCGTGATTTCGCAAGGTGCACATCTGTGTGGTGGCTCGCACGATTACAATAGCCCTAACTTTCAGCTGTTTGCGAAACCAATTGTGATTGGCGCACATGCGTGGATCTGCGCAGAAGCCTTTGTATCTCTGGGGGTCAATGTGGCCGAAGGCGTTGTAGTCGGAGCACGTTCCGTCGTGAGCAAAAGCATTACCGAACCTTGGACAGTGTACGCCGGGCATCCGGCCCGGAAGATTGGCGAAAGAAACAGGAATATCGCATGAGCAGCGTCACGGTCATCATCCTGACCTACAACGAAGCCATGCATTTGGAGCGGGCCATACGCTCCGTGCAGCTCTTAGCCTCACAGATCATCATAGTGGACTCTTTCTCCAAAGATGACACCGTGGCAATTGCCGAGCGGTGTGGTGCGCTCGTCCTGCAGAATCCATTCGTGAACCAGTCTGCGCAGTTCAACTGGGCCCTGGAAAATGCGCCCATCACGGGCGACTGGATTCTCCGTCTTGATGCAGATGAAATCATCGAACCGGATCTGGCTGTCACCATCAGTACCCAGTTGCCGGCTCTGCCAACTGATGTAGTGGGCGTTAACCTAAATCGAAAACATATTTTCATGGATCGCTGGGTGCGCCATGGCGGACGCTACCCGCTGCTGATGCTTCGTCTGTGGCGGCGCGGCCATGGCCGTGTAGAGGACCGCTGGATGGACGAGCATGTGGTGGTCAAAGGCGGCCGTACAGTCATCCTTAAGGGCGGCTTTGCAGATCATAACCTGAACGACATCACCTACTTTACGGACAAGCACAACAAGTACGCTACCCGTGAGGCCATTGAAGTACTTAACCAGCGCTACGGTCTGTTTGCCAAGGAAAAAGGACTCACCACCGCCAGTGCCTCCGGTCAGGCGGCACTCAAGCGGTTCATCAAGGAAAAGATCTACAACCGCATTCCATTTACGCTGAGTGCGCTGCTGTACTTCCTATGGCGCTACATCTTCCAGCTCGGCTTCCTCGATGGCCGCTCGGGCCTCGTTTACCACTTCCTGCAAGGCTACTGGTACCGTTTTCTGGTTGGCGCCAAGATCATGGAGTTCGAGCATGCCCTTAAAGGTGCCACCTCCAACACGGAGCGCGTGCAGATTCTTGAGCGATTAACCGGACTGAAGCTGACAAACTAATAAAAACACCAACCCTAGAAAAAACAAAACACCCCCTTAGTTAATTTAAAGGGGAAAACCCCAAAAGCAACCACTAGTAAATCATGTATAAATCCTTACAAGCCTGCCGAGCGGCAGCAGCTCTTCTGGTTGTTTTCTACCACTTGGGTGCAACGATAGCTCTTGACAAATACTTCGGCATCCAAGCTTTCGCAGTTCCGTTCCGCTTTGGAGACTCGGGGGTTGAGTTCTTTTTTGTCCTGAGCGGCTTCATAATCACACATGTTCACTATGCGGACATGACCAAACCTTCCCGCGCCCTAGAGTACATCCGCAAGCGTTTAGTTCGAATCTATCCCATTTACTGGTTTGTTTTTCTAGCAGTGTATCTCTCAGCCCTTTGGGTTCCATCCCTGCGGGAGACAATACCATCTGACCCATTGCTGATCCTCAAGGCATTGAGCCTTATGCCACTAGATCCGGATGTGGTTGGAGGGACTGGCGCTCCAGTCATAATTGTGGCCTGGAGCCTTCAGTATGAGATGGCTTTCTACTTTCTGGTGCTGATGGCAATTCTGAGTCGCTCACTTGCGGTAGCGGCACTGGTAGTGATTGTGAGTGCAGCCGTCTTCGGAAAATCATTCCCATGGTCGTTCATCGGCAGCCTACACGTTTCCTACTTCTTTCTGGGAGTTGGAGTAGCGCTTCTCTGTCGCTCGAAAAAAATGTTGTTTCCTCCTGTGGGATCTGCTGCAACTGGAATTATAGCCTTCATTGCTTTTGGTCTCTATGAGGTGGCTTTTCCGATATCAGAAAAGTACGAAAACACCTTTGAGTTCGTGGGCTATGGCCTTACCAGCTGCCTGATTATTTATGGATTAGTGAAACTAGAAGACGGGGGGGCTCGAATTGCAACAGGCTTCCTGCCCAAGACTATCGGGGACGCATCTTACAGTATATACCTTCTCCACTTCCCTCTAATCAGTTTAATCTGCAAGCTAGCCATTGCTTTCGGATTATCAGGCTTCTATGGAGCCCTGATTACCTACCTATTCTCTGCCATTTCATGTGTACTATCAGGAATTATTTTACACTTGTGGGTAGAACGTCCTATGCTTCGCTTTTTTTCCAGACACTCGCAGCCTGTGTCTCGCGAGCAAACAGCTTTTTGAGCTTTTCACCTATCTTCTTCTGAACAACCACAAGAAATAACACACAACAACCAACCTTAAGCCGCATTTAGTGCACTTAGTCCAAACCAGAAACAAGGAATTAGGCAATGAAAAAACGCGCCCTTATCACCGGCATCACTGGCCAGGACGGCTCCTATCTCGCAGAGTTCCTGCTGGAAAAGGGCTATGAAGTGCATGGCATCAAGCGCCGCGCTTCCTCCTTCAACACCCAGCGCGTGGACCACATCTACCAGGACCCGCACGTCGATAACCGCAACTTCGTCCTGCACTACGGCGACCTCTCCGACTCCTCCAACCTCACCCGCATCATCCAGCAGGTGCAGCCGGACGAGGTATACAACCTCGGCGCCCAGTCGCACGTGGCGGTAAGCTTCGAGTCGCCCGAATACACCGCCGACGTCGATGCCATGGGTACCCTGCGCATCCTCGAGGCCATCCGCCTGCTGGGCCTGGAGAAGAAGACCCGCTTCTACCAGGCCTCCACCTCCGAGCTGTACGGCCTGGTGCAGGAGATCCCGCAGAAGGAAACCACCCCCTTCTATCCGCGCTCGCCCTACGCGGTGGCCAAGCTGTACGCCTACTGGATCACCGTGAACTACCGCGAGGCCTACGGCATGTATGCCTGCAACGGCATCCTGTTCAACCACGAGTCGCCGCGCCGTGGCGAAACCTTCGTGACCCGCAAGATCACCCGTGGCCTGGCCAACATCGCCCAGGGCCTCGAGCAGTGCCTGTACATGGGCAACATGGATGCGCTGCGCGACTGGGGCCACGCCAAGGACTACGTGCGCATGCAGTGGATGATGCTGCAGCAGGAGCAGCCGGAAGACTTCGTGATCGCCACCGGCGTGCAGTACTCGGTGCGCGAGTTCATCACCTGGTCGGCGGCCGAGCTGGGCATCACCCTGCGCTTCGAGGGCCAGGGCGTGGACGAAATGGCCGTCGTCGAGCGCATCGACGGCGACAAGGCCCCGGCGCTCAAGGTGGGCGACGTGATCGTGCGCGTCGATCCGCGCTACTTCCGTCCGGCCGAGGTGGAAACCCTGCTGGGCGACCCGAGCAAGGCCAAGCAGAAGCTCGGCTGGGTGCCGGAAATCACCGTGCAGGAAATGTGCGCCGAGATGGTCCGCGAGGATCTGAAAGTCGCCCAGCGTCACGCCCTGCTCAAGCAGCACGGCCACGACGTGCCGGTGTCGGTGGAGAACTGAGCGTGGCCCGCGATCTCAACCAGAGCGTCTTCGTCGCCGGCCATCGCGGCATGGTCGGCTCGGCCATCGTCCGCCGTCTCAAGGCACTGGGCTACGCCAACATCCTCACCGCCGGCCGCGACGAGCTGAACCTGCTCGACCAGGCGGCGGTGCAGGCCTACTTCCAGGCCAACAAGATCGACCAGGTCTATCTCGCGGCGGCCAAGGTGGGCGGCATCCACGCCAACAACAGCTACCCGGCCGACTTCATCTACGAGAACCTGATGATCGAGGCCAACATCGTGCACGCCGCCCACGTGAGCGGTGTGCAGAAGCTGCTGTTCCTCGGTTCCTCGTGCATCTACCCCAAGCATGCGCAGCAGCCGATGCAGGAAGCGGCGCTGCTCACCGGCATCCTCGAGCCGACCAACGAGCCCTACGCCATCGCCAAGATCGCCGGCATCAAGCTGTGCGAGAGCTACAACCGCCAGCACGGTCGCGACTACCGCAGCGTGATGCCGACCAACCTCTACGGCCCGCACGACAACTTCCACCCGGAGAACAGCCACGTGATCCCGGCGCTGCTGCGCCGCTTCCACGAGGCGGTGCAGCGCGGCGACGAGGAGGTGGTGATCTGGGGCAGCGGCACGCCGATGCGCGAATTCCTGCATGTGGACGACATGGCCGCCGCCAGCGTGCACGTGATGGAACTGGACGACGCCACCTACCGCGACAACACCCAGCCGATGCTCTCGCACATCAACGTCGGTACCGGGGTGGACTGCACCATCCGCGAGCTGGCGGAAACCATCGCCAGGGTCACCGGCTTCACCGGCCGACTGAGCTTCGATGCGAGCAAGCCGGACGGCACGCCGCGCAAGCTGATGGACGTGTCGCGCCTCAGGGCGCTGGGCTGGCAGGCCAGCATCGGCCTGGAGGACGGCCTGCGCGATGCCTATCGCTGGTATGTCGAGAACGTGGAACAAGCACGGACGCACTGAATGAAGATCCTGGTGTACGGCATCAACTACAGCCCCGAGCTGACCGGCATCGGCAAGTACAGCGGCGAAATGGCCCGCTGGCTGGCGGCCCAGGGGCATGAGGTGCGGGTGGTCACTGCGCCGCCCTACTACCCGGACTGGAAGGTCCGGAAGGGCTTCTCTTCCCTGCGCTATGACACGCGCCGGGAGGACGGGGTGACGGTGACCCGCTGCCCGTTGTATGTCCCTGCCAAGCCCAGCGCGCTCAAGCGCATGCTGCATCTGGCCAGCTTTTCGCTGTCCTCGTCGCTGGCGGTGCTCGGCCAGGTGCGCTGGAGGCCGGAGCTGGTCATCCTGGTGGTGCCGACCCTGTTCTGCGCACCGCAGGTACTGCTGCTGGCCAAGCTGACCGGCGCCAAGTCGGTGCTGCACATCCAGGACTACGAGGTCGATGCGCTGTTCGGCCTCGGCATCGCCAAGGGCGGGGTGCTCAAGCGCTTCGCCTTCGCTGCCGAACGGACGATCCTGCGCGCCTTCGACCGGGTGTCGACCATTTCCAGCGGTATGCTGCAGCGCGCCCGCCACAAGGGGGTGAGCAAACAGGCGCTGCGCTTCTTCCCCAACTGGTCGGAAACCGCGCGCTTCCAGAACGTGCCCTACTCCCCTGCCCTGCTCGAGCGCCTCGGCGTCGAGCCGGGCAAGCGGGTGCTGCTCTATTCGGGCAACATCGGCGAGAAGCAGGGCATGGAAACCGTGATCGCGGCCGCCGAGCGCCTGCAGTCGCGCAGCGACATGGTGTTCCTGATCGTCGGTGAGGGGGCCGGCAAGTCCAGACTGGTCGATATGGTGGCGAGCAAGGGACTGAGCAACGTAGTGTTCGCTCCCCTGCAGCCCTATGAGGATCTTCCGCTGCTGCTGGCTTCGGCCGATTGCCATCTGGTGATCCAGAAGCGTGGCGCTGCCGACGCCGTGCTGCCGTCCAAGCTGACCAACATTCTCGCGGTGGGCGGCAACGCGCTGATCACCGCCGATCCCGACACCAGCCTGGGGCTGCTGTGCGGCGAGTATCCGGGCATCGCCACGCTGATCGAACCGGAGTCGGTAGATGCCCTGCTCGCCGGTATCGAGCAAACCCTGGCCATGCCGATGCCCAATACCATCGCCACCGAGTATGCCCGCGAGTTCCTCGACAAGGAGCGCATCCTGGGCCGTTTCCTGGTCGAGGTCTGAAGCATGTGGCTGACTGACGCAACCTTCCGCACCGTGGTGGCATCCACACCGCTGGTGTCCATCGATCTGGTGGTGGAGAACGCCGCCGGGGAAATCCTTCTCGGCCAGCGCCTGAATCGTCCGGCGCAGGGCTTCTGGTTCGTACCCGGCGGGCGCATCCGCAAGAACGAAAGCCTGGATTCCGCCTTCCGCCGCCTGACCTGGGGCGAGCTGGGGCTGGCCTTTGAGCGCGGCCAGGCGCGCCTGCTCGACGTGTACGAGCACTTCTACGCCGATAGCGTGTTCGGCGCGGCCGGCGCCAACCCCGATACCCATTACGTGGTGCTCGGCTACCACCTGCGCCTGCCCGCCGGCGTGCCCCTGGCGCCACCGGCCGAGCAGCACGACCGCTATCGCTGGTGGCCGCAGGCCGAGATGCAGGCCAGTGCCGAAGTGCACGACAACTCGCGCGCCTATCTGGCGGCCCTGGGCTGACCAACATTTTCAAAGGACTATGAACATGCTTTTCCCCGTCATCATGGCCGGTGGCTCCGGCTCGCGCCTGTGGCCGCTGTCGCGCCAGCTCAATCCCAAGCAGTTCCTGCCGCTGGCCGACGCGCAGCTATCCATGCTGCAGGCGACCATCCAGCGCCTGGACGGCCTCGCGGTCGGCCTGCCGCGGCTGATCTGCAACGAGCAACACCGCTTCCTCGCCGCCGAGCAGTTGCGCCAGCTGGGCATGGAAGGGGCGACCATCCTGCTCGAGCCGGTCGGCCGCAACACTGCGCCGGCCATCGCCCTGGCGGCGCTGCAGGCGATCGAGGAGGCGGGCGATCCGCTGCTGCTGGTGCTGGCCGCCGATCATCTGATCCAGGACGTGCCGGCCTTCCACGCCAGCATCCGCGCCGCGCTACCGCTGGCCGCCGACGGCAAGCTGGTGACTTTCGGCATCGTCCCCAGCCATCCGGAAACCGGCTACGGCTACATCGAGAAGGGCCAGGCGCTCGGCGACGGCGGCTTCGCGGTCAGCCGCTTCGTCGAGAAGCCGGATCTCGCCACCGCGCGCGACTACCTGGCCAGCGGCAACTACTTCTGGAACAGCGGCATGTTCCTGTTCCGCACCCGCCGCTACCTGGAGGAGCTCGAGCGCTTCCAGCCGGCGATCCTCGCCGCCTGCCGCGCGGCGCTGGCCGGCGGCAAGCAGGACATGCACTTCACCCGTGTGGACGCCGCCGCCTTCGCCGCCTGCCCGGAGGACTCCATCGACTACGCGGTGATGGAGAAGACCGACGACGCGGCCATGGTGCCGCTGGACGCCGGCTGGAGCGACATCGGCTCCTGGTCGGCGCTGTGGGACGTCAGCGCCAAGGATGCCGAAGGCAACGTGTTCAAGGGCGACGTGCTCGGCCAGGCCACCCGCAACACCTACGTGCACGCCGACAGCCGTCTGGTGGCGACCGTGGGCCTCGAGGATCTGGTGATCGTCGAGACCAAGGATGCCGTGCTGGTGGCGCACAAGGACAAGGTGCAGGACGTGAAGAAAATCGTCGAGCGGATCAAGGCCGACGACCGCCAGGAACACGTCAATCACCGCGAGGTCTACCGCCCGTGGGGCATGTACGACTCCATCGACAACGGCCACCGCTACCAGGTCAAGCGCATCACCGTGCAGCCCGGTGCCAAGCTGTCGGTGCAGATGCACCACCACCGCGCCGAGCACTGGATCGTGGTCAGCGGCACGGCCAAGGTCACCAACGGCGACAAGACCTACCTGGTCACCGAGAACCAGTCGACCTACATCCCCATCGGCCAGATCCACGCCCTGGAGAACCCCGGCGTGATCCCGTTGGAGCTGATCGAGGTGCAGTCCGGCTCGTACCTGGGCGAAGATGACATTGTGCGCTTCGAAGACAAGTATGGGCGAGCCTGAGGCTGCAATGCCCGCTCCCTGCAGGGGCGAATTCATTCGCCCGACGGAGCGGCGTTGGCGCATGAATACGCCCCTACACAAGACGTTACGCTTCTGAATGGATATCTCCTCCGTGACCGAAAAAATCCTGGTAACCGGCGGCGCCGGCTATATCGGCTCGCACACCACCCTGGTCCTGCTCGAGGCGGGCTTCGAGATGGTGGTGCTGGGCAACCTGTGCAATAGCTCGGCGGAATCGCTGCACCGCGTCGAGCGCATCTGCGGCCGGGCGCCGCTGTTCGTCGAGGGCGACATTCGCGATGCCTAACTGCTCGACGGTCTGTTCCGCGCGCACCGCATCGGCGCGGTGCTGCACTTCGCCGGTCTCAAGGCGGTGGGCGAGAGCGTGCGCGAGCCGCTGGCCTACTACGAGAACAACGTCGCCGGCAGCGTGACCCTGTGCCAGGCGATGGCCCGCGCCGGCGTGTTCCGCCTGGTGTTCAGCTCGTCGGCCACGGTGTATGGCTAGCCGGCGCAGATGCCGATCCGCGAGGACTTCCCCACCGGCACGCCGACCAATCCCTACGGTCGCTCCAAGCTGATGGTCGAGGAGATCCTGCGCGACATGGCATTGTCCGAGCCGCGCTGGAGCATCGCCGTACTGCGCTACTTCAATCCGGTCGGCGCCCACGAGAGCGGGTTGATCGGCGAGGATCCCAACGGCATCCCCAACAACCTGCTGCCCTACGTCGCCCAGGTGGCCATCGGCAAGCTCGCGGAGCTGGCGGTATTCGGCGACGACTACCCGACATGCGACGGCACCGGCGTGCGCGACTACATCCACGTGGTCGACCTGGCCGACGGCCACCTCAAGGCGCTGCGGGCGATCTCGGCGCAGAGCGGCGTGCACGTGTGGAACCTCGGTACCGGCAACGGCCACAGCGTGCTGGAGATGGTCCGCGCCTTCGAGCGTGCCTCCGGCCGCCCGGTGCCCTACCGCATCGCCCCACGCCGCTCCGGCGATATCGCCGAATGCTGGGCCGATCCGGCCAAGGCCGAACGCGAGCTGGGCTGGAAGGCCGAGCGCGGCCTGCAGGCGATGATGACCGACGCCTGGCGCTGGCAGTCGGGGAATCCGCGGGGGTATGGGGAGTAAAGCCTGGCGGGCCACCGGCCCGCTTTCGCGGCGAGGGCGCCGCTCCCATAGTCCGTAGGTACGGAGCAATCTTCCACATCCTCGAAAACGCCCTGAATCTGCTCCACTCCGGCTCCGCAGCCCACTGATCAGGGGCATTTCACCTTTTCCAAACCAAGGATGAATTCATGATCCGCAAATGCCTGTTCCCCGCCGCCGGCTACGGCACCCGCTTCCTCCCCGCCACCAAGGCCATGCCCAAGGAAATGCTGCCGGTGGTGAACAAGCCGCTGATCCAGTACGCGGTCGAAGAAGCACGCGCTGCCGGCCTACAGCACATGGCCATCGTCACCGGCCGCGGCAAACGCGCCCTGGAGGATCACTTCGACATCAGCTACGAGCTGGAGCACCAGATCCGTGGTACCGACAAGGAGAAATACCTGGCCGGCACGCGCGAACTGATCGATCAGTGCACCTTTTCCTATACCCGGCAGGTGGAAATGAAGGGCCTGGGCCACGCGATCCTCTGCGGTCGCCCGCTGATCGGCGACGAACCCTTCGCCGTGGTGCTGGCCGACGACCTGTGCCTGAACCTCGGTGGCGACGGCGTGCTGGAGCAGATGGTCAAGCTGTACAAGCAGTTCCGCTGCTCGATCGTCGCCATCCAGGAAGTGCCGCGCGATCAGACCCACAAGTACGGCGTGATCGCAGGCGAGATGATCCGCGACGACATCTACCGGGTGAATACCATGGTCGAGAAGCCCAGGCCGGAGGACGCGCCGTCCAACCTGGCGATCATCGGTCGCTACATCCTCACTCCGGACATCTTCGACCTGATTGCCGATACCGAGCCGGGCAAGGGTGGCGAGATTCAGATCACCGATGCACTGATGAAGCAGGCGCAGAGCGGTTGCGTGCTGGCCTACCGCTTCAAGGGCCAGCGCTTCGACTGCGGCAGCGCCGAGGGCTACGTCGAGGCGACCAACTACTGCTTCGACAACCTGTACCTCAAGGGCCTGTAATCGATTGCAGACTGTCGCCTCGCCCGCAAGCGCCGGCCGATGAGCCGGCGCTTGCGGGCGAGGTCGCTACTCAGCCGATTCTTTGCCTGCGCGGCTTGCTGTGGCCATTGGCCAGCACCGCGATGGCGCAGAGCACCACCAGGGTCGCGGCGTTGGCCGGGATCTGCAGGTTGAAATCGGTGAACGAGTGGATGGCCAGGGCGAGGATGCCGATGGCGGCACCGAAACCGACGCCGCTGCGATACAGCGAGTCGCGCCGCCATAGCGCCTGCAGGGCACGCCACAGCGCCAGCAGGACGAAGGCCAGCAGCGGCAGACAGCCGAGCAGGCCGAACTCGATGAAGAACTGCAGGTAGTCGTTGTGCGCGTGATCGAAATGGCTGCGGATATCCGCGCCCGGGTACTTCGGGAACACCGCCTCGAAGCTGCCGGCACCCTGCCCGGTCAGCGGCCGCTCCTGCGCCAGCGGCAGGGCGTAGACGAACACTTCGTCGCGGTCGATGTTCTGTCGCTCGATGACCTGGCCCTCCACCACCACGTCGTTCAGCCGGGTGTTGAGTACGCGGTCCTTGAGGCGCTCGAGCCCGAAGTACTGGCTGATCACCAGCAGGTCGATGAGCAGGATGCTGGCGAGAATCAGGCCGTTGCGCAGGCGGTTGTCCTTGTCGCGCAGGACGAAGATGCCGCCGACGATCATCAGCGCGGTGAAGAAGGCCGCGTTGCCGCCGCGCGAGTGGGTCATCACCAGGGCGATGACCATGACCACCAGACCGAGACGCAGGCGGGCCTTGGCGCCCATGAGCATCTCCAGCAGGTGCAGCCAGCGGAACGGTCGGGTATCGCGCAGGGCCATGAGCAGGCCGATGCCGCAGGCAAGGGTCAGCTCCAGGTAGCCGGCAAGGTGGTTGCGGTTGACGAAGGTGCCGGTGGCGTCGCCGATATAGGAAGTCTTCGGCGTGGCCAGCAGCCACTCGACGCCGGACAGGGTCATGAACGCGCCATGGAAGGCCTGCAGGGTGCCGCTGATGACCAGGGTGGCGAGCAGCAGGTTCAGCCGCTGCCGTGTGTGGAACAGCGCTATGACCAGCAGGAACAGCAGGCTGTAGGCGATCCCCAGTAACAGGTACTGCAGGGTCGCGCCACTGTCCGCCGTCAGACCGAATAGCCACTGAGCGGCAACCCAGCCCTGGGCGCCCAGCAGCAGGCCAAGCAAGGGCACAGCCGCCTTCACGGCCGGTCCAGCTGGGCGTCGGCAGCGGAACTGGTCAAGCGTCCATAGTCCGGCCAGCAGGCCGGTCAGCGCGATGAACAGGCCAACGGCCCACTCGCGGTTGCTGCCCAGCGGCAACGGCAGCCAGACGAGCAGCAGCAGGGCAGCGACAACGAGAAACCGCTCGAGGCGGCTGGATCTGTGCGACATGGGGGTGGTTTCCATGCAAGGCAGGGCCGCCACGCTGGCGGCTGGTCCGTCATTCGGAAAGGCGCGCCAGTATAAGGAAGCGCTCCGCACTCACCAACCCGACTTGGGTACAGAACGTCGCCCGCCCCATCCAACGTAACTGAGGAGCCTCCTGACACGGCCTGCAGCTATACTCCGCACCCTGTATCGCCAGGCGCGGCCCGCCAGCCAGCCCCGCAGCACCAACCACATTGCTCTTGCTGCACCAAGCAGTTTCGCCGCCGCGGCCAATCCGTCCGGGACGGCAATATCCGCAACCAAGCAACACCCAACCCATGCGGCCGGACGCCGCCGGTGAATGATCGATGACCACCCTGACCTGCTTCAAAGCCTATGACATCCGCGGCCAGCTCGGCCGCGAGCTGAACGAAGACATCGCCTACCGCATCGCCCGCGCCTACGCCGAGTGGCTGAAACCGAAGACCGTGGTGCTCGGCGGCGACGTACGCGAGACCTCTCCGGCGCTCAAGGCCGCGCTGGCCCGCGGCCTGCAGGAGGCCGGCGTGACCGTGCTGGACCTCGGCATGACCGGCACCGAAGAGGTGTACTTCGCCACCTGGAACCTGGGCGCCGACGGCGGCATCGAGGTGACCGCCTCGCACAACCCGATCGACTACAACGGCTTCAAGCTGGTGCGCGAGGGCTCGCAGCCGATCAGCCGCGACACCGGCCTGGAAGACATCCGCCTGATGGCCGAGAAGGCCGAATTCGCCGCTCCGGCGGCGCTGCCTGGCGAACTGCGTGAGGTGTCCAACCGCGCCGCCTACGTCGAGCACCTGCTGTCCTACATCGATACCGCCGCGCTCAGGCCGCTGAAGCTGGTGGTCAACGCCGGCAACGGTGCCGCCGGCCCGGTGCTGGATGCCATCGAGACGGCGCTCAAGGCACGCGGCGTGCCCTTCGAGTTCATCAAGGTCAACCACGAGCCGGATTGCAGCTTCCCCAACGGCATCCCCAACCCGATGCTGGAAGACAACCGCGCGGCGACCCGCGACGCTGTGCTGGCCCACGGCGCCGACCTGGGCATCGCCTGGGACGGCGACTTCGACCGCTGCTTCCTGTTCGACGAGAAGGGCGGCTTCATCGAGGGCTACTACATCGTCGGCCTGCTGGCCGAGGCCTTCCTGCGCAAGGAGGCGGGCGCGCGGATCATCCACGACCCGCGCCTGACCTGGAACACCCTGGCCATCGTCGAGCAGAGCGGCGGCGAAGCGGTGCAGTGCAAGGCCGGGCATGCCTTCATCAAGCAGAAGATGCGCGAAGTGGATGCCATCTACGGCGGTGAGATGAGCGCGCACCACTACTTCCGCGACTTCGCCTACTGCGACAGCGGCATGATCCCGTGGCTGCTGGTGGCCGAGCTGATGTGCAGCCGTGGCCAGTCGCTGTCCGCGCTGGTCGGCGAGCGTATCGCCGCCTTCCCCTCCTCCGGCGAGATCAACCTCAAGGTCGCCGAAGCGCCGGCGGTGCTCAAGCGCATCGAGTCGCTGTACCGCACCGATACCGCCGAAGTGGACTACACCGACGGCCTCAGCGTGAGCTTCGCCGACTGGCGCTTCAACCTGCGCGCTTCCAACACCGAGCCGGTGATTCGCCTGAACGTGGAAAGCCGCGGCGACGACGCGCTGATGCAGGCCAAGACCGCCGAGTTGCTGACCCAGATCGGCGGTGACAAGGCTTGAGGGCACTGCCTTTCCTGGCCTGCCTGGCGGTGTTCCTGTACGGCATGTTCCGTCCGGAATCACCGCCGGAGCTGTTCGAGCAGTCGGACAAGGCTCTGCATCTGTTGGCCTTCGGCGCCCTGTCGCTGACCAGCCGGCTGGCCTTCCAGCGGCTGCCGGGCTGGCTGCTGTGGAGCACGCTGCTGGCCCTCGCGCCCTTCCTGGAGTGGCTGCAGAAATACCTGCAGCCGGCACGCCAGTTCAGCGAACTGGACATCGCCGCCAACCTCGCGGGGGTGGCCCTGGCCTGGTTGGGCTGGCATGGGCTTGCACAGCTCTATCGACTGCTGCGCCCCGCCTGCAGGTGAGTCGACCAGCTCCGGACCCGACGCCCCAGTCCGGAAGCGACAAAGCGCGCGCCCCTCACGGGACGCGCGCTTTTTTATTGCCTGCGATTCCCCTCAGGCCCCGGCCGGCAGCGCGCGGGTCCATACCAGCTTGGCGGTGCGCGCCTCCGCGGTGCCCTCCTCCAGGCGCGCGGTGAGCGACAGCACGCCGCCGTCCAGCACCGCGACGCGCTTCTGCGAGCCGCCCTCCCAGTTGGGGAACAGGCTGTGGCGCACATGGTGGCGGACGGTGTCGCCCTCGACCTCGTAGGGCCCGGCGTAGGTCAGGTAGCTGCCGTAGGCGGCGGCCTTCTCCGCATCGCTGGCCGACCACTGGCCGCCGGTGGTGAAAACTTCGCGATCCTTCCTGGCGATCACGCAGAACATGCCGTAGGGGCCGTACTCGATGAAGCCCTCCAGGTCGGTGCCCATCGGATGGACCACGCGGCCGTCGTCGTAGAGCTGTTCCCAGGACAGGATGTTCCAGCGTCCGCGGATGGTTTCCTTGTTCATGCCTGGTTCTCCTCGCGCGCCGCGCACAGGAAGTCGATGAGCAGTCGGCTGAAGTCGGCGGCCTTCTCGATCTGCACCCAGTGGCCACACTCGCCGAACACGTGCAGCTGGGCGTGGGGGATCAGGCGGAGCAGCCGCTCGGAAGCCTCCAGCGGGATCACCTGGTCGTCACGGCCGTGGATGATCAGGGTCGGCTGCGGCAGCTGGCGCAGCGCGGCCTCGTCCACCGCGAGCATCTCGATGCCCTGCTGGCGCGGCGCCGGGAATAGCTGGGCGAAGCGGGTCTGCACGTCGTCGCGGATGCTCGCCTCATAGCGCATGCGCACCAGGTCGTCGGTGATGATGCCGTGATCCCAGGCGAACACCTGCATCGGCTCGCGCATCGCCGCCAGCGACGGCTGGTAGCCCCACACCTTGCCAAGGAAGCGCACCGCCCACCGGCGCGCCCTGGAGTTGCGTCGTTATCCCGTCAGCGCAGAATACTGGCAGGGCGCCGCGCCATGGATGCATCCGCCAACGCGCGACCTCTCAGGGCGCATGCGCCGCGTCCAACTGCGCCAGCAGTGCCTAGCGATCCGAATTGCCGCCCCATCCCTGCCCTGCATCAATCCCTGCCCGCCTTCGCTCCGGCAACATTCGCTTTTCCCACCCCGGCGGAGCCACAACAATGAATCAGACCCCCTACCAGCTGCTGGGCGGCGAGGACGGCGTGCGCCGTCTGTGCGATGCCTTCTACCAGTGCATGGATGAACTGCCGGAGGCGGCCGACATCCGCCGCATGCATGGCGCCGATCTCTCGGGGATACGCCAGAAGCTGTTCGAGTACATGTCCGGCTGGCTCGGCGGGCCGCACCTGTATGCGCAGAAGTACGGCTCGATCTGCATGACCGGCCCGCACCGGCCGTTCGCCATCGGCCCGCGCGAGCGCGACCAGTGGCTGCTGTGCATGGACAAGGCCCTGGAGCAGGTCGGCGCCAGCGACGAGGTGAAGGCCATGCTCAAGCGCCCGCTGCAGGGCATCGCCGAGATGATCCGCAACCGCGAGACCTCCGCGCCGGCCTGAACCGGTTCACACGACCGCAGCCCCGCCGCCGGCGGGGCTTTTTCGCCCGAAGCGCTTTCGTCATGAAAAATTCATCATTTTGCTGAATTTATTCATGAAAAGGTCAACAAATTCGGCCAGCAGGACGCTTAAGCTGGACTCGCACCCCGCCGCTGCCACCGAGGCGCGATCGGCTACGGCTCGCCCCCGCTGCGGTGGGCAGAGCGCCTGACGGCGCCGGGAACCGCGTGATACGTCATCATCAAGGAAGGTAAGCCATGAAGATTTCCCGCCTCGCTCCTCTCGCCCTCCTCCTCACCGCCCTGACCGGCACCGCCCTCGCCGACAGCCGCATCGAAGGCACCTACGCCATGACCACCGAGGCGGCCGGGGTCAAGGTGCGCAGCGCCACGGTGGAGCTGAACGAGAAGTACATCCGCGAGGGCGACAATCGGCTGCCGGTCGCCGCCTGGGAGCACAGGGACGGCTACCTGACCGCCCGCGACCCGCGCGGCGCCGCCCTGCTGCATGCACGTGTCGAGAATGGCGGCGCGACCCTGGTGCAGCAGGTCGAGGGCGTCGGCACCGTCACCTTCACCCGCCTCGACTGAGGGCCTGCCGCCGCGGCACAACGAAAAAGGGGGATCGCCTCACGGCGATCCCCCTTTTTCGCACTGCAGTACGGCTTACACCATGGTCGGATCCGGCTCCAGGCCCATCAGCTCGCGGCCGAGGATCTGCGCGCAGACGTCGTAGTCGGTGTAGGCGTGCGCGCCGGTCATGTGCGAGTCGCGGAACAGGCGCTGGATCTCGCTGTTCTCGAACCAGCTGGTGGCACCGGCGGCCTCGAACAGGCGGTCGACGGCGGCGATGCACATCTTCACCGCGTAGGCCTGGTTGGTACGCCAGTAGGCCAGGGTCTCGCGGCTCGGGTACTGGTGGCGCTCGCCGTATTCGGCGTGCTCTTCCCAGGTCTTCTCAAGGAAGGCGCGGGCGGCGGCGACCTGGTGGGTCGACTCGGCCAGGCGCATCAGCGCCGGAGTAGCGGCACCGACGTTGGCGCCGGTGTAGGCACGCACGCGGTTCTTCTGCTTCTCCTTGAAGGCGACCAGCATGCGCTCGGCGATGCCCAGGCTGATGGCGGCGAAGCCACAGGCGAAGTACGGACGATACGGGGTGTAGAAGATCTTGCTGTCCGGATACAGACCGAAGCCGGCGGACTTGCCTTCCATCATGTCCTTGGCCGCCTGGATGCGGTGGTTGGGGATGAAGGCGTTCTTGATCACCAGGGTCTTCGAGCCGCTGCTGCGCATGCCGACGGAGAACCAGTCGTCACGGATTTCGTAGTCGCTGCGCGGCAGCACGCCGAAGCTGTACACCAGCTCGCCTTCGGCATTCTTGCGGCGCATGCCGACGATGGCCCACTCCGCGTGGTCGCAGCCGCTGCTCCAGCCCATCTCGCCGCTGAGCAGCACGCCGCCCTCGGTTTCCTCGATGGTGCTGAACGGCGCGATGCTGCTGCTGGCGGTGGCGTCCGGGTTGTCGCCCCACACCTCGTCCTGCAGCTGCTTGGGGAACATGGCCAACTGGTGGCTGTGGGTGCACAGCAGGCTGAAGGCCCAGGCGGTGCCGCCGCAGGCGCCGGCCAGCGCGGCCACGCAATCGGTGAACTCGGGCAGGGAGATCTCCAGACCACCGTAGGCCTTCGGCTGGAAGGCACGGTGCATGCCGATGCTCTTCAGCAGAGCGATGTTCTCTTCCGGCACCTTGCGCTCGAGCTCCGCCCGGGCGGCATTGGCAGCGATGGCCGGCAGGATGGTTTGCAGCTTGTCGAGGAGGGGGTTCGCTCTTTTCATGGCTGTCTGTCTACCCGATGGATACTTATTCTGCGTTCTGTAACCGCCTGCACGTGGGGCGGTCCAACTACCAGGATCTGTTCAGTCTGGTCGATCGGCAGGCGGCACGCTTGGCCGCCGCAGCAATCTGGGAGCCATTATGGGACGGGGCAGAGTGCGACAGAATGCACCTTTCATAGACAAGATTGCATTTTTCATGGAATCGCCACGACTCATCCCCGGGCAATCCGCCAGCCCGAAAAATCGTTAACATCACAATAAAAATTCATAAATTATTGTTTTTATTGAATTTTATAAAAACAAAAAAATCAGGATCAGCCCCTGCAGCGCGTACATGGGCCACACCGATGGCGAGCTTGCACAATTCACGGCACCCTCCTTCGCCCGACCATGCACCGTGGCGGCATGACCGCCCATCGCCTGCCTCCGCCCGCGCGGCAGCCCCCATACCGCTAGTGGCAACGCCCGCCGCCGAGCTGTCTAAAATTTGAACAGGCATTCCACCGAGGGCAGTCGCCATGAATCGACGCTCGCTACTGTACGCCCTGGGCTTGCTGCCGGTCTGGCCCCTGCTGGCGGATGGCGCGCGTGCCGCCCCGCAGGCCGGAGAGCCAAACGTGGCGCCGCTCGACAAGCCGGCGGAGCAATGGCGCCCCCTGCTGGCGCCAGCGGCATGGCGCGTGCTGTTCGAGGAGGATACCGAGCCGGCCGGCAGCAGCCCGCTGGACAAGGAGCGGCGCGACGGCACCTACATCTGCGCCGCCTGCTACCTGCCGCTGTTCGACAGCCAGGACAAGTACGACAGCGGCACGGGTTGGCCGAGCTTCACCCAGCCGCTCGCCGGCCATGTGGGGCTCAGGCGCGACTTCAAGCTGATCTGGCCGCGCACCGAGTACCACTGCGCGCGCTGCGGCGGCCACCAGGGCCACGTGTTCGACGACGGCCCGCCGCCGCGCGGCGAGCGCTGGTGCAACAACGGCCTGGCGCTGCGCTTCATCCCGCGCAGCGACCGCCTTCCCGACCTGAGGAGCTGAACATGCACGCCCTCGCCTGCCGCGCTCTGCCACATGCCCGCTTGCCAGGCTGGTGTCTGGCCCTGCTGCTCGCCGCCGCCAACCAGGCGGGCCTGCCAGTGCATGCCGCCGACCAGCCCACCGCCACGGCGATCTTCGCCGGCGGCTGCTTCTGGTGCATGGAGGCCGATTTCGACAAGGTGCCGGGCGTGCTGTCGACCACTTCGGGCTACACCGGCGGCAGCCTCGCCAACCCCAGCTACGAACAGGTCTCGGCCGGCGGCACCGGGCATCTGGAGGCGGTACTGGTGAGTTTCGATCCGACCCGGACCAGCTACGCCAGGCTGCTGGAGGCCTACTGGCCGAACATCGATCCGCTGACCGCCACCGGGCAGTTCTGCGACATCGGCTCGCAGTACCGCAGCGCGATCTTCTATGCCGACGCCGAGCAGCAGCGTCTGGCCGAAGCCTCCAAGACGGCGCTGCTGAACTCCGGGCGCTTCGAGCGGCCGGTGGTCACCGAGATTCTGCCGGCGACCACCTTCTATCCGGCCGAGGAGTACCACCAGAACTACTACCGGAAGAATCCGCTGCGCTACCGCTTCTACCGCACCACCTGCGGCCGCGATGCGCGACTCGCGGAACTGTGGGGCGAGCGCCGGTGAATGGGCTCAGCGCAGCTCGATGCGATCGTCGAGGATGGTGATCAGCCCCTGCTTGTAGAGGCCGCCGATCGCCTTCTTGAAGTTGCCCTTGCTGACACCGAACAGCCGGGCGATCTCCTCCGGCGGGCTCTTGTCGCCGAGCGCCAGACTGCCGCCGGCATCGCGCAGCGCGGCGAGGATCTGCTCGCTCAGGTTGTCGGCGCCGGCGCGGCCAAGCGGCTGCAGGCTCAGGCTGATCTTGCCGTCGGGACGGACCTCGCGGATGTAGCCGGTCTCGCGCATGCCCGGGCGGAGGAACTTGAACAGTTCGTTCTTGTGGATCAGCCCCCAGTGCTTGCCTTCGACGATGGCCTTGAAGCCGAGGTCGGTGCGCTCGACCACCAGCAGGTCCACGGCCTGCCCGGGCTGGTAGCGCGGCTGGGTGTTGTCGAGATAGCGGTCCAGCCGCGCGGTGGCGGTGATGCGCCGGGTGCGCGGGTCGAGGTAGACATGCACCACGCAGTAGTCGCCGACCTGCAGCGGGCGCTTCTCCTCCGAGTGCGGCAGGAACAGGTCCTTGGGCAGGCCCCAGTCGAGGAACAGGCCGACGCGGTCGATCGCCACCACTTTCAGGCTGGCGAAGCCACCGACTTCCACCCTGGGCTTCTGGGTGGTGGCGATGATGCGGTCTTCGCTGTCCAGATAGACGAACACGTTCAGCCGGTCACCGACCTCGCACGCCCCGCCCTTGGGCACGTAGCGCCGGGGCAGGAGGATCTCGCCATCCGGGCCGCCATCCAGGTACAGACCGAAGTCGGTGTGCTTGACCACTTGGAGAGAGTTGAACCGCCCGATCTGTGCCATGTCGCTTACCTTGATTGCCAGGGCCGGCATTCTAGCCGAGATCGCCTGGCGACAGGGGCCGGCCCGGGGTGCGGCGACGGCAATTTCGGCGGTTTTTTCCGACGGGTGCCGGCATACCCGGGACAGCCCTCAAGACCACACACAAGGTATTGATTCAAAAGGAAAACATGCCGCGGAGCGGGGACTGCTGGGGCGCTGGCGAAACACCATTCGCCAAAAGATGATGGCCCGACCTGCAGAAAGGATTTGCACCGGCAGAAATTACCGCGTAGGGTGCTCGCACTGTGTTGCAGTGTCATCGTAATCGACTGATTCAGAGCTTGATCCTACAAACCTCGGTTTTACTGGCTCCTTGCACTCAGTTCCGGCTCCGGGCAGTTCCGGCGCCGTAGTCTACACCGTCCAAGGAGACAAACATGTCCAACCGTCAAACCGGCACCGTCAAGTGGTTCAACGATGAGAAAGGCTTCGGCTTCATCACCCCCCAGAGCGGTCCTGACGTATTCGTTCACTTCCGTGCCATCAAGGCCGACGGCTTCAAGACCCTGAAGGAAGGCCAGGCTGTCTCCTTCCTGGTCGTCCAGGGCCAGAAAGGTCTGCAGGCTGACGAAGTCCAGATCATCTGATCCGGCTTCCCGCCTCGCAAAAGCCCCGCCTCGTGCGGGGCTTTTGCTTTTCAGGGCTATACTGCGCGCCCTCTCGCCCCTGCCAGGAGACCCGCCATGTCGCTGAAGCTCACCGTCGTCGACCAGACGCCCGTCCACGGCGATCGACCGTCCCGCGCGGCGCCCAACAGCTCGGTCGAGCTGGCCCGCGCCTGTGACGAACTGGGCTACTACCGCTACTGGCTGGCCGAACACCACAACAGCATCCACTTCGCCAATCCCTGCCCGGAGATCATGATCGCCCGAGTGGCCAGCGTGACGCGCAACATGCGCATCGGCAGCGGCGGCGTGATGCTCAGCCACTACAGCCCGTACAAGGTGGCCGAGGTGTTCCGCATGCTCGCCAGCCTGTTCCCCGAGCGCATCGATCTCGGCATCGGCCGCGCCCCCGGCGGCACGCCGCTGGCCTCGGCAGCGCTGGCCGCCCCCTACGAGCAGCTGGAAGAAGACACCTTTCCTCAGCAGGCCGCCGAGCTGTGTGCCTTCCTGCGCAACGAGTATCCCGAGCGGCATGTCTACAGCCGCCTGCACTGCCTGCCGGACGAAGGTCCGACGCCGCAACTGTGGATGCTCGGCTCCGGCGGCGGCAGTTCGTCGCTGGCCGGCTACCTGGGCATGGGCCTGGCGGTGGCGCGCTTCATCGCTCCCGAGGCCTGCTCGCCGGCGATCTTCGCCAACTACGAGCGCCACTTCGCCCAGGCCGGCCACCAGCACAAGCCGGCGCGCATGCTGGCACTGGCGGTGATCTGCGGCGAAACGGAGGAACAGGCCAGGCACATCGCCGGCACGGCCGCCTGGCGCAAGATGATGGCCGGCCGCGGCTCCCGCGAGCTGCTGCTCAGCCCCGCGGAAGTCGACCAGCGCCGGCGCCAGTTGAGCCCTTCCGAGCAGGCCGAGCTGGACGCCACGCGCGATGCCATGGTGGTCGGCACTGCGGAGCAGTGCTGGGAACAGTTCCATGCCTTCGCCTGCGACTACCAGCTCGACGAGCTGGGGCTGGTCACCGTCACCCACAGCTTCACCGACCGCCTGAACAGCTATCGCCTGCTGGCCGCGGCGCGCTGAGCCGCGTAGCACGAGGCGACTTCCCGAACGTTCGCCGGCAGATTTCTGCAGAAAACGGCTTCATTTCGTCCGACAGGACAAAAAATGAGCGCCGTTTCCTGTATGATGTCCGGCCCTTTTTGCCTTTCGGCAGGAGAATCATCATGCAAAGCAAACCAGGCGCATCGAAGCAGAAGGTGGTCGCCGTTCCCTCCGCCGAAGCCCGTCGCGAGCTCGAAGAGCAGATGGCCGCCTTCCTCAAGGCCGGTGGCGAAGTGCAGCAGATTCCCCGCGGGGTCAGCGGCCAGACCTACGGCAGCTCGCGCCACATCACCATCGGCAAGAAGTAGGCAGCCCATGCGCGAACCCGTCCGCCTGTCCAAGCGTCTCGCTGAACTGCTGCCCTGCTCGCGCCGCGAGGCCGAGCTGTACATCGAGGGCGGCTGGGTCACGGTCGACGGCCAGGTGGTCGAGGCGCCGCAGTTCAAGGTGCTGGACCAGGCCATCGCCCTGCTCCCCGGCGCCCGCGCGGAAACCCAGCCGCCAGCCACCCTGCTGCTGCACAAGCCGGCCGGGGTGAGCGTCGAACAGGCGCTCGCACTGCTCGGCGAAGCCAGTCGCAGCGCGGACGATGCCTCGGGCATGCGCCTGCTGCAGCGCCACCTGCAGCGGCTGAACGCCCCCCTGGCGCTGGAGACCGCCGCCTCCGGCCTGCTGGTGCTCACCCAGAACTGGGGCGTGATCCGCAAGCTGACTGATGATTTCAGCAAGATCGAGCAGGAATACATCGTCGAAGTGGCCGGCACGCTCGAGCCGGAGCAACTCAAGCAGCTGCAGTTCGGCATGAGCTACCGGGGCCGACCACTGACACCGTGCAAGGTCAGCTGGCAGAGCGAGACGCGCCTGCGCTTCGCCCTCAAGGCCCCGCAGCCCGGACAGATCGCCCACATGTGCAAGGCCGTCGGCCTGCAGGTGCATGGCATCCGCCGCATTCGCGTCGGCCGGCTGGCGATGGCCAAACTGCAGCCGGGCCAGTGGCGCTACCTCGGCGCCAACGAACGCTTCTGAGGCAGCGCATCTCTGCCCCTAAGGCCGGCCTTGACAGGCTGGTTGGTGGGTTACGGCCAAAGGCCTACCCCCCCCCCTACGCCAGGGTCATCGTAGGGTGGGAAACTCGCGCAGCGATTTCCCACCGGGCGGCCAACCACCCGAATCACCGCCAGCCCAATGACCTAGGGGCCTCCAGACCGACACGCAGCAATTTGCCGTCGCGCTCATCGGTGAGCAGGTAAAGCCAGCCATCCGGCCCCACCCGCACGTCGCGGAAGCGGGTATCCAACGCCTCCAGCAGGCGCTCCTCGCCGACCACCTTGTCGCCCTCCAGGCTCAGGCGGATCAGCGCCTGGGCGGCCAACGCGCCGATGAACAGGCTGTGCTGCCAGGCCGGAAAGCGCGCTGCGTCGTAGAAGGCCATGCCGCTGATGGCCGGCGATTTCGCCCAGACATGGTGCGGCGGTTCGGTCCCGGCCACCCGCCGGCCCTCGGCCTCGGGAATCGGCAGGAAGCTGTAGTTCACCCCATGGGTCGCCCGCGGCCAGCCGTAGTTGCGTCCGGGTTGGGGAATGTTGATCTCGTCGCCGCCACGCGGGCCGTGCTCGTGGATCCACAGCCGGCCGCTCCATGGATTGAGCGCCGCGCCCTGTGGATTGCGGTGACCGTAGGACCAGATCTCCCCGCGCGCACCGGCCTTGCCGACGAAGGGGTTGTCCGCCGGGATGCTGCCGTCGGCATGCAGGCGCACCACCTTGCCCTGCAGCTTGTCGAGCTGCTGGGCGGTGGGTCGCTCGTTGTTCTCGCCAAGGGTGACGAACAGGTAGCCGGCACCATCGAACACCAGCCGCGAGCCGAAGTGGATGCCACTGGACAGCTTGGGCTGCTGACGGAAGATCACCTGGAAATCCTCCAGCGCGCCGAGATCGACGGACAGCCGGCCGCGGCCGACCGCGGTGCCGGCCAGGCCGTCGACGCCCTGCTCGGCGTAGCTCAGGTAGACCAGTCGATCGCTGGCGAAGCGAGGCGACAGGGCGATGTCCAGCAAGCCCCCCTGACCGACCGCATAGACCGCCGGCACGCCGGCCAGCGGCGCCGACAGGCGCCCCTCGGCCGTTACCCGGCGCAGTCGCCCCGGCCGTTCGGTGACCAGCATGCCCTGGCCGTCCGGCAGGAAGGCCAGGGACCAGGGGTGCTCGAGACCACCGACGACCTCGCGCAGCTCCAGCGGGCCGTGCGCACTCGACAGCGGCGCGGCGACCGCCGTACCGAGCAGCAACGCCCCCAGCAGGACGCTGCAGCCACGCAGCAGAGTGGCCGGAGTCTTCATCGGGACGCTTCCGGTTCAGCCGCGCAAGGCGCGGCGTCGGCCAGTTGCTCGGCGAGGAACTCGGCGAGCACCCGGGCATTGTTGAACTGCTCGTCGTGCGCAGCATACAGCAGGGTCAGAGTCCCCTGCCGCGCCGGCTCCAGCAGCGGCCGCCAGAGCAGCGCAGCGGCTGCCAGCTCGCCGCGGTAGGCCTCACGGAACTCGGCGAAGCGCGCCGGCTCGTGGGCGAAGGCGCGGCGCACGCCATCCGAGGGCCCCAGCTCGCGCAGCCAGGCGTCCAGCGGCAGCTCGTCCTTGCGGCAGCCGCGCGGCCACAGGCGATCGACCAGGACGCGGTAGCCATCCGCGGGCGCCGCCGGTTGATAGACCCGCTTGCAGACGATCACTGCCCGGTTCCTCCACTCAGCGCTGTTCCGGCAAGGATAGACCAGCACCGCCGGCGGCGGACTATTGCGCCGGCGGCGCTTCGGCCTGCGGCGTTTCCTGGCCCATGCAGCGCACCGCGCGCTTCTTGCTGTCCACCAGCACGCCGGTCAGCCCCTTCTGGTTGACGTCGAACAGCACCAGCACGCCGTCGATGCACTGGGCGACCTGGTCGGCCGGCTTCAGCGACAGCTTGTAGTCCTCGCCGGGAATGGTCTTGAGCATGGTGTAGTCGCTCAACAGCAGGGCGTCCTCGGGCTTGGCGATGTGCAGGTAGCCATAGAAGCCGAGCACGGCGACGGTGGCGGCGACGCTGCCGATGGCGGTGAGGATCAGGGGGATGGGATTGCGCTCGCTCATGCGGAAATTTCCGGAACAGGTCGGGAAGAAGAACGGAACGGACGGGCCGTCACAGGATGTTGGCGTAGTCGGACTCGACGCGATCCAGGCTCAGGTGGTTGAGGAAGTTGGAGAAGCACATCCACGCCGACAGCGCGTTGAGGTCGCTGAACTGCGGCGGCAGGTACTTGGGCGGCACCACCACGCCCTCGTCCACCAGCTGGCGCAGGGTGCGCATGTCCTCCAGGGTCGCCTTGCCGCAGAACAGCAGCGGGATCTGCTCCAGCTTGCCCTTGCGCACCGCGAGCTGGATGTAGTTGTAGATCAGGATGAAACCCTTGAGGTAGGACAGGTCCTTGGTGAACGGCAGGCCGTCCGGGGTCGAGCCACGGAACACGCGGATGGCGTTGGAGTAGCTGTCTTCCTGGCTGTAGCCCTGGTCGCGGTAGAACTGGTAGATCTGCAGGAAGTCCGCGCCCTCCTCCGCCATGTGGATGGCGCGGGTGCGATTGGTCAGCTTGCGCAGCCGGGTCGGGTAGGAGGTGAAGGCGATCACCTCCATGAGGATGGCCAGGCCTTCCTGGGTGATGGTCGACGACGGCGGCCCCTTGGCCAGGAAGGTGCACACCGGCTGGTTGAGGCCGTTGAGGGTGGTGCCGACGTGCACCAGCCCCTCGTGTACCTCCAAGGCGCGGATGTCGCGCTGGTTGAACATGGCGTCGGCGCGGATCTTGATGTAGTCGGCACCGGCCGCCGCGTCGGCGAGGATGCCGTCGGACTCGAACACCCGCACCACCGCCTCGTCGTCGCCGAACACGCCGTTGAGGCGGCTCTGCAGCAGCTCCACCGCCTGGCTGGCGTTGAGGGTCTTGGGTTCGTCCTTGAGGTCGCTGCGGTCGGCGATGTTGTCCAGATAGGTGGAGAACATCACGCCGAGGTCGGCCAGGGTCGGGTCGCCGGCATGGAAGGCGTCGGAAGCCGAGCCGTACAGCTCCTGGGAGATCAGTCCGAAATCCGGGGTGCCGCGTGCTTCGAGCATGCGGATCACCATGCGGTATTCCTTGCACATCCGCCGCATGATCTGCCCGACCGGGCTGAACTGGCCGAGCTGGCGGGTGATGTCGCGCTCGATCTGCTGGAACTGCAGCTTCTTGTCGTTGGGGTCGAACGACAGCGGGCGGTTCTGGTAATAGTCGCGATCCACCGCCGGCAGTTTCTGCCCGCGGCTCCTGAGGAAGCCTTCGCGGATGCGCTCGTCCCACTTGATCGCATCCAGCACGCGGATCGGCGTCTGTGCCTCGACCAAGCGGTCGGACAGTGCGCGGATGGTCTGCCGGTACTCGCTACTCGCCTTGCTGCTGCGGCTCATGCCCTGCCCCGTTACTCGGTGACCCGCACGAAGCGGGCGACCTCGCTGAATACATCGCTGTTGGCCTGGTCGTCGAGGAAGCCGTAGACCTTGGGCAGCGCACTGGCGATCAGCACGCCGTCGCCTTCCTCGGTATCGATCGTCTGCCCTTCGAGCTGGCGACTGGCCAGCGCTTCCTGCAACTGCTCGATATCCAGACTGTAGAGCACCAGCTCGTCATCGTCGGTCAGCTCGAAGCCGCCGAAGGCGAAATTGCCGCCCAGGCGCTTGGGGGCCTCGACCGAGAGGTACCAGCGACGGCCGTGATGGGCCACGGTGAAGTCGTAGCCGCGCGCCTGCTCGCGGTTCTCCAGACGCTCGCGCCAGGCCTGCGCGTGATAGCCGCCGTCAGGCTTGCGGGTGATCTCGAGAAAACGCTCCTCGCCCCACTCGTCCATGCCGGCCCAGGTGCCGAGCAGGTGCTTCGGCGCCGTTTCCCCGACCGGGATCGGCTCCTTGAAGGTGGCCAGGCAACCGCCCAGCAGCAGGAAGGACAGCACAACAAGCACACGCACCGCGTTCATGGAGCACTCCTTGTATCCAGCGAGGGACCGGCTGCCGCAGCGACGGCCAAGATGGGGAGCGAGACGCACGGGGACGCCGCCCTACGGGGTTGGACCACGACAGGCGGCATCCGACTCAACGTGCTCTCACGGCAGCATCTTATTGCTCGGCACGCATGTGCGGGAACAGGATCACGTCACGGATCGACGGCGAATCGGTCAGCAGCATGACCAGACGGTCGATGCCGATGCCCTCGCCGGCGGTCGGCGGCATGCCGTACTCGAGCGCGCGCACGAAGTCGGCGTCGAAGTGCATGGCCTCGTCGTCGCCGGCGTCCTTGTCGCGCACCTGGGCGTGGAAGCGCTCGGCCTGGTCCTCGGCGTCGTTCAGCTCCGAGTAGGCGTTGGCGATCTCGCG
Source organism: Pseudomonas oryzae (assembly GCF_900104805.1). Classification (NCBI taxonomy): domain Bacteria; kingdom Pseudomonadati; phylum Pseudomonadota; class Gammaproteobacteria; order Pseudomonadales; family Pseudomonadaceae; genus Pseudomonas; species Pseudomonas oryzae. Next base: position 391,032 of record NZ_LT629751.1, on the reverse strand, counting down.
GCCGCCGATGAACAGCTCGAAGCGGTCGGTGACGCTCGGATCCTCGTCGTTGCGGCGCGCCAGCGGCGACACTTCGAACGGATACTTGGTGATGAAGGTCGGCTGCTCCAGCTTGTGCTCGACCAGCTCCTCGAAAATCATCACCTGCAGCTTGCCCAGGCCCTCGAAGCCGAGCACCTTGGCGCCGGCCTTCTTGGCGATGGCGCGGGCGGTGTCGATGTCCTGCAGGTCGGCGGCGCTGATCTCCGGGTTGTACTTGAGGATCGAGTCGAACACCGACAGGCGGGCGAACGGCTCGCCGAAGTGGAACACCTTGTCGCCGTAGGGCACGTCGGTGGTGCCGAGCACCGTCTGCGCCAGCTCACGGAACAGTTCCTCGGTGAGGTCCATGTTGTCTTCGTAGTCGGCGTAGGCGTGGTAGAACTCGAGCATGGTGAACTCGGGATTGTGCCGGGTCGACACGCCCTCGTTACGGAAGTTGCGGTTGATCTCGAAGACCTTCTCGAAACCGCCGACCACCAAGCGCTTGAGGTACAGCTCCGGCGCGATGCGCAGGAACATCGGCATGTCCAGCGCGTTGTGATGGGTCTCGAACGGCTTGGCTGCGGCACCACCGGGGATGGTCTGCAGCATCGGGGTTTCCACTTCGAGGAAGCCGCGTTCGTTGAGGAAGCGGCGGATGTGGGCGATCACCTGCGAGCGCACGCGGAAGGTCTCGCGCACTTCCTCGTTGACGATCAGGTCTACGTAGCGCTGGCGATAGCGGGTCTCGGTGTCGGTCAGGCCGTGGAACTTGTCCGGCAGCGGACGCAGCGACTTGGTCAGCAGGCGCGCATCGCTCAGGTCCACGTACAGGTCGCCCTTGCCGGAGCGGGCCAGCACGCCGCTGACGCCGACGATGTCGCCCAGGTCCCAGTGCTTGATCGCTTCCAGGGTCTCGGCCGACAGGGTCTTGCGGTTGACGTAGAGCTGGATGCGCCCGCTGGTGTCCTGCAGGACCATGAAGGCGCCGCGGTTGAGCATGATGCGACCGGCCACGCTGACCTTGATCTGCTGCGCCTCCAGCGCTTCCTTGCCGGCCTCGGCGTACTGCTTCTGCAGGTCGCCGGCCAGATTGTCGCGGCGGAAGTCGTTGGGGAAGGCAATCGCCTGGCTCTCGCGTACGGCGGCAAGCTTTTCCTTGCGCTGGGCGATCAGCTTGTTCTCTTCCTCGTGGATGGCGTGCTCGTTCAGCGGTTGTTCGCTCATGGTCGTCTTTCCAAATTTGGCGTGGCTCGCGCCACATCCGGGATTTGCGCGATGGATCAGGCGCCCCCGCCCACGGCGGAGGCGCCGGGCATTACAGGCCCTGCTTGAGGCTGGCTTCGAGGTACTCGTCCAGGTCGCCGTCCAGCACCTTGTCGCAGTCGCTGCGCTCGACACCGGTGCGCAGATCCTTGATCCGCGACTGGTCGAGCACGTAGGAGCGGATCTGGTGGCCCCAGCCGATGTCCGACTTGGTCTCCTCCAGCGCCTGCGAGGCCTCGCGGCGCTTCTGCATCTCCAGCTCGTACAGCTTGGCGCGCAGCATTTTCATCGCGGTGTCGCGGTTGGCGTGCTGGGAGCGCTGGTTCTGGCAGCTGACCACGGTATTGGTCGGGATGTGGGTGATGCGCACCGCCGAGTCGGTGGTGTTGACGTGCTGGCCACCGGCACCGGAGGAGCGGTAGGTATCGGTGCGCAGATCGGCCGGATTGATGTCGATCTCGATGTTGTCGTCGATCTCCGGCGAGGCGAACACCGCAGAGAACGAGGTATGCCGACGGTTGCCGGAGTCGAACGGACTCTTGCGCACCAGGCGATGCACGCCGATCTCGGTGCGCAGCCAGCCGAAGGCGTACTCGCCGCGCACGTGCACGGTGGCGCTCTTGATGCCGGCGACTTCGCCCTCGGACAGTTCGACGATCTCGGCATCGAAGCCGTGCTTGTCGGCCCAGCGCAGGTACATGCGCAGCAGGATGTTGGCCCAGTCCTGGGCCTCGGTGCCGCCGGAGCCGGCCTGGATGTCCAGGTAGCAGTTGCTGGCGTCCATCTCGCCGCTGAACATGCGGCGGAACTCGAGCTTCTCGAGGATCTCGCGCAGGCGCGCCACTTCGGCCTCGACGTCGGCCACGGCGCCCTCGTCGTTTTCCTCGACGGCCATGTCCAGCAGGTCGCCGCAATCGGCCAGGCCGCCGGTCAACTCATCGAGGGTCTCGACGATCTGCCCCAGCATCGCGCGCTCGCGGCCAAGATTCTGCGCGTATTCCGGATTGTTCCAGACGTTCGGGTCTTCCAGCTCGCGATTGACTTCGGTCAGACGGTCATGCTTCTGATCGTAGTCAAAGATACCCCCGAATAGACTGGGTGCGGCTGGTCAGGTCCTTGATGGCGTTAAGGATCGGATTGATTTCCATGGCTGGCGTCACTCGCGGGCGGAACTGGAGAAAAGCGCAAAAGTATACGCCAGTCGGCGCGCGCTGGCAGCAATGCGACGACAAAGCCCCGACACCAAGGGTGCACATGGCGCACCCTACTCACGGCCCGTGATCGCCGGCACCGCTTCCGCCCCAACGCTCGGGCGCAGGGTGCGCCGCGCGCACCACAACGCCACAGGTGCGCACGGCGCGCCCTAGCCGCCGAACTCGGCCAGCCGCGCCAGGAACGCCGCCTCGTCGAGCACTGGGATGCCCAGCTCGCCGGCCTTGGCCAGCTTGGAGCCGGCGCCGGGACCGGCGACCACGCAGTGGGTCTTGGCCGACACCGAGCCGGCCACCTTGGCGCCCAGCGCCTCGAGCTTCGCCTTGCCTTCGTCGCGACTCATCGCCTCCAGGGTGCCGGTGAGCACCCAGGTCTGCCCGGCCAGCGGCAGGCCGGCGACCACCTTGCGCTCGCTCTGCCAGTGCATGCCGAACTCGCGCAGCTGCGCCTCGATGGCGCGGGCCCGCTCGGCATTGCTCGCCTCGGCGAAGAACGCGCGCAGGCCCTCGCGGGCCTTCTCGCTGAGCCCCTTGGCGGCCTTGAGGCTCAGCCAGTCCTGACTGAGGGCAATCACCCCGTCCAGGCTGTCGCCCGCGGCGGCGGCGAGGTTCTTCGCCCCGGTGGCGGCGATGCCGGGAATGTTCAGCTTGTCGATCAGCTCGGCCAGGGTCGCGCAGGCGGCGAACTCGGCGTGCAGCGCCCCCTCGTCCTGCAGGGCGACGCCGCGCTCGAGCAACTGGGCGATCACCGTGCGGTTGTGGGCATCCTCGAAGAAGCTGTGGATCTCGTGGGCCACTTCCAGACCGACGTCCGGCAGCCAGGTCAGCACCTCGGGCAGCGCCACCTCGATACGCTTGAGCGAGCCCAGGGCACGGGCCAGCAGCTTGGCGGTCTCTTCGCCGACGTCGGGAATGCCCAGCGCATAGATGAAGCGCGCCAGGCTCGGCTGCCTGCTGGCCTCGATGGCGGCCAGCAGGTTGCGGGTGGACAGCTCGGCGAAGCCTTCCAGCACCACCACCTGCTCGAAGGTCAGGGTGTAGAGATCGGCGGGTGAGCGCACCAGACCGACGTCGACCAGCTGCTCGACGATCTTGTCGCCCAGGCCGTCGATGTCCATGGCACGCCGCGAGACAAAATGGATGATCGCCTGCTTGAGCTGCGCCTGGCAGCTCAGGCGGCCGACGCAGCGATAGATCGAACCCTCGCTGACCTGCGCCTTGCCCTTGCCGCGCTTGATCAGCTGGGTGCGCTCGACCTGCGAGCCGCATACCGGACAGCTGTGCGGGATCTCGACCGGCCGCGCATCCGCCGGGCGGCGCTCGAGCACCACCTGCATCACCTGCGGGATCACGTCGCCGGCGCGACGGATGATCACCGTGTCGCCGATCATCAGGCCGAGGCGCGCCACCTCGTCCATGTTGTGCAGGGTGGCGTTGGAGACCGTCACCCCGGCCACCTGCACGGGCTTCAGGCGCGCCACCGGGGTCACCGCGCCGGTGCGGCCGACCTGGAATTCGACGTCGAGCAGCTCGGTCAGCTCCTCGCGCGCGGGGAACTTGTGGGCGATCGCCCAGCGCGGCTCGCGGGCGCGGAAGCCCAGCTCGCGCTGCCAGTCGAGACGGTTGACCTTGAACACCACCCCGTCGATCTCGTAGGCCAGCGCATCGCGCCGCTCACCGATGGTGCGGTAGTAGGCCAGCGCCTCCTCGACGCCGCGCGCCAGCTTGAGCTCGCGACTGATCGGCAGCCCCCACTCCCTCAGCGCGGCGAGAATGCCGACCTGGGTGTCGGGCAGCTCGCCCTCGACCTGGCCGATGCCGTAACAGCAGAACTCCAGCGGACGACTGGCGGTGACCTTCGGATCGAGCTGGCGCAGGCTGCCGGCGGCGGCGTTGCGCGGGTTGGCGAAGGTCTTGCCGCCGCTTTCCACGGCGCGCGCGTTGAGCACCTCGAAGCCGGCCCGGGACATGTACACCTCGCCGCGCACCTCCAGCACGCGCGGCCAGCCGGCGCCGTGCAGACGCAGCGGGATGTTGCGCACGGTGCGCACGTTGGCGCTGATGTCCTCGCCGGTGCTGCCGTCGCCGCGGGTGGCACCGCGCACCAGCACGCCGTCCTCGTAGCGCAGGCTGACCGCCAGACCGTCGAGCTTGGGCTCGCAGGCGTACTCCACCTCGGCGGCGCCGGCGAACAGATCGCCGGAAAGCTCGCCGGACGGCAGCAGCTCGCCGAGCCCCTCGCGCACGCGGCGGTCGAAGTCGCGCAGGTCATCCTCGGCGAAGGCGTTGCCCAGGCTGAGCATGGGAATCTCGTGGCGCACCTGGCCGAACTCGGCCAGCGCCGCGCCGCCGACGCGCTGGGTCGGCGAATCCACGCTGACCAGCTCGGGATGCTCGTCCTCGAGGGCCCTGAGCTCGCTGAACAGACGATCGTACTCGGCATCCGGAATGCTCGGTTGGTCGAGCACGTAGTAGCGGTAGTTGTGTTCGTTGAGTTCGGCGCGCAGTCGTTCGATGCGCTGGGCGGCGGTAGTGCTCATGGAGTGGTTTCCCTGAAACAAAAAAGCAGCCCTCCGCCAGGCGGAGGACTGCTTTCTCAAGACTCGAAGATCAACGCTTCATCAGCGACCGGCGCTCGAACTCGACGATGCGCTGGCGATAGTGCTCGATGGTCTGCGCGGTCATCACGCTGCGCTGCTCGTCCTTCAGCTCACCGTCCAGCTCGTGGGACAGCTTGCGCGCGGCGGCGACCATCAGGTCGAAGGCCTGCTTGGGATGGCGCGGACCGGGCAGGCCGAGGAAGAAGCTCACCGCACGGGTGCTGAAGTTGTCGATGTCGTCCAGGTCGAAGGTGCCCGGCTTGAGCGCGTTGGCCATGGAGAACAGCACCTCGCCGTTGCCGGCCATGCTCTCGTGGCGATGGAAGATGTCCATGTCGCCGAAGCGCAGGCCGCTCTCCAGGATGTTCTGCAACAGGGCCGGGCCCTTGAAGCCGGCCGGGTCGCGGGCGACCACGTTGATCACCAGCACCTCTTCCACCGGCGGCAGGTCGCGCGCCGGCTTGGTCGGGGCAGGCTTGTCGGCGGACTTCTTCTCGGCCTTGTCGGCGTTCTTGTCGCGCGGCTTTTCCTTGCCGCGCGCCAGCTCCGGCTCGTCATCCACGGCGCTGAAACGCTCGGCGGACTCTGCCGGCTCGTCGAGCGCCAGGTCATCGACCAGCGGCAGATCGTCATCGCGCTGACCGCGGGCCGGCGGGGTATCGAGCAGGTCGTGCTCGTCCAGCGACGGCTCCTGATGCTTGGCCACCACACGCGAGGGGCCCAGCAGGCTCTGGTCCTCATCTTCGTCCGACTGATTGGCGGAATTGCGGTCGAGCTTGAGCTTCAGGCGCCCCTTGCTACCCCGCATGCGGCGCCAGCCGTCGAACAGAATTCCGCCGATCACCACGATACCGATGACGATCAGCCATTCGCGCAAACCGATGTCCATGAAAGACGCATTCCCCTACTCAGAATCCGGGCAAAACAACAACTGTTTTCAATCACACCAGCAGCCAGCGATCCTGCTTACTTCCACAGCGTGATTATTAGCCCAATAAATTAACATGCCGACGGAAACTATACACCGTCCGTCGCCTGACAGCCTTGCGGCAATCTTCACGACAACTTAGACAATACGCCGGTCGCTGCGCGGAATCACGTCGCCACACAGCCTCTCCGCCGCCGTCAGGCCTCGGCCAGAGCCACCGCCTCCTCGACATTGACCGCCACCAGACGCGAACATCCCGGCTCGTGCATGGTCACCCCCATCAATTGATCGGCCATTTCCATGGCAATCTTGTTGTGGGTGATGTAAATGAACTGCACCTTTTCCGACATCTCCTTGACCAGTCTGGCATAGCGGCCGACGTTGGCGTCGTCCAGCGGCGCATCCACTTCGTCGAGCATGCAGAATGGCGCCGGATTGAGCTGGAAGATCGCAAATACCAAGGCAATCGCGGTGAGCGCCTTTTCGCCGCCGGACAGCAGATGGATGGTGCTGTTCTTCTTGCCCGGCGGGCGCGCCATGATCGCCACTCCTGTATCGAGCAGATCTTCGCCGGTAAGTTCCAGATAAGCCTGGCCACCGCCGAATACTTTCGGGAACAGCGCCTGCAGACCGCCGTTGATCTGGTCGAAGGTTTCCTTGAAGCGGTTGCGGGTTTCCTTGTCGATCTTGCGAATGACGTTTTCCAGGGTGTCCAGCGCCTCGACCAGGTCGTCGTTCTGCGCATCCAGGTAGCGCTTGCGCTCGGACTGCTGCTGGTATTCCTCGATCGCGGCGAGGTTGATCGGCCCCAGGCGCTGGATGCGCGCGGCGAGCTGTTCGAGCAGGCTTTCCCACTCGCGCTCGGCGGCCGCCTCGGGCAGGTTGGCCAGCAGGGTCGGCAGGTCGTAGCGCTCTTCGACGAGCTGGTCCTCGAGGGCCTTGCGCCGCACGCTGAGGGTCTGCCAGTCGAGGCGCTGCTGTTCGAGCTGGCCACGCAGCAGCAGCGCCTGCTGCTCGGCGCTGCCGCGGCGCTTCTCGGCGTCGCGCAGTTCGCGGTCGGCGTCGTCCAGCGCCAGGCGCGCCAGGCGCATTTCCTCGTCGACCGCCATGCGTCGTTCGAGCAGCTCCTCGAGCCTGATGCGCAGCTCCTGCAGGGGCTCGTCGCCTTCCTCGAGGTTGAGACTGAGCTGCTCGCAACGCTCGACCAGCCGCGCCGCCTGCAGCTCCAGGCGCTCCAGGGCCTGGCGGGTGGAGTCGTGCTGGGCGCGCAGCGCGCCGATGCGTACCGCCAGCTGGTGGGCATGATCCTTGTGCTGGCGACCGTCCTGACGGGCGCGGTCGAGCCGCTCGCGCAGGCTGTCGCGGCGGGTCAGCAACTGTTCGCGCTGCTCGGTGTCGCTGGCCATGGCGTCCAGCGCATCCTGCAGGTACAGGCGCGCCTCGCCGAGCTGCTCCACCTCCAGGGCGCGCTGCTCGGCTTGTTCGGCCAGCTCCTCGTCGAGCCGGCGCCGACGCAGGGCCAGCTGTTCGTGACGCGCCTGACTGGCGGACAACTGCGCCTTGAGTTCGGCCTGGCGCCGGCCGGCCTCCTGGATCAGCCGGCGCTGCTGCTCGCGGGCCCGCTCCTGCGCCTGCTGCGCGTCGCGCAGCTGCTGCACGTGCTCCTCCAGCACGGCCAGCGCGGCCTCGCCCGCCTCCCGCTCGGCGGTCAGCCGCTCGAGCTCCTGGCCGCGCGCCAGCAGGCCGCTGTCCGCCTCGCCGGCACGGCGCACGCGCAGGAAGTGGCGGCCGACCCAGTAACCGTCGCGACTGATCAGGCTTTCCCCCTCGGCCAGCGCGGTACGCGCCGCCAGCGCCGCGTCGAGCGATTCGACCGGGCGCACCCGGGCGAGCCAGGGCGACAGGTCGACCGGCGCCTGCACCTTGTCCAGCAGGCTGCCGGCAGCCGCCTCGCGCACCGCGACGGCGGCGCAGGCCAGGCGCAGCTCGCCCTGGGCGAAACCGTCCAGCGCCAGGCCGGCGAAGTCGTCGAGCAGCACCGCCTGCAGGTCGGCACCGAGCACGGTTTCCACCGCCAGCTCCCAGCCCGGCTCGACGCGCAGGCCTTCGGCCAGGCGCGGTCGCTGGTGCAGCTGCTGGGCGCGCAGCCACTCGGCCGCACCCGCGCCGGGATCCAGTGCCGCCTGCTGCAGCGCCTCCAGCGAGGCCAGGCGGCCGCTCAGGCGCTGCAGCTCGCCCTGCGCCTGCTGCTGCTCGCGCCCGCCGTGCTGCAACTGCTCGCGCAGCTGCTGCAGGCGCTCGCCCAGTTGCTCGTCGCCGGCCTGCAGCTCCTCCAGCTCCAGCTCGCCGGCGGCCAGCTGCTCGCACAGCTCCTCCATGCGCGCATCGGCGGGATCGGCGCTCAGCTGGCGGCGCTCGTCCTCCAGCCGGCGCTGGCGCTCGACCAGGCGTTCGAGGCTCTGCTCGAGCTGCTGGATGCGCGCCTGCTGCACCTCGGCCTGGCGGCGCGGCTCGGCGCTGCGCTGGTTGAAGGCGTCCCACTGCTCCTGCCAGGCGTGCATGGCGGCTTCCGCCTCTTCCAGCGCGCAAGCGCCCTCCTCGGCGGCGGCCTGGGCCAGCTCCTGCTCGGGCTCGAGCATGGCCAGCTCCTCGGCCAGGGCGGCCAGCAGGGCGCGATCACTGCCCAGGTGCGACTCGGTCTCGGCGCGGGCACGCTCGGCCTCGCGCAGGTCGTCCTGCAGCTGGCGCAGGCGCTGCTGGCCGTGCTGGATGCTCTGCTCGATGCGCGCGATGTCGCCGCCCACCGAATAGAATCGCGCCTGCACCTGGTTGAAGGCTTCCGACAGCTCGTGGTGACCGTCGCGCAGGCGCTCGATACTGGCGTCGGCGCTGCGCTGGTCGGCGATCAGCGCCTCCATGGCCACCTCCTGGTCGCCGATCACCGACTGGCGCACCCGGGCCTGCTCATCCAGCGCCAGCCAGCGCAGCGCGGCCAGCTCGGCCTTGAGCTGGCGCTCCTCGGCCTTGTACTGCTGGTACTTCTCGGCGGCCTGGGCCTGGCGCTGCAGGCGTTCGAGCTGGCGCTCCAGCTCCTGGCGCAGGTCGGCCAGGCGCTCGAGGTTCTCCTGGGTACGACGGATGCGGTTCTCGGTCTCGCGGCGGCGCTCCTTGTACTTGGAGATGCCGGCGGCTTCCTCGATGTAGTTGCGCAGATCCTCGGGCTTGGCCTCGATCAGCTTGGAGATCATCCCCTGCTCGATGATCGAGTAGCTGCGCGGACCGAGGCCGGTGCCGAGGAAGATGTCGGTGATGTCGCGGCGCCGGCACTTGGTGCCGTTGAGGAAGTAGGTGTTCTGCCCGTCGCGGGTGACTCGGCGGCGGATGGAGATCTCGCTCCAGGCAGCGTATTCGCCGACCAGGCTGCCGTCGCTGTTGTCGAACACCAGCTCGATCGACGCCTGGCCGACCGGCTTGCGGGTGTTGGAGCCGTTGAAGATGACGTCGGTCATCGACTCGCCGCGCAGGTTCTTCGCCGAACTCTCGCCCATCACCCAGCGCACCGCGTCGATGATGTTGGACTTGCCGCAGCCGTTGGGGCCGACCACCGCCGCCATGTTGCTCGGGAAGCTGACCGTGGTCGGGTCGACGAAGGACTTGAAGCCGGCCAGGCGGATGCATTTCAGGCGCATGGTGCGTCACTCCGGGCGCGACGGCCGGACAGGCAACGGGAGGCGGCGGACTGCAGGGTCATGGACGAACGTCTGTCACGGGTTGCGCGGCGCGGCAGTCTACCACAGCGCTGACGTCGCAATCCCAGACGCGGCGCACCCTGCGGGCCTCCCCGGGAGGGGCTGTCCGAGGCGTCAGGGAGCTTCCCGGCGCTGGACAAAACCATTACTTTGACATCGCACCTGCACGGGCATGGCATCGGACTCCGGCAACGGAGCCCCGACACGGAAGACGCGCCAGCCCCTCCCACCCCCTCTCCCTGACGCCTGACACCGACTGCAGAGCGGCCGTGGCGCCCTGGTCATGAAAATGGAGGTTCGGATTGGTCATCACGCATTCCCCTGCCGCATCGCCGGCCACGCCGCCGCGCGTGCTGGTGCTCATCAATGACTCTGCCCAGCGGGAGGCCGCCATCGCGGCGCTGTCCCTGCACGGTTACTCGGTCGCCGCAGGAGAGTCCGCCGAGGCGCTGTACGAACAGCCTGCCGGCACCCACTTCGATATCGCGCTGCTCGATCGCCACCTGACTGGTGAGGACGCCCTCAGCCTTGGGGCGCGTCTGCGGCGGATCCACCCGGTCATCGGCCTCGTCATGCTCGGCACGCACGACAGTCCCGACGAGCGGATCGCCGCCTACCGGCATGGTGCGGACATCTGCCTCGGCAAGCCGACCGTCCCCGCCGAGCTGTGTGCCGCGCTGGACGCGCTGGTCCGCCGCCTGAACGCCCACCTCCGTCCTCCCGGGGATGCCCCGGTGCTCGAACTGGCCAGCTGCCTGCTGCACACGCCCAACGGCCCACTCAACCTGCGCCGCCAGGAGGTCGAGGCGCTCTACGCGCTGGCCCTGGCGCCGGGCAACTTCCTGGAAAGCTGGCAGTTGCTCGAACGCCTCGGCAAACCGCTCGACATATACGGCAAGGCCCAGCTCGAGGTGATGATCTCGCGGCTGCGCAGCCGCATCAGGGCCTTGCATCCCTGCAGCAACCCGATCCGGGCCGAACGCGGCAGAGGCTACCGCCTGGAGCTGCCCCTCCAGGTACGCGCGTAGCACAGAACCGGAATTCCGCAAGCTTTTGTAAGCCTGCATCACAAAAAAACTGTTAAAAAGATCACACAATCTGTCCATGCCGGCCCCCACGAGGCTGGCATGACAGCGCCACGGAGCCCAGAACACGCCTTCACGCCCCGCCAGGAGGCCCGCCATGAGATCACAAGCCACCCGCGTAAGTCCGCAGCGCGAGGAACAGGTCGAAATCATCGGCTGCATCCTGTCGCTCCTGCTCTGCCTGGGAATCCTGCTCGCGCTTCACCACATCCCCTGGAGCATTTTCGGCTAGCCTGTCGGCAGGCCGCCGGACAGCCGCGAACCATCGCCGCGCCGCAGCGGTCGCCTGCGCCGGGGATTCGACCTGCCCTGTCGCTCCGCCGCCCCGCCCACCGCCCAGGAACGCCGCCATGCCCGCCAGTACTCCGCCGCACGCCCTGCGCCAGCGCCTGTACACGGTCATCTTCCAGAACGATACCCGCGCGGGTCTGTTGTTCGACAAATTCCTGCTGGTCACCATCCTCGCCAGCCTGCTGGTGGTGATGCTGGACAGCGTGGCATCGGTCAGCCAGGCGCACGGCCGGCTGCTCAGCCTCCTCGAGTGGAGCTTCACCAGCCTGTTCGCCCTCGAGTACCTGCTGCGCCTGTACTGTTCGCCCCGGCCGCTGCGCTATGCCTTCAGCTTCTACGGACTGATCGACCTGCTCGCCGTTCTACCCGGCATCCTCGCCCTCGCCTATGGCGACGCCCAGTACCTGCTGATCGTCCGCGTCCTGCGCATGCTGCGGGTGTTCCGCGTGCTCAAGCTGGCGCCCTACCTGAGCCAGGCCAACTTCCTGCTGGTGGCGCTGCGTGGCAGCCGGCAGAAGATCATCGTGTTCCTGCTCAGCGTCAGCACCCTGGTCACCGTGTTCGGCACCCTGATGTACGTGATCGAGGGGCCGGCGCACGGCTTCACCAGCATCCCGGTGAGCATCTACTGGGCGGTGGTCACCCTGACCACCGTCGGCTTCGGCGACATCACCCCCAAGTCGCCGCTGGGCCAGGGGCTGGCCACGCTGATCATGATCACTGGCTACTCGATCATCGCCGTGCCCACCGGCATCTTCACCGCCGAACTGGCCAACGCCATGCGTACCGGCGAAGGCGGCCTGCAGCACAGCTGCCCGACCTGCGACAAACCGAGCCACGAGGCCGGGGCGAGCTTCTGCTGTCGCTGTGGCAACCCGCTGTTCCAGCGCCGGGGCGTCGACTGAGGCCGCCGGACACAAAACTCTCGTCGCGGCGCTTCTACCTTCACAGGTCGCTCAGCGGCGGTTGTCCCAGCGCGGGCCGCCCGCGCCCTGCCCCTGGCCCTCGCCGTGCTCCTGGCCTGAGGCCTCACGCCCGCCCCGCACCTGGCGACTGGGCGAACCCACACCACGCTGGCCATGCTCGCGATACGCAGGACGCTGCTCGTGACGCCGATCGTGCCCCTGCAACTGCTGCTGGCGATTGAGCGGCATGCCCTGGACCTGGCGCCCCTCTTGACGCTGCTGCTGCCACTGGCGCTCGACCTGACGCCTGTCGATACCCTGCAGACGCTGCGGCTGCGACCGCGGTTGCCGCTCCAGCTCGCGGCCGCGGAACTGCTGCAACTGGCGGAGCTGCGGCTCGTCGAAACGCTGGCCATAGCCCTCCACGCGACGCTCCCTGCGCTGCTGGTAGTCGCGCTCCATGTCGCGACGATTCTGCCAGTCGCGCGGGCTGCGGTTGTCCCGATAGTCATAACGGTCGCGGTCGTCATGACGGTCGCGGTTGTCATAACGCGGCTGCCGATAGTCGTAGCGATCATGGTCGCGGCGATAGTCGTAATGCGGGCGCGGGGAATAGCGCTGCCCCAGGCGCGCCGGCACGTGACGATGCTCGATCACCCGCCACGGTCCGCGGAAACCCGGCCCCGAAGTCCAGCGATTGTCATACCAGCGGTAGTAGACGTGGTCGTGATAGTAGATGTACGGATAGCCGACGTTCACATAGACGCGCAGATCGTCGTCCCAGCGCCAGTCGCCATGGGAAGGCGGCGGATAGGGGCGACCATAGTAGGGCCCGTGCCCGTAATCCCCGTCGTAAACGGTACAGGCCGTCAACGGCAGGATCAGTGCCAACAGGATCCCAACGGCGAAACGCCTCATTGCTAGCCTCCGGAGCAGAAACAGGTCTGCTCGAACCATTGAATAGCGGCAACCGCAACCCGTACCGTCGCCGCGCCTCCCGCCCCACGATGCCGGCAAGGACCGCTGGGGATGGAGACTGGATGCGCGCCACCGGTGAGCAGCGTCATACATATGACCACGCGCAGCGAAAGTGGTTGCAGGATGCCTTCACTGCCATCGGCCCGCCATGCCCGCGTCACAACCCTCGTCGATGACTGGACAAGCGCTTGTCAGCCGCTCGGCATGGCCGGCTATCATGGCGCGACGGCACAGGCGCTGCCGCTACACCTGCGACAAGGAACTCCCATGAAGGAATACAAGGTCACGCTGTACCAGGAAGGCATGCTCGGCTCGCTGCTGCTCGGCTCCTCCAAGGTCGACCCGGAGAAGTTCAGCGACTTCCTCAACCGCAATGCCCGCGAGGGCTGGCGGGTGATCACCATGGAAAAGGACATCCGCCGCATGCTGCTGTTCTGGAGCCGCGAGTCCTATCTGGTGATCATGGAGCGCGACAAGTGAAGATCGGCGCCCTAGTCTGCCTGCTGATATTCGTCGCCTGGGTCGCCCTGGCGCTGGTGCAGCTATGGTGGGCGCCGCTCGGCGGCGAGCTGTTCTTCAAGCTCAGCGTCACCGCCGGCGCACTGTTCGTGGTGGCCCTGGCCATCACCCTGGTGGTCAACGAATACGCGACCGGCAAGCGGCAGAAGGAGCGCGGCTACCTCGATTGACCCCCGCCGCCCCCGTAGGCTGGGTCAGGCCGCAGGCCGTCACCCACCAGCTGGCTGCAAGCCGGCAGGCATCGGCGGGTCAGGCCGCGATGCGGCCAACCCACCCTAGCCCCTCACTGCTTTTCGGCCTGGTCGATCACCAGCACCTGCTCGCCCGCCTCGGCGGTCTTCAGCACGCCGCTCTGGCCGATCCACTCGCCCTGCATCGGGCTACCGGCGCGGGAGATACGCGCCACCAGCTGGATCTCGGCGAAGCTGGACAGCTTGAGCTGCGGCATCATCGCATCGCTATCGGACAGGCTGACCTCCACCGGCAGGTCGGACACCTTGAGGCGCTTGGCGGCCAGCGGCATCGGCGGGCCGGAGGCGGCGCGGGCGAAGACGAACAGGGTGTCGTCCGGCTGCACCTTGCCGGCCAGCTCCGGCGCCAGGCTGACCCTGACCTTGAGCTCGACCGCCGCCGGCGCGACCGGCGCCTCCGGCACCGGCTCACCGCGGGCGACCAGCTGCTCGCGGGCCCGCTCGATGCCGCCCTCGATCGCCTGGCGCGACGGATCGTTGGGCTCGAGCACCGCCACCAAGCGCTGCCAGTAGGCCATGGCGTCGCCATAGCGCTGCTCCTCGAAGGCGGCGATGCCGAGCAGGCCGAGGGTGGTGACCTCCTGCGGATCGAGCTTGAGCGCTTCCTCGCTGAGAGTGCGCACCTGCTCGGTGAACTTCTGGCCCTCGGCGAAGTACAGCGCCTGCGCCCACTGGCCGAGCAGCTCCGGCTGGCGGCCGGCCAGCTCGGCGGCACGGGCGAAGGCCGGCGCGGCATCCTTGGGGCGCTGCTGGGACATGTAGCTGCGGCCGAGGAAGTACCAGGCCTCGGCCTGGTCCGGCTGCAGGCGCACGGTTTCCTCGAGGCGCGCGATCACCTCGTCCATATTCTTCGGCGCCACGGCGAGCTGCTCGCGCAGGCGCAGGGCATCGCTGGCGCCCCAGTGCAGGTACAGGCCGAAGCCGACGGCCGGCACCAACACGGCCAGCGCCAGCGGCAGCCAGCGCCCCAGCGAACGCCGCACACCCTCGCCCTGCTCGGCGTCGGCGAGCAGCTCGCGGGCGGCCTCAGCGCGGCCGCCGTCCAGCTGCGCCTGATCGAGCGCGCCAGCGAGATACTGCGCCTCCAGCTCGGCGATGCGCTCCTGATAGAGCGCCACGTTGAGGGCGGTACGGTCTTCCTCAGCCTGGGCGCGACGGCCGCGCAGCAGGGGAATCAGCAGGAAGGCGAGCGCTGCCAGCAGCAGCACCGCGGCAGCGAGCCAGAAAGCGGTCATTGGTCAGCCTTGCTCTTGTCGGAAGGGTTCTTAAGCAGTTGATCGAGGCGCGCACGCTCCTCGCTGGACAGACCGCCCCCCTGGCCGGTGGCGGCGGGGCGGCGGCGGCGCAGGACGATCAGCGCCAGCACGCCGAGGCCGCCGGCGAGCAGCAGCCACGGCCCGTACCACAGCAGCCAGGTGCGCGCGTCGACCGGCGGGTTGTAGCGCACGAAGTCGCCGTAGCGGGCCACCAGGAAATCGACGATCTCCTCGTTGCTCTTGCCCTCGTCGAGCATGCGGTAGATCTCGCGGCGCAGGTCCATGGCGATGGGCGCGTCGGAGTCGGCGATGTTCTGGTTCTGGCACTTCGGGCAGCGCAGCTCCTCGGTGAGGGTGCGGTAGCGCTCGCGCTCCGCCTCGTCCTTGAACTCGTAGGTGTCGATGGCCGCCTGGGCGCCCAGCGACAGGGTCAGGCCCAGCAGGGCGGCGGAGAGCAGTCGTTTCATCAGCGCGCGTCCACCAGTTGCTGGTACAGCGGGGCCAGCTGCTCGCGCCACACGCGCTCGTCGATGGCGCCGACGTACTTGTGGCGGATGATGCCGTCCTTGTCGATCAGGAAGGTCTCCGGCGCGCCGTAGACGCCGAGGTTGATGCCCAGGCTGCCCTGCGGATCCTCGACGTTGAAGCGGTAGGGGTTGCCCAGATCGTTCAGCCACTTGCGCGCGGCGTCGCCGTTGTCCTTGTAGTTGACCCCGTAGACCACCACGCCCTGGCTGGCCAGCTGGTTGAGCATCGCATGCTCGGCACGGCAGGTCGGGCACCAGGTCGCCCAGACGTTGACCAGCGCCGGCTTGCCCTTGAAGTCCGCGGCGCTCAGGTTGCGCGTCGGCTCTTCCAGCGACGGCAGGACGAACTCGGGCAGCGGCTTGCCGATCATGGTCGAGCCGATGTCGCGCGGATCGAGGAACAGGCCCTTGTAGAGGAAACCGGCCAGCACCAGGAAGCCAACCAGCGGCAACAGCAGGATTGCGCGTTTCATGCTTGGACTCCAGTCATGCCCAGGGCTTCGCGGGCCCTGGTGGTCACCTTGACCCGGTAACGACGGTCGAGCGCGGCGAGGAAGCCGCCGAGGGCCATCAGCAGGCCGCCCAGCCAGATCCAGCGCACGAACGGTTTGACGTGCAGGCGCACGGCCCAGGCGCCGTCTTCCAGCGGCTCGCCGAGCGCCACGTAGAGGTCGCGGGTGAAGCCCGGATCGATACCGGCCTCGGTCATCGGCATGCGCTGCACGGTGTACAGGCGCTTCTCCGGATGCAGCACGGCGATCTCCTCGCCGTCCTCGATCACGTGCACGGTGGCGCGGTCGGAGGTGTAGTTGGGACCCTCATGGTGCTGGGCGCCGTCGAAGACGAAGCGATAGCCGCCAACCTCGACCGACTCGCCCGGCGCCATGCGCAGGTCGCGCTCGACGTTGTATTGGCTGGACAGCACCACGCCCAGGGCGCACACCGCGATGCCCAGGTGGGCGAACTGCATGCCCCAGTAGCTGCGCGACAGGCCGGCGATGCCCCTGAGCAGGCCCTTGTGGCGGGTCTTGTCGAGCAGGTCGCGCAGGCCGGCGAGCACCACCCAGGCGGCCAGCAGGCAGGCGGCCAGCACCGCCCAGTGGAAGTCGCCGAGCAGGAAGGCGGCGGCCACGCCGAGCACGCCGCTGGCGACCAGTACCGGCAGCAGCATGCCGCCCAGCCAGTTGAGCGGGGTGTCCTTCCAGCGCACCAGCACGCCGACGCCCAGGGCGAGCATGAGGATGGCCATCAGCGGCAGGAACAGCGCGTTGAAGTACGGCGGGCCGACCGACAGCTTGGCACCGGACAGAGCGTCGAGCACCAGCGGATAGAGGGTGCCGAGCAGGATCATCGCGGTGGCCACGATCAGGATCAGGTTGTTGGCCAGCAGCAGGGTCTCGCGCGACCACAGGCCGAAGCCGATGGCGCTCTTCACCACCGGCGCGCGCAGGGCGAACAGGGTCAGCGAGCTGCCCACCACGAACAGCAGGAAGATCAGGATGAAGGTGCCACGCTCGGGGTCGGCGGCGAAGGCGTGCACCGAGGTCAGCACGCCGGAACGCACCAGGAAGGTGCCGAGCAGGCTCAGCGAGAAGGCGGCGATGGCCAGCAGCACCGTCCAGCTCTTGAACACGCCGCGCTTCTCGGTCACCGCCAGCGAGTGCAGCAGCGCGGTGCCGACCAGCCAGGGCATGAACGAGGCGTTCTCCACCGGGTCCCAGAACCACCAGCCGCCCCAGCCCAGCTCGTAGTAGGCCCACCAGGAGCCGAGCACGATGCCGATGCTGAGGAAGGCCCAGGCGACGATGGTCCACGGCCGCGACCAGCGCGCCCAGGCGGCGTCGAGGCGGCCGCCGAGCAGCGCGGCGATAGCGAAGGCGAACACCACCGAGAAGCCGACGTAGCCCATGTACAGCATCGGCGGGTGGACGATCAGGCCGAAGTCCTGCAGCAGCGGATTGAGGTCGCGGCCGTCGCTCGGCGCGTTGGGCAGCAGGCGCTCGAACGGGTTCGAGGTGACGATCAGGAACAGCAGGAAGCCGACGCTGATCATGCCCATCACACCCAGCACCCGGGCCAGCATCACCTCCGGCAGCTGGCGGGAGAACACCGACACGGCGAAGGTCCAGCTGCCGAGGATCAGCGCCCACAGCAGCAGCGAGCCCTCGTGGGCGCCCCACACCGCGCTGAACTTGTAGTACCAGGGCAGCGCGCTGTTGGAGTTGCTGGCCACGTAGGCCACCGAGAAGTCGTCGACCAGGAAGGCCTGGGTCAGGCACAGGAAGGAGAACAGCAGGAAGGCGAACTGGCCCCAGGCCGCCGGCCGGGCCAGGCCCATCCACTGCGCGTCGCCGCGCCAGGCGCCGACCATCGGCAGGGTGGCCTGCACCACCGCCAGGCACAGGGCGAGGATCAGCGCCAGGTGTCCGAGTTCGGGGATCATTGCTTGCCCTCCGCGCCGCCCATGGCCGCCGGCGGCATGCCGGCCGGCAGCTTGCCGCTGTCCTGCAGCGCCTTGGTCACTTCCGGCGGCATGTAGTTCTCGTCGTGCTTGGCCAGCACCTCGTCGGCGACCAGCACGCCCGACTCGTTGAGGCGACCGAGCGCGACTATGCCCTGTCCCTCGCGGAACAGGTCGGGGAGGATGCCGCGATACTGGATGGTCACGTCCTTGGCGTAGTCGGTAACCACGAACTGCACGTCCAGCGAGTCGTTGGAGCGGCTCACCGAACCCTCCTTGACCATGCCGCCGGCGCGGATGCGGGTGTCCTGCGGCGCCTCGCCGGCGGCGATCTGGGTCGGCGTGTAGAACAGGTTGATGTTCTGCTGCAGGGCGCTGAGCGCCAGGCCTACCGCCACGCCGACGCCGGCGAGGATGCCGAGGATGATGAACAAACGCTTCTTGCGGACAGGGTTCATTGCTTGCTCTCCCGGCGCAGACGGCGCGCCTCGTCTTGCAGGTAACGGCGGCGCGCCAGGATCGGCAGCGCGACGTTGAGGGCCAGGACCGCCAGGCTGATGCCGTAGGAGGTCCACACGTACAGGCCATGCTTGCCCATGGCGAGGAAATCGGCGAAGGACTCGAAACTCACAGGCTGCGCTCCACTTCGGCTTTGACCCAGCTGGCCCGCGATTCGCGCTTGAGCACCTCGAGGCGCATGCGCAGCAGCAGGCTGACGACGAAGAAGCAGTAGAAACCGAGCACCATGATCAGCAGCGGGATCCACATCTCCGGCGGCATCGCCGGCTTCTCGGTGATCTTGAAGGTGGCCGGCTGGTGCAGGGTGTTCCACCACTCCACCGAGTACTTGATGATCGGGATGTTGATCACACCGACGATGGCCAGCACGGCGCAGGCCTTGGCCGCGCTGTCGCGGTTGCTGATCGACTGGCCGAGGGCGATCACCCCGAAGTAGAGGAACAGCAGGATCAGCATCGAGGTCAGCCGCGCGTCCCACACCCACCAGGCGCCCCAGGTCGGCTTGCCCCACACCGCACCGGTGAGCAGGGCGACGAAGGTCATCCAGGCGCCGATCGGCGCGGCGCACTGCAGCGCAACGTCGGCCAGCTTCATCTTCCACACCAGGCCGACCACCCCGGCCACCGCCAGCATGATGTAGCAGGACTGGGCGAGGATCGCCGCCGGCACGTGGATGTAGATGATGCGGAAGCTGTTGCCCTGCTGGTAGTCCGGCGGCGCGAAGGCCAGCCCCCACACGGTGCCGACGGCGAGCAGCAGCGCCGCGGCCACGCTCAGCCAGGGCAGCCAGCGGCCGCTGATGTCGTAGAACCATTTGGGCGAGCCGAGCTTGTGAAACCACGTCCAATTCATGAAAACCGCCTCAAAACTGCTGCACTTGCCGATACTGCGTTGGGAACAGGCCCGGCCTGCTCATGACTGTCTGCACACGCCGCGCCCCCGCCCGTTGCCGCCCGGTCCCGGCTGTGCGCGCGACGCTTTTCATCGGTTTGCCCATGCCTCACTTCATTCGCCGACGCTGATGTTCAGGCCGGCGGCGATGGCGAAGGGAGTCAGGGTCACCGCCAGGGCGGTGAGGCTGGCCAGCCACAACAGGTGGCCGGCCGCCGGCAATCCCTGCAGGGCCGACTGCAGGGCGCCGCTGCCAAGGATCAGCACCGGGATATACAGCGGCAGGATCAGCAGCGCCAGCAGCAGGCCGCCGCGCTTGAGGCCGACGGTCAGCGCCGCGCCGACCGCGCCGAGCAGACTGAGGATCGGCGTGCCGAGCAGCAGGGAAAGCAGCAGCACCGGCACGCAGCGCGCCGGCAGGCCGAGCATCAGCGCCAGGAGCGGCGCCAGGAGGACCAGCGCCAGGCCGGAGAACAGCCAGTGTGCCAGCACCTTGGCCAGCACCAGAAGGGGCAGCGGGTGCGGCGAAAGGACCCACTGCTCCAGCGAGCCGTCCTCGAAATCGCTGCGGAACAGGCCGTCCAGCGACAGCAGCACGGCGAGCAGCGCGGCGACCCACACCAGGCCCGGCGACAGGGTTTCCAGCAGCTTGCTCTCCGGGCCGACGGCCAGCGGGAACAACGCCACCACGATGCCGAAGAACACCAGCGGGTTGAGCAGCTCGGCCGGGCGGCGGCACAGCAGGCGCGCCTCGCGCACCAGCAGCTGGGTGAACACGTTACTCATCGGCGACGCTTCCTGCGCGGGCCAGATCCAGTTCGCGGTAGCCGGCCGGCTTGCGCGTCAGGGTGTGGTGGGTGGTCAGCACCACCATGCCGCCCTGCTCGCAGTGGTCGGCCAGATGCTCCTCGAGCTGGGCCACGGCGTACTTGTCGAGGGCGGTGAAGGGTTCGTCGAGCACCCACAGCGGCGGCGGATCGAGGTACAGGCGGGCCAGGGCGACACGGCGCTGCTGGCCGGCGGACAGGGTGTGGCAGGGCACGTCCTCGAAGCCGCGCAGGCCGACCGCGGCCAGCGCCTGCCAGATGGCGTCGCGGGTTTCCATGGTGTGCAGGGCGCACAGCCAGGCGAGATTCTCCTCGGGGCTGAGCAGGCCCTTGATGCCGGCGACATGGCCGATCCACAGCAGGTTGCGGGTCAGCTCGCCGCGCTGCTCGGCCAGCGGCTTGCCGGCCAGACGGATCTCCCCCTCGGTCGGCTGCATCAGCCCGGCCAGCAGGCGCAGCAGGCTGGTCTTGCCGCTGCCGTTGGGGCCGGCGATCTGCAGCATTTCGCCGGGATGCAGCGCGAAGTCGAGCCGCTCGAACAGCATGCGCAGGTCCCGCTCGCAGGCGAGCGCAACGGCTTCGAGGAAGGGACTGGTCACTGCATGGCTACCCGTCTGCAGAGCGATCGAAAACACACCCGGACCTGCCGGGATGGAGTCGGGGCGCATTATACATGCGCCCCACAGCGCCGCAGATCGTATTTTCGACAGGTTATGACCAGCTTAAGGAGGAGATGCGGCAGGCTGTCGCAGGCCGGCTCAGGCCTTCGCCCGGCGCGGCGCCGTCTGCATCGCGATCAGTTGCTCGACGAAGAACTCCAGGTGCCCGCGTGGCGAGCCGGGCAGCGCCCAGCCGTCGACCTTCTCGGCCAGCGCCGCGTAGGCCTGGGCCGCGCGGCTGCGCGGGAACACCTCGAACAGCGGACGCTGGCGCTGCACGGCGCGGCGCAGCGACTCGTCGAAGGGAATGGCGCCGACATAGTCGAGCGATACGCCGGAGAGCGGCTCGGTCAGGCGCAGCAACGACTCGTGCAGCCCCCTGCCCTCCTGCTGGGCGAAGGTCATGCTGGCCAGCAGACGGAAACGGCTCATGCCGTAGCGCTGGTTGAGCCGGCTGATCAGCGCCAGCGCATCGGCCTGCGCGGCCGGCTCATCGTTGACCACCAGCAGCGCCTCGCTGGCGGCATGCAGCAGGGTGGTCACCGCCGGGCCGATACCCGGCGCGCAGTCGATCAGCAGCACCTCGGGGGCCTGCGGCAGGGCAGTGAAGGCCTGGACCAGACCGGCCAGCTGGCGCATCCCCGGCTCGCACGGCGAGTCCGCCGCGGAGGAGCCGGCGATGACCTGCACGCCCGCCGTGGCGTGGCTCAGCGCCTCGACCAGACGGCAGCGCCCGGCCAGCACATCCTGCACGGTGCGCCGCGGGGTCAGACCGAGAGCCACGTCGACGTTGGGCAGGGCGAAGCTGGCATCCAGCAGCATCACCCGCCGCCCGCGCGCGGCCAGCGCCCAGGCCAGATTGATCGCCGCCTGGGTCTTGCCGACGCCACCCTTGCCGCTGGCGATGGCGATCACCTGCGGCGCCGCGCGCTTCTGCGCAGGCGCGCCGTTCACGCGAGATCTCCTTCGTCGTCATCGCGCCGGCCCATGCCGTACTTGCGCATCTTCTCCACCAGAGTGGTACGGCGCACCCGCAGGCGCTCGGCGGCGCGGGCGACCACCCCGCCGGCGTCGTCCAGCGCCTGCTGGATCAGCGAGCGCTCGAGATTGTTCAGGTAATCCTTGAGATCGAGCCCACCGACCGGCAGCAGCGCCGGCACATCCAGCCCCGGCAGGGCGCCCGGCGGCAGCACGCTGGAGCCCTGTTCGGCCACGACGTTGCCGGCCAGGGTCACCTCCTCCTCGATGTGACGGAACTTCTTCGGCAACTCGCCGACGCCGATCACGCCGTAGGGATGCATGATCGCCAGGCGCTCGACCAGGTTGGCCAGCTCGCGCACGTTACCGCGCCAGTCGTGGCGGCACAGCGACATCAGCGCCGCCGAGCTGAAGCGGATCGAACCGCGCTTCTCGTGTTCGAGGCGCGCGATCAGCTCGTTGAGCAGCAGGGGAATGTCCTCCACCCGCTCGCGCAGCGGCGGCAGCTCGATGGAGAACTGGTTGAGGCGGTAATAGAGATCGTCGCGGAAGCTACCTTCCGCCACCCGCCGATCGAGATCGTGACGACTGGCGGCGATCAGGCGCACGTCCACCGGGTGTACCTGGTCGCTGCCCAGGCGCTTGAAGCTGCCTTCCTGCAGCACGCGCAGCAGGCGCACCTGCAGCTCCGCCGGCAGGTCGGCCACCTCGTCGATGTACAGGGTGCCGCCGTTGGCCAGCTCGAGGCGGCCGCGGCGACTGGCGATGGCGCCCGGAAAGGCGCCTTCCTCGTAGCCGAACAGCTCGCTGTCCAGCAGCTCCGGATCGATCGCCGTGCAGCTGAACGGCACGAAGGGGAACTCGCGGCGCGCCGAATGGTAGTGCAGGTTGCGCGCCACCACTTCCTTGCCGGTACCGGCCTCGCCGAGCAGCAGCACCCCCACCTCGGTCCCGGCCACCTGCTGCATCTGCTGGCGGACCTGGAGGATCGCCCGGCTGGTACCGACCAGACTGCGGAACAGGTTGGACTCGCGCTGCAGGCCGCGCTCGATGGCGACGTCGTAGACCTGCAGGTAGACCTGGGCCCGGTGCAGCGAGTCGAGCAGCTGGTTGTAGCTCGGCGGCATGTCCAGGCGGGCCAGCACGCGACGGCGCAGGTCTTCCGACCAGTCGAGGGTGCTCTGCTCGCCGATCAGCAGCAGCGGCAGGTTGGCTGCCGGCGCGCCCAGCTGCTTGAGCAGGCGCGGCACCCCGCCCTTGCTGTCGACCTGGCCGAGCAGCACGCAGGACAGCTGGGCCAGCTCTTCGGCCGGCAGGCCGGCAACCACCTCGGTGCTGGTGCCACTGGAGCAGGCCTCGCCAAGAAACTCGAAGATCACCACCAGATCGTGGCGTCGTTGCGGATTGTCATCAATCAGGAGGATTCGCGATTCACGCCACATGGTCGGCCCGGGGCAGGAATGAAGTAACTGGACAGCCGGCGACAACAGCTTGTCGCCGGCACGGCGCTGGCAGTAAAACCAAAACGTCCACACCAGTCAATTTTATGACGCGATTTTCAAAACGCCATCACTTCCCGTAATAAATGCGCTCTACTCTGCGGCTTTCGGTTTTTCCTCCGATGACGCCGCGGAATCGGAGCCTTCCGCCGTCGAGGCACCGGCGTCAAGATCACCGCTGGCCGGCGCCGGCGGGCCCGGTTCATCGCTGCGCGCATCCCGCGCAGTGGACAGGGAGGCGCCAGCCATCGCCAGGGGCACGGCGACCGGATCGGGTTCCGTCTGCTCGGTCTGATCGACCTGGTCGCGCCGTGCAGCCGGACTCGGCCGCACGCGCCAGACCAGGATCAGCGCGCAACCGGCGACGAACAGGTAGAGCAGGCCGGGACCACCGTAGTTCATCAGCTCGCCGGCGATCAGCGGCCCCACGCAGGCGCCGATGCCGAACACCACCAGCAGCATCGCCGACAGGGCGACACGACGTTCCTGCTCGATGTGGGCGTTGGACAGCGCCACCGCCAGCGGATAGAGGGAGAACAGCAGCAGGCTGACCACGAAGCCGAGCCCCAGCAGCGCCGGCAGGGGCATGTCGGTGAGCAGGCCGAGCGGCAGGCAGGTCAGCGCCAGCGCCAGGGAGATCAGCTGGATCAGCCGACTGCGGTCGAAGCGATCGGACAGGCGGCCGAGCGGCGCCTGCACCACCAGGCCGGCGAACACGCAGGTACCCATGAACAGGCCGACCTGCTCGGTGCTGAGGCCCAGGCCCTGACCATAGATCGGCCCCAGACCATAGAAGGCACCCAAGGTGAGGCCGGCCACCGCCACGGTGGTCATCGACTGCGGCACCCGCTTGAGGAAGAAGCGCGGCTCCAGCGGCGCCGGCTTGAGCGGCGCCGGGTGGATCTGCCGGGTGGTAGCCACCGGCACCAGGCACAGGGCGAAGCACAGCGCCACCAGCAGCAGCGGCTCGAGACCGAGCCCCGGACGCACCGTCAGCACCAGCTGGCCGAGGGTCAGGCCCAGGTAGCAGGCGGCCATGTACACCGAGAACACCCGACCGCGCTTGTGCGGCTCGGCCTTCTCGTTGAGCCAGCTCTCCACCACCATGTACTGGCACATCATGCCCAGGCCGATGAGGAAGCGCAGCACCATCCAGGCCGGAATCCAGTCGAGCAGGCCGTGGCCGATCACCGCCGCGGTCACCACGCCGCCGGAGGCGACGTAGGCACGCACGTGGCCGACCCGGCTGATCAGCCGATGGCCGAACTTGCCACCGAGCACCAGGCCAGCGTAGTGCGCGGCCATCAGCCAGCCGGCCTGGCTGGCCGCGCCATCGGCGGCCAGGCGCAGGGCAATGTAGGTGCTGAGCAGGCCCGAGCCCAGCAGCATCAGCAGGGTCGCGGTGTACAGCGAGGGAAAAGCGAACATCGAACGGGGCATGGTCAGGCTCCAGCAGACCGGGACAACCGGCAAGCACACTTGCCGCGCCGGGAGCGGCGGCCGAGGCCACCGCGAAATTCGTGTTAGATCGACAGATTCAGATCGAAGCCAGCTGGCGACGTTCCCATGGGGTGATCTCCTCGAGGAAGTCGGCCAGCTCGATACTCTTGGTCGCCAGGTAGCCGTCGATGAACTCGTCGCCGAACAGCTCGCGGGCCAGGGTGCTGCGCTGCAGACGGTGCAGCGCCTCGTTCATGCTGGTCGGCAGGCGCAGGGCATCCGGCACCTCGAACTCGCCGCGCGCCGGCAGGCTCGGCTGCAGGCCGCGCAACAGGCCGTAGAGGCCCGCGCCCAGGCTCACCGCCAGCGCCAGGTAGGGATTGGCGTCGGCGCCCGGCAGACGGTTCTCCACCCGCCGTGCCTCCGGACCGCTGGCCGGGATGCGCAGGCCGGCGGCACGGTTGTCGTGCGCCCAGCAGGCGTTGTTCGGCGAAGCGTAGGGATGCGCCAGGCGGTGGTAGGAGTTGACGTTGGGCGCCAGCAGCAGGGTCAACTCGGCGAGGCTGGCCTGCAGGCCGCCGATGAAATGGGCGAAGGCCGCGCTGGGCTCGCCGTCGGCGTCGCTGAACACATTGCGGCCGCGCTCGTCGACCAGGCTCTGGTGGATGTGCATGGAGCTGCCCGGCACCTGGCCCAGCGGCTTGGCCATGCACACGGCGATCAGCCCGTGGCGGAGCGCCACCTCGCGCAGCAGATGCTTGAACAGGAAGGTCTGGTCGGCCAGCCGCAGGGCGTCGCCGTGCGGGAAGTTGATCTCGAACTGGCTGGTGCCCATCTCGTGCATGAAGGTGTCGCGCGGCAGGCCGAGCGCCGCCATGCAGCGATAGACCTCGGCGAAGAACGGCCGCAGGCCGTTGCCGGAGGACACCGTGAAGGCCGAAGCGCCGACCTCGCGGCGCCCGTCGCTGCCCACCGGCGGCAGGAAGCCGTCGCGCGGGTCGGGGTTGGGCGCGAAGACGTAGAACTCCAGTTCGGTGGCCACCACCGGACGCAGCCCCAGCTCGGCATAGCCGTCGAGCACCTGGCGCAGCAGGCCGCGGGTGGACAGCGCACAGGGCCGGCCGTCGATCTCGACGGCGTCACAGATCGCCAGCGCACGCGGCGTGTCGCTCCACGGCAGGATGTGGATCTGCTGCGGATCGGCACGCAGGGCCACGTCGCCATCGTCGCTGCCGTAGAAGCGGGCCGGCGGATAGCCGCCCATCAGGCACTGCAGGAGCACGCCGCGCGCCAGTTGCAGGCGGCGCCCGGACAGGAAGCCCTCGGCAGTCATGGTCTTGCCGCGCGGGATGCCGTTGAGGTCCGGCGTCACGCACTCGACCTCGTCGACCGCCGCCAGACGCTCGGCGAACTGCAGCAACTCCTCCGGGCTCTTCATCGTTTCCTTCCCCCCGACTCTTCGGCATCGATGCCCTGCACCCCGTAGGGTTGTCCGTAACCCACCAACCGGCCGCCAGGCCGGCCAGGGGACGCCTTCGGCATCCTTGGCGGGTCACGCCGCTACGCGGCTCGCCCGCCCCACCCATCCTGCCAGCTCGACCGTGCAGAATCTCTCACCGGCCGTGCATAATTTCAAGCGCGCCTCAGGCGTCGCCCTCCACCCGCAGCACGCTCTGCGCCAGATCCTGCAATTCGCGGTTGGCCACCGCGTACACCGCATAGTCGCTGGCGCTGCTGGCGCGCAGTTCGGCGAGCAGATGACGCCAGCGCGCCACCAGGGGCTGGTTCAGGCTCAGCCAGCGGGTCAGACGCTCGTCGACCTCCACTGGGCCCTCGGCCATCTGCAGCACCGCGATGGTCAGCGCCCGCTGCTGGGCATCCAGCTCGTCGCGCAGCGACTCGCGGGCCAGCGCCTGCCAGTTGTTCTCCACCGGCAGCGCATGCAGCTGCTGCAGGTACCAGCCCAGCTCCAGCTCGGAGAACAGGGCGTAGTAGCAGGCGGCTACCCGCATCGGCGGCTGACCGGTGACGTCGGCGGCCTCGATGATCGGCAGCAGGGTGTACAGATCGCCGCCGCTGGCCATCTGCCGCGCCAGCACCGGCGGCACCCCACCCGCCTCCAGCTCCGCGCGACGCGCCTGCCAGGCCTCCAGCACCGGTCCTTCTAGCAGTTCCTCGATGTTCTCGGAAAGCGCCCTGACGCTGGGAGCGAAGTGGGCGACGTCGCGCGCCAAGTCGAGATCGCCGCGGCGGTTGCGCAGCAGCCAGCGGGTGGCGCGGCGGCCCAGGCGCATCAGCTCCTCCATCAGCCGGAGCTGCAGCTCGGGGTCGATGCGATGATCCAGCGCCTCGATCTGCTGCCACCAGTACGGCAGCTCGAACAGATCGCGCACCACCACCCAACCGGCGGCGATGTGCGCCGGCGACAGCCCGGTGGATTCGTTGAGACGCTGCACGAAGGTCATGCCCATGTGGTCGACCAGGTCGTTGGCGATGCGCGTGCTGACGATCTCGCGGCGCAGGCGATGGTGCTCCATCGCCGCCGGGAAGCGCTCGACCAGCTGCGCCGGGAAGGCGCGATGCAGCTCCTCGAGCAGGTAGGGATCGTCGACCAGGCTCGAGTGCAGCAGCGCCTCCTTGAGGTCGAACTTGCTGTAGGACAGCAGCAGCGCCAGTTCCGGGCGGGTCAGCCCCAGGTGCTGCACGGCGCGGGCGTTCAGCTCCTCGTCGGCGGGGAGGAACTCCAGCGCCCGGTCCAGGCGCCCGCGACTTTCCAGATCCATCATCAGCCGGCGGAATTCGCCGAGGCGACCGCGGGCATAGCGCTGCGCCAGCGACAGCGCCTGGACCTGGCGGTAGCTGATGTTCAGCACCAGTTGCGCCACCGCCTCGGTCATCTCGCGCAGCAGTTCGTTGCGCTGGCGCAGGGTCAGGTCGCCGGCGCGCACCACCTCGCCGAGCAGGATCTTGATGTTGACCTCGTGGTCCGAGCAGGTCACCCCGCCGGCGTTGTCGATGAAATCGGTGTTGCAGGCGCCGCCGTTCAGGCAGTACTCGACGCGGCCGAGCTGGGTCATGCCGAGGTTGCCGCCCTCGCCCACCACCTTGCAGCGCAGCTCGCGGCCATTGACCCGCACGGCGTCGTTGGCCTTGTCGCCGACGTCCGTGTGGCTCTCGTGGACGGACTTCACGTAGGTGCCGATGCCGCCGTTCCACAACAGGTCGACCGGTGCCCGCAGCAGCGCGCTGATCAGCTCGTTGGGCGCCAGCTGCTCGGCGTCGATGCCCAGGCGCTCGCGGATCTGCGGGCTGAGCGGAATGCTCTTGGCGCTGCGCGGGTAGACCCCGCCGCCTGCGGAAATCAGCGCGGCGTCATAGTCGGCCCAGGTCGAGCGCGGCAGGTCGAACAGGCGCTGGCGCTCGGCGAAGCTGGCCGCCGGATCGGGGTCGGGGTCGAGGAAGATGTGCAGGTGGTTGAAGGCGCCGATCAGTAGCAGCCGGTCCGACCGCAGCAGGCCGTTGCCGAACACGTCGCCGGCCATATCGCCGATGCCGACCACGCTGATGCTGTCCTGCTGCACGTCGATGCCGCGCTCGCGGAAGTGGCGCTGCACGCCGACCCAGGCGCCGCGCGCGGTGATGCCCATGCCCTTGTGGTCGTAGCCGGCCGAACCGCCGGAGGCGAAGGCGTCGTCCAGCCAGAAGCCGTAGTCGGCGGCCAGCGCGTTGGCGATGTCGGAGAAGGTGGCGGTGCCCTTGTCCGCCGCCACCACCAGGTACGGATCGTCCTCGTCGTGGCGCACCACGTTCGGCGGCGGCAGCAGCTGGCCGTCGACCAGGTTGTCGGTCAGGTCGAGCAGTCCGCTGACGAAGATCCGGTAGCAGGCGATCGCCTCGGCCTGGATCTCGTCGCGCGTGCCGCCCAGCGGCAGGCGGCGCGGCACGAAGCCGCCCTTGGCGCCGACCGGCACGATCACCGCGTTCTTCACCTGCTGCGCCTTGACCAGGCCGAGCACCTCGGTGCGGTAGTCCTCCTCGCGATCCGACCAGCGCAGGCCGCCGCGCGCCACCTTGCCGCCGCGCAGGTGCACGCCCTCGACCCGCGGCGAGTAGACGAAGATCTCGTAGCGCGGCACCGGCCGCGGCATCTCGCCGATCAGCTGCGGGTCGAGCTTGAAGCTCAGGTAGTCCTTGAGCCCGCCGCCCTCGGCGGCCTGGTAGAAGTTGCTGCGCAGGGTGGCGCGCACCAGCTCCAGGTAGCGGCGCAGGATGCGGTCCTCGTTGAGCACCTGGACCCGCTCCAGGGCGCCGAGGATGGCCTGCTCCAGGCGCTGCTGCTTGTCCTGGAGCTGCTCGGCATCCAGCTTGCGCGCCAGGTAGAAGCGGGTCTTGAACAGGCGCACCAGCTCGCGGGCGATGTCCGCGTGGTTGTTCAGGGTCGCGGCGATGTAGCCGAGGTCGAAGCCCAGGCGGATCTGCTTGAGGTAGCGGCCGTAGGCGCGCAGCAGCGCCACCTCGCGCCAGGGCAGGCCGGCGCCGAGCACCAGGCGGTTGAAGCCGTCGTTCTCGGCGACGCCCTGGACGATGTGGATGAAGGCATCCTGGAGAATGACGTTGAGCTGCTGCAGATCGACGCTGATGCCCTCGGCGTAGGTGAAGGTGTAGTCGTGGATCCAGAACTCGCGGCCGTCCTGACGGCGCAGGCGGTAGGGAAACTCGCCGAGCACGCGCAGGCCGAGGTTCTCGAGGATCGGCAGCATGTCCGACAGCGGCAGCGGCGCGTCGGCATGGTAGATCTTGCAGTGCAACCGCTCCTCGTGATCGAGGGACGGCTGGTAGAAACTCATCGCCAGCGGCTGCTCGGCCGACAGGCCGAGCAGGTGGCGCAGGTCGACCACCGCCATGTGCGGCTCGAAGCGCTCGCGGTAGCTGGCCGGAAAGCCGCCGGCGAAACTGGCCAGCAGGTCGGTGCCCTGCGCCTCGCCGAAGCTCTCCACCACCAGGCTGGCGCAGTCGTCCTGCCAGCTGCGGCAGGCCTGGACGACCTCCTGTTCGAGGCTCCGCGGATCGACCGGCACCGCCTCGTGCGGATCGACGCGCAGGATGAACTGTACCCGCGCCAGCACCGACTCGGAGAACCAGGTCCAGAACTCGCAGTCGCTGGCACCCAGGCGCTGGCGCAGCACCCGTTCGATGCGCAGGCGGATCTCGGTGGAGTAGATCTCCCGCGGCACGTAGACCAGGCAGTAGCAGAAGTGGCCGAACGGGTCGCGGCGCAGGAACAGGCGCAGGCGGTTGCGCTCCTGCAGCTGGACGATGGCCACCGCGGTGGCGGTCAGCTCCTCCACCGGCGTCTGGAACAGGTCGTCGCGCGGCAGCACCTCGAGCACCTGGACCAGGCTCTTGCCCAGGTGGGCGCTGGCCTCGAAACCGGCGCGGCGCTCCACCTCGGCGACCTTGCCACGCACGCAGGGAATGTGGCGCATGCTCTCGGTGTACACCGGCGAGGTGTACAGGCCGATGAAGCGGCACTCGCGCAGCAGGCGCCCGCCTTCGTCGAACTGGCGCAGCGACACGTAGTCCGGGTAGGCCGAGCGGTGCACCCGCGCCGGCTGGTCGGCCTTGGCGAACGACAGCAGGCTGGGCGCGCGCAGCCAGGCCAGTGCCTGCGCCGACACCCAGCGCTGCGCCTCGGGCAGCCCGCTGCGCAGGCGCCGCGACAGGCCGAGCAGGGCCTGCTCGTCGTAGACCAGCAGGCCGCTGCCGTCCTCGCGGCTCTCGACGCTGAACTCCTCGTAGCCAAGGAAGGTGAAGTGGTTGTCCAGCATCCATTCGAGGAAGGCGCCCACCTCGGCGCAGTCGTGCTCGTGCACCGCCTCGCAGGAAGGCTGCAGTTCGGCGAGCAGGGCGCGCACGCGCGCCTGCATCGGCGCGAAGTCGCCGACCGCCAGGCGCACGTCGGCGAGCACCTCGTGCAGCGCCTTGGCCAGCATGTGCTGCTCGCCGGCGCTGGCGCAGCGGTCGATCTCCAGGCTGATCAGCGCCTCGCGGCGCACTTCCGGGCCACGCACGCCCGGCTCGAGCACCTCGAGCAGCTCGCCGCTTGCGCCGCGGCGCAGGCTCAGCACGCAGTTCTGCAGGCTGTGCACGGTGTGGCCGCGGCGGCGCAGCTCCATGTGCAGCGAATCGACCAGGAACGGCATGTCGGCGTGCAGCACCTGCAGCACGGTGTGCGGCGACTGCCAGCCGTGGCGCTCGTAGTCGGGGCTGAACAGCACCACCTGCGGCGCCTGCGGGTCGAAGCGCTCGAGCAGCTTCCAGGCCGACAGGCAGCAACCGGCGAGATCGGCCAGACGCCGCTCGCTCAGCTCGTCGACACCGACGATGGCGAAGAACTGGCGGGCGAACAGCAGCACCTGGTCGAGCGACGCCGCACCGACCTGGCGGGCCAGCACCTCCTGCAACTGGCGATGGAAGTCGTCACGATCCGCAGCGGTGAAAAAACCCATGGCTCCTCTCCCCTGGCCTGGCTTTCTCTCACGTTAGCAGGGCGATCGCCGCCGGCCCAGCCGTTGGGCGGAGGCGCCTGCGACCAGTCGCCGTTGGTCGCGGCGGGGGCAGATGCTTTAAAGTGTGAGTCCTATCCGGCGCTTCCTGCCGGCCACCGCCCACCCGAGTCCCGACATGCCCCATCGCGACGCCCTGATCGCCCTGCGCCAGTACCTCTCCAGCCAGATCCTCGGCCAGGAACGGCTGGTCGAGCGCCTGCTGATCACCCTGCTCGCCGACGGCCACCTGCTGGTCGAGGGCGCGCCGGGCCTGGCCAAGACCAAGGCGATCAAGGACCTGGCGGCGGGCCTGGAGGCCGAGTTCCACCGCATCCAGTTCACCCCCGACCTGTTGCCGGCGGACATCACCGGTACCGAGATCTACCGCCCGGAAACCACCAGTTTCGAGTTCCAGCAGGGGCCGATCTTCCACAACCTGGTGCTGGCCGACGAGATCAACCGCGCCCCGGCCAAGGTGCAGTCGGCGCTGCTCGAGGCGATGGCCGAACGCCAGGTCAGCATCGGCCGCAGCACCTACAGCCTGCCGCCGCTGTTCCTGGTGATGGCCACGCAGAACCCCATCGAGCAGGAAGGCACCTACCCGCTGCCCGAGGCGCAGCTCGACCGCTTCCTGATGCACGTGAAGATCGGCTACCCGGACGCCGGTGTCGAACGCAAGATCCTCCAGCAGGCGCGCGGCGAGGCGATCACCGGCGAGGCGCAACCCGAGCAGCGGGTCAGCCAGGAGGCGATCTTCGCCGCGCGCCGCGAGATCCTCGGCCTGTACATGGCCGACGCGGTGGAGGAGTACCTGGTGCAACTGATCATGGCCACCCGCCACCCGGCGCGCTTCGACGCCGAGCTGGCCGAGTGGATCGCCTGGGGCGCCAGCCCGCGCGGTTCGATCGCCCTCGACCGCTGCGCGCGCGCCCACGCCTGGCTGGCCGGGCGCGACTTCGTCAGCCCCGAGGACATCCAGGCGGTACTGTTCGACGTGCTGCGCCACCGCGTCATCCTGTCATTCGAGGCGGAAGCCGCCGGCATCGACCAGGACCGCGTGGTGCAGCGCATCCTCGACCTGGTCGCGGTGGCCTGAGGCGCGCCATGCAAGCCGACATGCTGCCGCCGGGGGTGATGGTCAGCCTCGCCGAACTGCTGGAAATGCGCCATCGCCTGGGCGAGGTGCAGCTGTTCTCCCGCCCCGGCCGGCGCAGCCCGCTGATCGGCCTGCACCACTCCAAGCTGCGCGGCCGCGGCGTCGACTTCGACCAGGTGCGCGTCTACCAGGCCGGCGACGACGTGCGCAACATCGACTGGCGGGTCACCGCGCGCACCCGCGAGCCGCACACCAAGCTGTTCCACGAGGAGCGCGAGCGCCCGGTGTTCCTGCTGGTCGAGCAGAGTCCGCGGCTGTTCTTCGGCAGCGGCCTGTGCTTCAAGTCGGTGCTCGCCGCGCAGACCGCCGCGCTGTTCGGCTGGGCCGCGCTGGCGCACAACGACCGCATCGGCGGCCTGGTGTTCACCGGCAGCCAGTGCAGCGAGATCCGTCCGCGGCGCAGCAAGCAGAGCCTGCTGCAGCTGCTCGGCCGCCTGGTGCGCGCCAACCAGGCGCTCGGCGCGCCGCTGGCCGAGGAAGCCACCGGCGAGGGCCTCGGCCAGGCGCTGCGCCGCGCCCGCGAGGTGCTGCGCCCGGGTAGCCTGGTGCTGGTGATCTGCGACGAGCGCGCCCTCGGCGACGTCGCCGAGCAGCAGCTGGCCCTGCTCGCCCGCCACTGCGACCTGATCCTGCTGCCGCTGTCCGACCCGCTCGACCACGCCCTGCCGGCCGCCGGCCTGCTGCGCTTCGCCGACGCCCACGCGCGCCTGGAGCTGGACACCGCGGATGCCGAGCTGCGCCAGACCTGGCGCGAACGCGCCGCCGCGCGCGTGCTGCGCTGGCAGCGCCTGGCGCAGAAGCTCGGCGTGCTGCTGCTGCCGCTGTCCACCCAGCGCGAACTGATCGAGCAGCTGCGCGAACTGGTCGAGCCGCAGCAGCCCGCCGCCTCCGGGACGCCGCCGGCATGAACCCGCTCGACCAGCTGGCCCCGCCGATCCTGCCGCCGCCGCCGCCGTTCTGGCCGCCAGCGCCCGGCTGGTGGCTGCTCGCCGCCCTGCTGCTCGGCGCCGGCGCCGCGTTCTGGCTGCTGCGTGAACGCCTGCGCGCCTGGTGGCACCGCCCGGTCGAGCCGGCCGCGCCGCCGCCCGGCCTCGACCCGCAGCGCCAGGCCGCGCTCGACGAACTCAACCGCCTGCCGCGGCCCTACCAGGGCGCGCCGGCCGGCCCCTGGCTGCAGGCGCTCAACGGCCTGCTCAAGCGTCTGTGCCGCGCGCACTACCCGGACAGCCACAGCCATACCCTGAGCGGGCGCGCCTGGCTGGCGTTCCTCGACAACCGCTGCCCGGCCGCCGGCCTGACCCGCTGGATGATCCTCGTCGAAGGCGCCTACCGCGCCGACTGCCGCCTGGACGACAAGGCCATCGACGGCCTGCAGCAGGCGGTGGAAACCTGGATCCGCAAGCATGCTTGAGTTCGCCTGGCCCTGGGTGTTCCTCCTGCTGCCGCTGCCCTGGCTGCTGCGCCAGCTGCTGCCGCCTGCCGACAGCGGCGAGGCGGCGCTCAAGGTGACCTTCCTCGACGAGCTGGAAAGCCTCGCCGGCCGCCGCGCCCGGCCGAAGCTGCCCGGCTGGCGGCGCCAGGCGCCGTTCGCCCTGCTCTGGCTGCTGCTGGTGCTGGCCAGCGCCCGCCCGCAGTGGCTGGGCGAACCGCTGCCGCTGCCGACCAGCGGCCGCGACCTGCTGCTGGCGGTGGATGTCTCCGGCTCCATGGACTATCGCGACATGTACTGGCAGGGCGAAACGGTCAGCCGCCTGACCCTGGTGCAACAACTGCTCGGCGAGTTCATCGCCGGACGCAACGGCGACCGCCTCGGCCTGATCCTGTTCGGCAGCCAGGCCTACCTGCAGGCGCCGCTGACCTTCGACCGCCACAGCGTGCGCCAGTGGCTGGAGGAGGCGGTGGTCGGCATCGCCGGCAAGAACACCGCCATCGGCGACGCCATCGGCCTGGCGGTCAAGCGCCTGCGCCTGCAGCCGGCCGACAGCCGCGTGCTGATCCTGGTCACCGACGGCGCCAACACCGGCGGCGAGGTGGCACCGCTGACCGCCGCGCGGCTGGCCGCCGGCGAGCAGGTGACCATCTACACCATCGGCATCGGCGCCGATGCCGAGCAGGCCGGCGCCATCGGCCTGTACGGCCTCAATCCCGGCCTCGACCTCGACGAGCCGCTGCTGCGCGAGCTGGCGGCGATCACCGGCGGCGAATACTTCCGCGCGCGCTCGCCGGACGAGCTGCGCGCCATCGCGCGGACCCTCGACCAGCTCGAGCCGGTCACCCAGGCACCGACCACCGTGTACCGCGCCGCGCCGCTGTATCCCTGGCCACTGGGCGCCGCCGTGCTGCTCAGCCTGCTGCTGGTGATGCACGACCTGTGGCCGAACTGGCCGCAACGCCTGCAGCGGAGGCGCCGATGAACGAGCTGCTACCGCACCTGGCCCGCCCGCTCTGGCTGCTCCTGCTGCCGCTCGGCGCCTGGCTGCTGTGGCGCCTGTGGCACCGCAAGCAGCGCCTCGGTCGCTGGCAGGTGCTGCTGCCGCCGGCCTTCCAGCCCTGGCTGCTGCGCGGCGGGCGCGGCCGGCAGAACCGCCGGCCGTGGCTGCTGCTCGGCCTGGCCTGGCTGCTCGCCCTGCTGGCCCTGCTCGGCCCCGGCTGGGAGCGCCTGGAGCAGCCGGCGCAGCGGCGCAGCGATCCGCTGGTGGCGATCCTCGAACTGACCCCGGCGATGCTCGCCGAGGACCTGGCGCCCAGTCGCCTGGAGGTGGCGCGGCGCAAGCTGCTCGACCTGCTCGCCGCGCGCGGCGAGGCGCAGACCGCCATCGTCGTCTACGCCGGCAGCGCCCACGTGCTGGTGCCGCTGTCCAACGATCTGGCCACCGCGCAGAACCTGCTCGCCGCGCTGACCCCCGCGCTGATGCCCGAGCCCGGCCAGCGCGCCGACCTCGCCGTGCAGCGCGCCCTCGCCCTGCTCGACCAGGGCGCCAACGGCCAGGGCCGCCTGCTGCTGCTCACCGGCGGCCTCTCCGTCGCCGAGCAGAGCGGCATCCGCGGCATCCTGGCACGGCGCGACAACCCGCTGCTGCTGCTCGGCGTCGGCACCCCGGCCGGCGCGCCGGTGCGCCTCGAGGATGGCGGCTTCCTGCGCGACGCCGACGGCGGCATCGTCCTGCCGCGCCTGGCCGGCGAACAGCTGGCCGCCTTCGCCGCCAGCCTGGACGGCGGCTACAGCAACCTGCGCCTGGACGACGGCGACCTCGCCAGCCTCGGCCTGCTCGGCCAGCGCGGCGGGCGCCGCGAAGCGGCCGGTCAGCTGCAGGCCCTCGCCGGCTGGGCCGACCAGGGCCACTGGCTGCTGCTGCCGCTGCTCCTGCTGGCCGCCTGCGCCGGCCGCCGCGGCTGGCTGTTCGCCTTCGCCCTGCTGCTGGTCCAGCCGCCGCCGGCCTACGCCTTCGAGTTCGCCGACCTCTGGTGGCGCGCCGACCAGCAGGGCCGCCGCCTGCTCGAGGCCGGCGCGCCGGCCGCGGCCGCGCAGCGCTTCGTCGATCCGCAGTGGCGCGGCATCGCCCACTATCAGGCCGGCGACTACGCCGCCGCCGCCGACGCCTTCGCCCAGAGCGGCGACGCCGCCGCCCACTACAACCGTGGCAACGCCCTGGCCCGGGGCGGCGAACTGGAAGGCGCGCTGGACGCCTACGCCGAGGCACTGCGCCTGGCGCCGCGGCTGCAGGCGGCCCAGAGCAACCGCGCGCTGGTCCAGCGCTTGCTGCAGGAGCGCCAGGCCGCGGCCGCCGCCGCCGCGCAGAACGGCGCAAACGGCCAGCAGGACGCCGGCGCAGGCAGCCCGGCGCCACAGACCGGCGCCTCGGCGGCGACGCCGCCCGCAGGGCAAGCCGAGCCGGAGACGAATCCCGGCGCCGTCAGCGCACCGCTGTTCGGCGCCGGCGCCGCCCGCGACGAACGCCTGGCCGGCGCCTCCAGCCCGACGCCAGAGGCCGCCGCCCAGGCTGGCGCAGCGCCCGAGCAGGGCGAGCAGCGCCAGGCCCTGGAGCAATGGCTGCGCCAGATCCCCGACAATCCGGCCGAACTGCTGCGCCGCAAGTTCTGGTACGAGCAGCAACGCCGTCAGGAAGCCCCCGATGACCGCCACGACCCACTGTCTCCGTAGCCGCGCCGTCCACGCCCTGCTGCTCGCCGCCGCGCTCCTGCTGCTCGGCCAGCCGGCGCGGGCCGAGCAGTTGCGCGCCTGGGTCGACCGCAGCGAACTGGCGGTCGGCGAGATCGTCGAGCTCAACCTGGAGAGCGACGACCCCGCGCCGAGCGGACGCCCCGACCTGAGCGTGCTGGCGGCGCAGTTCGAGGTGCTCGACACCCGCCTGCTGACCTACCACGACGAGGGCAAGGCTCCGGGCGACCTCGACAGCCGCCTGGTGATCGGCCTGCAGCCGAAGATCGCCGGCCGTCTGCTGATCCCGCCGCTGCAGGTCGGCAGCGCGCGCTCGGCCGCCATCGAACTGGAGGTCAGCGAAGCCCGGCCGGTGACGGCCGCCAGCCAGGCCCCGGTGTTCATCGACGCCAGCCTGGACAGCGACAGCGTCTACGTGCAGGCCCAGGCCATCCTCACCCTGCGCGTCTACCACTCGGTGCCCCTCTACGACGACAGCCGGCTCAGCCCGCTGGAGTTGGGCGACGCGCGGGTCGAGGCGCTGGGCGCGCCGCGCACCCACGAGGTGATGCTCGACGGCGTGCGCCACGGCGTGATCGAGACCCGCTACGCACTGTTCCCCCAGCACAGCGGCGAGCTGCGCATTCCCGCCCTGCGCTTCGACGCCACCGCGCTCGACACCGGCGACGGCGGCGCCCAGCCGTTCGGTCCGCGCAGCGGCAAGCCGCTGCAGGTGCAGTCGCCGGAGCTGATCCTGCGGGTCAAGCCCAAGCCGGCCGACTACCCGGCCGAAGCCCCCTGGCTGCCGGCGCGGGTGCTGACCCTCAGCGAACACTGGAGCCCCGCGCAGGGCACGCTGCGCGTCGGCGACTCGCTGACCCGCAGCATCCTGCTGCGCGCCGAAGGCCTGGCCAGCGCGCAGCTGCCGGTGCTGAAGGCGCCGGAACAGGAACAGTGGCTGCGCAGCTACCCCGAGCAGCCGCGCCTGCACAACCGGCAGGGCGCCCAGGGGCTGATCGGCAGCCGCGAGGAAAGCGTCGCCCTGGTACCCACCGCCGCCGGGCGTATCGAGCTACCGGCGCTGGAGGTGGTGTGGTGGAACACCGTCGAGGACCGCCTGGTGCGCAGCCGCCTGCCGGCGCACAGCCTGGAGGTGGAGGACAACCCGAGCCTGATCGTCGAGACCGCGCCGGTGCTGCCGGCCGACCTGAACGAGGGCGAGGTGCTGCTGTGGCCCTGGCAACTGGCCACCGCCCTGCTGAGCCTGACCAGCCTGCTCGGCTTCGGCCTGTGGTGGCGCGCGCGGCGCCTGCCGGCGGTGATCCGCGCCGCCGCCAGCGGCCCCAGCCCGCGTACCCTGCAGGACGACCTGCGGCGCGCCTGCCAGGGCAACGACCCGCAGGCCACCCGCCAGGCGCTCGACGCCTGGGCGCGCCAGCAGCCGGAAACCCTGGCCGACATGGCCGCCCGTTACGTGCCGCTGTCCGACGCCCTCGACGGACTCAACGGCGCGCTGTACAGCGCCAGCGGCCACTCCTGGCAGGGCGAGGCGCTGTGGCAGGCGATCGGCAGCCTGCCGCCCCCGCCGCAGAGCGACAGCGCCCGCCCGCCCAAGCCGGGCTCGCTGCCGCCGCTGTATCCGCGCTGAGCGCTTGAGGGCTCGCATGCCATAATCGGCTGCACCGAGCGTACCGCCCCCATCAAGGAGCCTTCATGCAGGTCGACTTTCTCGATGCCCATGAACGTCACTGGCAGGATGCCGAACTGCTGCTGACCAATCAGCGACTGGCGAATGCCGATCATCTATATGGTATGAGCGCCGAGTGTGGCCTGAAGAGACTGATGCTCGCGTTTGGCATGAAATATGACTTTCAGAAGAGTCTCCCTTCTGACAGAAAGGATCAGCAGCATGTCGATAAGCTCTGGATGCGCTATGAAGACTATCGGACAGGGCATCGCCAAGGCACGGGCTATGCCCTGCCATCTGACAACCCCTTTTCCAACTGGCATGCCTCGCAGCGCTATTCCAGCCAGGCGGGTTTCAGTACGCCACGTGTGACCGATCACCGGACCGGCGCCGAGCTTGTCTGCAACCTGATTCGCAAGGCCA
Source organism: Pseudomonas oryzae (assembly GCF_900104805.1). Lineage (NCBI taxonomy): Bacteria > Pseudomonadati > Pseudomonadota > Gammaproteobacteria > Pseudomonadales > Pseudomonadaceae > Pseudomonas > Pseudomonas oryzae. Next base: position 352,198 of record NZ_LT629751.1, on the reverse strand, counting down.
GACGTGAGGGGCTGCTATGAGCACTTTCGACCAGATTCTGACCACCATTCATGCTGTTCTACAGCAGAGCGCACCCAACCTGCACACCATCGGAGAATTGCTGATCAACCGTGATCTCAATGGCCGGGTACGGTTGATCGCTCTGGAGACGGTCCGCAGCGATCCACAAGCCATACAGGCACTGAAGGACATCTGCGCGCAACTGGCTGAACGGCTCGGGCCACATGCCTGGCCGGTGGAGCGCGCAATCCTGTTCGAAGATGATCTGCAGCAGGCCAGAAGCGACGCCCCGAGCTTCTCCCTGCGCGATTTCCCGCAGGTGTGGGTTGTCGACCGGCTGGCTACCGAAGGCGACTGGGCACGCATATCCGCCAAGTCCACAGGTGCTCCCCGCATCGTGTTCTTTTCCATCAAGGGAGGAGTAGGCCGCTCGACCGCACTGGCGGCGACAGCCTGGTCACTAGCGCAAGCCGGCAAGCGGGTACTGGTGCTTGACCTGGACCTGGAATCGCCGGGCCTGTCCTCGGCCCTGCTGCCGGAGGACTACCGACCGGCCTTCGGCATCACCGACTGGCTGGTCGAGGATCTGGTCGATAATGGCGCGGCAATCTTGGGAGAAATGGTCAGCATCAGCCCATTGAGCCATGATGGCGAAATTCGGGTCGTGCCCGCACACGGCAGCCATCCCGGGGAATACATCAACAAGCTCGGACGGGTATGGATGCCCAAGGTGTTCGCCGATGGCAACCGCGAAGGCTGGTCGACACGCCTGTCTCGCCTGATTGCCGAGCTGGAGCAAAGCCATCGTCCCGACGTGATCCTGCTCGACTCGCGCGCAGGCATCGACGAAGTGGCCTCCAGCTGCGTGACCGATCTGGGAGCCGGCCTGGTATTGCTGTTTGCCATCGACGGCGAGCAGACCTGGACAGGCTATCGCATCCTGTTCGAGCACTGGCAGCAGTACGATGTCGCTCCGACCATTCGTGAGCGCCTGAAGGTGGTCGGCGCCATGCTGCCGGATGACGAACGTCGCACCGAGTACTTCGATGGCCTGCGCGAACGCAGCCACGAGCTGTTTCTCGAAGCGCTCTACGATGAAATCCCCGCAGGGGAGATAGGCGAGAATTGCTGGACATTCGATGTCGACGACATCACCGGCCAGCACTATCCCCTGCCGATCAGCTGGAATCGGGGTTTTTTTGCCCTGCAATCACTCCATGAGCGGATGGGCAGTCTGGATCAGCGGCAGGTCGACCATGTCTTTGCCGAACTCATCCAGTACATTTCCGCATTCGTTCAGCAAAAGACCCGGACAGACGCATGACCCAGGCCCAAGCCCTTCGAGAGGCAATGCTGGAAGCTCAGCTGGAAACCAGCAACTACGGGGAAACCCCGGCAGCCAGCAACCTGTACATTCCTCCGGCACACATCAAGGCGCTCAATCTGGAGTCGACACTGGTGGTCGGGGGGCGGGGAGTCGGCAAGTCCTTCTGGACTGCAGTGCTGGGTGATAGCGGGCTGCGCAGTCTGATCGGCAGCAGCGTGCGCCAGCTGGACCGGGCCGAGGTTTGCATCGGCTTTTCGCTCAATGAGAACATCGACCGACATCCGAACCGCGACAGCTTTTTCCAGCTACGGACGGCCGGTCATGCACCCTATGACATCTGGCGCACCGTCATCCTGCACTGGCTTGCCGAGCGGCTCGACCACCCGCTACCGGCCTCCCGGTGGCCGGCGCGAGTCGAATGGCTGAAACAGAACCCGGAAGACGTTTCCCGGCTGATGGTGCAGGCCAACCAGAAATTCGCTGGTGAGAACCGCCATGCCCTGTTTGTATTCGATGCACTGGACCGCACCAGTAACGACTGGCGCAGCATGGACGAAATCGTGCGCGGCCTGCTGGAAGCCGCCCTCTGGCTGAAGTCCTTTTCGCATCTGCATGCCAAGGTCTTCCTGCGGGAAGACCAGATGGAGCGCAATGTGACCAACTTCGCGGACGCCTCCAAACTGCTGGCCAGCCGGGCCACCCTGAACTGGGAGCGTCACGACCTGCATGGTCTGCTCTGGCAGCGCCTGATCAATGCACCCGATAGCGCGGGTGAACAGCTGCGCACCCTTTTCCAGACTGTCGCGGGCTGCCAGCCGAGCCAACGTGAAGGCATCTGGCAACTGCCCGATGAAGCACGCCGGGAAACACCGCTGCAACGCACCCTATTCGAGAAACTGGCCGGCCCATGGATGGGACGTGATCCTCGTCGAGGCGTGCCCTATATCTGGTCCGTCAGTCATCTGGCCGATGGCCGTGGTCAGACCTCACCACGCTCGTTCCTGGCCGCCATCCGCCAGGCGGTAGAAGATTCGGTTCAGCGCTATTCGGCCGAAGAGCTGCCAATCCACCACGAAAGCATCAAGCGTGGAATTCGAGAGGCATCGGACAATCGGGTCGAAGAACTTGCCGAAGAGTTTCCGTGGATCAGGACCTTCCTCGGATGCCTGAAAGGTCTCACTGTGCCCTGCAACTACGAGCTGATTCTGGAGCGCTGGCAAGATGCCTTCCCGTCCGGGCCGGCCTCTGCCTCGCTGGATGATCGCCTCCCACCACAGCATGCCGAACGCGGCTGGGACGGCATTTGTGAAGACCTGCAGCGCCTCGGTCTGCTCGAGCGCAAGAAGGATGGCCGGATCGACATGCCCGACCTGTACCGCGTCGGCTTCGGGCTGGGCCGACGGGGTGGGGTCAAGCCAAGTAGCAAGCAATAAAGACGCTTGCTGTAGCCTCACACCAGTCATTCGCACAGTTGCCCCTACTTGCCATACCCCGCGCGGCAAATGCCGCGCCATTCCAGTACACCCAGCGACAAAAGCCCGGGCCCGCAGCGGCAAGCCCGGACGCGCCGATTTTTCTACTGTCATGACCTCTCGCTTCTTCCAACAACAACAAGAGATCTGTCATGGCCGGAAAACCTGCAAACCAGCATTCGGGTACCGATAGCGCGGTGCCCCTCGATCAACGTCTCAGCCGCGGCTCGCTGACCATGGCCTGGTGGGGCATCTGCAGCGCGATGTTCTACCTGGTGGTCGGCGCCGCCCTGGCGATGGGCTTCGGCACGCGCAACGCGATCATCGGCCTGCTGCTGTCGGTGGTCTGCTACGGGGCGATCAACGCGGTGATCAGCCGCTACGCCATCGCCTGCGGACTGTCGGTGGCGCAGTTCTCGCGCCATCTGTTCGGCCGCGCCGGCGCCGCGCTGGCGACCCTGCTGTTCAGCGCCACCGCCATCTACTACGCCGCCTTCGAGGGCTCGGTGATGGCCGTGGCGCTCAACCACTACGCCGGCGCGGTGAGCCTCGGGCAGGCCTACCTGATCGTGGTGGTGTACAGCGTGCTGCTGATCTTCGGCCACGCCATGCGCTGGCTGGACAAGCTCAACGGCGTGCTGCTGCCGCTGTACCTGCTCGGCCTGGTCGCGGCGCTGCTGATGGCGGTGGACCAGTACGGCTATTCCTCCGCCTGGCTGGAGCTGGCGCCGGAAGGCGGCGCGCCCGCGTACGGCTGGTGGAACTGCTTCACCTACTTCATGGGCGTCTGGGTGCTGATGATGTACACCTGGGACTACGCCCGCTTCGGCCGCGCCGAGGACAGCGACTACCACGCGCGCGTCAACTTCGGCATGCCGTTCTACGCGGTGGCCTTCCTGCTCAACGGCCTGGCCGGGATCTTCCTCGCCGCCACCATCCCCACCGAGGGCGGTGTCAGCGAGGTGTCGGTGGTGCTGTCGATCGTCCAGTTGATGGGCCTCTGGGGCCTGCTGTTCGTGTGGGTCACCCAGACGCGCATCAACACCGGCAACTTCTTCCTCGGCGCCACCAACCTGCAGGCGCTGGGCGCCAGCCTCGGCCTCGGTCGCGTGCCCTACGTGGTGTGGGCGGCGCTCACCGGCCTCACTGTCTACCTGCTGATGCGCTTCGACGTGTTCAGCTACATCCTCCAGGCGCTGGCCTGGCAGAGCATCTTCATCGTCGCCTGGGTGGCCATCGCCCTGGCGCACATCTTCGCCGCCCGCGGCGTGCCCGTGGCCGACGACGCCAGCCTGCCGGCCATCGACGCCCGCGGCCTGCTCGCCTGGTTCGCCGCCGCCGCGACCGGCATCGTCCTGCTCAAGGCCGGCGACGCCAGCCTGGCGACCTTCTCGGCGCCAGCCACCTTCGTCGTCGCCTTCGCCGGCTACCGCCTGCTGGCCAGCGGCCGCCGCCGCGCCTGGTCGGCCGGCACCGACAGCCTCTGAGCCTGGGGCAGGCGCCCGCCTGCCTATCTTCCCCATCACGGAACGCGCCGCCTCCCGGCGGTGCGCTTCCGGTGTGCCCGCAAAACAACGACAACACCCGGAGACACCCGATGCGTCACCCGCTCACCCGCCGCACTTCCCTGCTGCTGTGCCCGCTGCTGGCCGCGCCGCTGCTGACCGCCTTTGCCCTGCCGGCCGCCGCCGTGCAGGTCACCGACAACCTCGACCTCGGCGGCGCGATCCGCGGCCGCCTGGACTACGACCCCGACCGCGACATCGCCGAGTTCGGCTTCGACACCGCCTTCCTCACCGCCACCTATACCTCGGACAGCTGGATCGGCGCGGCCAAGTACCGCTTCTACGGCAAGCACCGCCCGTTCGACTACACCGACAAGATCGGCGACATCTCCTTCGCCGAGTACGCCTGGCTGGGCTACAAGCTCGACGCCGAACGCCAGGTGCAGGCCGGCCTGATGCCGATTCCGTTCGGCCTGCAGCCCTACTTCGGCAGCACCTTCTTCTTATCGCTGGGCAACGTGATCGGCCTGGAGGACACCCAGGACATCGGCATCAAGTACACCCAGAAGAACGACGACTGGGACCTGCAGGCCGCCTGGTTCGGCATGCCCGCCGAACAGGGCAAGGGCACCAGCCGCGGCGGCCGCACCTACGGCACCAGCGTGGCCAGCGCCGACGCCTACGTGGTCGACGGCAGCGACAACCACGAGGAGAACATCGTGGTCGCCCGCCTGGCGCGCAACCTGCAGCTCGGCGACTGGGCCTCGGAAGTGGGCGTGTCAGGGCTGACCTCGACCCTGGAGAACCAGGACACCGGCAAGGACGGCGACCGCCGCGCCTTCGCCGTGCACTACCTCGGCCAGAACGGCCCGTGGGGCGTGCAGTTCCTCGCCGCGCGCCAGTCGATGAGCCCAGAGAACCCCGGCAGCGACCACCTGGTGTCCTTCGGCAGCTTCGACGGCACCTTCAACGTCGCCGCCAAGGGCAACCTGTACGTCGCCGACCTCAGCTACACCCTGCCCGGCCAGTACGGCTGGTTCTCCGGGGTCAAGCTGTACGCCAACTACAGCCACTTCACCAAGGACGCCAGCGGCTTCGAGGACTCGCAGCGCTTCATCGCCGGCAGCTCGTTCACCTTCGGCCCGCTGTGGATCGCCCTGGAATGGCTGCACGGCAAGCACGACCCGTACATCGGCGGCGGCAGCTACACCCAGAGCCTCGGCGCCGGCGGCAGCGACCGCTGGGAGAACCAGGTGTACAGCAACGTCGGCTACTACTTCTGATCCACCGCAGCGCCAACCCCTAGTCCCCTGTTCAGGCCAGCCTCGCGCTGGCCTTTTTTTCGTCCGCGCCACGGTAGTGGGCGCCGACCTCCCCCGGAGGAGCCAGCCTGCCGGCGATCCTCCCTGTGCCGCCCGGGGGGCGCCAGCCAGCCGGCTCCAACGCGCCATCCCCGAGTGCACGCAGACGCAACAAAGGGTGCACCCCGCGACAAGCCCGCCCGCCGCGCGCCGCGTAGCTTGTAGGTCAGGGCGGCGCCTTGCGAGACGCCCCTCTCCGACAACAACATGATGTGTGGTGAACCATGAGTACAGTAGATCCGATCACCCTCGCGGTCGTGCGCGGGGCGCTGGAAACGGCCCAGCGCGAGATGACCCTGACCCTGGAGAAGACCGGCCGGTCCAGCGTGTTCAACCTGGCCCACGACTACTCCAACGCCCTGTTCGACCACTTCCCGGAAATGATCCTGCAGGGCCAGGACATCCCGATCCATCTGGGCTCGCTGATCCCGGCGATGAAGTGCGTGGCCGAGTTCTTCGACGGCGACATCGCCGAAGGCGATGTGATCTATCACAACGACCCGGCCTACAAGGGCAGCCACATCCTCGACTGCTGCATGTACAAGCCGGTGTTCTTCAAGGGCGAGCTGGTGTTCTGGACCGTGTGCAAGGGCCACCTCACCGACATCGGCGGCCCGGTGCCGGCCGGCTACAACCCGGACGCCAAGGAGATCTACGCCGAGGGCCTGCGCATCCCGCCGGTCAAGCTGTGGGAGAAGGGCCGCCGCCGCGAGGACGTGTTCAACCTGCTGCTCACCAACATGCGCGCCCGCCCCTACCAGGAGGGCGACCTCAACGCCCAGTACGGCGCCTGCTGCGTGGGCGAGCGCCACCTGCTGGAGCTGGTCGAGAAGTACGGCGTCGAGCAGGTGCGCGCCTGCATCGCCGAGCTGAAGAACATGGCCGACCGCCACATGCGCGCCCTGCTGCGCGACGTGCCGGACGGCCACTACAGCGGCACCGCGATCCTCGAGGACTCCGGCCACGGCCTCGGCGAGCTTGAGATCACCGCCCACGTCGAGATCCGCGGTGACGAGGCCCACGTGCGCATCGAAAGCCCGCCGCAGGTGCCCTACTTCATCAACTCCTACGAGGGCAACTCGGTATCCGGCGTCTACCTCGGCCTGATGATGTTCGCCCAGGTGCCGCCGCCCTACAACGAGGGCCTGTACCGCTGCGTCAGCGTCGACCTCGGGCCCAAGGGCACCCTGTGCAACGCCGAGGAACCGGCGCCGCACGTCAACTGCACCACCACGCCGATGGAAACCCTGGCCGACGCCGTGCGCCAGGCGCTGGAGCAGGCCGCGCCCGAGCGCGTCACCGCCTCCTGGGGCCACGCCAGCGGCATCAACATCGCCGGCCACGACCCGCGCCGCGAGGGCGACGAGTACGTGACCATGGTGCTCGCCTCGGTCATCTCCGGCGCCGGCGCCAACAAGGTGATGGACGGCTGGCACGCCTGCGGCCCGCTGTGCTGCTTCGGCGCGCTGATGAGCGGCGACATCGAGCTGCTCGAGTACTCCTACCCGATCGTCATCCACCGCTACAGCCTGATGAGCGACAGCGGCGGCGCCGGCGAGCTGCGCGGCGGCTCCGGCACCCGCCTGGAGATCGAACCGCTGGAGCACGAGATGACCGTGGTCGGCTTTGGCGAGGGTCGCCAGCTGGCCACCGCCGGCGCCGCCGGGGCACGCAACGCGCTGATCGAACCCAAGCTCGGCCGCCTGATCCACCGCCGCGCCGACGGCGAGGAAACCCACTACATCCAGAACCCAGTGCTGACCGTGCGCCCCGGCGAGCGGGTGATCAACGTCAACCCCGGTGGCGGTGGCTACGGCGATCCGCTGCGCCGCCCGGTCGCCGCGGTCCTCGACGACCTGCGCAACGGCCTGGTCTCCGCCGAGGGCGCCCGCCTGGAGTACGGGGTGATCGTCGACGCCGCCGGCCATCTCGACGAAGCCGCCACCCGCGCCGCCCGCGCCCCCCACTGAGCACTGCTGAGGAACATCGACATGCGTAACCAATATCGTCTGGGCATCGACGCCGGCGGCACCTTCACCGACTTCATCCTCGCCGACCGCGACGGCGGCGTGCAGCTGTTCAAGGCGCCGTCCACCCCGCAGGACGGCACCCTGGCGATCCGCGCGGGTCTCGCGCAGATCGCCGACGCCACCGGCCGCTCGCCGGCCGAGATCATTGCCGACTGCGACCTGTGCATCAACGGCACCACCGTGGCGCTCAACGCGCTGATCGAGCGCACCGGGGTCAAGGTCGGCCTGCTGTGCACCGAGGGCCACGAGGACAGCCTGGAGATCCGCCTCGGCCACAAGGAGGAAGGCCACCGCTACGACGCCCACTACCCGCCGGCGCACATGCTGGTGCCGCGCCACCTGCGCCGCCCGATCGGCGGGCGCATCCTCAGCGACGGCCGCGAGTACAGCCCGCTGGACGAGGACGCGGTACGCGAGGCCATCGAGTATTTCCGCGCCGAGGGCGTCGAGGCGGTGGCGATCTCCTTCGTCTGGTCGGTGCGCAACCCGGCCCACGAGCGGCGCGCCGCCGAGATGGTGCGCGCCGCCCTGCCCGGGGTGTTCGTCTGCACCGGCGTCGAGGTGTTCCCGCAGATCCGCGAGTACACCCGCACCTCGACCACCGTGGTCAACGCCTACCTGAGCCCGGTGATGGCGCGCTACGTCGAGCGCATCGACGCGCTGTTCGAGGAACTCGGCGCCCAGCAGCCAGTGCGCTACTTCCAGTCCAACGGCGGCCTGGCGCCGGGCGGCATGATGCGCGAGCGCGCGGTCAACGCGATCAACTCCGGCCCGGCCTCGGCGCCGCAGGCCGGCCTGTCGGTGGCCAAGCCGTTCGACATCGACAACGTGATCACCGTCGACATGGGCGGCACCTCGTTCGACATCACCCTGACCAACGCCGGGCGCACCAACTTCAGCAAGGACGTCGACTTCCTGCGCCAGCGCATCGGCGTGCCGATGATCCAGGTGGAAACCCTCGGCGCCGGCGGCGGCTCGATCGCCCACCTCGACGAGTTCGGCATGCTCCAGGTCGGCCCGCGCAGCGCCGGCGCCAAGCCCGGCCCGGTGTGCTACGGCAAGGGCGGCACCGAGCCCACGGTGACCGACGCCAACCTGGTGCTCGGCTACCTGCCCGACGGCGCCCTGCTCAGCGGCAGCATCCGCCTCAACCGCCAGGCGGCGCTGGACGCCATCCGCAGCAAGATCGCCGACCCGCTGGGCATCAGCATCGAACGCGCCGCCTACGGCATCACCACCCTGGTCAACCTGAACATGGTCAACGGCATCCGCCGGGTGTCCATCGAGCGTGGCCACGACCCGCGCGACTTCGCCCTGATCGGCGCCGGCGGCGCGGCCGGCATGCACGTGGTGCGCCTGGCCGAGGAGATCGGCATCCACACCGTGCTGATCCCCAAGGTCGCCTCCGGCCTGTGCGCCTTCGGCCAGATCCTCTCCGACATGCGCTACGACCAGCTGACCAGCCTGCCGATGCGCCTGGACGCCGGCCACGTCGACCTCGTGCGCCTCAACCAGGCGCTGGCCGAGCTGCGCGACAAGGGCCTGGGCAACCTGCGCGAGGACGGCTTCGCCGCCGACACCATCGAGTGCCACTACACTCTGGAGATGCGCTACCTCGGGCAGATCCACGAGTGCAGCGTGGAACTGGCCAGCAGCCAGCTCGACGACCAGGGCCTCGCCGCGCTGTGCGACGCCTTCCACCGCCGCCACCAGGCGCTGTACTCCTACAGCGAGCCGGGCAGCCCGGTGGAGCTGGTCAACCTGGAGTGCTCGGTGATCGGCCGCCTGCCCCGCCCGCCGCTGCCGGAACTGCCGCAGCCGGCCGAGGTCGGCGAGGCCGCCCCGTCCAGCCTGCGCAAGATGCTGTTCAGCGCCGACGGCGACTGGCAGGCCACCCCGGTGTACGACGGCAACCAGCTGCAGGCCGGCCAGACCGTGCAGGGTCCGTGCGTGATCGAGGAAAGCACCACCAACATCGTCATCCCGCCGGGCTGGCAGGCGACGCTCACCCCGTCAGCCACCTACCGGGTGACCCCAAGGACTTGACCACCCGGTCACCCCGGCCAATGATGGCGAAATAACAGTGCGGCAGGGATTTCCCTGCCGCACTGTCCTCATAACAACGATAATCGTGAGGACCGGCCATGGCTCAACAGCTCTCAACCCGTTACTGGCCGCAACAGGAACGCCAGCTCCGCTGGGCAGAAGCTATCGGCACCACCTACTTCCCCCTCAGCCTGGAGTTCGCTCCCGGCGCCACCTTCCAGGGCAGCCTGCACGTCTGGGACACGCCCAGCACGCCGCTCACCCTCTCCCGCCTGCGCTCCAGCCAGCTCGCCTACTCGCGCAGCAAGGCCCAGGTCAGCCAGGACCCGGAAGCCTGCTACCTGGTCACCGTGCCGCGGCAGACCGAGGTGCACTTCGAACAGGACGGCCGCGCCCTGCGCTGCCAGCCGGGCGGCTTCATCGTCGAGCGCGGCGATGCGCCCTACCGCTTCCAATACGCCGCCGACAACGACCTCTGGGTGTTCAAGCTGCCCGAGCGCGCCCTGCACGGCCAGCTGCGCGGCGCGGAACGCTACACCCGCTTCTGCTTCGACGCCCGCCGCGGCCTGGGGCGGATCTTCGTCGAACAGCTCGGCCTGTGCGCGGCGCGCTTCGACGAGTGCGACGCGAGCGCCCGCCACCTGCTGCTGGAACAGGCGCTGGCCACCCTGCTGATGGCCCTGCGCCAGGACGAGCGGGTGCTCAACAGCGAGACCTCGACCCTCGCCGCCGTGCACCTGCAGCGCGTCGAGCAGTACATCGAGCGCCACCTGGCCAACCCCGAACTAGCCCCGGCGCAGATCGCCGAGGCCTGCGGCCTGTCGCTGCGCTACCTGCACAAGCTGTTCGCCGCCACGCCCTACACCCTCGGCGAGTGGGTTCGCCTGCAGCGCCTGGAGGCGGTACACCGCCAGCTGCGCGATCCGCACTGTCACCTGTCGATCGGCGAACTGGCGTTCCGCTGGGGCTTCAACGACCAGGCCCAGTTCACCCGCGCCTTCCGCCAGCAGTACGGCTGTACTGCACGGGAGGTGCGTGGGGGGTTGCAGAGGCGGGGGGAGTGAGGGCGGCGGTCGATTGGAAACTGCGGCCAGGGAGGGCCATGGTTTTTGTATGAAGCGACGGCTTAATTGAACAGATGGCTGCATAGTCTCATCTACCGACCAAAGCGGAGCGCTGTACCACACTGGAAACTGGAGAGCTTTAGCGGCAAACTCAGCGCCATACTTGCATTCGCTGGCTAAGGGGAAGGAAGTGGGAGCTGAGCTTGACAAGGTCAAGGACCGAAAGAAAAGCAGAGCATTAATCGAAGACCTTTATCAGGAATCGAGCCGTGTCTATGTAATCCACTACTCCTGCGAATCTTTCTACGAGAACGCAACAGGAGAATCCAAGCGCGTAACATCCATAGCCATCAGAAATCTAAAATCCGGACAGACCAAGTCATGGTCAATCCATAAGGAAGCCGAACTAAACAAGCAACTAGAAAAAATATCAAGCGACCTTGATAAGTTCGAAAAATCCATGCTGAAAGGATACTTCGCATTCCTTGAAAAACATAAGGACTGTCGATTCCTGCATTGGAACATGCGCGACGAAAACTTTGGCTTTTACGCCCTTGAGCATAGATATCGGGTACTTGGTGGAAAGCCATTTGAACTTCAAGACGACAAAAAAGTAGACTTAGCGAGAGAACTTGTAACCTTGTACGGACGCAACTATGCGCCACACAAGGACTCCAGGGGACGCAAGGGACGAATTATGGCTTTGGCTGAACTCAACAATGCAAGCGATCAAGATGCCCTTCCTGGCGCTGATGAGGCAGCAGCATTTGTAAACGCCGAATACATAAAAATGCACCAGTCTACGCTAAGAAAGCTAGATCTATTCGCAAACTTCTTCGAGCGCACTCACGACAAGACCCTTAAAACCGCATCAAGCTGGTGGGATAGACACGGTGCCCATCCCGTGGTAATTCTGGAGGCCATGAAGGAACATCCAATCTACACCACAATTGTTGTTTTAAGCCCACTAGCAATAGCATCAGTCAACTTTTCAAATTTTGGAAAGTTCGTGCGAGAGCTACTCCAATAATACCTACAAAAGAGCAGATATATTTTCACTAAAACCATCTCACCGCCCCTCCTACAGCATATCCTCCAGCGAGCTCGAAGCGTTCGAGCCGTAGGCTCATCTCCTGTTTGTCGATGATCAGCGGCGGACAGAGGGTGATGGCGTCACCCATGGCGCGGCCGGCCAGGTAGCGACCGGGGGTGCTCGGCGTCTGGTACGGCACCTTGCCACCTCTGTCGCTGACCAATCCGGGATACCCGCGCGCCGACTAACCCCCAAGCCTCTTGACGAAGTGATGGCAGCCAATCTGGTAGTGATGGCGCATGTACAGCCGATGCGCCGCCGCCCTCTCCCGGCCGACGCCGGAGTCCAGGTGCACGGCGCTGCAGCCCAGGCGGGCGGCCTCGGTTTCGGCCCACGCCATCAGGCGGTCGCCGAAACCGCGCCCGCGCCACTTCGGCAGGGTGGCGATGTCGACGATGTACAGCGACTGGCCCAGCCAAAGCGAGTGCTGGATGCGGTAGCCGAGCACGGCGGCGGCCACGGGGGAGTCGTCGGCGAAGATGCCGACCAGCTGGTAGCCGTTGGGCCGCAGCTGCTGGTCGATCACCCGCAGCATGTCCTCCGGCGCGTAGTGCGGCCAGAGTTCGCGCAAGGCGTCGACCGCGCTGGCGGTGTTGTCTGCCGTGATCGGCACGACCTGGATGTTCAAGGGGACCTCCTTTTCGGGTAGCGCTCCATGGTGCGGACAGGCGCCTGAGTCGACGCCTGCCGCTCGGCTGCGTCCGCAGATGCAAGAGGGCCGGCTTGCGCCGGCCCTCCCGTTCAGCTCACTTCGCCCACTGCGCCGTGTCCTCCAGCGCGCGTTCGAAGCGCTCGAGCAGCAGGCCCATTTCCTGCTCGTCGATGATCAGCGGCGGGCAGAAGGCGATGGCGTCGCCCATGGCGCGGGTGATCAGGCCGTGCTGCTGGGCGCGGCCGGCCAGGTAGCGGCCGAGGGTGCCGGTGCTCTGATACGGCGCCTTGCTGTCCTTGTCGCCGACCAGCTCGACCGCGGCGATCAGGCCGCTGCCGCGTACCTCGCCAACCAGCGGGTGGTCGGAGAAGCGGCGTAGCGCGGCGTGCATGCGCTCGCCCATGGCGGCGGCGTGGGCAACCAGGTTGTCCTCCTCGATGACCTTCAGGTTCTCCAGCGCCACCGCGGTGGCCACCGGGTGGCCGCTGGCGGTGAAGCCGTGGCCGAGGGTGCCGAGCTCGCCGCTCTGCGCCTCGATCGGCTGGTACACCGCGTCGTTGATCAGCACCGCGGCGATCGGCTGGTAGGACGAGGACAGCTGCTTGGACACCACCATGATGTCCGGGCGGATGCCGAAGGTCTGGCTGCCGAACATGTTGCCAGTACGACCGAAGCCGCAGATCACCTCGTCGGCGATCACCAGGATGTCGTACTTGCGGCAGACCTGCTGGACCTTGGTCCAGTAGGTGTGCGGCGGCACGATGACGCCGCCGGCGCCCATCAGCGGCTCGCCGATGAAGGCGGCGATGGTTTCCGGGCCCTCGGCGAGGATGCGCTGCTCCAGCTCGGCGGCCAGGCGGTCGGCGAACTGTTCCTCGCTCTCGCCCGGCAGGGCGTAGCGGTAGTGGTGCGGGCAGCCGACGTGCAGGAAGCCCGGCAGCGGCAGGCCGAAGCCGCGGTGGTTGGCCGGCAGGCCGGTGAGGCTGGCGCTGGCCACGGTGATGCCGTGGTAGGCGTTGGTGCGGGCGATGAACTTCTTCTTCTCCGGCCTGCCGAGGGCGTGGTTGCGGTACCACACCAGCTTGACCACGGTGTCGTTGGCCTCGGAGCCGGAGTTGGTGAAGAACACCTTGCTCATCGGCACCGGCGCCACCTGGATCAGCTTCTCGGCCAATTCGATGCTCGGCCGGTGCGCCTTGTGGCTGAACAGGTGGTAGAACGGCAGGGTCTCGAGCTGCTGCTGCGCGGCGCGGATCAGGCGCTGGTTGCTGAAGCCCAGGGCAGCGCTCCACAGCCCCGACATGCCTTCGATGTAGTCCTTGCCCTGTTCGTCGTAGACGAACACGCCTTCGCCGCGCTCGATGATCAGCGGGCCCTGCTCCTGGTGCAGGCGGGCGTTGGTGTAGGGGTGCAGCTGGTAGTGGATGTCCTTCTCTTGCAGCGATTGGCTCATGACGCACGCTCCATGGGGGTTGGGCAAGGCATTCGGGGCTCAGGCGGTCTGGCGCTGCCTGTTGAACCCGGGCAGGTCGGCGAGCTGGGCGTCGATCTGCTCGATGATGTAGGCACCGATCGGGATGGCCGAGGTGGCCGCCGGCGACGGCGCGTTGCACACGTTGACGCTGCGCCGCGTGTTGCGGAACAGGAAGTCCTCGATCAGCTTGCCCTCGCGGGATACCGCCTGGGCGCGCACGCCCGCCGGGTAGGGCTTGAGGTCCTTGAGTTCGATGCTCGGGCAGTACTTGCGCACTTCCTGCAGGTAGCCGCGCTTGAACAGCGAGTTGCGCATCTCCACCAGGCCGGGGCGCAGGTTGTTCTTCAGCACCTTGAGGATGCCCGGGTCGGTGAGCATGGCGAAGGTGTCGGACAGCGAGATGTCGCGCTTGCGGTAGCCCTCGCGCTTGAGCGCCAGCACCGCGTTGGGGCCGACGGTGACGGTGCCGTCGATCATCCGCGTCAGGTGCACGCCGAGGAACGGCATGGACGGGTCGGGGATCGGGTAGATCAGGTGGTTGACGATGCGGTTGTGCTCGGCCGGCAGCAGGTAGTACTCGCCGCGGAACGGGCAGATGCTGAAGCCCGGGTCGAGGCCGAGCATGCGCACCACGCGGTCGGCCATCAGCCCCGAGCAGGAAACCATGAAGCGGCTGCTGAACTCGCCGGCGGAGGTCTTCACCACCATCTCGGTGGGGCGCTCCTCGAGACCGACCACCTCGGTGCCGTAGCGGATCTCGCCGCCACGCATCTGGAACTCGCGGGCCATGGCCGCGGCGACCTCGGCGTAGCTGACGATGCCGCTGGACGGCACGAAGATGCCGCCGATGCCGGTGATGTTCGGCTCGCGCTCGCGCAGCTGCTCGGCGCTCAGCCATTCGCGCTCCAGGCCGTTGGCGGCGGTACGCTCCCACAGCGCCTTCATGCGCTGCATCTCCAGCTCGTTGGTGGCGACCAGGAGCTTGCCGCACTCGTCGAAGCGGATGCCGTTCTCGGTGCAGAACTCCTTGGTCGCGCGGTTGCCGGCCAGGCAGAAGCGCGCCTTGAGGCTGCCGGGGGTGTAGTAGACGCCGGCGTGGATCACACCGCTGTTGTGGCCGGTCTGATGGCGCGCCGGAGCGGATTCCTTCTCCAGCAGCAGCATACGGCAGTCCGGGTAGGCGCGGAGCAGTTGCATGGCGGTGGACATGCCGATGATGCCGCCGCCGATGATGATGAAGTCGTACACCTTGTCTGCCCTTGTCGAGTGATGGTTATGGGGCACGCGGGGCGACGCACGCAGGTTTCCGCCCCAGCGAATGGCTCAAGGCCCGTTCATGCCCTGCAGGCGCCTAGCAGAGCATGAACGGGCGCGAAGGTGTTACTGACGCGGCTGGCGCAGCACCTTCTTGTGGGTGAAGTAGCCGCGCTGGCGCATCAGCTCACGGCGCAGGCCCGGATGGGCGATGAAGCGGTCGCGGCCGTGCAGCCAGCAGTGATTGTTGATCAGCAGGAAGCTGCCTACCGGCACACGCACCGACAGCTTGGCCGGGCTGTTCTCGATGGAGTCACCGAGATCGGCAAGCCAGTTGCCTTCCTCGAAGTTCTTCGGCTGCACGAACTGGTCGATGTAGCTGATGATCGGGCGACCGGCGACGTCGGTATCGAACACCGCGTGGTAGATGTCCTTGGTCACGTTCTTGCTCGGCGGCGCGCTCCAGCGCATCTCGCGGCGAGCCAGCGGGTGGCTGTAGAAGTGCTCCAGGCCCTCCCAGTCGTCCAGGTGCAGCAGCAGCGAGTTGCCGCCTTCCATGTTCTGCTCGTCGATCTTCAGCATCAGCACGTAGTCGGTGTCCTGCTCGACGAAGGTGCCGTCGGTGTGCAGTTCCATCACGCGGTGGGCCTGGCGCAGGTAGCTGTCGGAGTTGTCCTCGTTCTTCACCACGAAGCGCGCGTAGTACTGCCCGCTCATGGCGTCGTAGTTGGAGCGGCCGAACAGGTGGGCCACGGCGGTGGTGAACTTGACCATGTCCTCGGCCTGCTCGACCGAATCCAGCCCCTCGGGGGTGATCAGCAGGGCACCGGTGTCGCGGTCGGCCAGGGTTTCGATCAGCAGCGGCTGCAGGGTGTGGGCACACAGCTCGTCGAGCAGTCGCGCGCAGCGGAAGCGCAGGAACGACTTGTACTCCAGCGCCTGCACCGGGTACTCGGCGGTCGCGGCGAGGTAAGCCTCGACGATGCTGCGCGGGAAGGTCAGCTGCAGCAGGCGCGGCGAGATGGCGGACGGCGCCAGGGTGAAGCCCTGGGGTTCGATCGGCTGGGCGGCGGGCTTGAGTTGGACGACGGTGCTCATGGTGGCGCTCCTGGACAGGTCGACGGATGAGTGAGATGTTTTTGTTTACTGTCGGCGTATTCGAAAAATATCGACATTTTTTACTGATGTCAAAAATTTCCAACACGTGCGGACGAAAGGCCCACTCCGCCCGCCTTTGGGTATGATGGCCGGGCATCACGAGGAAGGATGGCGAGCATGGAAACCCTTGTTTCCCAAGAGAATCTGGCGATCCGCGGGCATCAGCTGCTCAAGCGCGACATCATTCGCGGCGTGTTCAGCCCCGGTGAGAAGCTGCTGATGAGTGGCCTGAAGGCCCGCTACGGGCTGGGCGTCGGCCCGCTGCGCGAAGCCTTGTCGCAACTGGTGGCCGAGCGCCTGGTGGTGGCGATCAGCCAGCGCGGCTACCGGGTGGCGCCGATGTCACTGGATGAGCTGTTCGATATTTACGACGCCCGCGCCAACCTCGAGGCCATGCTGCTCGGCCTGGCCATCGAGCGCGGCGACGACGCCTGGGAGGCGGAAATCCTTGCCCGCGCCCACACCCTGACCAAGGTGGTCGAGGTGCGCAACGCCGAGGAGCAGCTCAGTCTCTGGGATGCCCGTCACAAGGCGTTCCACACGGCCATCGTCGCCGGCTGTGGCTCGGCACAGCTGCTGCAGGTGCGCGCCTACCTGTTCGACCAGGCCGAGCGCTACCGCCACCTGTGGCTGCAGCACACGGTGTTCTCCGAGCAGGCGCTGGAGGCCAAGCGCCGCGAACACGCCACGCTGATCGAGGCGATCCTCGCCCGTGACCAGGAGCGCGCCTGCCGGCTGATGCGCGAGCACCTGATGGGGCCGGTGCCGATCATCACCGAGCTGATGAAGGCGCAGGGCCTGGCCAGCCGCGAGGCGGTCGCCGCGCGCGCCTGAACGCCTGCAGCACTTTCGCCGTTGCCGCTGTCTGATGGACAGGCCGCTCGTCGGCCCTGTCCTGCAGACTCCTGGAACCCGCCATGACCAAGCCTTTCCCCGCCCTGCTCGGCCTCTGCCTGCTCTGCACCGCCAACGCCGCGCTCGCCGACCACGACCGCCGCTGGTGGCGCGACTGGGGCGACGAGCGCAAGGAAGAGTTCTGGGACGGCCCCTGCCGGGTCAAGCTCGAGTCCGAAGACGACGAATTCAAGCGCGAGATCAAGTGCAAGGGCGGCCGCGGCGCCTGGTGGCACGGCGAGTGGAAGGACGAGTTCCGCGACGGCCGCTGCCGGATCAAGCAGGACGTCAAGTACGACGAGTTCAAGGAAGAGGTGAAGTGCGACTGAGCCGGGCGCCGGCGACGCGACTCCTCCGACAGACGGCCGAGCCATGCCGGCACGGACGCCCGTGAAGGGGTAGAGTGTCAGGCAACACGGAGGCCTCGCCATGTCCCTCAGCGTTTTCGACCTGTTCAAGATCGGCATCGGTCCGTCCAGCTCGCATACCGTGGGGCCGATGCGCGCCGCCGCACGCTTCGCCAACGAGCTGCGCGATAACGGCCTGCTGGCGGCCACCGCCACGGTGAAGGTGGAGCTGTACGGCTCGCTGGGCGCCACCGGGCGCGGCCACGCCAGCGACAGCGCGGTGCTGCTCGGCCTCGAGGGCGAGCAGCCCGACCAGGTGGATACCGCGCGGATCGCCGAGCGTCTGGCGGCGATCCGCCGCCACGACCAGTTGCTGCTGCTCGGCGAGCGGCCGATCCGCTTCTGCGCGCGCGAGCATCTGCTGTTCCTGCGCCGTACCCTGCCGCGCCATCCCAACGGCCTGATCCTGCGCGCCTTCGACTCCGCCGGCCTGCAGCTGCACAGCGGCGAGTACTACTCGGTGGGCGGCGGCTTCGTGGTGGCGGCGGGCGAGGATGCCGGCGCCACCCCCGGCCCCGAGCTGCCCTATCCGTTCCACAGCGCCGCCGAGCTGCTCGCCCAGTGCGCCGCGCACGACCTGTCGATCAGCGCGCTGATGGCGGCCAACGAACTGGCCTGGCGCCCGGAGGCGGACACCCATGCCGGCCTCGCGCGCATCTGGCAGGTGATGCAGGACTGCGTGACCGCCGGCTGCAGCAACGAGGGCGAGCTGCCCGGCGGGCTCGGCATCCGCCGCCGCGCCCCCGGGCTGCTGCATCACCTGGAGGCGCGCGCCGAGACCGACGATCCGCTCGGCGCACTGGACTGGGTCGACCTCTATGCCCTGGCGGTCAACGAGGAGAACGCCGCCGGCGGCCGGGTGGTCACCGCGCCCACCAACGGCGCTGCGGGCATCGTCCCGGCGGTGCTGCACTACTACTGGCGCTTCGTGCCCGGCGCCAGCAGCGAGGGCGTCGAGCGCTTCCTGCTCACCGCCGCGGCCATCGGCATGCTCTACAAGGAGAACGCCTCGATCTCCGGCGCCGAGGTGGGCTGCCAGGGCGAGGTCGGCGTGGCCTGCTCGATGGCCGCCGGCGCGCTGTGCGAGGCGCTCGGCGGCAGCCCGCCACAGGTGGAGAACGCCGCGGAGATCGGCATGGAGCACAACCTCGGCCTCACCTGCGACCCGGTCGGTGGGCTGGTGCAGGTGCCGTGCATCGAGCGCAACACCATGGGCGCGGTGAAGGCGATCAACGCCGCGCGCCTGGCCCTGCACGGCGACGGCCGCCACTTCGTGTCGCTGGACCAGGTGATCCGCACCATGCGCCAGACCGGCGCGGACATGCACAGCAAGTACAAGGAAACCGCGCGCGGCGGACTGGCGGTGAACATCGTCGAGTGCTGATCCGTGCGACGCGACCGCCACCGGCCGCGTCGTGCCCTCTTCACAGCGCCGCGCCGGCCTGTGACTATCCTTCCCCCGACAGTCCCGGCGCCGCGCCGGGCATTCCCCCCCGGTGCGCCCGCGCGCACCCCACTGGAGAGCGTCACGTGACCACCGCAAGCCTCGCCCGTACCCCGCTGCACGCCCTGCACCTAGAGCTCGGCGCCAAGATGGTGCCCTTCGCCGGCTACGAGATGCCGGTGCAGTACCCGCTCGGCGTACTCAAGGAACACCTGCACTGCCGCGAGCAGGCCGGCCTGTTCGACGTCTCGCACATGGGCCAGATCATCCTGCGCGGTACGCAGGCCGCCGCGGCGCTGGAGCGCCTGGTGCCGGTGGACATCCTCGACCTGCCGGTGGGCCTGCAGCGCTACGCGCTGTTCACCGCCGACGACGGCGGCATCCTCGACGACCTGATGGTCGCCCGCCTCGCCCCCGACTGCCTGTTCCTGGTGGTCAACGCCGCCTGCAAGGAGCAGGACCTCGCCCACCTGCAGCGGCATCTCGGCGCCGACTGCGCCGTCGAGTCGCTGTTCGAGTCGCGCGCCCTGCTCGCCCTGCAGGGGCCGAAGGCGGTGGACGTGCTCGCCCGCCTGGCGCCGCAGGTGGCGCAGATGACCTTCATGCAGTTCGCCAGCGTGGCCCTGCTCGGCGTCGACTGCTACGTCAGCCGCTCCGGCTACACCGGCGAGGACGGCTTCGAGATCTCCGTGGCGGTCGAGCATGCCGAAACCCTGGCCCGCGCCCTGCTCGGCGAGGCGGAAGTCCAGCCGATCGGCCTCGGCGCGCGCGACTCGCTGCGCCTGGAAGCCGGCCTGTGCCTGTACGGCCACGACATGAGCACCGCCACCACGCCGGTCGAGGCCAGCCTGCAGTGGGCGATCTCCAAGGCCCGCCGCGTGGGCGGTGCGCGCGAAGGCGGCTTCCCCGGCGCGGCGCAGATCTTCGCCCAGCAGCGGGACGGCGTGGCCAGCAAGCGCGTCGGCCTGCTGCCGCAGGAGCGCGTGCCGGTGCGCGAGGGCGCGGAGATCGTCGACGCCGAGGGCGCCGTGATCGGCAAGGTGAGCAGCGGCGGCTTCGGCCCCAGCCTGGGCGCGCCGCTGGCCATGGGCTACGTCGCCAGCGCCCACGCCGAACTGGGCAGCGCGGTCTGGGCCATGGTGCGCGGCAAGCGCGTGGCCATGCAGGTGGTCAGGACCCCGTTCGTGCCGCAGCGCTACTACCGCGGCTGAAGGCCGCACCGGACCGGCGGCGCACTGCCGCCGGTCGCTGCCCCCGGGACCCGCCGGGGGCGCGAACTATCCTCAACTGTCCGGGAGCCCGCCGGCCCCCATCCCGGCTACCGACAGCGAGAGGAGAAGTCAGCATGCCCTCCACCATTCGACTGCACCGCGTCCTGCGGGCGACACCCGAACGCATCTACCGCGCCTTCCTCGATGCCGACGCCCTGGCCAAGTGGCTGCCACCCAGCGGCTTCACCGGCAAGGTCCACCATCTCGACGCCAGGGTCGGCGGCAGCTACCGGATGTCGTTCAGCAACTTCACCACCGGCAAGGAGCACGCCTTCGGCGGCGACTACCTCGAGCTGGTGCCCCATCAGCGCCTGCGCTACTCGGACCAGTTCGACGACCCAAGCCTGCCCGGCGCCATGCACACCACGGTCGAGCTGCGTGCGGCGTCCTGCGGCACCGAGCTGAGCATCGTGCAGGAAGGCATCCCCGACGCCATTCCCTCCGAAGAGTGCTACCTCGGCTGGCAGGAGTCGCTGCTCCAGCTGGCCGCGCTGGTCGAGGCGGAGACTCCCGACTGAGACGTCGCCGCCGAGCGGACGACAGAAACGCCGAGGCCGCGCCGGCAACAGGTGCCGACGCGGCCTCGGGTCTGCCCGGCTTACGCCAGGCTCTTGCTCAGCACCTCGAACACGTCGCTGGACAGCTCGCCGCTGGCCAGGATGCGCTCCAGCTCGGTGCGCATCAGCGCCTGACGGGCGTTGTCGTACTTGCGCCAGCGGGTCAGCGGGGTCAGCTGGCGGGCGGCGATCTGCGGGTTGAGGGCGTTGAGGGCGATCACCTGGTCGGCGAGGAAGCGGTAGCCGGCGCCGTCGATGCGGTGGAAGTTGACGTGGTTCTGGTTGGCGAAGGCGCCGATCAGCGCGCGCACCTTGTTGGGGTTCTTCAGGGTGAAGGCCGGGTGGCGCATCAGCTCCTGCACGCGTTCCAGACCGCCCGGCAGCGGGCAGCCGGCCTGCACGCTGAACCACTGGTCCATGACCAGGGCGTCGTCCTTGAAGTGCTCGGCGAACTTGGCCAGCGCCCCGGCCTTCTCGGCGTCGAACGGCGAGTTGACCAGCACGGCCAGCGCGGCGAGGCGCTCGGTCATGTTGTCGGCGTGCTCGAACTGCTCCTCGCAGGCGTCGAGGACCTCCTCGCTCTGCGCCAGCATCAGGTAGGACAGGATGATGTTCTGCAGGCTGCGGCGGGCGATCTGCGTGGCGTCGGCGGCATACGGGGTGCTGCGCGAGGCCTCGCGGCAGGCCTGGTAGCGCGCCCACAGCAGGTCGAACAGCTCGCGGGAGATTTCCCGGCGAGTGAACTCGCGGGCGATGTGGATGGCGTCGATGTCGGCCACCTCGCTGAGTTCGGCGAGATAGGCCTCGGCCGGCAGGGCGAGCATCTCGGCGACCATCGCCGCATCCAGCGTCTGGTCGGCCAGCACGTGGCGCAGCGCCTCGATCAGGCGGCGGTCGAGGTGCATCGGCTCGCTGCGCTGCTGCTGGCCGACCAGCTCCTGCAGCACCTGCACGGCGAGCTGCTGGCCGGCTTCCCAGCGGTTGAAGCCGTCGGAATCGTGCTGCATGAGGAACATCAGCTGGTCGCGGCCGTAGGGGAAGCTCAGCTTGACCGGCGCGGAGAACCCGCGCAGCAGCGAGGGCAGCGGCTGGGTCGGCACGTCGACGAAGGTGAAGCTCTGCTCGGCCTCGGTCACCGCCAGCACGCGCGAGGTGCCGCCGGCTTCGGCCTCGCCGGAGAGGCGCAGCGGCAGCTCGTGGCCGTGGGCGTCGAGCAGGCCCATGGCCACCGGGATGACGAAGGGCTGCTTGTGTTCCTGGCCGGGGGTGGCCGGGCAGCTCTGCTGGAAGGTCAGGGTGTAGGTCTTGGCGTGGGCGTCGTAGCAGTCCTGCACGGCGAGGCGCGGGGTGCCGGACTGGGTGTACCAGCGCTTGAACTGGGCCAGATCCTGGCCGCTGGCGTCCTCCATGGCCTTGACGAAGTCGTCGCAGGTCACCGCCTGGCCGTCGTGGCGGGCGAAGTACAGGTCGGAACCCTGGCGGAACTTCTCGGCGCCGAGCAGGGTGTGGATCATGCGCAGCACTTCCGCGCCCTTCTCGTAGATGGTCAGGGTGTAGAAGTTGGAGATCTCCATGTAGGCGTCCGGGCGCACCGGGTGGGCCATGGGGCCGGCGTCCTCGGCGAACTGGTGGGTGCGCAGGAAGGCGACGTCCTCGATGCGCTTGACCGTGCGCGAGTTCATGTCGGCGGAGAACTCGGCGTCGCGGAACACGGTGAAGCCTTCCTTCAGCGACAGCTGGAACCAGTCGCGGCAGGTGACGCGGTTGCCCGACCAGTTGTGGAAGTACTCGTGGGCGACCACCGCCTCGACGCGCTGGTGGGCGGCGTCGGTGGCGGTTTCCGGGTGGGCCAGCACGCAGCTGGAGTTGAAGATGTTGAGGCCCTTGTTCTCCATGGCGCCCATGTTGAAGTCGTTGACCGCGACGATCATGAAGATGTCCAGATCGTACTCGCGACCGTAGACCTCCTCGTCCCACTGCATCGACTTCTTCAGGCTGTCCATGGCGTGCTGCAGCTTGCCGATGTTCTCCGGCTCGACGTAGATGCGCAGGGCGACGTCGCGGCCGCTCATGGTGCGGAAGCTGTCCTCGATGCACCACAGATCCCCGGCGACCAGGGCGAACAGGTAGGCGGGCTTCTTGAACGGGTCCTGCCAGGTGGCCCAGTGGCGGCCGCCCTCTTCCTCGCCGCTGGCGATCGGGTTGCCGTTGGACAGTAGGATCGGATAGGCCTGCTTGTCGGCGCTGAGCGTGGTGGTGAACCGGCTCATCACGTCCGGGCGGTCGAGGTAGAAGGTGATCTTGCGGAAGCCCTCGGCCTCGCACTGGGTGCAGAACATCCCGCTGGACTTGTACAGGCCCTCCAGCGCGGTGTTGCGCTCGGGGTGGATGCGCACGCTGCTGTCGATGACGAACTCGCCGCGCTTGGGCTGCAGGGTCAGGTGGCTGTCGGTGAGCAGGTAGTCGGCGCCGCCGAGCGGCACGTCGTCCATGGCCAGGGAGAGCAGCTCGAGCTGCTGGCCGTCGAGCACCAGCGGCGGCAGGCCGGCGCCGGCCTCGGGGTTGCGGCGCATGATCAGTTGCGCATGGACCAGGGTATGGTCCTCGAACAGCTCGAAGGTCAGATGGGTCTCGTCGATCAGGTAGTCGGGAACCCGGTAGTCCTTGAGATGGATGGTCTTCGGTTGCTCGCTGCGCATGGGAACCTCGGCTTGGCAGCCCGCGACGGCGTGGCGCCGCAGGCGGAAGGTGACAGCGCCGGGCAACCCCGGCGCCTTCGGGAGATGAAGCCAAGAGTGCCTGCTGACGGCCTCTGGCTCAAGGCTGGCAGCTGGCCGCCAGCTGGTACGCGGTGTACTTGCGGATGTTGATCACCCCGCTGTCGAGGATC
Source organism: Pseudomonas oryzae (assembly GCF_900104805.1). Classification (NCBI taxonomy): domain Bacteria; kingdom Pseudomonadati; phylum Pseudomonadota; class Gammaproteobacteria; order Pseudomonadales; family Pseudomonadaceae; genus Pseudomonas; species Pseudomonas oryzae. The sequence continues at coordinate 328,299 of NZ_LT629751.1, read as the reverse complement.
AGGTACTGGCCCTTGATGCCGAGCAGGGTGCCCTCGACCAGCGGGTTCTTGTCCAGGTCGAAGGTGGCGATCTTGCTCGGGTAGGCCTCGACCGGGTAGCGGATCGTCACCACCTCCGCGTCGGCCAGCGGCTGGATGGCCTGCAGGCCGAAGCGCTGCTGCAGGGCCTCGAGGCCTTCGCGACAAGTATCGAACAACTGTTCGCGCACCGCCGGCAGGTCGACCGGCGCGGCGTCGCCCTTGAGCAGCGCGCGCCAGTTGGTCTTGTCCGCCACCTGGCTGCGCAACAGGTCCTCGACCAGTCCGGACTGCTGGCGGGTCGCCACGCGCAGGATCGGCAGCGCCTGGCTGGCGCCCTGGTCGAGCCAGCGGGTCGGCAGCTGGGTGGCGCGGGTGATGCCGACCTTCACCCCGGAGGAGTTGGCCAGGTAGACCACGTGGTCGGTCATGCAGAACTGCTCGCCCCAGCTCGGCTCGCGGCAGGTACCGGCGTCGTAGTGGCACTTCTCCGGGCTGACGATGCAGCTGTCGCACTGCGCCAGCCGGGTCATGCACGGATAGCAGTAGCCCTGGGCGTAGCTCTTCCTGGTACGTCGGCCGCAGTGGCTGCAGTGGATGGCACCGAGGAACTCCAGGCGCAGGGTCTTGCCGAGCAGCGGATTGACCGCCACCTCGGCGTCGTCCAGGCGCAGGGCGTACTGCACCGGGTTGTCCAGGCGCACCGCCATCTTGGTCAGCGCGCCGCGTCCGAGCTCGATCATCAGTGCAGGGTGTCCGAGCTCTTGAACAGGATGTTCGGCACTTCGAAGGACTTCGACTTGCACTCCTGCGGGCCCATGTAGCCGGTGCGCTCTTCCTCGGGCAGGTTCTTGATCTCCCAGGCGATCATCGCCTGCAGGCTGAGCTCCTTCTGCTCCTGGGTCAGCTTGCGGCCGTCCGGCCACTTGCCGATCTCCACGGCGAGCTTGAGGCTCTGGTAGATCTCGGGGGTGATGTTCTCGATCATTTCGGCGAAGGACGTCATGGGTAGCCTCCAGGGAAAAAGAAGTGATTCTAGCGGGGCCGGATAGCAGTAGGGTGGAAAACGACCGCAGGTCTTTGCCACCGTTTGGCGCGCCCCGGCGGACAAGGCTGCGCCGTTGTCCACCCTACGGATATTTCATTCAGCCTCGCCGGCGCGCCAGCAGCCCGCCCAGCACGCCGGTGACGCAGCCGGCCAGCAGCCCGCCGACGTGGGCGGCATTGGCGATCTGGCCGAGGCCGAGCGCGTCGACCAGGCCGCTCAGGCAGACCAGCAGCCAGACCAGCATCATGCCGATCACCCCCGACGGCAGACGGTACCAGGGGTTGGGCGCCAGGCGCTGGAACAGCCAGCAGTGGCCGAGCAGGCCGTAGAGCACGCCGGACAGGCCGCCGAAGATCGCCGGCCCGCCGAACAGGTACTGGGCGAAATTGGACACCAGGCCGAACAGCAGGGTCAGCGCCAGCAGCATCAGGCTGCCCTGGCGCCATTCGATGCGCCGCCCCAGTTCCCAGAACCACAGGCTGTTCATCGCCAGGTGCAGCACGCCGAAGTGCACCAGCACCGGAGTGATCAGCCGCCACCACTGACCGGCGGCCAGGCTGTCGCCCAGCGGCAGGAACCAGGCGTAGTCGCCCTCGATGCGGAAATCGGTGAAGGTCAGCCAACTGACCAGTTGCAGGTTGTCGCCGAACCAGCTGGCCAGCGCCACGGCGAAGGTCGCCAGCAACACCAGCACGGTGACCGGCAGGCTGCGCAGGCGCGCCAGCACCTCGCCGGTGCGGCCGGCCGCCTGGGCCGGCGACGGCGGCAACTCGCTGGCGGTGATGCCGCCCGGATACTGGCCGTAGAGCTGACGGACCTGCTCGGCCAGCCTCTCGTCCGGCACCCAGAGCACCAGCTCGCCGGACTCCTCGCTGACCCGGTGCGGCACACCGAGGCGCTGCAACAGACCGACGAAAGCGCCGAGATCCTCGTCGAGCGGCAGGCGCAAGGCGGCGATCGGGCTCACGAGTCGGCCTCCATGCGCTTGACCTCGACCCAGCAGAACTTGGCCGGATCGAGGCGGGTTTCCTGATCCAGACGGTAGGCCACCAGTTTGCCGCGACGCACCGCGCTGTAGTCGAGACAGGCCAGGTTGGGGCGCAGCGGCGCCGGCGTGCCGCGGCACCAGTAGTGGCCGACGAACAGCATCGGCTCGTCGGCGCCGTAGTGCAGCAGTTCGGCCTTCTGCCGGTTGCTCAGCGGCAGGTTGGCCACCTCGTCGGGCAACGCGTCGGGCTGGAACACCAGGTCACCGTAGGTCTGCGGCGCCTCTGCCCAGAACTTGGTGCGGAACACGTTGCGCACGAAGCCGTCGTGGCTGGTCAGCGTCAGTCCCGCCGGCAACGGCATGTCGATGCCGCGCAGCAGGCGCTGGCAGCAGTGCGCGGCGAAGCTGTCGGCCTGGCCGGCCTGCTGGACGAAGGTGCGGTCGATGCGCCCGTCGGGGTAGTCGCGGCGCAGACGGGCGATCAGGCCGGCGTCCCAGCAAGCGTGCACCATGCGGAAGCGCCCGGCGTCGACGAACATCGGCAGGCGGTAGAACCAGGCGAGGAAGTCGTGCCAGTCGCCCGGATGGCCCTCGAACTGGTCGAGGGTCTCGCGGATCAGCCGCTCGTGGCGCGGGTTGTGCTCGCGGGCGAACTCCTGGCCGCTGCCGGGCAGCGCCGGGGTGGTCCAGCCCAGGGCGTACCACTCGTGGTTGCCCATCAGGCACAGCGCCTCGCCGGCCTCGACCATGTCGTGCACCAGGTGCAGCGCCTCGCGGATGTGCGGGCCGCGGTCGACGATGTCGCCGAGGAACAGCGCCATGCGCTCGCGGTGGCGCCAGACGCCGTCCCGGCGGCTGTAGCCGAGGCCGGACAATAAGCGTTCGAGGGCCCGCGCGCAGCCGTGCACGTCGCCGATCAGGTCGTAGCCGCGTGCCGGATCGAGCAGCACTAGTCGTGCCCCCCGCCGAGGCGACTGCCCCAGCCCAGCTTGGTCCGGCAGACCTCGTAGTAGTTGTGTCCCAGCGGGTGGATCAGCTGCAGCTTCTGCGCCTTCTTGCGGATGGTCAGGGTATCGCCGGGGGCGCAGGTGAAGTGGTTCTGGCCGTCGCAGGAGACCAGCGGGTAGATCTGCATGTCGCTGGCCACCACGACCTTCAGCTCGCTGTTGCCGTCGACCACGATCGGCCGGCTGGACAGGGTGTGCGGGTACATCGGCACGATGACGATGGCGTCCAGCTTGGGATGCATGATCGGGCCGCCGGCCGACAGTGCGTAGGCGGTGGAGCCGGTGGGAGTGGAAACGATCAGGCCGTCGGCCTTCTGGCTGCAGACGAACTGGCCGTCGATGAACAGCTCGAACTCGATCATCCGCGTCGACTTGCCGGGGTGTAGCACCACGTCGTTGAGCGCGTCGCTCTGGCCGATCGCCTCCTCGCCGCGGCGCACCAGCGCCTCGAGCAGGAAGCGGCTCTCCATCAGGTAGCGGCCGGCCAGCACCTCGCCGACCTTGACCTCCAGCTCGTCGGGGCGGATGTCGGTGAGAAAGCCCAGGCTGCCGCGGTTGATGCCCAGCACCGGGGTGCCGTGACGGGCCATGGCGCGCGCCGCGCCGAGCAGGCTGCCGTCACCGCCGACCACGATGACCAGGTCGCAGATCTCGCCCATCAGCTTGCGCGAGCAGGTCTGCATGCCGTGGCCGGGCAGCATCTCGGCGATGGTCTCCTCGAGGATCACGTGCAGGTGACGCTCGGTCAGGTAGCGTTTCAGGCGACGAATGGTATCCAGCACATGCGAGCTGCCCATGCGCCCGATGATGCCGATGTTGCGGAATTGCTCCATGGAGATCCTGCCGGCTGCGACTGCGGAAGACCCCGATTATGGGGGATGCGCCGCGCCAGCGGCAAACCGCGACACTCGCGCCCGGCAGCGGCTATGCTCGCTGGCATGAGCCCGTTCGCCGATCTTGTCGACCTGCCCCGTCGCCTGCGCCACCCCGCGGTGCGCGACCTGGCCTGGACCCTGCTCAGCCCGCCGCTGCTGGCGCACGTGGACGGCGAGCGGCCACGCCATCCGCTGCGCGCCAGTGCCTGGGCGGCCAGCCCGAAGCGCCTGGAACGCTGGCTGCACGAGCTGGACCGCGGGCCACAGACGCTGCTCGAGCAGCTGTCGGCGCTCCGCGGCAACCGCCTGGGCCGCTACTACGAACAGCTCTGGCAGTTCGCCCTGAATGCGGCGCCGGACGTCCGCCTGCTGGCCGCCAACCTGACGATCCGCGAGCATGGCCACACCCTCGGCGAGCTGGACCTGCTGGTGGAGGACGACGAGGGACTGCAGCACATCGAGCTGGCGGTGAAGTTCTACCTCGGTCCCAGCCAGAACGACGGCCTGCAGGCGGCCAACTGGCTCGGCCCGGGACGCCTCGACCGCCTCGACCTCAAGCTGGAGCGTCTGCTGCAGCACCAGCTGCGCCTGACCCGCCTGCCCGCGGCCCGCGAGCCGCTGCGGCGGCTGAGCACGCGCAGCGCCAGCGCCAGCCTGTGGCTGGGCGGCTACCTGTTCTATCCGTGGCCGGAGGGCTGCACCGCCCCCGTCGGAACCGACGACGATCACCTGCGAGGCCTGTGGCTGCGGCGCAGCGACTGGCCCGCCTGGCAGGCCAGCCATCCCGGATGCTGGCAACCGCTGCAACGCATGAGCTGGCTGGCGCCGGCGAGCTGCCCGGCCGGCGACTGCTGGAGCAGTGCCAGCTTCGCCAGCTGGCTCGACGAACTGCCCGCTGATGCCGCTCCGCGCATGCTGGTGCAGTTGGCTGCCTACGGGCGCGACGACTGGCAGGAGGTGGCCCGGGTGTTCCTGGTCGACGACCACTGGCCGCAGACGCTGCTGGGGCGCTGAGTTCAGCCCGCGCGATACAGCTGCAGCAGCCGCGCCTGCAGCGCCCGCCGCCCCTGCAGGCCGCCGCTGTGCACGGCGACGATGCGGCTGCCTGGGGCGATCTCGCCCCGCTCCAGCGTCTCGCGCAATGCCAGCAGCAGCTTGCCGGTGTACAACGGCTCGAGCGGTACGCCGGTCTCGTCCTCGAAGTCGAGGAGCAGACGCGCCAGCTCGCCATCCAGACGGGCGAAGCCGCCGCGGCTGGCATCCAGCAGGCGGTAGCCGGTATCCGCCGCCAGCCCGCAGTCGGTGAGCAGGCGCGCCAGCTGCGCCGCCACGCCATGATCCGCCGGCACCGCCAGGGCGCCGACCACCGGATGGCGACCGGCCTCGCCGAGCACCAGACCGGCCAGGGTGGTACCGCTGCCAACGGCGGCCCACAGCTGGTGGTAATCGGGCCAGCCCAGTCCGGCCAGCCCGCGCTCGATCATCCCCACCAGGCTGGCGCAGGAATGCACCGCCGCCTGGCCGAGGCCACCCTCGGCCACCGGCAGCCAGCCCGGGTAACGCTCGCGCCAGGGCATCCAGAAATCCGCCCGGTGCCGCTCGCGGTAACCGCCATAGCCCAGCCAGTGCAGATGCATGCCGAAGGCGCGCAGGTCACGGACGGTCGGCGTATCCACTTCGTGGCCACGCAGCAGCCCGGCGGTGGCGAAACCGAAACGTGCGCCAGCAGCGGCCAGCGCATGCAGATGATTGGAGTGGGCACCGCCCAGGCTGATCAGCCCGGGCGCCTCAAGGCGCCTTGCCTCGGCGATATGGGGGGCGAGCTTGTACCACTTGTTGCCGCTGATCAGCGGATCGATCCGATCGAGGCGCAGCAGTGCCAGCTCGACACCGGCCCGTTGCAGCCAGCGGCAGGAAACCGACTGCAGCGCTGCGGACGGCAGCCAGGCCGGCGCGTCAGGCACCGCTGGTGCGCTGGCGGACACTGGCGCGGTGACGGCTGCAGCAGTCCGACTCGCCGAGGATGAAGCGGCTGGGTGACTCGACCCGGTCGATCGGCATGCCGCAGCGATTGCCGCTGGACAGCGTGGCGACACAACTCGGCTGCTGGTAGTGCTCCAGCCACTGACGGTACTGCGCCTCGGTGACGAAGCACTTGGCGGCGACATAGGCCATGGGGCTCTGCCGATAGGCGGCGATGTCCTGCAGGGGAATGGTCAGGTGGCCGGCTCCCGGATGATAGGCGACGAACACCACGCCCTGCTCAGCCAGTTGCTCGAGGATCTGCCCACCGCCCTCGCAGGCCAAGCGATCGCGCTCCTCGGCCAGACGCCCCAACTCGGCGCGCAGTTGCGCCTCCTGCTGGGCCTGACTCGCCAGTTGGGCATCCTGCCGGCTCAGGCGCTCCTGATACTCGAGCACGGCCGCGTTGATGCGCGCCCTGGCCTCCTGCTCGAACTGGACGCGCAGGCCCTCGAGTTCGCTGCGCCCGTCGTGCGCGGCCTGCAGCTGCAGGTTCAACTCCTCGCGCGCCGTCTGGAAACTTTCGGCCTGCGCGGTCAGTCGCGCCTTGAGCGAATCGTTGCGCTGGGTCTGCGTGGCCAGCGCCTGCTCCAGCTGTTGCAGACGCTGCTGAAGCTCCTGCTCGCGCTGCTCACCCTGCAGACGCAGGCGAGCCAGTTCCTCCTCGTGCTGCTGGGTCAGGCTGGTGATGCGCAGACGCTGCTGCTTGAGCAGTTGGGCAGCCTTGGCACGCTCCTCCTGCTCGTTCTGCTCGACCTTGCGCGCCTCCTCTGAACGGATCAGCTCGAGGTCGTCAGGCTGCATGTACCACTTGTGCTCGGATGCCACCTTCAGCTTGCCGAAGTCCGGCACCTGCGGCGCATCCTCCTCGACCAGCACCCCGAGATTGTTGCGCTTGACGGCATCGCGAATCAGCAGCAGATCGTTCTGCGCCGGCGACAGGTTGGGGTCCCACAGATGCATCTGGTGCCAGGACACCGGGCACTGGCTGCGACAGGCCAGCCGCACCGGACCGGCGCCCAGATCCGGGCCACTGCCACTGCGCTCGGACAGGTGGCGCAAGGGGATGTTCCAGCCGCGATCGGCCTCGCCCTTGTCGCCGAAGTCGAGATAGAAGAACACGGCCGCCTTGACCAGCAGACGCGGATTGATCACCACGAAGGCCGCACGCATCTGCTGATCGGCGAACTCCGGCAGGTCGACCACTCCATCCAGCAGCGCTTCGAACTCTGGATAGAGCATTTCCTTGCAGATGCCGCGCTCGTTGAAGAACATCACGGCTTCTACCATCTGTGGTTTTTTCTGCAGGCTCATTCTCGTCCCTCGCACAGGCACCCAATCCCCCGCTTCCTGCAAGCGGAATCGGGTGTCCCAATTTCCGGCGCACTCACCCTGCCTGTCGCCGAGTTTTTCCAGGCCAGAGTCTAGGAGAAAACCCCTGCCAGGCAATGTGAAGAGGTTGGCAGGCTCCCGGCAGGCTCGCCGCCACCAGCCGGCAGCAGCCGTCGAAGTGTGACCTGGTAGCCCTCAACGGAAGCCCGGGAACGCCTGCCGATCGACGCTCCGAAACGATGGCGGCGTCTTGCACAGGGTAGCGAAGACACAAATGAAACAGCCCAATGGCTGTGCACATTGGGCTGTTCGGGAAAACGGGATCCGCCGCTGGCGGATTGGCATTACAGCTCGGTGGCGTCGTCCGCCGGCTCCGGCAGGTCGCGCTCGGCAGCGCGCAGGTCCAGTAACTCTTCCTGATAGTCGTCCATGGTGAATCCTCTTGCTTGTCTGATGTTCTCGATGTCTTCTGACTTCGAGTATCAGCCTAAAGATCCCGCATGACGAAAAAATGAATGTTGCATAAAGTAAAAAGCCCCTCGAGATCGCTCTCGAGGGGCTTTCTGTATGGCGCAGCGGACGGGACTCGAACCCGCGACCCCCGGCGTGACAGGCCGGTATTCTAACCGACTGAACTACCGCTGCGTGTCGGCTGGACTTGCGTCCGGTACAACTTTGTAAAACGTCTGATCGAAGAGCGGTGTGGCTTCCGCGATCTCGAATCTGCTCAAGGGCAGATCCGGAAAATATGGCGCAGCGGACGGGACTCGAACCCGCGACCCCCGGCGTGACAGGCCGGTATTCTAACCGACTGAACTACCGCTGCGCGTCGGCCGGACTTGCGTCCGAATACTTCAAGTTTCGCAAGATTTGGTGGCTGATGACGGGATCGAACCGCCGACCCCCTGCGTGTGATGCAGGTGCTCTCCCAGCTGAGCTAATCAGCCATTCGCCTTGCGACGGGGGCGAACTTTACGCAGGTCGCGACGCTAAGTCAACAGCCCACAAGGATTTTTTTCATTTTCCCGTTTGTCCGAGGTACTCACGGCTGATAGATCATGCGCCGGGTCATGCCGCCATCGACGATGAACTCCTGGCCGGTGATGAAGCCGGCCTGCGGCGACAGCAACCAGGCGACCTGGGCGGCGACGTCCTCCACCGTCCCCACCCTTCCGGCGGGGTGCTGGGCATGATCGACGGCGCGCAACGGGTTGGCGCGCTGCTCGGACGGGTCGCGGGCGTCGATCCAGCCGGGGCTGACGGCGTTGACGCGCACCTCAGGAGCGAGGCTGAGCGCCAGCGCATGGGTCAGCGCCAGCAGTCCGCCCTTGCTCGCCGCATAGGCTTCGCTATCGGGCTCCGACTGATGGGCGCGGGTCGAGGCGATGTTGACGATCGCCCCGCCGCTGGCGCGCAGGTAGGGCGCGCAATGCTTGGCCAGAAGCATCGCGCCGGTCAGGTTGACTGCCAGCATGCGATTCCAGTCCGCCAGATCGAAACCCTCCAGCGGCGGATTGTGCGGCTGGGCCAGGGCGGCGTTGCTCACCAACGCATCGAGGCGACCGAACTGGCCGAGCACCTCGGCGACCCGCAGCGCCACCTGCGCCTCGTCGGCAACATCGAGCTGCACGAACCAGGCCTGGTCGCCCAGCGCCTGGGCGACCCGCGTCCCGCGCCGCCGGTCGAGATCGGCGAGCACCACCTGCCAGCCTTCGGCGATCAGCCAGGCAGCGATGCCCATGCCGATACCGCGCGCAGCACCGGTGACCAGTGCCACCGGACGCATGCCATCCGCCCGCAACGCCATCAGAGCGCCGCCAGACCGCGAGCCAGATCGGCCTTGATGTCTTCGAGCTCCTCCAGACCGACCGCCACGCGGATCAGGCTGTCGCTGATCCCCGCCGCGGCACGCGCCTCGGGCGTCAGGCGGCCATGGGAAGTGCTGGCCGGATGGGCGATGGTGGTCTTGGTGTCGCCCAGATTGGTGGTGATCGAGATCATCCGGGTGTTGTCGATCACCCGCCAGGCAGCCGCCTTGCCACCCTTGACCTCGAAGCTGACCACCGCGCCGAAACCACTCTGCTGGTGCCTGGCCAGCTCGTGCTGCGGGTGGCTGGGCAGGCCGGCGTAGTAGACCCGCGCCACCTGCGGCTGCTGCTCCAGCCACTCGGCCAGCGCCTGAGCACTGGCGCAGTGGGCGAGCATGCGCACCTTGAGGGTTTCCAGACCCTTGAGGAACAGCCAAGCATTGAACGGGCTGAGGGTGGGCCCGGCGGTACGCAGGAAACCGACCACCTCCTGCATCAGCTTGCTGCTGCCGGCAACCACGCCGCCCAGGCAGCGGCCCTGACCGTCGATGTACTTGGTCGCCGAATGGATGACGATGTCGGCACCGAGCTTGAGCGGCTGCTGCAGGACCGGAGTGCAGAAGCAGTTGTCCACCGCCAGCAGCGCGCCATGCCGGTGCGCCACCTCGGCCAGCGCGGCGATGTCGACCAGTTCGGCCAGCGGGTTGGACGGCGACTCGACGATGAACAGCCGGGTGTTGGACTTGCAGGCCACCGCCCAGGCGTCGAGGTCGGCCAGCGGCGGGTAGTCCACCTCGATGCCGAAGCGCTTGAAGTACTTGTCGAACAGACTGATGGTCGAGCCGAACACGCTGCGCGAGACCAGCACGTGGTCGCCGGCGCTGCACAGGCTCATCACCATGGCGAGGATCGCGCCCATGCCGGAGGCGGCGGCGACCGCCTGCTCGGCGCCTTCCAGAGCGGCGATACGCTCCTCGAAGGTGCGCACGGTGGGGTTGGTGTAACGGGAATAGACGTTGCCGGGCTGCTCGCCGGCGAAGCGCGCAGCGGCGTCGGCGGCGCTGCGGAACACGTAGCTGGAGGTCATGAACAGGGCTTCGCCGTGCTCGCCTTCCGGGGTCCGCTGCTGCCCGGCGCGTACCGCCAGGGTATCGAACCCGGCGCCTTGCAGATCGCTGTCCAGTCGCCCGGCCTGCCATTCTTGCGTCATTTAAGCCTTCTCCTCGGCGCGGCAGGAACGGGCTTTCAGACGGGCCGGCTCTGCCGCCGGTTGTGCGGAGAGCGGTATCGGCCAGCCGATACCGCTCCCTGCGTCTCAGTTGTTGTGCAGATCGATGATCGCGCTGGCGGCACCCTGCTTGGCCTTGGCCAGGTCGTTGCGCGCCTGCTCGATGCGATTCAGGTAGGCCTCGTTGACGTCGCCGGTGACGTAGTTGCCGTCGAACACCGCGCTGTCGAACTGGGCGATCTTGATCTTGCCGCCACCGACCGCGTCCTTCAGGTCGTCGAGGTCCTGGTAGACCAGCCAGTCGGCGCCGATCAGCTCGGCCACCTCTTCGGTGCTGCGGCCGTGGGCGATCAGCTCGTGAGCGCTCGGCATGTCGATGCCGTAGACGTTGGGATAGCGTACCGCCGGGGCGGCGGAGCAGAAGTACACCTTCTTCGCGCCGGCCTCGCGGGCCATCTGGATGATCTGCTTGCAGGTGGTGCCGCGGACGATGGAGTCGTCGACCAGCATCACGTTCTTGCCGCGGAACTCCAGATCGATGGCGTTGAGCTTCTGGCGCACCGACTTCTTGCGTGCCGCCTGGCCGGGCATGATGAATGTGCGGCCGATGTAGCGATTCTTGACGAAGCCTTCGCGGAACTTGACGCCCAGCTTGTTCGCCAGCTCCAGCGCGGAGGTGCGGCTGGTGTCGGGGATCGGGATGATCACGTCGATGTCGTGGCCGGGACGCTCGCGCTGGATCTTCTCGGCCAGCTTCTCGCCCATGCGCAGACGCGCTTTGTACACCGAAACGCCGTCCATGATCGAATCCGGGCGGGCCAGGTAGACGTGCTCGAAGATGCACGGGGTGAGCTGCGGATTCTCCGCACACTGGCGAGTCAGCAGCTGGCCTTCGGGGGTGATGTAGATCGCCTCGCCCGGCGCCAGGTCGCGGATCAGGGTGAAGCCGAGCACGTCGAGTGCCACACTTTCCGAAGCGATCATGTACTCGACGCCTTCGTCGGTGTGACGCTGGCCGAACACGATCGGGCGGATGCCATGCGGATCACGGAAACCGACGATGCCGTAACCAGTGATCATCGCCACCACCGCATAACCGCCGCGGCAGCGCTGATGCACGCCGGCGACCGCGGCGAAGATGTCGTCCGCGCTCGGCTGCAGCTTGTTGCGCACCGCCAGCTCGTGGGCGAACACGTTGAGCAGCACTTCCGAGTCGGAGTTGGTGTTGATATGGCGCAGGTCGGATTCGTAGATCTCGCGCGACAGCTGCTCGACGTTGGTCAGGTTGCCGTTGTGCGCCAGGGTGATGCCGTACGGCGAGTTGACGTAGAACGGCTGCGCCTCGGCCGAGCTGGAGCTGCCTGCCGTCGGGTAGCGCACGTGGCCGATACCGATGTTGCCGACCAGGCGCTGCATGTGCCGAGTGTGGAACACGTCGCGCACCAGGCCGTTGTCCTTGCGCAGGAACAGCCGCCCCTCGTGGCTGGTCACGATGCCGGCAGCATCCTGGCCGCGGTGTTGAAGGACGGTAAGCGCGTCGTACAGCGCCTGATTGACGTTCGACTTACCGACGATACCAACGATGCCACACATGCGACACAACCCCTAAAAAGTCAGGCTAGAGCGGAAAGCCGACGCGACCTGGCAGGCCGGCGGCTGCAGACGACTGCTGGAAGAACCCGAGCACCAGGTTCTTCGACCAGTCGGCGATCATCAAAAAATCGGGCAGCAGCACCGACTGCTGCCACCAGGGATCCTGCTGCACCGGTGCCAGGCTGAGCAGTCCGACCGCAATCACCACCAGCAGCGCGCCCCGGGCCACGCCGAAGATCATGCCGAGCAACCGGTCGGTGCCGCTGAGCCCGGTGGCCTGCACCAGCATGCCGAGCAGATGGGTCAGCAGGGCACCGACCATCAGGGTCAGCACGAACAGGATCGCACAGGCCGCGATCACCCGCGCCGAAGGCAGCTCGATGTAGGGCGTCAGGTGCGCCGCCAGGGCGCCGCCGTACAGCCAGGCCACGGCCCCGGCCACGATCCAGATCAGCAGCGACAGCGCCTCGCGGACGAAGCCGCGCGTCAGGCTGATCAACCCGGAAACCGCGATCAGCGCAATGATGGCCCAGTCGACCCAGTTGAATGACACAATCCTGCTCACTGGCAAATTGCGGAAAATAGAACGCGAATTCTAGCAGAGTGCCGGGTGGCGAGTCAGCCCGCCGCGCTCAGCGGCTCTCGGGCTGGAAGCGCACCACGATCGGGCTGAGCTTGTACTGGCGGGCGATCTGCGCACTGACCCGCTCCGCCTCGCCACGCTCGATCAGCGGCCCGACGAAGACCCGGCTCATGCCCTCCACCGAGCGGATGTAGGCGTTGTATCCCTGCTTGCGCAGGCGGCCCTGCAGCTCCTCGGCGCGCGCGCGACTGGACAGGCTGGCCAGCTGCACAGTCCAGCTGAGCGGCAGGCCTTCGACATCCAGACGACCGGCCCCCACAGGCGTCGCCTGCGGCTCGGCGGCCTGGACTGGTGTCGGCTGCGACTGCTGCAGTGCCTGGACTGCAGGCTGATCGGACGGCGCACCGGCCACGGTCGGAGCTGCGTCCTCGACTGCCGAGTCGGCCGACTCGGCCGGCATGGCTGCCACCTGCGGCTCGGGCACTACGACCGGTTCTGCCGGCAATGGCATCACCGGCGGGATGGCCGGCATCGGCGGCGCCTCGACCTGCACCGGGCGCTGCTCGTCCTGACGCTGGAACAGCATCGGCAGGAACACCACCACTAGGGCCAGCAGCACGGCGGCACCGACGATGCGTTGCTTGAGTCTTCGATCCAGCAGGGCCATCGCGGGATACTCCTTATCCTTGGTCATCCGGTCCCTGGACCTGCAGTTCCAGCCACTGCAGGGCATCCGCCACGCTGTAGAAGGAGCCGAACACCAGAATCTCGTCACCCTCGCCGGCCTGGGCGGCCTGCGCCTCGAGCGCCGTCGCCACCGACGGCCAGACGCTGACGCTGGCGCCCCGCGCCTGCAGCGCGGCCTGCAGCTCTTCCGCGCCACGACTGCGCGGCGTCGGCAGCGGCGCCACCGCCCAATGATCGATCAGGCCCAGCAGCGGCTCGACCACCCCGGCCAGATCCTTGTCGGCCAGCAGACCGAACACCGCCAGCCGCCGCGCCCGGGGCGGACGCTGGGCCAGGCGACCGGCCAGGTAGCAGGCCGCATGGGGGTTGTGCCCGACATCCAGCAGCAGCTCGAGCGTGCCCCCCCCCTGTGATGCCAGTTGGCGCCGATCCAGTCGACCGGTCACCCGTGTCTGGCGCAGGGCGGCGGCCACCCGGGGCGCCTCGAGCGGCAGATCAAGCAGTACGAAGGCCTGCAGGGCGAGGGCGGCATTCTCCATCGGCAGGTCGAGCAAGGGCAGATCGCCCAGCTCCAGCGGCTGACCGGCGCCATCCACCCCGCGCCAGTACCAGCCCTGCGTTGTGACCCCCAGATCGAAGTCGCGCCCGCGCAGGCGCAGCGGGCAGCCGAGCTGGCGCGCCCGCTCGAGGAGCACCGGCGGCGGATCCAGGTCGCCACAGACGACCGGCTTGCCGGCGCGGAAGATGCCGGCCTTCTCCACGGCCACGCTGTCGCGGCTGTCGCCCAACCACTCGACATGATCGATGCCGATGCTGGTGACCACCGCCAGGTCGGCGTCGATCAGGTTCACCGCATCCAGCCGACCACCCAGCCCGACCTCGAGCACCACGGCGTCCAGCGCCGCACGCTCGAACAGCCAGAAGGCCGCCAGGGTGCCCATCTCGAAGTAGGTCAGCGACGTTTCGCCACGTGCCGCCTCGACGGCAGCGAAAGCCTCGCACAGCGCCTCGTCGCTGGCCTCTCCCTCCGGCAACTGCACCCGCTCGTTGTAGCGCAGCAGGTGCGGCGAGCTGTACACGCCGACCCGCAGCCCGCTGGCACGCAGCAGGCAGGCGAGGAAGGCACAGGTCGAGCCCTTGCCGTTGGTGCCGGTGACCGTGATCACCCGCGGCGCCGGGCGACCCAGCCCCAGGCGCTGCAGCACCAGGCGCGCCCGCTCCAGCCCCATGTCGATAGACACGGGATGGAGCTGCTCGAGGTAACTCAGCCAGTCGGCGAGGCTGCGACTCATGCGCTGGCCGCGACCGGAGTCGGCTGGTGGGTCAGCTGGGCCAGCAGGCGGGCAAGGCGCGGACGCAGTTCGGCACGATGGATGATCATGTCGATGGCGCCGTGGTCGAGGAGGAACTCGCTGCGCTGGAAGCCTTCCGGCAGTTTTTCGCGCACGGTCTGCTCGATCACGCGCGGACCGGCGAAGCCGATCAGCGCCTTGGGCTCGGCGACATTGACGTCACCCAGCATGGCCAGACTGGCCGACACGCCACCGTAGACCGGGTCAGTCAGCACGGAGACGAAGGGAATGCCCTCTTCGCGCAGACGGGCGATCACCGCCGAGGTCTTGGCCATCTGCATCAGCGAGATCAGCGCTTCCTGCATCCGCGCGCCACCGGAGGCGGAGAAGCAGATCAGCGGGCAACGCTTTTCCAGGGCGACGTTGGCGGCACGCACGAAACGCTCGCCGACGATGGAGCCCATGGAGCCGCCCATGAAGGAGAACTCGAAGGCGCAGGCCACCACTTTCAGCCCCTGCAGGGTGCCGCTCATGGCCACCAGGGCATCCTTCTCGCCGGTATCCTTCTGCGCCGCCGCGAGGCGGTCCTTGTACTTCTTGCTGTCACGGAACTTCAGACGATCGACCGGCTCCAGCTCGGCTGCGATTTCCTCGCGACCCTCGGCGTCGAGGAAGAAGTTCAGGCGAGTGCGCGCGTTGATGCGCATGTGGTGGTCGCACTTGGGGCAGACATCCAGGGTCTTTTCCAGCTCGGGGCGGTAGAGCACCGCGTCGCAGGACGGGCACTTGTGCCAGAGTCCTTCTGGAACAGTACTTTTCTTCACCTCGGAACGCATGATCGAGGGAATCAGTTTGTCTACCAACCAGTTGCTCATGCTGTGTTCTCCGTAGGCCCGCGGCGTCGGGCGGCGAAAGCCGCACGACTCCACGAGCAGATTCACGTTGGGCCGCCTCGCTCGCCGGCGGCCATGATGCGTGCGGCCGCCAAGCGCCACACGCGTAAACCTCAGGTCGGCAAGGCGAGCCTTGCCGCGCTATCAGGTATGGACGGCGTCGCCACGGCGACCGTCACATGCAGGCGCGCACCGCTCCGACGAAGGCGCGCACCTTCTCCGCATCCTTGATGCCCTTGCCCGCCTCGACCCCGCCACTGACATCCACCGCCCACGGACGCACCTGGCGGATTGCCGCCGCGACGTTGTCCGGGGTCAGGCCACCGGCCAGGATGATCGGGCAGCCCGGATCCTCGGGGACCAGACTCCAGTCGAACGCCTCGCCGGTACCGCCGGGTACGCCCGGCACGAAGGTGTCCAGCAGGATACCCGCCGCCTGCGGATAGTCCGCACAGCGCGCGCGGATGTCCTCCCCCCGGCGCACGCGCAGGGCCTTGATGTAGGGACGGTGGTAGCCCGAGCACTCGGCGGCGCTCTCGTCGCCGTGGAACTGCAGCAGATCCAGCGGCACTGCGTCGAGAATTTCGTTGATCTCGCCAGGCGCGGCGTCGACGAACAACCCCACGGTAGTAACGAAGGGCGGCAGGGCCGCGACTATCGCCCGCGCCTGCTGCACGCTGACCGCCCGCGGGCTCCGCGCGTAGAACACCAGACCGATGGCATCGGCGCCGGCTGCGGCCGCCACCAGGGCATCCTCGACACGGGTAATCCCGCAGATCTTGCTGCGAACGACAGGCAACGATCGACCCTCCTGCAGGCAAAGCCGCGATGGTAACAAAAGCCCGGAACGCCGTCAGCCCGCCGCCTGGCGCGCGCTACCGGCGCTCACTCCTCGAGTGCCGAAAGGAAATGCGGCCCCAGATAGCGCGCCGGCAAGGCGAACTCGTCGGGATACTCGACCTGCACCAGATACAGACCGTAGGGGTGCGCCGTCACCCCGCCGCTGCGCCGGTCGCGGGCCGCGAGGATCTCCGCTACCCACTGCGGCTCGCGCTCGCCCGCGCCGATGCTCATCAGCACGCCGGCGATGTTGCGCACCATGTGATGCAGGAAGGCGTTGGCCCGCACATCGAGAACGATGAAGCGACCGTGCTCGATCACCCTGAGGTGATGGATGGTCTTGATCGGCGACTTGGCCTGGCACTGCACGGCACGGAACGAGGTGAAGTCGTGGGTACCGACCAGCGCCGCGGCCGCCTCGCGCATGCGCGCCACATCCAGCGGGCGGTGATTCCAGGTGATCTCCTCGGCCTGGTGCGCCGGGCGCACCGGATCGTTGTAGATCACGTAGCGATAGCGGCGAGCCACCGCGGAGAAGCGCGCATGGAAATGCGCCGGCATCGGCTGCGCCCAGGTCACGCTGATGTCGCCGGGCAGATTGGCATTGGTCCCCATGACCCAGGCCTTGAGCGGCCGCTCGACTCGGGTATCGAAATGAACCACCTGACCGCTGGCGTGGACTGCCGCATCAGTGCGCCCGGCACAGATCACCGAAACGGGTTCGGCGGCCACCTTCGACAGCGCCCTTTCCAGCGCTTCCTGCACCGAAGGCACCCCGGTCTCCTGGCGCTGCCAGCCACGATAGCGGGCGCCCTTGTACTCGACGCCGAGGGCAATTCTGGAAACGCCAACGGCAGCCACCTCGGCTGCCGCTGGCACTACTTCACTGACAATCATGCTCAGGCGATACGCCCCATCATCTCACGAGCTTCCTGCTGCTGGGTGGCATTGCCTTCCTTGAGCACCTCGTCAAGGATGTCACGAGCACCTTCGGCGTCACCCATGTCGATGTAGGCACGCGCCAGGTCGAGCTTGGTGGCAGTCTCGTCGGTGTCGGCGAGGAAGTTGAAGTCCTCGTTGCCGGTCAGCACCGGCGCAGCCTCGACATCCGGTTCGTCGAGCGAGGGCAGTTCGACCACCGCCGCAGTCGCCTGCACCACAGGGGACGAACCAGGCTCGTCCGCCTGCGGCTCGGCCAGATCCGCCTGGGCGAGGAACTCGTCGAAGGCCGCATCCAGATCCAGTTCGGCGGCGCTGGCATCGCCCATGGCCTGCAGCTCCTGCTCCAGCTCATCCAGCTCCGGCAGAGCAGCGAGTTCGGCCTCGGCCTGAGCCACAGAGACGGGCTCGGCGGCAAGACCCACGTCGGCCAGATCGAAGGAGAAATCGTCGTCCTGTCCGGACAGCGCCGCATCCGGGGCATCCAGACTCAGCTGATCCAGCTCGGCGAGCAGATCGTCCTCAGCCGGCGCAGTGGCCAGCGGAGTGACTTCGGCCTCCAGCTGCGGCGCATCCAGATCGAAGGAGAAATCATCCGCCGCCGACTGACCAGCAGTGCCGGCCAACGCATCCAGCTCCAGATCGAAGTCCAACTCGTCCGCGCTGCTTGCGGCCAGCGGCTGAGCATCGACCTCGAGGCTGGCGAAATCGTCGCCAAAACCATCCAGGGTCAGCTCATCGAGGGGCAGAGCCTCGGAGGTATCACGATTGGCGGCCAGCTCGCGCTCCAGTTCGGCCTCCAGATCATCCAGGCTCAGATCGAAACCATCATTCTCGGCGACTTGTGCAGCTTCCTGCCGCGCTTCGACCGGGGCGGCAGTCTCCCGCTCGAGGCTGTCCAGCGACAGATCGTCGAAGGCGAACTCGTCGCTCGGGGTGGCAGCCTGGGCAACTTCTTCCTGCACCTGATCCAGATCGAGGGCGTCGATAGCGCCCCCCATGGCGGCACCTGCAGCCACCGCTGCAGCGACTGCGATCATGTGCGGGTAGCGTGCACGCAACTGGTCGATCTGCGGCTGGGCACCACCGATCTCGCCCAGTTCAGCCTCCTGGCGGGCGAAACCATCGCGGTCGCCCATCTCGGCACAGACCTCCATCAGCTTCAGACGCAGGTCCGCACGCTGCGGCTCTTCGTTCAGCGCATTGCGCAGCAGCTCCGCGGCATGGCTGAAACGGCCGTAGGTGACATACATCTCGGCCTCGGCCAGCGGATCGGACTTCAGCGGGCTGGCCTTAGGCGCTTCGGCTGCCGGCGACGGAGCACCTGCCGGCGACAGGTCAGACTGAGCGTGCGGGTCGAGATCCTGAAATAACTCAGCCTCCCGGGCGGAATCATCGGCTTCGGCAGCCTTGAGCGACTTGCGACGCGAGTTGATCATCAGCCCCAGCCCTGCCAGCAGGGCCAGCGCACCGCCACCCGCAGCCAGCAGCAGCGGATTGGCCATCACTTCGTCGACCAGACTGGGCTCATAGACCGGGGCCGGCACCGGCTTGACCACCGCCGGCTTCGGCGCGGCCGGCTTGGGCGCTTCGACGACCGGAGCCGGCGCGACTACCGGGGCTGCCGCCGGCTGGGCATTCTGCTCACTCGCTGCCGCCGCAGCCGGAGTGGATACCGCCACCGAGGTGTCGGCAGGTGCCGCCTCGGCCGCCTTGCTCTCGACCGGCACGGCGCTCGGAGCAGGAGCAGCCGCGGACTCGGTCGCCTGGCTTTCGGCCGGCACCGCGGCAGTGGCGGGGACTGCGGAATCGGCGGCCAGCCCGCCCTGCAGTTTGGCGAGCTGTTCGTTCTTCAGCTCGATCAGGCGCTGCAGCTTGTCCAACTGACTCTGCAGATCAGTGAGGCGTTCCTTGAGTTCCTGATTTTCGCGCTGTGCCGTCGCCAGGCTTTCCTGATTGACGGCCAGCTTGTCGGCCAGCGCCTTGCTGCCGCCCGCGGCGCCGTTGTCGCTGCCAGCGGTGGCCTTGCCGCTGGAGGCGGAGACCAGACGCAGGTTGTCCTCGGCTGCCGTCTGAGCCGGCGCAATGCCAGCTTCGCTGCGCCGGGTGGCGTCGAGCTGGCGGGCAGCGGCGACCGGCTGCACGGCACGACCTTCGCGCCAGGCGCTGTTCTGTGCTGCGACCTGGGCGAGGGCATCGGTCTGGCTGCGGGTACGAATCTGCTCCTCGCTCGGCAAGCGCAGAACCTGGCCGCTCTTCAGACGGTTGATATTGCCGTCCAGGAAGGCATTCGGATTGAGGTCCTGAATCGCCAGCATAGTCTGGTGGACCGATACGGCATTGCTCGGACGCACGCGACTGGCCACTTCCCACAGGGTATCGTCGCGATCGGTACGATACTCGCTGCCCTCGATGCGGCGCGGCGTCGGTGCGGCGACCGCGGCCGGCGCCGCACTGGTCGGCACCGGAGCCTGCGCGGTACGGACCGGCGCCGGAGCAGCGGCGCGCGGTGCCGCCGGGGCGGCTACCGGCAGGCGCGGCGCGGCGGCGGCCACCGTCTGCGGCGAGTACAGCGGCGGATCGAGCAGCACGGTGTATTCGCGCAGCAGGCGGCCATTGGGCCACAGCACCTCGACCAGGAAGTTCAGGTAGGGCTCGCGCACCGGCTTGCTCGAAGTCACGCGGATCACGCTCTTGCCGTTGGGCTTGAGCACCGGCGTGAATTTCAGATCGGTGAGGAAGAACGGGCGGTCGACGCCAACCTTGCTGAACTCCTCGGCCGGAGCCAGCGCAGGGATCACCTCGCCGTTGCCCAGATCACGCACTTCGAGCAGCTCGATCTCGGCTTCCAGCGGCTGGTTCAGGGAGGACTTCAGCGAGATATCACCCAACCCCAGCGCGTGCGCCATGCCGGAGGACAGCGCCGAAGCGGCGGCGATTGCTAGCACCAGTTTGCGTACCCGAACCATACGTGTAATCCCTTGTTTCTTCGTGTCTCGCCAAGCGAGTCGGTGGCGTTGCCGGCAGCCCGAGCCGCACAGCAGCCGCCCCGGGAAATGCCCAGCCAGGATGGAGAAGGCCTACAAAATTTCGGCCAAGTATCTTTTACAGGGGGGGTTTAAGCAACAACTCGCCCAGTCGGACGGCATTGAGCGCCGAACCTTTTCGCACGTTATCTGATGCAATCCACAAATTGAGTTCGCACGGGTCGAGCAGCCCCGGACGCACCCTTCCGACGTACACCAGGTCCTGACCGAGAGCGTCGCCGACTGCGGTCGGATAGTCGCCCTGCTCCACCCTTTCGAGCTCCGGTGCATCATCCAGGCAGTGCAGCACCACCGGCAGATCGACCGGCTCTTCACACAGCAGGCTGACCGCCAGACTGTCGCCGAAGAACACCGGCGCCTGCACGCAGGTAGCCGCCACCGGCAGCATCGGCTCGCCCAGCACCTCGCCCAGCTCGCCGGCCAGGCGGCGCTCGTCGCGAGCGTGGCCATCGGCCTGCTCGGCACTGCTGCGTGCCAGCAGGTTGAAGGCGATCTGCCGGTCGAACAGCTGTGGTTCCAGCGGACGCGCATTGAGCAACTGGGCGGTCTGCCGGGCCAGCTCTTCGATACCCTCGCGACCGCGACCGGAGACGGCCAGACAGGCGGTCACGGTCACGCGCTTCAGCCTGAGCACCTGGCGCAACGTGGCCAGCACGCTGGCCAGCGCTACCACGGCAGGCAGCGGGCTACGCAACCAGCGGGCCGTTCCGACCTGCTGCGGATTGACCTCGGCGACGACACAGGGCGCCCGCTCGGCGGGCAGTGCGCCGCTCAGATCGACCAGCGCGCAGCCGGCCGCCTCGATGCGCGCCAGCTGGGCCGGCGCCAGCGGCTCGAGGATGAACACCAACGCGACAGCGGCGAAGTCGAAGCCGTCCACCGCCTGGACGCGCAGATTGCGCTCGCGGAACGCCGCCACCTGGCCGGCGACATCGCCGGCAGCCAGGGCGAACAGCTTGCCGACGGGAAATTCGCGCTCGTCGAGCGCCATCAGCAGCGCTTCGCCGACCAGCCCGGTGGCACCGACGACGGCAATATCGAAGGATTGACTCATGGACGACCTCAAACAAAAGGTGTGGCACTTTAGCGAGCGAAGCCGCGGCTGGGTAGGCGCCGCGGCGAGCAACGGACGACTGGCTGCCCGGATGATTGACCTGAAGCAAAAGACCCGCCGAAGCGGGTCTTTTTCAGTCGGCAACCGGCGCCAAGGCGCCTGGCGCTCAGCGCTCGAGCAGGATACGCAGCATGCGCCGCAGCGGCTCGGCCGCACCCCACAGCAGCTGGTCGCCGACGGTGAAGGCGCCGAGGTACTGCGAGCCCATGTTGAGCTTGCGCAGGCGGCCGACCGGGACGCTCAGGGTGCCGGTGACGGCGGTCGGGCTCAATTCGCGCATGCTGATCTCGCGCTGGTTCGGCACCAGCTTGACCCAGGGGTTGTGCTGGCTGATCAGGCCCTCGATGTCGGCCAGCGGCACGTCCTTGTTCAGCTTGATGGTCAGCGCCTGGCTGTGGCAGCGCATGGCGCCGATGCGCACGCACAGACCGTCGACCGGGATCGGGCTCTTGTTGCGACCGAGGATCTTGTTGGTCTCGGCCTGGCCCTTCCACTCCTCGCGGCTCTGGCCGTTGGGCAGCTCCTTGTCGATCCACGGGATCAGGCTGCCGGCCAGCGGCACGCCGAAGTGGTCGACCGGGAACTCGGTGCTGCGCTGGGTTTCGGCGACCTTGCGGTCGATGTCGAGGATGGCGCTGGCCGGGTTGGCCAGATCGTCGGCCACCGCGCTGTGGATGACGCCCATCTGCTTGATCAGCTCGCGCATGTTCTGCGCGCCGGCGCCGGAAGCGGCCTGGTAGGTCATGGCGCTCATCCACTCGACCAGACCGGCCTCGTACAGGCCGCCGAGAGCCATCAGCATCAGGCTGACGGTGCAGTTGCCGCCGATGTAGTTCTTCACCCCGTTGTCCAGCGACTGGTCGATGACCTTGCGGTTGACCGGATCGAGGACGATCACCGAGTCATCGTTCATGCGCAGGCTGGAGGCCGCGTCGATCCAGTAGCCCTGCCAGCCGGCTTCGCGCAGCTTGGGGAACACTTCGCTGGTGTAGTCGCCACCCTGGCAGGTGAGGATCACGTCGAGGGTCTTCAGCTCGTCGATGCTGTAGGCATCCTTCAGCGGGGCAATGTCCTTGCCGATCGACGGACCCTGGCCACCCACGTTGGAGGTGGTGAAGAACACCGGCTCGATCAGGTCGAAATCGCGCTCTTCCAGCATCCGCTGCATGAGCACGGAACCCACCATACCGCGCCAACCGACAAGACCTACACGCTTCATCGCAACTACACCTTTCTCGAAAAAGTGGGGCCGCCCGCGACGGGGCGGCTCCCGGACAGCTTACAGATTCCGCAGCGCGGCGACTACCGCATCGCCCATCTCGCGGGTACCGACCTTCTGGCAGCCTTCCGACCAGATGTCGCCGGTGCGCAGGCCCTGGTCCAGCACGTTGCTGACCGCCTGCTCGATGGCGTTGGCCGCCTCGACCTGGGCGAAGCTGTAGCGCAGCATCATCGACACCGAGAGGATGGTGGCCAGCGGGTTGGCGATGCCCTTGCCGGCGATGTCCGGCGCCGAGCCATGGCACGGCTCGTACATGCCCTTGTTGTTGGCGTCCAGCGAGGCCGACGGCAGCATGCCGATCGAGCCGGTGAGCATCGAGGCCTCGTCGGAGAGGATGTCGCCGAACATGTTGTCGGTGACGATCACGTCGAACTGCTTGGGCGCACGGACCAGCTGCATGGCGGCGTTGTCGACGTACATGTGCGACAGCTCGACCTCCGGATAGTCCTTGGCGACTTCCTCGACCACGGCGCGCCACAGGCGGCTGGACTCCAGCACGTTGGCCTTGTCCACCGAGCACAGCTTCTTGTTGCGCAGCATGGCCATGTCGAAGCCGACCTTGGCGATGCGGCGGATCTCGCTCTCGCTGTACGGCAGGGTGTCGAACGCCATGCGCTCGCCGTTCTCCAGCACCCGGCTCTCGCGCGGGCTGCCGAAGTAGATGCCGCCGGTCAGCTCGCGGACGATGAGGATGTCCAGGCCGGCGACCACCTCGGGCTTGAGGGTCGAGGCGCCGGCCAGCTGCGGGTAGAGCAGCGCCGGACGCAGGTTGCCGAACAGGCCCAGCTGCGAGCGGATCTTCAGCAGGCCCATCTCCGGGCGCAGCGGACGGTCGAGGTTGTCCCACTGCGGGCCGCCGACGGCGCCGAGCAGGATGGCGTCGGCCTTGCGGGCGCGCTCCAGGGTCTCGTCGGCCAGCGGGCTGCCGTACTTCTCGTAGGCAGCGCCGCCCAGCTCGTCGTAGCTCAGCTCGAAGCCCAGGCCGTACTTGTCGTTGGCGACTTCCAGCACCTTGACCGCTTCGGCGACGATCTCCGGACCGATACCATCACCCGGGAAAACCAGAATCTGCTTGCTCATTGCCTTCCTCATATCTCTTGTAGGGTGGATAACGACCAACGGCCTTATCCACCGGAATCCATGGTGGAAAACGCTGCGCGGTTTTCCACCCTACATGGGCTCTCGCTTACTTGATCGCGCCGAACAGCCAGGGGCTGGCCTGCTGGTGCTTCTCTTCGAAGGCCTTGATGGCATCGGCGTCCTGCAGGGTCAGGCCGATGTCGTCCAGGCCGTTGAGCAGGCAGTGCTTGCGGAACGGGTCGATGTCGAAGGACAGCACCTTGCCGTCCGGACGGGTCACAGTCTGCGCCGCCAGGTCGACGGTCAGCTGGTAGCCCTCACTGGCCTCGCACTGCTTGAACAGCTCGTCCACTTCCGCTTCCGGCAGGATGATCGGCAGCAGGCCGTTCTTGAAGCTGTTGTTGAAGAAGATGTCGGCGTAGCTCGGCGCGATGATGGTGCGGAAGCCGTACTCCTCGAGCGCCCACGGGGCGTGCTCGCGGGAGGAGCCGCAGCCGAAGTTCTCGCGGGCCAGCAGCACGCTGGCGCCCTGGTAGCGCGGGAAGTTCAGCACGAACTCCTGGTTGACCGGACGCTTGCTGCAATCCTGGTTCGGCTGGCCGACATCCAGGTAGCGCCACTCGTCGAACAGGTTGGGGCCGAAGCCGGTGCGCTTGATCGACTTGAGGAACTGCTTGGGAATGATCTGGTCGGTGTCGACGTTGGCGCGATCCAGCGGGCAGACCAGGCCGGTGTGTTGGGTAAAGGCTTTCATTCAGGCAATCCTCAGTTCAGCAGCTCGCGCACATCGACGAAGTGACCGGTCACCGCGGCGGCGGCGGCCATGGCCGGGCTGACCAGGTGGGTACGGCCACCGGCGCCCTGACGGCCCTCGAAGTTGCGGTTGGAGGTGGAAGCGCAGTGCTCGCCGCTCTCCAGACGGTCCGGGTTCATCGCCAGGCACATGGAGCAGCCCGGCTCGCGCCACTCGAAACCAGCCTCGATGAAGATCTTGTCCAGCCCCTCGGCCTCGGCCTGCGCCTTGACCAGGCCGGAGCCCGGCACCACCAGCGCCTGCTTGACGGTCGACGCGACCTTGCGGCCCTTGGCCACCTCGGCGGCGGCGCGCAGGTCCTCGATGCGCGAGTTGGTGCAGGAGCCGATGAACACGCGGTCCAGCTGGATGGTGGTGATCGGCTGGTCGGCGGTCAGGCCCATGTACTTGAGCGCGCGGACGATGGAGTCGCGCTTGACCGGATCGGCCTCGTTGGCCGGATTCGGCACGGTCGCATCGACCGGCAGCACCATTTCCGGCGAGGTGCCCCAGCTGACCTGCGGCTTGATCTCCTCGGCCTTGAGTTCGACCACTGTGTCGAAGTGCGCGTCGGGGTCGGAGACCAGGCCCTTCCACTGTGCCACGGCGGCATCCCAGTCGGCGCCCTTGGGCGCGAAGGTGCGGCCTTCGACGTAGGCAATGGTCTTCTCGTCGACGGCGACCAGACCGACGCGGGCGCCGGCCTCGATGGCCATGTTGCAGATGGTCATGCGGCCTTCCATCGACAGGTCGCGGATCGCGCTGCCGGCGAACTCCAGGGCATGGCCGTTGCCGCCGGCGGTGCCGATCTTGCCGATGATCGCCAGCACGATGTCCTTGGCGGTGACGCCGGCGGGCAGCTTGCCCTCCACGTTCACCAGCATGTTCTTCATCTTCTTGGCCACCAGGCACTGGGTCGCCAGCACGTGCTCGACCTCGGAGGTGCCGATGCCGTGGGCCAGCGCGCCGAAGGCGCCATGGGTGGAGGTGTGCGAGTCGCCGCAGACCACGGTCATGCCCGGCAGGGTGGCGCCCTGCTCCGGGCCGACCACGTGGACGATGCCCTGGCGCACGTCGTTCATCTTGAATTCGAGGATGCCGAAGTCGTCGCAGTTCTCGTCGAGGGTCTGCACCTGCAGGCGCGACACCTCGTCGTGGATCGACTCCAGGCCGCCCTGGCGCTCGGCCTTGGTGGTCGGCACGTTGTGGTCCGGAGTGGCGATATTGGCGTCGACGCGCCACGGCTTGCGGCCGGCCAGGCGCAGGCCCTCGAAGGCCTGCGGCGAGGTCACTTCGTGGAGGATCTGACGGTCGATGTAGATCAGCGCCGAACCATCGTCGCGCTGCTTGACCAGGTGCATGTCCCAGAGCTTGTCGTAAAGCGTCTTGCCGGCCACGGGGTATTCCTCATCGGTGGTTTCGCGTATGCGGATGTGCAGTGCGGTCGAGACCTGCCTGCCACCCTATGCCCACAGGGCTTGTGCGGTCGATCCTAGGGACTTGCCACCGATGAAGCAAATTCATATTTTTCATGCTTTGGATAACCTGACGGAATCCGAACATGGACCTGGCCAGCCTCGACACCTTCATCGCCATCGCCGAGACCGGCAGCTTCTCGGCCGCCGGCGAGCGCCTGCACCTCACCCAGCCGGCGGTCAGCAAGCGCATCGCCGCACTGGAGCAGCAGCTCGACGTGCGACTGTTCGACCGCATCGGCCGCGAGGTCAGCCTGACCGAGGCCGGTCGCGCCCTGCTGCCGCGCGCCCGCCAGGTGCTCGGCGTGCTGGACGACACCCGCCGCGCACTGAGCAACCTCAGCGGCGCGGTCGGCGGCCGGCTGACCCTGGCCACCAGCCACCATATCGGCCTGCATCGCCTGCCGCCCCTGCTGCGCGCCTTTACCCGCACCCATCCGCAGGTGGCGCTGGACATCCGCTTCCTCGACTCGGAGGTGGCCTATGAAGAAGTGCTGCACGGGCGCACCGAGCTGGCGGTGATCACCCTCGCCCCGCACACTGCCGCGCCGGTGCGCGCGGTGCCGGTGTGGGATGACCCGCTGGACTTCGTCGCCGCCCCCGAGCACCCGCTGGCCCACGGCGGCGCGGTGAGCCTGGCCGAGGTGGCGCGCCATGCGGCGGTGTTCCCCGGCGAGAACACCTTCACCCACCACATCGTCCAGCGCCTGTTCGAGCAGGCCGGCCTGCGGCCCAACGTGAGCATGAGCACCAACTACCTGGAGACCATCAAGATGCTGGTGTCGATCGGCATCGCCTGGAGCGTGCTGCCGCGCACCATGCTCGACGAGCAGGTCACGCGCCTGCCGCTGGAGGATATCCAGCTGACCCGCCAGCTCGGCTACATCGTGCACACCGAGCGCACCCTGTCCAACGCGGC
Source organism: Pseudomonas oryzae (assembly GCF_900104805.1). Lineage (NCBI taxonomy): Bacteria > Pseudomonadati > Pseudomonadota > Gammaproteobacteria > Pseudomonadales > Pseudomonadaceae > Pseudomonas > Pseudomonas oryzae. Next base: position 301,436 of record NZ_LT629751.1, on the reverse strand, counting down.
ACGGGCGTTCATGCAGCTGCTGGATCGGGCCGGGGTCGAGGCGCAGGTTGCGTAGGGTGGGTTAGCCGCGCAGCGGCGTAACCCACAGTCGCGACCGTAAGGTCGCGCATGGGCAAAGTGCCGAGCCTGTGGCTCGGTCGGTGGGTTACGGCCTACAGCCTAACCCACCCTACGCAGGGATGGCTTCCGGCCGCGCCAGCGCCTCGGCGTGCAGACCGAGCAGCACATCCAGCCGCGCGCAGTCCTCCTCGCGGCGGATCGTGTCGAACAGCGCCTGCGCCTCGGGATAGCTGCGCGCCAGCATCGCCAGCCACTGCTTGAGGCGGCCCGGCGCCGAGCGCGGGATCAGCCGCTGGCGGAGGATGCGCCAGAAGCGCCGCAGCAGCGGCTGGAACTCCTCCCAGGTGAGCGGCTCCGGCGCGCGGCCGGCTGCGGCGGCGGCGATCTGCCGGGCCAGGTCGGGGCGCGAGACCAGGCCACGGCCGAGCATGATGTTCGCTGCGCCGCTCACCTCGCGGCAGCGCCGCCAGTCCTCCACCGTCCAGATCTCGCCGTTGGCGTAGACGGGAACGTCGACCACCTCCTGCACCCGCGCCACCCATTCCCAGTGCGCCGGGGGGCGGTAGCCCTCGACCTTGGTGCGTGCATGCACCACCAGCATCTCCGCGCCGCCCTCGACCAGCGCGCGGGCGCAGTCCAGCGCCGGCGCCGGGCTGTCGTAGCCCAGGCGCATCTTGGCGGTCACCGGCACCGTGGCCGGCACGCTGCGGCGCACTTCGCAGAGGATCGCATGCAGCAGCTCCGGCTCCCTGAGCAACACCGCGCCGCCACGCGACTTGTTCACCGTCTTGGCCGGGCAGCCGAAGTTGAGGTCGATCGCCGGCGCGCCGAGGCTCGCGGCATAGGCGGCGTTGTCGGCCAGGCACACGGGGTCGGAGCCGAGCAACTGCAGGCGCATCGGCGTGCCGCTGGCGGTACGCCAGCCGTGGTCCAGCTCGGGAGCCAGCTTGCGGAAGCTGGACAGCGGCAGCAGGCGGTCGCAGATGCGCACGAACTCGCTGACGCACCAGTCGACGCCACCGATCTCGGTGAGCAGTTCGCGGAGGATGTCATCGACCAGGCCCTGCATGGGCGCCAGGGCAATCTGCACGGCGGGATTCTCGCGGGAATGAACGGGGCGCGGATTGTAAAGGGATGCCGTCCGGGCGGCGAGCCGCCGCCGGCGAAAGGCGCTCAGTCGGCCGCCAGCGCCCGCCCGTAGCGTTCGACGAACTCCACCGGCATGCGCCGCGGCTTGCCGCTGGACAGCTCGGCGCAGACGAAACGGGTGCGCGCACGCAGCAGGGTGGCGCCGTCGGCCGGACGGCGCAGCTGGAACTGCCGGGCAATGCTCAGCCGGCCGTCGCTCTCGACGACCCAGGTGCCCAGCTGCAGGCGCTCGCCCTCGCGGGCAGCAGCCAGATAGTCGATCTCGTGACGCACCACCAGCATGCCGCGGTCCAGGCGGCGATAGTCGTCCAGCGACAGCCCCAGAGAGCGCGAGTGCGCCCAGGCGCACTGCTCCAGCCAGCCGACGTACACCACGTTGTTGACGTGGGCGAACTCGTCGATGTGCTCGGCGCCGACCTCGATGTCGAGAACGAAGGGCGCCGGCCGCAGCCAGCTCACGCGCCGCGTTCCACGCTGGCGGCCAGGGTGCAGGCCTCGTGGGCCAGCTGGGTGATCTGGTCCCAGGCGCGGGCGCGCACCAGGCTGCTCGGCGCCACCCAGGTGCCGCCGACGCAGGCGACGTTGGGCAGGCGCAGGAAGGTCAGCAGGTTGTCCGGGTTGATGCCGCCGGTCGGACAGAAGCGGATACCGTTGAACGGTTCCTTGAAGCTCTTGAGCATCTTCACGCTGGCGTCGCCGTTGGCCGGGAACAGCTTGAGCGAGCGATAGCCCCGCTCGATGGCGAACAGTACTTCCGAGGGCGTCATCACCCCCGGCAGGTACGGCAGGCCGGCGTCCTCGGCGGCGTTGGCCAGCCGCTCGGTGCAGCCCGGGCTGACCGCGAACTGCGCGCCGGCGTCGCGCGCCTCGGCGAACTGCGGCGCATGGATCAGCGTCCCCGCGCCGACCAGCAGCTGCGGCAGCTCGCGGCGGATCGCCGCCAGCGCCTCCAGCGCGCGCGGCGTGCGCAGGGTCACCTCCAGCACCTCGATGCCACCCGCGTACAGCGCGCGGGCCAGGTCGACCGCGAGGCCGGCATCCTCGATCACCAGCACCGGCAGGACCGGGCGTGCTTGCTTGAGCACATCATCCATCGTCAGAACCATCTTCACTCCCCCCAGTCCGGGATCGAACCACCGCCGGCCGCACCGCCACGCCGGCCCAGCCGACGCCCTGCGGCGGACGGCCGCCCCATCAAGCCGCCAGTCTATCAGGAGCGCGAATAACCGAGCGCAACAGTTGGCGTCCCGATCAGGGCGCCCAGTGTATCTGCAGGCGATTGCCGGCCTGTTGCAGCAGCGCATGCACGGGCAGATGGCGGGTTGCCGGCCGATCCGCCAACACCGCCTCGAGCAGCGCCCGCTTGGCCTCGCCGAACACCAGCAGCCCCAGCCAGTCGCTGCGCAGCAGCAGCGCGAGGTTCGGCGTCAGGCGCAGCCGCGGCTCCACTGGCGCCTCGCCTACCAGTGCGGTGGGCACGGCCTCGGCCGCCAGGGCCGCCGCGAGCCCCGGCATGCCGGGAAACAGCGAAGCGAAGTGGCCATCCTCGCCCATCCCCAGCAGCACCGCGGTGAGCGGCAGCCTGGCGCGCAACGATTTTCCCCAGCCCTGCGCCGCCAGCTGCGGCGTCGCTCCCTGACGCGGATCGATCAGTAGCGCCTGCGGCAGCGCCCGACGCAGCAAAAGCAGGTTGCTGGCCGGGTCGTCCGCCGCCACCCAGCGCTCGTCGCTGGGCGACACCTCGACCTGCGTCCAGTCCAGGTCCAGTCGCGCCAAGTTCTGCAGCAGGAGTTGCGGAGTCTGTCCGCCGGGCAGGAGCAAACGAGCAAGTCCGGCGCTCCGCCGGGCAGCCAGACGGGAGACCAGTACCTGCGCCAGCTCGGCGGCGCAGGTGTCACGGTCAGGATACCGGTGAAGAACGGGAAGACTCATGGCTGGCCCCACCAGAAGGATGAGGGCCATGATGCGGCATTCGTCGCGCCGTGCAAGAGCCGGACGGCTCAGTGCACGCCATGCTGATGGAAGAAGGACACGTAGGCCTTGTCGACCTTGAGGATGTGGTGCGCCAGCCAGTCGGCGAGCAGGGAGAGGGTTTCGTTGCCGGAGACCTCGCCGGCCTCGTGGCGCTGCAGCAGGCTCATGACCTGGGCGATGAACTGGTCGTGCTGGGCCTTGTGGGCAGCGCTTTCCGGATAGCCGAGGCGCTGGAAGAGTTCCTCCTCGACGATGAAGTGGTTGACCGTGTAGTCCATCAGCCCCTCCAGCACCGCACCGACCTCTGCGGCCCCCGTCGCGTCACTGGCCAGGCTGTCGTACAGCTGGTTGGTCTGGTTGACCAGCCAGCGGTGTTGCTCGTCGATCTGCTCAATACCGACTTCGAGTTCGCTGCTCCACGGCATGAAAGTCATGTTGTCTGTCCGTCCCGAGGTAGTAATCGTTATTAGAATGGCTGCCAGCTTGGCGGCTCTGGCCAGCTTATCCCGCATGAAAAGTGCGGGCAACGTACCCAGATCAATTGACAGTGTGATGACAGTCGCAGCATCGCGATGCGCGAGCCAGAGCGGCGCATGGCGAATCGGAGAGGAAGGGGGCGGCGCGGAAAAACAAAAAGGGCCATTTCAAAACTCGGAATGACCCTCTTGATCCCAGAACGGGAAAATTGGCGTCCCCTAGGGGACTCGAACCCCTGTTACCGCCGTGAAAGGGCGGTGTCCTAGGCCACTAGACGAAGGGGACGTAAACCTTCGTACGATCCGCTGGCGGACCGCTGGGAATTGGTGGAGCTAGACGGGATCGAACCGTCGACCTCTTGCATGCCATGCAAGCGCTCTCCCAGCTGAGCTATAGCCCCAAGTACCGCTTGAGCTGCACCACCTTGGCAGTGCGCTGGAATAGTGGCGTCCCCTAGGGGACTCGAACCCCTGTTACCGCCGTGAAAGGGCGGTGTCCTAGGCCACTAGACGAAGGGGACGTAAACCTTCGTACGATCCGCTGGCGGACCGCTGGAAATTGGTGGAGCTAGACGGGATCGAACCGTCGACCTCTTGCATGCCATGCAAGCGCTCTCCCAGCTGAGCTATAGCCCCAAGTACCGCTTGAGCTGCACCACCTTGGCAGTGCGCTGGAATAGTGGCGTCCCCTAGGGGACTCGAACCCCTGTTACCGCCGTGAAAGGGCGGTGTCCTAGGCCACTAGACGAAGGGGACGCAATCCTTCGTGCAACCCGCCGTTACCGCCTGGCGTGTCGCTGGAAATTTGGTGGAGCTAGACGGGATCGAACCGTCGACCTCTTGCATGCCATGCAAGCGCTCTCCCAGCTGAGCTATAGCCCCACTTTCGTGGTTGCTTCGCCTGCGAGCCTGGCTCGTCGTGAAGCGGGGCGAATGTTAAAGGCCCTTGGAGAGCTCGTCAACACCTTCGCCATTTTTTTCCGTTTTTTTTTCGTTGGCAGAACAATCACTTAGGGAATGCAGTGGCGGGCGCCCCGCCACTGCAACCGCCTCAGACGATCTCCGCCAGCAGCTTCTCCCACTCCTTGGTTTCCTTCTTCGACACGCCGCCGAGCAGCTCGACGGCCTGGCGCAGGCGGAACCGGGACAGGTCGGGACCGAGGATCTCCATGGCGTCGAGCACCGATACCGAGCTGGCCTGGCCGCTGATGGCCGGGAAGATCAGCGGCATCAGGTCGCGCAGCTTGTAGCCGAGGTGCTCGGCGACCTTCTGGATGATCGCGGTGATGTTGTCCTTGTTCCACTGGCGCAGCGCTTCCAGCTTCCAGAGGATCAGCTGCAGCGCCTGGCGCACCTGCTCGGGCGACAGCTTCTTGTGCTCGAACAGCTTCGCATCGGGATTGACCCCGCCCATGAAGAAGAAGCCGGCCAGCGGCGCCAGCTGACTGAAGGTCTCGACGCGGCTCTGCGCGTGCGGGGCGATCTTCATCAGGTACTCGGGGTTGAGCGCCCACTTCTGCACCTCGGCGGCGAACTGCTCGACCGACAGCTCGCGCAGCCACTGGCCGTTCAGCCAGGACAGCTTCTCGATGTCGAAGATCGGCCCGCCCAGCGACACGCGGCTGACGTCGAAGTGCTCGATCATCTCGGCCAGCGAGAATTTCTCGCGCTCGTCGGGCATCGACCAGCCCATGCGGCCGAGGTAGTTGAGCATCGCCTCGGGCAAAAAGCCCATGCGCTGGTAGAAGGTGATCGAGGTCGGATTCTTGCGCTTGGACAGCTTGGACTTGTCCGGATTGCGCAAGAGCGGCATGTACACCAGCTTGGGCTGCTCCCAGCCGAAGTACTCGTACAGCTTGATCAGCTTGGGCGCCGACGGCAGCCACTCCTCGCCGCGCAGCACGTGGGTGATGCCCATCAGGTAGTCGTCGACCACGTTGGCGAGGAAGTAGGTGGGCAGACCGTCGGTCTTCATCAGCACCTGCATGTCCATGCGATCCCAGGGGATCTCCACGTCGCCGCGTAGCAGGTCCGGCACCACGCAGACGCCTTCCGTCGGCACCTTCATGCGGATCACGTTGGGCTCGCCGGCGGCCAGGCGCTGCTGCACTTCGTCCCTGGAGAGGTGCATGCAGTGACCGTCGTAGCGCGGGGTTTCCTTGTTGGCCATCTGCTCGGCGCGCACCGCATCGAGGCGCTCGGCGCTGCAGAAGCAGTGGAAGGCGTGGCCCTTGTCCACCAGCTCGTCGGCGTACTGCTTGTAGATGTGGCCGCGCTCGCTCTGCCGGTACGGGCCGTGCGGGCCGCCGACGTCCGGACCCTCGTCCCACTCGATGCCCAGCCAGCGCAGGGCGTCGAAGATCTGCTGCTCCGACTCGCGGCTGGAGCGCAGCTGGTCGGTGTCCTCGATGCGCAGGATGAACTGGCCGCCGTGCTGACGGGCGAAGCACAGGTTGAACAGGGCGATGTAGGCGGTGCCAACGTGCGGATCGCCGGTGGGCGACGGCGCGATGCGGGTACGGACGGTGGTCATGGGACTCTCGAACTGAGCGGTTGTGCAAAGGCCAAATGGTAGCAGCCGCGGCGCCCGCCGCTCCAGCCATCCCCCGGAAACGACGAAGCCCGGCAATGCCGGGCTCCGCGCGCCGGACAAAGGGCTTCAGAACGGCTTGATCGCCACCTTGAGCACGCCGTCGCGCTGATGGGAGAACAGGTCGTAGGCGTCGACGATCTGCTCGAGCTTGTACTCGTGGGTGACCAGCGCACCGAGGTCGACCCGCCCGGAAGCCACCACGTTGAGCAGGCGGCGCATGCGCTCCTTGCCGCCCGGGCACAGCGAGGTGACGATCTTGTTGTCGCCGAGGCCGGCGTGGAAGGCGCCCAGCGGGATGGTCAGGTCGCTGGAATACACGCCCAGGCTGGACAGGGTGCCGCCCGGCTTGAGCACGCGCAGGGCGTTTTCGAAGGTCGACTGCAGGCCGAGCGCCTCGATCGAGGCGTCCACACCGCGACCGCCGGTCAGCTTGAGGATCTCCTCGACCACGTCCACCTCGCGGAAGTTAAGGGTCACGTCGGCGCCCAGCTTGCGGGCGATCTCCAGGCGCTCGTTGACCCCGTCCACGGCGATGATCAGGCTCGCCCCGCGCAGCTTGGCGCCGGCGGTGGCGCACAGGCCGATCGGCCCTTGGGCGAACACCGCGACCACGTCGCCGATCTTGATGTTGGCCGCCTCGGCGCCGGCGAAGCCGGTGGACATGATATCCGGGCACATCAGCACCTGCTCGTCGGTGAGGCCGTCCGGCACCGGCGCCAGGTTGGCCTGGGCGTCGGGCACCAGCACGTACTCGGCCTGGGTGCCGTCGATGGTGTTGCCGAAGCGCCAGCCGCCCATCGGCTTGTAGCCGTGGCAGGAGCAACCGCCGTCCTGGGCCGGGTAGCCGTCCTGGCAGGCGTAGGAGGTGAAGCTCGGGCAGATCGCCCCGGCGATCACCCGCTGGCCTTCCTGGTAGCCCTGCACGTTGCTGCCGAGCTTCTCGATGATGCCCACCGGCTCGTGGCCGACGGTCAGCCCCTTGGCCACCGGATACTCGCCCTTGAGGATGTGCACGTCGGTGCCGCAGATGGTGGTGGTGGTGATGCGCACCAGTGCGTCGTTGGGGCCCACCGGCGGGATCGGCTTGTCGACCAGCTCGATACGCCCGGGTTCTACGAAGACGGCGGCTTTCATCATGGTCATCGCAACACTCCTTGCTACTGTGGCGCCGGTCTGCCCGGCCAACAGCCTCTGACTCTAGTCGAAGCCGGATGACAAGGGCATGCCCGGGGTCATGGCGAACTCAGATAAGCCCCGCCAGGGGAATGAAGTTGACCGCCTCCCCCTCGGCCAGCGTCGTGCCCTCGCGCACCTCGACCAGACCGTCGGCCCAGGCGGCGCTGCGCAGCACCCCGGAACTCTGGTTGGGGTAGAGCACCGCCCTGCCCTGCTCCAGGCGCGCGCGCAGGAACTCGCGACGGCCACCGGCCTTCGGCCAGGCGAAACCGGCCGGCACGGCGAAGCGCAGCGGCTCGAGGCGCGTCACGCCCAGGCGACGCAGCAGGTAGGGGCGCACCAGCAGGGCGAAGGTCACCAGGCTCGCCGCCGGATTGCCGGGCAGGCCGATCAGCGGCGTGCCGCGGTAGCGACCGCAGGTCAGCGGCTTGCCGGGCTTGAGCGCCAGCTTCCACAGGGTCAGCTCGCCCTCCTCGCGCAATACCCGGCCGAGACAGTCCGCCTCGCCCACCGACACCCCACCGGTGGAGAGGATCAGGTCGGCGTCGCCCAGCGCCGCCAATCGCTCGCGGGTGCGCTCGAGATCGTCAGGCAGGATACCGGCGTCCTGCACCGCGCAGCCGAGGCGCTGGAGAGCGGCGGCAAGCAGCGCGCGGTTGCTGTTGTAGATCTGCCCGGCGCCCAGCGTTCGGCCCGGCTCGACCAGTTCGTCACCGGTGGACAGCAGCGCCACCAGTGGCCGACGGCGCACCTCGACGTTGGCCACCCCGATCGAGGCGACCAGCCCCAGCTCGGCCGGCCCGAGCAGGGTCCCGGCCTCCAGCAGGGTCTCGCCGGCGCGGATCTCCTGGCCCTGCGGGCGCACGTTCTGCCCGACGCGCAGCGCCTCGCGAAACCGTACCCGGCCATCGGCCAGCACCTCGACGTTTTCCTGCATTTCCACGGTGTCGGCGCCTTGCGGCAGCGGCGCGCCGGTGAAGATGCGCGCGCAGGTTCCCGGCGCCAGCGACTGCGGCGCCTGACCGGCGAATATCTGCTGGCTGACCGCCAGCGGCTCGCCCTGCCAGTCGGCCAGGCGCAGGGCGTAGCCGTCCATGGCGCTGTTCGGCCAGGGCGGCAGGTCGAGGCCACTGACCAGCGGTGCGGCGAGCACCCGGCCGGAGGCGCTGGCGGCGGCTAGCATCTCGCTCGCGACCAGCGGCTCGGCCGCGGCCTGGGCCAGCAGGCGCTCGAGCGCCTGCTCCAGCGGCAGCAGCGCGCTCATCCGCGCGACTCGCAGGCCGGCGCCTGCTTGAGATGGGCGACGAAGTTGCACGGCCGATGGCGAGCATCCAGCTGGCTGGCGAGGATGCCGTCCCAGCCGGTGCGGCAGGCGTTGGTCGAGCCCGGCAGGCAGCACACCAGGGTGCCGTTGGCCAGACCGGCGAGTGCGCGCGACTGGATGGTCGAGGTGCCGATGTCGTCGAAGGAGATCTGCCGGAACAGCTCGCCGAAGCCATCCACCTGCTTGTCGAGCAGGCAGGCCACCGCCTCCGGGGTGCTGTCGCGACCGGTGAAGCCGGTGCCGCCGGTGATCAGCACCACCTGCACCTCGTCCTCGGCGATCCACTGCGCCACCTGGGCGCGGATGCGGTAGAGGTCGTCCTTGAGCAGCACGCGCGCCGCCAGGTTGTGCCCCGCCGTCTGCAGGCGCTCGACCAGCAGGCCGCCGGAGGTGTCGGTATCCAGGCTGCGAGTGTCGCTGACGGTGAGAACGGCAATGTTCAGAGGAACGAAAACGCTATCGGCATGCTTGCTCATCGGAGGCTCCACGACCGGGTTCGGGATGAAAATCGCTGATCGGCTTTATACACCAACGGGGCGGGACGCACCTGCCTGCGGGCGACCACCGTTGTGGCAGCCGAAACTTTCATATTTGTTCAGCTAACCCCTTGTGCTCTCTCATTTTTTCTGTAGAATGCGCCCCACGAAAACGGAGCGTAGCGCAGCTTGGTAGCGCGTCTCGTTCGGGACGAGAAGGTCGCTGGTTCGAATCCAGTCGCTCCGACCAAATTCCCGAGATACCGACACAGGTCGGTGGATCGAATCGAAAAGCCCGCCCAGCGCGGGCTTTTCTGTTTCTGCTAAGCCCTTGTGCAGCCTGATTTTTTCTGTATAATGCGGCCCACGAAAACGGAGCGTAGCGCAGCTTGGTAGCGCGTCTCGTTCGGGACGAGAAGGTCGCTGGTTCGAATCCAGTCGCTCCGACCAAATTCCCGATCCGGCCGATAGTCATCCGCAGGATCAACGAAAAGACCCGCCTCGTGCGGGTCTTTTCGTTTCCGCTCCCCCACCGGCACGCCCCACACACCTCGGCCAGACGCCTGGCACCGACTGCTGCCGGCACTCCGGCGCCACCCGGCGGTGTCCCGGTCATGCCCTGCATGGCGCACGACCGGGAACGCGTGGTTACAGCGGCAGGTCGAAGTCCGCAGCGATCAGCTTCAGCCAGACGTTCAGACGCTCCTCGGTCAGGCCGCTCTGGTTGTCCAGATCGAGGGCCAGGCCGACGAACTTGCCGTCGCGCACGGCCGCGGAGGCCTCGAACTCGTAGCCCTCGGTCGGCCAGGCGCCGACCACGGTGGCGCCGCGCTCGACGATGAAGTCGTAGAGGATGCCCATGGCATCGAGGTACTCGTCGGGATAGCCGACCTGGTCGCCGAGACCGAAGATGGCCACGGTCTTGCCGGTGAGGTCGACCTCCTGCAGCTTGGGCAGGAACTCTTCCCAGCTCTCGTTCTCACAGTCGGCCGACAGCCCCGGCAGCTCGCCGTCGCCCAGGGTCGGGGTGCCGATGATGAGGAACTGGTACTGGGCCAGGTCCTCGGCCGAGGCGCGGTTGACGTTGAGCGCATCGGCCATGGTGTCGTCGTCGAAGCGTTTCTTGATCATCTTGGCGACCTTGCGGGTCTTGCCGGTGTTGGTGCCGAAGAACAGTCCAATCCTGGCCATAACTCACCTCTAACTGCGTTCTGGGAATCCGTTTACGTGGCTGCCGGCCTCGGCGCGGGCCAGGCTGGCCCTTGTCTCCGAGCAGGAAACGGGCCACCCGTCCGCCTCCCGCATGAAATCTCAAGCATTTGATTCAGAAAGACTTTTTATCCAACCCGGAAGCCCTTGTGCGAAAGCCGACAGGCCCGCAACGACGAGCGCGCGAACCTGTCGGCTTCGCGACACTCACAGGTCGACCGAGATACGCGGCGCCTCGGCGCTGGCGGACGCCGACGTGACGCAGGTGCCCGGGCGAGCCGTGGCGCCGTCCTCGGCGCAGGTTTCCAGCACAACCAGGCGCGCCCCATCACCGTCGTCGCGCAGCTCCAGACTGCAGGCGCGCAGCAGCGGCCTGGACGGCATGTCGAACATGGTCTGCTGCAGCGCCGCCTCGAGCACCGCGCGCAGGCCGCGCGCGCCGGTCCTGCGCGTCAGCGCCTGGTCGGCGATATGGCTGAGCGCCGCGTCGCCGATCTCCAGGGTCACGCCCTGGTAGGCGAACAGCTGCTTGTACTGCTTGACCAGGGCGTTGCGCGGCTCGCTGAGGATGCGCAGCAGGGTGGCGTGATCGAGCTCCTGAAGGAAGGTGATGATCGGGAAGCGGCCGATGAACTCGGGGATCAGGCCGAACTCGTGCAGATCGTCGGGCAGCAGCGCAGCGAGCAGCTCGTTGATCGACGCCTTCGCCTGGCGCGGCGGCTGGGCGTGGAAGCCGATGCCGCCGCTGCGCGGCTGCAGGCGGCTGCGCACCAGCTCCTCGAGGCCGGGGAAGGCGCCGCCGGCGATGAAGAGGATGTTGCGGGTGTCGACCACCTGCTCCTCGGCGTGCTCGCTGCGTCGGCCGCTCTTGGCGATGCGCACCTCGGTGCCCTCGACCATCTTCAGCAACGCCTGCTGCACGCCCTCGCCGGAGATGTCGCGCACCGCCGTGCCGCCGCCGCTGCGCTTGGCCAGCTTGTCCACCTCGTCGATGTAGACGATGCCCCACTGCGCCTGCTGCACGTCGCCGCCGGCCGCCTCGAGCAGGCGGGCGATGATGCTGTCCACGTCGTCGCCAACGTAGCCGGCCTGGGTCAGGGTGGTGGCGTCGGCCGAGGCGAAGGGCACGCCGAGGATGCGCGCCAGGGTGCGCACCAGCAGGGTCTTGCCGGTGCCGGACGGTCCGGCCATGAGGATGTTGGACTTCTCCAGCTCGACCTGCTCGCCGAGCTGGCAGATCGGTTCGCGGTCGCAGTTGAGCAGGCGCAGGTAGTGGTTGTACACGGCGACCGCAAGGGTCTCCTTGGCCGCCTCCTGACCGATCACCGACTCGTCGAGGTGGCGCTTGTATTCGGCCGGGGTACGCAGCTGCGGCGCCAGCTGCTGCAGCTTGCGCCGCTGGCCCCAGCTGCTCACCACCTGATGGGCGAGGTTGACGCAGGCCTCGCAGATGCGCCCGTCGTTGCCGGCGATGAGCGGGACGCTCGGGCTCTTTTCCGCACCGCAGAAGGAGCAGCAGGGTTTGTCGGTGTCAGCCATGGGACGGGTTCTCCACGGGGGCGAAGGGTTGCAGCAGACGCTCCAGCCACTGGCGCTGATGGGCCTTGCGCTGCCGGGCCTGGAGCCTGTCGCGCAGGCGCGGCAGGGCCTCTTCGAGGGAAAGGCGCCGCGCCGGCGTGATGCTCTCGCAGCGGATCAGGTGAAAGCCCATCGGTGACTCCACCACCGCGCTCAGCTCACCCGCCGCCAGAGCGAACAGACGGTCCTCCAGCGCCGGGTACAGGGCGCCGGCGCTGACCTGGCCGAGCAGGCCGCCATTGAGCGCGGTGGGGCACTCCGAGTGCTTGAGCGCCTCCTCGGCGAAGCGCTCGGGCCGCTGGCGCAGGCGCCTGGCGATCACCTCGATGCGCGCCAGGGCGGCCGCGCGGGTGTTCTCCGGAAAGTCCGGGTTGATGGTGATCAGGATGTGCCGCGCTTCGCGGCAGGCCGGGCGCTCGAACTGCTCGGGATGGTTGAAGTAGTACAGGCTGAGGTCGGTGTCGCTGAGCAGCGGCAGGCTGGCGGCGACCCGCTCGAGGATCGCCTCGACCTTCAGCTCGCGGGCCAGCAGCACGCGCAGCTCGTCGTCGCTGAGGCCGTGGCTGGCCAGCGCCTGGCGCAGTGCCGCGCCATCCTCGTAGCGGCTGCCGATCTGCGCCAGCGCCTCCTCGACCTGAATCGGCGGGATGACCACCCCGGTCGCCTCCTGGCTGCGCAGCACCGCTTCCTCGATGCGCCGCTGCCGGCTGACGATGCCGGTGGCGCGCTGCAGCTGCTCGGCGTTGAGCTCGCCCGGCGCGCAGCCGTAGTGCTCGTGGGCGACCTTGAGCAGGTAGTAGCGGTGGTCGCCGGACATGCCTTGCAGTTCACTGCTCATCGCTCACCTCCACATCCTTGGCCAGGGGGGATTCGGCCAGGCACAAACTCTGCTCGGGGATCTGCAGCACCCGGCCGTCGCCGAAGTGCACGTGGTACTGCACGCCCTCGGGCAGATCGCGCAGCACCCGCATCACGCTGCCGACCTGGCCCTGCTCCACCACCACCTCGCCGCGCACCGCGAAGGTGCGCAGGGCCATGACGTTGTCGCGGAACTCGAACAGGCTCGGCGTCCACGGCTCGCTGGCGAGGATCAGCTCCTCCTCGCGACAGCCGACGGTGCGCCCCGAGTCGAGGAAGTGCACCCGGTAGATCAGCTGGTCCTGCAGGTAGGTGCCGACGTCGTACACGCAGCCCACCGAACCGCGGCGGATCAGAAGGGTGCCGGTGTCCATGCCCGGATAGGTGCCGTCGTTGCGCACGTTGCGGATCACCCGCACCTCGTCGCCGTACTCGAACTGCGGCAGGCTCATGGCGGCTCTCCTCGGGGTCAGCCCAGCAACTGGTCGAGCGGGACGAAGGTGGTCTGCGGCTCGTGCATGCGGAACACCTTGAACACCTTCTCGGTCTGCGCGTCGGAGTCGACGAAGTCCTGGTAGGCGCGCCCCAGCAGCTGGCGGTAGACGGCGGCGCGCGCCTCGTCGGCCAGCGTCTCGAGGTCGCCCGCCTTGCCCAGATAGTCGTGGTAGCGCTGCATGATGTGCAGGCGGTTGACGTGGACGACCTTCTGCTCGAAGGGGATGGCGAAGAACTCGAGGAAGTCCTCGGCCGACACCAGCTCCTCGAGCGACTCGTCGAGGCTCAGGTCGGAATCCGGCGAATAGGGTTGAACGCTCATGCTCGTGTCTCCGCGGTGGCCGCAAGGGGGAAGGGAATGATTTCGGCGTCGTGCTCGGCCAGCACGTCCAGCAGCAGGCGGGCGCCCAGGCGGTTGCCTTCGTCCAGCTCGACCACCTTGGCGAGCATCGCCTTGCCCTGCTCGAAGCGGCCCAGGCGCAGGCTCAGGTAGCCGGCGCCCTTGAGCGCCAGCAGATGGAAGCGCAGCAGACCGATGCCGCACTCGGCGGCGGCGGCCAGGGCGGTCTGATCGATCTGCCGCCAGTGCGCCGGCAGAGCGAGGCGCGGACCGACCACCGCCATCACCCGCTCGGCGATGGCCAGCGCGTCGGCGTAGCGGTGCTGGTAGTAGTAGAAGCGGTAGAGGCCGACCAGCACGCTGAGGTCGTCCGGTGCCAGCGCCTGGGCGGCGAGCAGCGCCGGCTCGGCGCTGCCTTCGGCGTACTGCTCGGCGGCGGCGGCCAGCCAGGCGCCCACCTGCGGGTCGGCCGGATCGTCGAAGTACAGCCCCTCGCCATTGAAATCCTGCAGATCCATGGCACGCCCCCCGGCTATTCGCTGCGGCTGGCGGCCGGGCGACGCCGGCCGATGGCGACGGCGCCGCCGGCGCAGTCGCTCTCGCAGATCGCGTTGTCCGGCGAGCAGCCCTGGTAGAACTGCTGCTGGCTGCCGGCGGCAACCAGGCCGCCCTGCTCCAGGCGTTTCTCCAGGCCGTCGATGCGCTCCAGCAGGCAGGCGATCGCCTTGCCGACCGGGTCGGGGATCAGGTGGTGGTCGAGGTCGAAGCCGTAGGGGTTGAGCTGGCCGGCCTCGCGCAGCTTGACCACCTTGCCGGGGATGCCGACCACCGTGCAGCCCTCCGGCACGTCCTGCACCACCACCGAGTTGGCGCCGACCCGCGCCTGGTTGCCGACCGTGATCGGGCCGAGGATCTTCGCCCCGGCGCCGACCAGCACGCCGTCGCCCAGGGTCGGATGGCGCTTGCCCTTGCGCCAGCTGGTGCCGCCGAGGGTGACGCCGTGGTAGAGGGTCACGTCCTGGCCGATCTCGGCGGTCTCGCCGATCACCACGCAGGCGCCGTGGTCGATGAAGAAGCGCGGCCCGATGGTGGCACCGGGATGGATGTCGACGTTGCTGAGCAGGCGGGCGACGAACGCCAGCAGGCGCGCCGGATAGCGCCAGCCGGAGCGCCACAGGCGGTTGCTCAGCCGGTAGAGCATGATCGCGTGCACGCCCGGGTAGGTGGTGAGCACCTCGAAGGTGGTGCGCGCGGCAGGATCGCGCTGGAACACGCAGCGGATGTCGTCGCGCCACTCGCTGAACAGGCTCATGCCAGGGCTCCTGCGGCCAGAGCGCCGGGCGCCGTGTCGAGCTGGCGGTAGAAATCCTCCAGCTCGGCGGCCTGCGGGCTGCGCTTGGTATGGGTGGAGAAGGCGCGGATGCGGCCGAGCAGCGCCTGGCACTGCCAGTCGTCCAGCTCGATGCCCAGCTCGCGGTAGCGGGTGCGCACCATGTGCGCCCCGGAGTGCTTGCCGAGCACCAGGCTGTGGCTGCGGCCGAGCACGTCGGGATTGAGGCCCTCGTAGGTGCGCCGGTGTTTGAGCAGGCCGTCGACGTGGATGCCCGCCTCGTGGGTGAATACCCCGGCGCCGACCACGCTCTTCTGCCAGGCCACCTGGCGTCCGGAGGCCTGCTCGACCAGCGCGGAGATCGCCGGGATGCCGCGGGTGTCGATGCCGGTGTCGATGGCGTAGAGGTGCTTGAGCGCCACCACGCACTCCTCCAGCGCGGCGTTGCCGGCACGCTCGCCGAGGCCGTTGACCGTGGTGTTGAGATGAGTGGCGCCGCCCAGCACCGCGGCGATGGTGTTGGCGGTGGCCAGGCCGAAGTCGTCGTGGGCATGCACTTCCAGCTCCAGGTCGACCCGCTCGCGCAGGAAGCGGAAGCGTTCGAGCATGCCGAACGGCTCCATGATCCCCACGGTGTCGGCGAAGCGCACCCGCCGCGCGCCGGCGGCCTGGGCCACAGCGGCGACGCGCACCACGAAGTCCAGGTCGGCGCGCGAGGCGTCCTCGCAGCCCAGGCATACCTCGAGGCCCGCCTGGCGCGCATCGCCGACCAGGCGCGCCACCTCGGCCAGCGCCCAACTACGGTCGCGGCCGAGCTTGTGCAGGAGCATCAGGTCGGAGACCGGCAGCGACAGGTCGACCATGCCCACCCCGCTGTGCCGCGCGGCGGCCAGATCCAGATCGCACAGCCGGCACCAGGCCAGCAGGCGCGCCGGCAAGCCGAGGCCGGCGATGGCGCGCATCACCTCGCGCTCCTCCTCGCCCATGCTGGGAATGCCGATCTCCAGCTCGGGCACGCCCAGCTCGGCCAGCGCGCGGGCGATGGCGATCTTCTCCTCGGGAGTGAAGGCCACGCCGGCGCTCTGCTCGCCGTCGCGCAGGGTGGTGTCGTCGATGATCACGCTGGCCATGGCTGACTCCGACCAAGAGGGGGATGGCGCGGCCCGCGGGGAGCCGCGCCGGTTCAGGCGTAGACCGGGGCGAAGGCCTGGTCGGCTTCGACCGGGCCGTTGCCGCTCCAGTACGGCGACAGCTTGCGCAGCTGGGCGACGATCGGCGGCACCGCGGCGATCACCCGGTCGACCTCCTCCTCCGTCGTGTAGCGCGACAGCGAGAAGCGCACCGTGCCGTGGGCGGCGGTGTAGGGAATGTCCATGGCGCGCATCACGTGGGAGGGTTCGAGCGAGCCCGAGGTGCAGGCCGAGCCGCTGGAGGCGGCGATGCCGACCTTGTTGAGCAGCAGCAGGATCGCCTCGCCCTCGATGTACTCGAAGGCGATGTTGGCGGTGTTGGGCAGGCGGTTGTCCGGGTCGCCGGTGACGAAGGCGTAGGGCACGGCGGCGAGGACGCCGGCTTCCAGCTTGTCGCGCAGGCGCTTGACCTCGGTGTTCTCGTGCTCCATGAAGGCCAGCGCGCGCTCGGCGGCGACACCCAGGCCGACGATCGAGGCGGCGTTCTCGGTGCCGGCACGCCGCCCGCGCTCCTGGTGGCCGCCGCGCAGCAGCGGACGGAAGCGGGTGCCGCGGCGCAGGTAGAGCACGCCGATGCCCTTGGGCGCGTGCAGCTTGTGGCCGGACACCGAGAGCATGTGGATGGCGCTGTCCTGCAGGTTCATCGGCACCTTGCCGACCGCCTGCACGGCGTCGGTGTGGAACATGATGCCGGCGTCGTCGGCCATCTGCGCCATCTCCAGCACCGGGAACAGCGTGCCGGTCTCGTTGTTGGCCCACATCACCGAGACGATGGCCACGTCGTCGGAGAGCAGGCTGGCGTAGTGGTCGAGGTCCAGGCGGCCCTTCTTGTCCACCGCCAGCTTGTGCACGGTGTAGCCCTCGCTGGCCAGGTAGTCGCACAGGCTGAGGATCGCCGGGTGCTCGACCACCGTGGTGATGATGGTCTTGCGCTCGGGCTGCGCCTTGAGCGCCGAGAGGATCGCCGTGGAGTCGGCCTCGGTGCCGCAGGAGGTGAAGACGATTTCCGAGTCGTGCTCGGCGCCGAGCAGCTTCTGCACGCTCTGCCGGGCCTTCTTCAGCGCCATGCCGACCTGATTGCCGAAGCTGTGCAGCGACGAGGGGTTGCCGAACTGCTCGGTGAAGAACGGCAGCATGGCCTGCACCACCTCGTCGTCGACGCGGGTGGTGGCGTTGTTGTCGAGATAGACGTCGGCCATGTCACACCTCCAGCTGGGCGTGGGCGGCGCCGGCGGCGCTGACCGGGATCACCTTGACGAACTCGCCGAGCTCCTCGATCAGCCGCTGCTGGATGCCGGACAGGGTCATGCTGGCCATCTGGCAACCGGTGCAGGCGCCGGTCAGCTTGACGTAGACGTTCCTGCCGTCGACCTCGAGCAGCTCGACGTCGCCGTGATCGCGCTGCAGGGTCGGACGGATCGACTCCAGCACCATCTCGATGCGGCGGATGCGCTGCAGGTTGGTCATCTTCGGCGCCGGCGCGGCCTCGGCCGGAGCGGGCGCAGCCGGCGCGGGGACCGGGGCGTTGAGG
The DNA here is from genome assembly GCF_900104805.1 of Pseudomonas oryzae. NCBI lineage: Bacteria > Pseudomonadati > Pseudomonadota > Gammaproteobacteria > Pseudomonadales > Pseudomonadaceae > Pseudomonas > Pseudomonas oryzae. The sequence continues at coordinate 283,677 of NZ_LT629751.1, read as the reverse complement.
TTGACCAGGCCGGATTTGGCCTTGCCCTTGGCCTTGGTCGGCGCGGCGACGAACACCTCGCCGCGCGCCGCCAGCTCCTCGGTGAGCACCCGCTCGATGCCTTCGTGGCAGGCCGAGCAGCCGCCACCGGCCTTGGTGTAGTTGGTGACGTCCTCGACGCTGGACAGGTGGTTGGCGCGGATGGTCTCGCGCACCATCACCTCGTCGATGGCGAAGCACTTGCAGACCAGCGCGCCTTCCTCGTGGTCGTCTTCCAGCGCCTCGCCCCGGTAGTTGGCCACCGCGGCCTGCAGCGCCTCGCGGCCCATCACCGAGCAGTGCATCTTTTCCGGCGGCAGGCCGTCGAGGAAGTCGGCGATGTCCTGGTTGCTGATCTGCAGCGCCTGATCGACGGTCAGGCCCTTGATCATCTCGGTCAGCGCCGAGCTCGAGGCGATGGCCGAGCCGCAGCCGAAGGTCTGGAAGCCGGCGTCGAGGATGACGTCGGTGGCCGGGTCGACCTTGAGGGTCAGCCGCAGGGCGTCGCCGCAGCTCAGCGAGCCGACGTCGCCGACGGCGTTGGCCTCGGCCACCGCGCCGGCGTTCTTCGGGTTGTAGAAGTGTTCTTTGACCTTTTCCGAGTAATCCCACATGACGGCTGATCTCCGGTGATTCCTGGATCGCCGGTCGTCGCCGGCGACTTCGAATGGCTTAGCAGGCGAAGGACTTGCCACAGCTGCAGCTGCTGCTGGCGTTCGGATTGACGAAGGTGAAGCCGCTGCCTTCCATGCTCTCGACGAAATCCATGGTCACGCCGTCGAGCAGCGGCGCGCTGGTCTCGTCGAACAGCAGGGTGATGCCGTCGCAGTCGACGCTCAGGTCACCCTCGGCGCCGCTCTCCTCCAGCTTGAGGCTGTACTTGAGGCCGGAGCAGCCACCGCCCTCGACGCGGATGCGCAGGCCGGCGACCGGCTTGCCGGTGCTGCTGATGAAGCGGTTCACGGCGCTCTTGGCGCTGTCGGTCATGATGATCATCGGCGTGTCTCCTCGGCTGTGTGGTTGCTTGACCAACCGTTGCAGGAGAAGGTGCAAGGCAGATGCCACCCGCCAATTCGCAATAAAAACCTTTTAAATCAATAAGTTGAATAAGGAACGCAGCACTGGCGGCTGTCATGAAACAGACCGCTGCAGTCGGCATTGTGGTGTTTGCGACAAAACGTCGGGCCCGCGCGGCCTGCGCCAGACGCCGGCAGGGCCCGATGCGTCGGCGGCGGCGCGAACGACTGCCGGACGAATGGCAGGAAATGGTCCTGGAGCCGGTGCGTTTCGAGTTACACCGCGATGCCGAACTGGCCGCCGAGCGCTGCTTCGGCTACGACGCCAGGCGGATCGCCTGCTACTACGCCCACCACTACCGCATCGACGAGCCACGCAGCCGACGACGACGAGGAGTTCTATGTCGCCACGCTGTACGGCGCGCGCTGTCGCGATCATCGCAACGCGGCCTGTGCGATTGGCGCCAATGCGACAAGCTGCAATCCATAAGCCACTGATTCAAAAAGAATTACCACTGGCATTCGGGTTGCAGCGGGACAACCGACCAAGGCCCGGCGGGGCATGGCCAGTCGGTTGCGCGCCACCCACTGCGCGGCCTCCCCCCTCCCCTGGGCGCCGTCCGCGGCATCCAGGAAGCTCGCAGGGCGACTACCGCTGCCCTGGCCCGCCGGCCTTGCCTTTCGCTAACCGTGATAGAGAGAGCAGCATGTCCATCAAGGAAATCCAAGCCTTCTCGGAACTGGCCAAGACCGACCCGAGCCTCGGCGAGAAGCTGAAAGCCTGTGAAAAAGTCCGCGAGATGATCGGCCTGGCCAGGGAGGCCGGCTTCACCATCATCGAAGATGCGCTGTATCCGCCGAACGAGCCGCAGTTCAGCGAGGAGCAACTGTCCGCCAAGCTGGTCAAGGCCCTGCTGCGCGCCTGAGCGCCTGTAGGAGCGAGCGGGCTCGCGATCGATCGGCTCGTCCCGGGATCGCGAGCCCGCTCGCGCCTGCGGCAAGCCCGACCGCCGCGCAGCCGCAGCTAGCCGAGCAGCACCTCGTAGACCCGGCGCAGCAGTTCGCGATCCAGCCAGGGCATGCCGATGCTCTGTGGCAGCTCGATCCAGCGGGTGCCCGGTGGCGGCGGGCACAGCTCGAAGCCGGGCAACGCCGCCAGGTAGACCGGCAGGATCAGCCCTGGGACCTCCAGGCGCAGGGCGAACTCGTCGACCAGTTCGAGGGCGCGGGCGATGCCGAGCAGCTGCTGCAGCTGGCGCAGGGCGCTGGCCGGATGGCTCTGCACCGGCGCCGCGGCCGCTGCGCCGGCGAGCACCGCCAGACGCGGCAGCGCCTGGGGCAGCACCACGCCGCCGTCAGTCGGAATCAGGAAGTGCAGGCGCGCGCCGACCGGATGCTTGTGGCAGACCAGCATGCGCCAGGGCAGGCCGTAGCCGTGCTGCTGGTCGATCATGCATCGAGCGCCAGCAGGGCGTATTCCACCGGCCCGGCGAACAGGCGGGTGCCGCCGCCCTCGGCGGCCACCTGGTGCGCCGCCGGCGCATCCAGCACGCGCACGCCGGCCAGGTAGTCGACGCCGAACTCGCGCCAGCCCTCCAGCCACGGCAGGCTCGGCCCCATCAGCACCACCCGCGCCTGGCGCGACAGCTCGAGCAGGCGCGGCAGGGTCTTGTTGGCCAGGCTGCTGGCGGTGACGAACACCCAGTCGGCCTGCGGCAGGACGAACTCGGCGGCGGCATCGGGCAGATCGCCGTCCTGCTGCTGGCGTTCCAGGCACTGGTAGGGCAGGTCCTGCCAGAGCGTCGCCAGGCCCGGATAGTGGCCGATCACCGCCACCCGCTGCCCGTCCAGCTGCGGACGGAAATGGGCGAACACGCGCAGGTGGCCCGGTGCCGCGCCCCCCAAGGGCTGCGCCGCGCGCAGGCAGGCGGAGTCGCCATTGACCGCGGCGTTGAGCACGGCGAGGCCGACCGCCGCCTCGGCTGCGTGCCACGACAGCAGCCATGAGCGCAGCTCGCCGGCAGGACGCCCGGCCAGGGTGCCGGCCCAGCTCAGGGTGCGCGGCACCTGGCGGGGGCTGAAGGCGAAGCCGCAACTGCCGGCCACCTGCGCCACCGTCCAGTTGAGGCCGAGGCACAGGCGCTCGACCGGGGCGTTGGCCGCGGCGCTGGCCAGCAGCCAGTCGTAGACCGCGTTCATGCGCCGAGCGCCGGCAGCAGGCGCAGCTCGCTCTTCAGCGCCCCGGCGCGGCCCCAGGCGGTGACCGCCTCGATCACCCAGGCGCGCCGCCGCGGATGCGCGAGCAGCACGTCGAACTCGGCGAAGGCCTGGCCGTCGCCGTTGACCAGCACGCTGCCCTGCAGGGCGCCGCCTGGCGCGCGCCACTCGGCGTACAGCGCCTGGCTGTGGTCGAACGGATCCACGCGCAGCTCCGCGTGGCTGCCGGGCGTACCGGCCACCGCCAGTGGCCGCTCGACGCCGGCGGCGACCAGGCAGGCGGCCAGCGTCTGCCAGATCTCCGCCAGCAGCGGCTCGACTTCCTGCAGACGCTGCGCGAGGACGCTATCCATCAGGCGGCCTCCTCGGCGAACGCGCGGGCGATGTGCAGGAAGGCGCCGCCGCCGATCTCGTCGACCGGATCGAGCTCGAGCAGCTTCTCCAGCACGCGCTGCGCCTGCGCCACCCGGCCGCGGCGCAAGCGGATCACTCCGAGCGCCTTGAGGCTGAACAGGTACAGCCGCTCGGCGCCCTGGCGCCGCGACCAGTCGGCGCTGCCGGCATGCAGGCGCCGGTAGTTGCGGACGAAGCCGGCCGCCTGCGCGGCCTCGTGCAGGGCCAGCCACACCGCGGCCTCGGCCTCGGCGTAGCGGCGGCTGACGAAGTAGAACTTGTACAACGCGACGTGCGCGTCGGCCTCCTGCGGCCAGCGCCGGCGCGCCTCGAGGAGCAGCGCCTCGACGCCGTCCGGAGTCGCCGCGCACAGCGCGTGGTTGAGCAGGTAGCGCAGCTTCTGCGGCGTGTCGGCGGAGAAGAAGGCGCGCTCGGGAGCGAACAGCAGCACCTCGGCCATGGCGCTTACCAGATTTCCGCGGGGGTCAGCTTGTCGGCGTAGGGCTCGCCGCCGAGCAGGTGCTGCTCGACGATGAGCGCCGCCTCGTGCGGCTCCACCCAGCTGTACATGATCGAGCCCGGATAGATCAGCACGTTGGCGCCGGCCTGGCACGGCCCGAGGCAGGTAGTGCTGGTCAGCGCGATGCGATTGCTCAGGTTGTGGCGGATCAGCACCTGGGCGAAGGCGTTGTACAGCGCCTCGGCGCCCTTGGCGCCGCAGCTGCCGCGCGGATGGCCGTCCGCACGGCGCTGCGCGCAGACGAAGATGTGGAATTCGGGCTTGGCCATGATCCGCTCTCCTCAGGCCGCGGCGGCGGCGTGGCTGTGGCACTGCTTGGGGCACACGGCGGCGCAGGCCTGGCAGCCGATGCAGTCCATGCCGTCCTGGATGACCATCACCTTCATCTCGTCATCGTCGTCGAACTGGTCGTCGTCCTCGCCGACCACATCGGCGCGGTCGGCCAGGGTGAACACGTCGCGCGGACAGACCTTGTAGCAACGACCGCAACCGATGCACTTCTGCGCGTCGAGCGCGGTCACGAATTGCGGCGTCCACGCCGTGCCACCCCGGGTCAGCCCGGTAATCACTGCCTCAGCCATGGTTCATCTCCTGCGCGCCAGCCGCTGCGCTGGCGCAGGCCTACGGTTGTCGAATGGCGGCTCGGGGTCCGCTCTGCTCAGGGTTCAGCTACCCGACACCAGGTCGGGGCCGCGCCGCCGCGTGGGCGGGCGCGTCGGATGCCGCGACAGGGCGGCGCAAGGTTCGGGCCGGGCACGGCCCCGGGTCGCCGGCAGAGGGCGGGTGGCCCCTGCCCGCCCGCACCACGGTGCGGGCGAACCCAGTGGCGCCGAGCGGATCACTCGGCGCCACTCGCCTCCAGGCGGGCCTTGGCCTCGGCCCAGTCCAGGCAGGCCTGGTGGGTCTGGCGGGCCAGCTCGGGCAGCGTCTGGTAGTCGGTCAGCAGGCGATCCTCGACCAGGTCGTGGATCTGCGCAGCCCAGTCGGTGGCGATGCGCTTCTTCTGGCTGACCTCCTTCTTCAGGGTCTTGATCTCGTCTTCGTTCATCGGCGCCTCCCGCCTTAGAGCTCGGCGACCACGCGGTGCGCGTCGATCAGCGCCGCGGCCTTGTCGACCTGCTTCTGCGCCTCGCCGGCCAGCGCCTCGAGCGAGTCGAAGCCGAAGCGGTGGACGTCGCGCAGGGTCTTGTCGAGGGCGACCAGCTTGCCGACCAGGATCAGCGCGCGGCCGAAGCCCTCGTGGGTCAGGTTGATCACCGGCACGGCGAGCAGGCCGGTCCGCGCCTCGACCAGCTGGGCGATGGCGTTGTAGTAGGCCTTGATCCGCGAGATGGTGGTCTCGTCCGGGTCGCCGACCACCGGGATGGCCTTGCGCCGCTCCTTGGTCAGCACCAGCGGATCGAGCACGCGGGCGTCGCTCCAGGTGTCGTAGGTGCCGTAGCTGTCCATGGCGCGCAGCTGCACCACCATCTGCCTGACGATCGGGTGGTTGAGGGCGGCATCGCCGTCCTGCACCACCGCGGGGGATTCCTCGACTTCGAACATGTGGCATTCCTCGCTAGAAAATGAAGGGCGCTACTCGTCCCAGGCCTCGGCGGCCATCGCCGCGAAGCGCTGCCGGTCGGCGCCGCGCGTGCGCTGGATGGCCTTGGCCAGCCAGGCCGACGGGCCTTCGCGCAGCTCGGCCTGCAGGCTGGCGAGCAGCTCGTCGATGCGCGCCGCCTCGGCGACCTTGACCGGATGCACGCCGATGGCCAGCAGCTGGCGCACCGCCGAGGCGCCGCAGGCGCGGCAGTACACGGCGATGCAGCCGTCGAGCAGCTCCAGCTTGCCGACCAGCTTGTCCTCGTTGCCGTCCTGCTCGAGGTCGCCGAACTCGATCACCTTGAGCAGCTGGGCGTGCTCGGGGTTGACGCCGTAGATGGCGAAGAAACGCGACGAACCGAAGTGCTGGTCGACCGTCTCGCGGTCGGAGGAAGCGAACGCCACCCTGAGCAGGGTGCCGTCGTCGTCGCCGTCGAGAACCTGCAGTTGTCTGGTCGGGCTGGCCATGGCTCAGTGCCTCCATTGCGGCTGTTCGCCGGCGGGTTTCTGCGCGTAGATCGAGTGGTACGGAGCGATGCCCCGGTGGAGGCCGACCAGCAGGTTGGCGAGGTCGAACAGCGCCTGGGCGGTGGCCCGGTAGCCGGACCAGCAGCGCTGGAAGCCGCCGAGCAGGTCGTACTGCGGGAAGCCCATGCGCAGCAGCGGCACGCCGAGGCGTTCGGCGCTGGCCAGCGCGTGGCTGTTGCCGAGGATCAGCTGGGCGTCGCCGGCGCGCGCGGCCTGCTCGAGGTCCTCGAGGTCGCCGACCTGCACGCAGGCCAGCGGCGAGGCGGCCAGCGCCGGCGCCCGCGCCGGCACCACCGCAGCCACGGTGCGCGCACCCATGCCGCGCAGCAGGCGGTCGAAGCCAAGCAGCAGGTCGGGGTCGGCGGCGATGGCCATGCGCGCGTCGCCGAGCATGAAGTGGCTGTCGAGCATGGCGTCCTGCAGCTGGCGGCGCTGCTTCTGCCAGCGCTCGGGCACCGGGTTGCCGCTGATCTCGGCCAGCGCCAGCAGCCATTCATCGACCGCGTCGAGGCCGAGCAGCAGGCCGAAGCGCCGCTCCGGCACCCCGCTGCGCGCGGCCAGCGCGTCGGCTGCGGCGGCCAGGCTCTGCCCGACCACCAGGGTGGCGATGCTCTGCCCCGCAGTGGCCAGCTCGGCGACGGTCAGCCCGCCGGTGGTCAGCGGGTTGAAGGCGGCATCGTCGAGGTGGCCGTCCAGCGAGCCGGACAGGTCGGGGATCAGCAGCGGACGCAGGCCGAAGCTCTCGATGCTCTCGGCGACGAACTCCAGGTCGCCCGGGGTCAGGCTCGCCGAGCACAGCACGTTGACCTGGCGTGGGCGCAGGCCGACCTGGTCGCGGCGCTCCGGCACCAGGGTCTCGACCATCGCCTTGACCGTGGCGGCGAAGCCGCTCTCGAAGCTGCCGGAGAAGTCCGGGGTGTTCACCGCCACCACGGCCACGTCCTTGAACTCGGGGTACTCGCGGCGGAACTGGTGCAGCGCACTGCCCAGATCGCAACCCTGGGTCTCGGCAAGCGCCGTGCTGAGCAGGCCGATCAGCGCCGGGTTCTGCTTCTCGCAGATGGTCTTCAGCGCCTCGACCACGTTGTCGTCGGCGCCCATCACCGAGCTGACCTGATCCATGGCGGTGGTCTGCAGCGGCACCGGCTCGCGGAAGTGGCGGACGAAGAACACCTTGGCGAACGCCGTGCAGCCTTGCGATCCGTGCAGCAGCGGCATGCTGCGCGCCAGGCCGAGGATGGCCAGGGCGCCGCCCATGGTCTGGCTGGCCTTCAGCGGGCTGACCGCCAGGGCCTTGTTGCGATTGACGATCTCGGCCATGACGGTCTCCTCAGGCGCTGGCGGCCAGGGCCGGTGTGGACAGCGGGGCGGACAGCTGGGCGCCGGCGGCGTTGCCCCACGGCGCGGGGCGGCGCACCGCCTCCCACACCGGGCTCTCCAGGGTCAGGCACAGCTGGCGCACCAGCTCGAGCATGCCCTGGTAGCCGGCGTAGCCGAATTCGCGCTCCTGGTTGATGTCGAGGAACGGGATGCGCGCCTTGAGCGCGGTGTACATGTTGCGGCCGCCGGCGATCAGGATGTCGGCCTGGTACTCCTCCACCGTCTTCAGCAGCGCGCGCGGGTTGCCCTCGTCGAGCATCTTCACCTCGTCGCCCATCAGCTCGCGGATCCGCGCCTTGTCCTCCTCGGTGGACTTCTTGGTGCCGGTGGCGACCACCTTCATGCCCAGGTCCTGCAGGCAGGAGATCACCGACCACGACTTCACCCCGCCGGTGTAGAGCAGCACGCGCTTGCCCTCCAGGCGCGCGCGCCACGGCTCCAGCGCGGCGCGGATGCGCGTCTCCTCGCGCTCGATCAGCGCCTCGGTGCGAGCGGACAGATCAGCGTCGCCGATCAACCGGGCAAAGTCGCGCAGCGCCTGCGAGGTGTCGGTGATGCCGTAGAAGCTGCCCTCGAACCACGGCGTGCCGAAGCGCTCCTGCAGCTTGCGGGCGACGTTGAGCATGGCCTTGGAGCAGACCATCATGTTCACCTCGGCGGCGTGCATGGTCTGCACCTCGCGAAAGCGCGCATCCCCGGACAGCGTGCACAACACGCGGATGCCCAGCTCGTCGAGCAGCGGCAGCACGTGCCAGAACTCGCCGGCGATGTTGTATTCGCCGATCAGGTTGACGTCATGCACACGGATGCCGGGGCGCACGCTTTCCGGCGGCAGCGGATCGGGCTGGCGGGTGCCGATCACGTGCTTGACCATGGCGTCGCCGGCAATGCGATTGCCGAGGTTCTTGGTGCCGTAGAAGCCGGCCGAGTCGACTGGTACCACCGGGGTATTGAAGTGCTCGCTGGCAGCCTTGCAGATGGCGTCGATGTCGTCGCCGATCAGCGCCGGCACGCAGGTGTTGTAGACGAACACCGCCGGCGGCGCGTAGCTCTCCACCGCCTGGCGGATGGCATGGAACAGGCGCTTCTCGGCGCGGCCCATGATCACGTCCTGCTCGCTGAGGTCGGTGGTCATGCCGATGCGATAGAGGTCCGGGCCGCTGGAGCGGGTGCCGCGGTTGTCCCAGGAACTGCCGGCACAGGCGATCGGCCCGTGGACGATGTGCGCCACGTCGGCGATCGGCAACAGGGCGATCTGCGCGCCGTCGAAGGCGCAGCCACCGTCGGTGGCGCCCGGCTTGGGCTTGGCGCAGCCGGACTTCTCCTTCTTGTTGTGCTCGCAGGCGGGCTCGTCGAGCAGCTCGGCAATGTCCTTGGCTTTCATCGCTTACCCCTCTGGATGCGTCGGTGGAGCGCTTGCGAGAGGGTGTGCAAGGCCTGTACCAGAGGACAAGCCATTGATTTAAAAGGGTTTTATGTAGAGCGGCGTTGTCGCAAAGCTGTCGGAGTGTCGGCTTTGCGACAAGCCTGGCGCGCCGCGCCAGGAGGGGTAAGCACGGGACGGGCCGTGACTCGAAGCGCTCGCCCTCCCCCGCCTCATACTGCTCGGCGACCAGACCAGCGTCGGGGAGCTCTGCCGCGCCGCGCCCGCAGGCGCAGCACTGGCTCGCCCATCCCGGAGCGCGGCCCCGCGACAACGCCCGGCGCGCCGCCGCTGCACCAGAGCAGTGCAGCACCCGCCCCCACCCTCGCCGGCACAGCCCGCCAAAAAGCCCGACAAATCAATCTATATGATTGTTTTAAAAGGGATTTTTTCGAGCTGGCACGCTTCCCGCTAAGAACCGATTGCTTTCAAAGCGAGCTGTACATAACTCGAACTTATAAACCGGGGCGTCGTGAACCCCGGCCCTCAAAGACCATCAGGGACAAGAAGCATGCTCAAGAAACTGACTCTCGCCATCGCCGCCGCCAGCGCCGTGACCGCCACCAACTTCGCCGTAGCCGAAACGGTCGCGAGCCCGGTCGGCGACTTCGACGTCAGCATGAACGTCGGCCTGACCTCGGACTACATCTTCCGCGGCATCTCCCAGACCCAGGGCGACGCCGCCATTCAGGGCGGCCTGGACGTCGCCCACGAGAGCGGCCTGTACATCGGCACCTGGGCTTCCAACGTCGACTTCGGCGATTCGGTCGACGGCAACGTCGAGTTCGACTACTACCTGGGCTTCGCCAACGACATCGGCGAAAACCTGTCCTACGACCTGGGCTGGATCAAGTACGACTACCCGGGCAACAGCTCCCTCAACTTCAGCGAGTACTACGGCAGCTTCAGCGCCTACGGCTTCAAGGTCGGCGCCGCCTACTCCGACGACTTCGGCGGCGACGACACGACCCTGTACAGCTACGTCGGCTACGAGTACACCCTGCCCTACGAGATCGGCCTGGCGCTGCAGTACGGCAACTACGACTTCAAGCAGGCCACCTTCGCCAGCGGCGAGGACTCCTACAACGACTGGTCGATCGGTCTGACCAAGACCCTGGCCGGCCTGGACTTCGGCCTGACCTACACCGACACCGACCTCAGCGACAGCGACTGCGCGGGCTTCATCGGCAAGGACGACTTCTGCGACGCCAACTTCGTGCTGTCGGTCTCCAAGACCCTGTAAGCCGCCCTTCGCGGCCGACAGCAGAAGGGGCGCCATCCGGCGCCCCTTCTGCATTCAAGCGGGCCGCTACTGCAGCAGCCCCTCCTCGCGCATCGCCTGCTGCACCGCCGGGCGCTCCGCCATCCGCGCCTGGTAGTCCGCCAGCTCCGGCCAGGGCGCCAGGTCGATCTTCATGAACCCGGTCCAGCTGACGATGGTGAACAGGTAGGCGTCGGCAACGGTGAAGTGCCGACCGCAGAGGAAGGCGTTGCCCTTGAGGGTCTGGTTGACCATGTCCAGCCGCCGGTTCACCCGCTCCAGCACCGCCTGTCGCCATTCCGGGGTGACCGCCGGGTTGAACAGCGTGCCCAGCCCCTTGTGCAGCTCGCTGCTGATGAAGTTGAGCCACTCCAGCACGCGCCAGCGCTCCATGCTGCCGGCCGGCGGCAGCAGGCCGGCGCCCGGCCTGAGCTCGGCCAGATACTGCAGGATCACCGCGTCCTCGGTGAGCACCTGGTCGTACTCCAGCTCCAGGGCCGGCACGTAGCCCTTGGGGTTGATGGCGTAGAAATCCCCGCCCCCGGCGACGGTATGCGTTCTCAGGTCGACCTTGACCAGCTCGTGGTCCAGGCCCAGTTCGCACAGCACGATGTGCGGCGCCAGCGAGCAGGCGCCCGGCGTGTAGTAGAGCTTCATGGGGGTATCCTCAAAAGGCAGCGACCCCAAAACCATAGAAGCTGTTGCCGCTCCGCGCGAGCGACGCACGCCAGGCAGGCGGCACGCACCGCCGCGGCTCGCCTCGCGCGGGATGGCGCCGTGCTCAGGCGAAAGCTGGCTGAAAGCCTGGCGTCCTAGCATCACCCCGCGCATGCCGCGGGTAGCGGCGGATTCTCGCCACTCCCGAGCCGGTAGTGGCGCCCGTTCGCCACTCCGGCGCGCCAGCCAGCCAGCAAAGCGAGGAAATCGAAGCAATACGACCTTCGGGTACAGGATTTGCAATACTGGAAAGGTACAAGACAAGACAAAGACACAAGGGATCAGAAATCATGCAGAAATCCTGTCACCACGCGCTGCGCAAAGCCTTCCGTGCCCTGCTGGCCAGCAACGCCTGCTATCACACTGCCTCGGTGTTCGACCCGCTGTCCGCGCGCATCGCCGCCGATCTCGGCTTCGAGGTGGGCATCCTCGGCGGCTCGGTCGCCTCGCTGCAGGTGCTCGCCGCCCCCGACGTGGCGCTGATCACCCTCAGCGAATTCGCCGAGCAGGCCACCCGCATCGGTCGGGTCGCCCGCCTGCCGGTGATCGCCGACGCCGACCACGGCTACGGCAACGCGCTCAACGCCATGCGCACCGTCATCGAGCTGGAGCGCGCCGGCGTCGCCGCGCTGACCCTCGAGGACACCCTGCTGCCGGCGCAGTTCGGCCGCAAGTCCTACGACCTGATCAGCGTCGAGGAAGGCATCGGCAAGCTGCGCGCCGCCCAGGAAGTGCGCGACGACAAGTCGCTGGCGATCATCGCTCGCACCCACGCCGGCGTGCAGTCGGTGGAAGACGTGATCCACCGCACCCAGGCCTACCAGGCCGCCGGCGCCGACGGCATCTGCCTGGTCGGGGTGAAGGACTTCGCCCACCTGGAAACCATCGCCGAGGGCCTGCACGTGCCGCTGATGCTGGTCACCTACGGCAACCCCGAGCTGCGCGACGACAGCCGCCTGGCCGACCTCGGCGTGCGCATCGTGGTCGACGGCCACGGCGCCTACTTCGCCGCGATCAAGGCCACCTACGACAGCCTGCGCGAACAGCGCGGCATCACCAGCGACAACGGCCTGAGCGCCTCGGAACTGGTGACCAAGTACACCCACCCCGACGACTACATCGCCTGGGCCAGCGAGTACATGAACGTCAAGGAGTGAGCTCACCGGGGGCTGGATAAGGCGCCATCCCCGCGTTGCGTCGACAGGCCAGCCCCGGCCGCGCGGAGCCGGATGCACCGGCAGGCCGCGCCAGGCTCAGGCCAGCGGCAAGCGGCTCTGCGCGCCGGACAGCTCGTCGTGCAGGCGCTGCACCTCGGCCACCTCTGGCGCCACCACGCCGCTGCCGAGCGTCTCGAGGAAGCTGCAGGCGGCGAAGCCACTGGCCCTGGCCTCGTAGCGCGCCACCCAGTCGCAGCGCTCCTCCAGACGCTCCGGCGCCACCGGCCAGACGCCCGGACGCGGCCGCAGGTGGCGGGCGATGCCGATGCGCCAGGGCTTGGCGCTGACCCGCGCGCGGAAGCACTGCTGGCGCAGGCACATGTGCACGTAGCAAGGGTCGGCGCCCAAGGCGGTGAAGAAGCGCATCACCGAGGGATCGTCCGGCGCGAAGGTGCAGTGGGTGGCCAGCACGCGCAGTCCGGCAGGGGTGCGATACAGGCGCACGCCCCAGTCCGGGTGGGCGGCGAGGAAGCGCCGCACCCGCTTGCGCGCCAGCGCCTCCACGCCGCCATTGGCCCACAGCAGCAGGCGATAGAACCAGCCGGCCAGCGTGCTGGCGGCGAACACCGCGAGCAGCAGGAGGAGCGCGATCAGCAGGTTGGACTCGCTCTGCCAGCCCACCAGCAGGGCCAGCGCCAGCAGGCAGGCCATGGTGAGGATGATCAGGCGGAAAGACGGCCTCCAGGCGAAGTCGACGTCGGCGAACAGCACGTTCGGCGTATTCAGGCAGCGCGCACCATAGGCGTTACGGGTGATCACCACCTGGTCGTGGCGGGCGACGATCTCCTCGCGGATCGGCACCCCATCGGCACCGTTGTAGGGCACCTTCGGCTCATGCTGCAGCAACCGCTCGCCGTCCCAGCGGCGCTCGAGCGCCTCCTGCGCGCGCCGCTCGGCGTGCGCCTGCGCCTCGGCCTGGCTGACGTCCGACCAGCCGAAGCGGCGCACGGTCATCTGTCGGCCCTGGCTGCGCCGCTGCGCGCGGGCCTCGGCCCAGTACTGGGGAATGATCACGGGGCGCTCCTTGCATGCTGGATGACGGACGGCGGGAAGCAGCGGCGCCGCGACTGCGGCAAGATGAGGATGCAGCAGATTGGCGACGGCGCTAATTTCACCTTAATCCATGGCCCGCAAAGGTCGAGCCACGGGCACGCAAAAACACGCCTGACCTCAGGCGCCACAGCAGCGGGAGGACGCGACATGGCCGGCGGCTGGACCAGCGACGGAGCGGTACAGGAACAGATCGACAGCACCATCGAGGACGCCATCGCCCGCGCGCGCAGCCAGCTGCCGCGCGGCGACAGCCTCAGCCACTGCGAGGAGTGCGACGCGCCCATCCCCGAGGCGCGCCGCCAGGCGGTGCCCGGCGTGCGCCTGTGCCTGGCCTGCCAGGCCGAGCAGGACAAGCAGCAGGCAGCGTTCAGCGGCTACAACCGCCGGGGCAGCAAGGACAGCCAGTTGCGCTGATGCGCTGAAAGCTCACTCGCAGCCCTGCCCCGCCGCCCCCTCCTGCATGTTGGCGGCCTCCAGTTCGCAGGCGCGCTGCCGGGCCATGGCGCGCCAGCACTCGGCGGCGGCGACCCGGCTGAGCGAGCCGTCGCCGGCGGCATAGAAGGCGCAGTTGGCGTCGCGGTACTGTACCCACTGGCGCTGCGCCGTCTTCAGCGGCGCCTGCTGCCCGGGATCGCTGCGCGCCACCAGCGCCTTGTAGGCGCCGTTCATGCGCCGCTCCCAGGTCCTGGCGCTGGCGTTGACGCACTCGATGATCTCGGCGGGCGATTCCTGGCTGCAGGCCTCGTATTCGGCACCGTACATCCCGGCGTCGGCCGACGCGCCAAGGGCGAGAAGCAGCAGCACTGCGAACCGACGCATGATCGGCACCTCCGGAATCGGTAACGCCCGGCCATCCCGCCCTGGCAGCGTCCTCGCACTCAAACCGGACGCTCCTCGTCCCATTGCGCCTGAAACTCGGGGCGCCCGGCTCCCGCGATCAGCACCAAGCGACCATCCTCGATTCTCCGGGTGGGAATCTTCTCGCGGTCAATTGCCCCCTCCAGGGTGAGGGCAAGATCGAGGGCAAAGGTTTCGTCACCGATATGCCACGAATGGTTGAACGTTCCGCTGAAAACCGACGCCGCCGGATTCTTGGAGGTGAAATAACGCGAGCAGTCGACGTTTACCGCCTTGCGCGGAACCTCGCGGGGAAGGCCGATCCGTCCGGCGCGCGGCGAGGTGCCGAAGCGCTTCATGTTCGACACGCCCAGCACCTTGTCGTAGCCACTGGAGTAGTTGGTCAGCCGGATGATCCGGTCGTACATCGGACCGGCCCAGTCGGAGCTGGTCGCGAGCGAGTCGCTGGAAACGTCGCCGCCAATGAAGGCCACCTGACCGATACGCCAGGGCCTCCTGAACAGATCACCCCGTTTCGCCGCCGCGGCGAAGGCCTCCATGATCACGTAGGCGCCCGTCGAGTGGCCGAGCATGTGGATATTCAGGGTGCATGACCTGGCGCCGGCGCCCTCGGGAAACTGCGCATCGACGACCAGTTGCAGGGAGTCATCGATCAGGCGCAGCGCCACCTGCGACGCATCATGGCGATCCTCGAGATAATTCAGGGTGGCATTTTCACAGGGCCAGTCGAACCCCACCACCAAGCCCCGCCAGCCCTGCGCCGCGAGCGTGCCTTGCAGCATGCGGGTGCGCCAGAGAACCGAGCGGGCGTCATTGTTGTAGCCATGCACGAAAAACAGGATATCCCCGGTCGATCCGGTGACCTCATCCTCCTGTCCATCGGCGGCGGCGATCACCGACTTCCTCCAGCGCTCCCGGGGGATCCGCTCCGCGGGGCTATAGCTGCGCTTGCCGGCCGGAACCCGCAGGAACGTGGTTTCCCCCGGCTCGGCGATGAAGTCGCCGGTCTCGCCGATCGCCCGGGTGCAGACCAGATAGGTGTTGGATGCCGGCATGGCCTTGTCCTCTCGCAGGCTGAAGCACGCACAGGCACTTCCGCGGCAAGGGCCACGGACAGGAGAGCTGGCAGAGGGACAAAACATCGGGACATACCCGGTGCGCGGTCCGTTCCAGCAATCTGCCAGAAACTCTAGGCCCGCCCGGCGGGCTGCGCCAGGCGCGGCGTTCAGGGCGCCTTGTTCTCCACCAGGCAGTTGCCGCCGTCGACCACCAGTACCTCGCCGGTGATGTAGCTGGCCTCGCGGGAGGCGAGGAAGGCCACCGCGGCGGCCACCTCCTCCGGCCGGCCGGCGCGGCCGATGGGGGTATGGCGCCCGGCCTCGATCTCCTCGGGCGTCACCGAGGCGGTGGCGATCCAGCCCGGCGCCACGCTGTTGACCGTGATGCCCTGCCCGGCCACCTCCAACGCCAGCCCCATGTTCAGGCCGACCATGCCGGCCTTGGCCGCGCTGTAGGCCGCCTCGCCGCGGTTGCCGCCGCGCGTGCCGGTGGTCGAGCTGATCTGCACGATGCGCCCGTAGCCGCGCGCCTGCATGCCGGGCAACAGCGCACGGGTGAGCAGGAAGGCGCTGGTCAGGTTGCGCGCCAGCGACAGCTCCCAGGTGTGCAGGTCCATGCTGGCGACCGGCGCGAACGGCTCGGGGCTGCCCTGCATGGCCATGCCGGCGTTGTTGACCAGGATGTCGACGCGACCCCAGACGCCCTGCGCCCAGGCCGCCAGTTCGGCCACCTGCTGCTCGTCGGTGAGGTCGGCCGCGCGGCCCTCCACCGCGAAGCCCTCGGCGCGCAGCTCCGCCACCCGCTGCTCGATGCGCGCGCTGCTCGCCGTGACGATCAACTTCGCCCCGGCCTGGCCGAGCCGCCGCGCGATGGCCATGCCGATCCCCTGCTCGCTGCCCGCACCGCTGACCAGCGCCACGTCTCCCTCACACCCACGCATCACCATCGCCCGACTCCTCGTGAACACGAGCCTGCAACATAGACACGTAAAGTTGGCCGTGCAAATTACTCAACACCCATGAATCTGCGGCAGACAGCAGAACGCCGGGCCAATGCCCGGCGCTCGCCTGATCCGCACGCCAGGGATCAGTGGTTGTAGGCGGTCTCGTTGTGCTCGGCCAGATCGAGGCCGATGTCCTCGACCTCCTCGTCCACGCGCAGGCCGACCAGCTTGTCGACCAGCTTGAGCAGCACCCAGCTGATCGCGAAGCAGTAGACGAAGGTGAACGCCACGCTCTTCACCTGCGCCCACACCTGGGTGGCGATCTCGCTGCCCTCGACGTAGCCGCCCAGCGCCGGCACGCAGAACACACCGGTGAGGATGGCGCCGACGATGCCGCCGACACCGTGCAGGCCGAACACGTCGAGGCTGTCGTCGTAGCCCAGACGCTGCTTCAGCGAGGTGACCGCCAGGTAGCACAGCACGCCGCTGAGCAGGCCGATGGCCAGCGCGCCGCCGACACCGACGTAGGCGCAGGCCGGGGTAATGCCGACCAGACCGGCGATGGCGCCGGAAGCCAGACCCATGGCGCTCGGCCGACCGGCCTTGAGCAGCTCGGTGAACATCCAGCCGACGATGCCGGCGCAGGCACCCAGCTGGGTGTTGAGCATGACGATGCCCGACACGGTGCCGACCCCGGCGGCCGAGCCGACGTTGAAGCCGAACCAGCCGACCCACAGCAGCGCCGCGCCGGTCATCGCCAGCGGCAGGTTGTGCGGACGGATCTCGACGTGCGGGTAGCCCTTGCGCTTGCCCAGCAGCAGGCAGGCGGCCAGCGCGGCGACGCCGGAGTTGATGTGCACGGCGGTGCCGCCGGCGAAGTCCAGTGCCCCCCAGTTGTGCATCAGCGCACCCGGACCGCCCCACACCATATGCGCCATCGGCGCGTAGACGAAGGTGAACCACAGCGCCATGAACAGCACGGCGGCGACGAACTTCATGCGTTCGGCGAAGGCGCCGGCGATCAACGCCGGAGTGATGATGGCGAAGGTCATCTGGAAGGTGATGAACACCCCTTCCGGCATGCCCAGCACCAGGCTGTCGCCCTTGAGGCCGGCGAGCATCGCCCGCTCCAGGCCGCCGACGAAGCTGTTGAAGCTGTACTCGCCCTCGACCATGCCGGTGGTGTCGATCACCATGCTGTAGCCATAGAGCACCCAGAGCACGCCGATCACCCCGGCGACGGCGAAGCACTGGGAAAACAGCGAGAGCATGTTCTTGGCGCGCACCAGGCCGCCGTAGAACAGCGCGAGGCCGGGCACGCACATGCACAGCACCAGCACGGTGGCGGTCATCATCCAGGCGGTGACGCCGGTATCGAGGGTGGCATCGTCGGCCAGCGCCAGCGGGGCGAAGGCCAGCAGCAACAGCGGCAGGACGCGGTTCAGCGCGCGCCGTAGCGGTGTGGAACCTAGTGGAGTGATCGACATGGTGAAGCTCCTCAAATGGTCATGAAGGATTCCTGGCAGTCGTGGTGTGCGAAGCAAGTTTCTGGCCGGGAGCCGACCTGCAGGGGCGAATTCATTCGCCAAGGGGCGCGAAGCGCCCCCCGAACCACCCAGCGCAGGCCGGTGGCCTGCCTGGCGAATTCATTCGCCCCCACAAGATCCAGGCCAACGGGCGGGCGCCGGTACGCTGCCGACACCCGCCCGGCAGGTCAGAACTGCTGGCCGGGAATCCAGCCGGTGCCGGCCAGCGGCACGCGGGCCATGGCCGCGGCTTCCACGGTCAGCGCCACCAGGTCCTCGGGGTCGAGGTTGTGCAGGTGCGACTTGCCGCAGGCGCGGGCCATGGTCTGCGCCTCCAGCACCAGCACGCGCAGGTAGTTGGCCAGGCGGCGACCGCCCTCCACCGGATCGAGGCGCTTGGACAGCTCCGGGTCCTGGGTGGTGATGCCGGCCGGGTCGCGGCCGTTCTGCCAGTCGTCGTAGTAGCCGGCGGCCGAACCGATCTTCTTCAGCTCGTCGTCCAGGCGCGGGTGGTTGTCGCCGAGGGCGATCAGCGCAGCGGTGCCGATGGCCACCGCGTCGGCGCCCAGGGCCATGGCCTTGGCCACGTCGGCGCCGGTACGAATGCCGCCGGAGACGATCAGCTGCACCTCGCGGTGCATGCCCATCTCCTGCAGGGCCTGCACGGCCGGCGGGATGGCGGCGAGGATCGGGATGCCGACGTGTTCGATGAACACTTCCTGGGTGGCCGCGGTGCCGCCCTGCATGCCGTCGAGGACGATCACGTCGGCGCCGGCCTTCACCGCCAGCTTGACGTCGTAGTACGGGCGGCTGGCGCCGATCTTCACGTAGATCGGTTTTTCCCAGTCGGTGATCTCGCGGATCTCGGCGATCTTGATCGCCAGGTCGTCCGGGCCGGTCCAGTCCGGGTGACGGCAGGCGGAGCGCTGGTCGACGCCGATCGGCAGGGTACGCATGCCGGCGACGCGCTCGGTGACCTTCATGCCCAGCAGCATGCCGCCGCCGCCCGGCTTGGCGCCCTGACCGAGGACGATCTCGATGGCGTCGGCCTTGCGCAGGTCGTCCGGGTTCATGCCGTAGCGCGAGGGCAGGTACTGGTAGACCAGGTGCTGCGACTGGCCGCGCTCTTCCGGGGTCATGCCGCCATCGCCGGTGGTGGTGCTGGTGCCGGCGATGCTGGCGCCGCGGCCGAGAGCTTCCTTGGCGTTGGCCGACAGCGCGCCGAAGCTCATGCCGGCGATGGTCACCGGGATCTTCAGGTGGATCGGCTTCTTGGCGAAGCGGGTGCCGAGCACCACGTCGGTGCCGCACTTCTCGCGGTAGCCCTCCAGCGGGTAGCGCGACATGCTGGCGCCGAGCAGCAGCAGGTCGTCGAAGTGCGGCAGCTTGCGCTTGGTGCCGCCGCCGCGGATGTCGTAGATGCCGGTCTCGGCGGCGCGCTGGATTTCCTGGATGGTCAGGCGGTCGAAGGTGGCGGACTCGCGCAGTACCGGGGTGATCTTCTCGCTCATTTCGAATTCCTCGTCAGGTGGCGCCCGCCGCTGTGGCGGGCCGCCCGCCCTGGGTTGTTCTGTCATCCCGCCGGCTCGGCGGGCTTCGGTGCGCATGGCGCACCCTACGTGGAGCTGGCGCCAGCCGTAGGGTGCGCCGCGCGCACCAGGCCGGGCTCGATCAGTAGGCGGACGCGTTGTCGACCTTGAAGTTGTACAGCTGGCGGGCCGAGCCGTAGCGCTTGAACGCCTTGGGGTCCTCGGCGAAGCCGGCGCGGTTGAGCAGCTCGGCGAGCTCCTCCAGGTGCTCGGCGCGCATCTCCTTCTCGATGCAGTCCGAACCCAGCGACTTGACCGTGCCCTTCACGTAGATCCGCGTCTCGTACAGCGAATCGCCCAGCGCATCGCCGGCATCGCCACACACCACCAGGCGACCGGCCTGGCCCATAAAGCAGCTCATGTGGCCGATGCTGCCGCCGACCACGATGTCGACGCCCTTCATCGAGATGCCGCAGCGCGCGCCGGCGTCGCCTTCGATCACCAGCAGGCCGCCGTGGGCGGTGGCGCCGGCGGCCTGGGAGGCGCTGCCCTTCACGCGCACCGAGCCGGACATCATGTTCTCGGCCACGCCGACGCCGACGTTGCCGTGCACGGTGATGGTGGCCTTCTGGTTCATGCCGGCGCAGTAGTAGCCGGCGTGGCCCTGGATATCGATGGACAGCGCCTCGTTCACGCCGACGGCGAGGTTGTGCTTGCCGTCCGGGTGGGTGACGACCCACTCGCGCTCGTCGAGGGTCTTCGCCTGGTCGTGCAGGGCCTGGTTCAGATCGCGCACTTCAGCTTTGGAAAGGTCGATGGTCTTCATGGGTGCGCTCCTCAGGCAGTCTTTTCCCAGATGTACATGGTCGCCGGCTCCGGCTCCCAGACCTTGGCCTTGTCGATCCCCGGCAGGCTGGCCAGCGCCTGGTACTCGGAGGCCATGGCCACGTAGTCGTCGGTCTCGGCGAGGATCGCCGGCTTGCAGGCGATCGGGTCGCGGATCACCGCGAAGCCGTTGCGGGTGCCGATGGCGAAGGTGAAGAAGCCGTCGAGGTCTTCCAGCGAGTGGTCCAGCGCCTCCTTCAGCGAGTCGCCCTCGCGCAGGCGCCAGGTCAGGTAGCCGGCGGCCACCTCGGTGTCGTTGAGGGTCTCGAAGGTGATGCCCTTGCGCTTGAGCTCCTGGCGCAGGCGCGAGTGGTTGGACAGCGAGCCGTTGTGCACCAGGCACAGGTCGGCGCCGGTGGAGAACGGGTGGCTGCCCTCCATGGTCACCGCGCTCTCGGTGGCCATGCGGGTGTGGCCGATGATGTGGCTGCCCTTCATGTTGGCCAGCTTGAAGCGCTCGGCGATCTCCTTCGGCAGGCCCATGCCCTTGAGGATCTCGATGCTCTGCCCGGCGCTCATGATGCGCACCTCCGGGGCCAGCTCGGCGAGCGCGGCACGCACCGCGGCCTCCGCGGCGGCGACCTTGAGCACCGCGGCGCTGGCGTTCTGGAACCAGTCCAGCGAGCAGCCCAGGCGGCCTTCCAGCGCGCCCATCAGCGCCTTCCAGTCGTAGCTGGCGTCGACGCTCTGCAGGGTCAGCTTGACCCAGCCGTCGGCCACTTCGTCACCGTAGATGGCGAAGCCGGCGCTGTCCGGACCGCGGTCGGTCATCGCCAGCAGCATCGGCTCGAACAGCTTGCCGAGCTGGGACTCCAGCGCCGGGTTCTTCAGGTAAAGACCTACGATTCCACACATGTTTTCTCTCCTTCGGAGGCAGGTGGCCGCCGCCTGCGGGCGACGGCCCGAAGCGGGTTAGAAGAATTCGGTGTAACGCTGGATTTCCCAGTCGGAGACGTGGCGGCTGTACTCCACCCACTCCATGCGCTTGAGCTTGATGAACTCGCCGACGATCTCCTCGCCGAGCACCTCGGCGAACAGCGGGTCGGCCTCCAGCGCGTCGCAGGCTTCCTTGAGGCTCTGCGGCAGGGTCTTGATGCCGCGCGCGGCGATCTCCTCCAGGCTCAGCTTGTAGAGGTTCTCGTTGCACACCTGGCCCGGCTCGAGCTGGCGGTCGATGCCGTCGAGGCCGGCGGCGATGATCGCGGCGGTCACCAGATAGGGGTTGCAGCCGGCGTCAGGCAGGCGGAACTCGATGCGCCCGTAGGGGATGCGCACCATCGCCGAGCGGTTGTTGGCGCCGTAGGTGATGAAGGCCGGCGCCCAGGTCGCGCCGGACAGCGAGCGGCCCACCACCAGGCGCTTGTAGGAGTTCACCGTCGGCGCGGCGAAGGCGCACAGCGCCGGACCGTGGGCCAGGAGGCCGGCCATGAAGTGGTAGGCCAGCTTCGACAGGCCCATGCCGCTCGGGTCGCTGGCGTCATGGAACAGGTTCTTGTTGGTCGCGCTGCTGATCGACAGGTGGAAGTGCATGCCGTTGCCGGCGCGCTTGGGGTCCGGCTTGGGCATGAACGAGCAGATCATCCCCAGCTCGTTGGCGATCTCGCCGGCGGCCATGCGGAAGAAGGTGAAGCGGTCCGCCGAGGTCATGGCGTCGCTGTAGGTGTAGTTGATCTCGAACTGGCCGTTGGCGTCCTCGTGGTCGATCTGATAGATCTCGAAGCCCACCGGCTGCAGCGCCTCGGTCAGCCTTTCCAGGAATTCGCGGGAGCGCGACAGGCCCTTGTAGTCGTAGCAGGGCTTGTCGAGGTTGTCTGAGGCGTCGACCAGTTGCAGGGTGCCGGCCTCGTCGCGGCGGAACAGGCTGAACTCCGGCTCCAGGCCGGTGTTGAGGGTCCAGCCCTTGTCGCTCAGGCGCTGCACCTGCTGCTGCAGCACGTAGCGGCTGTCGTAGGGCCACGGCTGGCCGTCGACGTGGCCGATGCACACCACCCGGCCGTAGCCCGGCTGCCAGGGCACCGGGGTCAGGGTGGAGAGGTCGCCCTTGGCCATGAAGTCCGGGCCGTGGGGCTCCATGCCCATGCCGCAGATGGCGAAACCGGCGAAACCGGCGCCGTCCTCGGCCACCGCCTCCAGACCGCAGACCGGCACCGACTTGGTCTTGGCGGCGCCATGGATGTCGACAAACTGCGCCAGCACGTACTTGATGCCGTGCTGGTCGATGATTTTCTGGGTTTCGCTGGGCAACATGGGCGGTTGGCTCCTCGGCTGCAGGCTGTGTATTCCGCAAGGGAAATTTACTTTCACCAAAGGAAATGCAAACAGCTTGCCAACCTGGGCCGAATCGCCCGCGAGGGCCGCCAGGGCCCGGAATCCTTCTATCTATATGGGAAAGATGCTTTCATAGCGGGAAAGCAGCGCACCGGAAGCGGCGCACGGGCAGTCGGCCCTGATCATTCATGGTGCGAATTTTATATTCTTGAACTGAAAGAGTGCAGGCCGCCCATGAAAAATACCGACGACGAACAGCCCCGTCTCAAGCTGGAGCAGTACCTCGGCATGCAGCTCAAGCGCCAGCGCCTGGCCCAGGAACTGAAGATCGCCGACGTCGCGCGCATTGCCGGCATCAGCCAGGGCATGCTCAGCAAGATCGAGAACGCCCAGGTCTCCACCAGCCTCGACACCCTCAGCCGCCTGTGCGACGTGCTCGGCATGCCGATGTCCAAGCTGTTCAGCCAGTACGACCAGCAAGGCAGCGGCGCGCTGCTGGTCAAGGCCGGCGAAGGCATGGAGGTGGTCCGCCGCGGCACCGACAAGGGCCACACCTACCACCTGCTCAACCACGTGCGCGGCCCGAAGAAGAACTTCGAGGCCTACATGGTCGACATGGGCGACGCCAGTGAGGAATTCCCGACCTTCTCCCACCCCGGCACCGAGTTCCTCCATCTGCTGGAAGGCGAACTGGTCTACCGCCACGGCAACCAGCTCTACCACATGGAGCCCGGCGACAGCCTGACCTTCGACGGCGAAGTGCCGCACGGGCCGGAGAAGCTGGTGAAGGTGCCGATCAAGCTGCTGTCGGTGGTGAATTATGGGAAGGAGTGAGGCATGAACCGCACGGCCATCCTGCACGCCCTGCAAGCCCGGGTGCCGAAGCTGCTGGCGGTATACGCCTTCGGCAGCCGCATCCAGGGCACCGCGCGCCCCGACAGCGACCTGGACCTGGCCGTGCTGGTGGCCGGCTATGCCGATCCGCTGGAGCTGTGGAACCTATCCGGCGACCTGGCCGACCTCGCCGGCTGCCCGGTGGACCTGCTCGACCTGCGCGCCGCATCCACCGTGATGCAGTACCAGATCGTCACCACTGGCCAGCGCTGGTGGGCAAAGGATGCTCAGGCGGCAATCTACGAAGCAGCCGTGCTCAGCGAAAAAACCGCACTGGACAGCGCCCGCTCCGGACTGCTGGCCGACATTGGCAAGGAGGGAACCGTGTATGGCCGATGACGTACTGATCAACAAGGCGGCGACCATCGAACGTTGTGTCAAACGCGCCCGCGAGGAATACCAGCGCGGCCCAGACACCTTCGCCACCGACTACACCCGCCAGGACGCCGCCATCCTCAACATCCAGCGCGCCTGCGAGGCGGCGCTGGACATGGGCCAGCACCTGATCCGCCGCGAACGCCTCGGCGTGCCGCAAAGCGCACGCGACGTGTTCACCCTGCTCGCCCAGGGCGGCTGGATCGCCCCCGCGCTGGCCGACAGCCTCAAGCGCATGGTCGGCTTTCGCAACATCGCTGTGCACGACTACCAGGCACTGCAACTGCCGATCACCGTGGCCATCATCGAGAAGCATCTGGACGAGTTTCTGGATTACAGCAAGGTGTTGCTGTTGAAGGATGCGGGCGCTTGAAGTCGTAGGGTAGAAGACTCGAGCAGCGATCTTCTACCGCTCTCCACGCCGCAGCCCGACTGGTAGGTAATCGCTGCGCGAGTTACCTACCCTACCCAGCTATGCACCGCTGGCCCGGCAAGGGTGATCCGGTCTATGCCCTTGTGGGTCACCGTTCCGGACTGGGCCAGTGATTCGCTACCGACAACCCACTCCACCTCCGTGTCCCCATTTTCAGGGGACAGGACAGTGCCTCTTATCGACCTAAGCTGTTGCTCAGTGTCAAAACAGCGTAACGGCCTCCTGGCGTGCGCTCTGCCGACAACAACGACAAGAGGATTCTGCCCATGCAATACCATCTGAACGGCTTCAAGCCCGGCAACTACCAGATTCCCGATGCGGCACGCGAGCCGGCAGCGCCGCCGCCGCTGGTCGACCTGCCGAAAGAGGTCGATGTGCTGATCGTCGGTTGTGGCCCGGCGGGCCTGGCGCTGGCGCGGCAGCTGGCGGATTTTGCCGATATCAGGACCTGCATCGTCGAGCAGAAGGCCGGGCCCATGCTGTTCGGCCAGGCGGATGGTATTTCCTGTCGCACCATGGAAATCATGGAGGCCTTCAACAGCAGCGAGCTGCTGGCGAAGGAAGCCTACCAGCTGCACCAGAACGCCTTCTGGGAGCCGGATGCGCAGAATCCGCAGCACATCAAGCGCACCCACAAGGTGGCGGATGCGCGGCTGGGGCTGTCCGAATTCACCCACTGCGTGGTGAACCAGGCGCGCCTGCACGACATCCTGCTCGACGGCATGGCGCATTCGGTCACCCATCTGGTGCCGCATTACAGCCGCCGCCTGGTGGAGCTGGTGGTGGATCGGAGCCTGACCCAGGATCTGCACGCCTATCCGATCACCGCGACCTTCGAGCGCAACGATGCCGGTCAGTCGGGCCAGGTCGAAACCATCAAGGCCCGCTATGTGGTGGGTTGCGATGGCGCCCGCAGCGCGGTGCGCAAGAACCTGGGGATCGAGCTGCAGGGCGACTCGGCCAACAAGGCCTGGGGCGTGATGGATGTGCTACTGGCGACGGACTTCCCGGATATCCGGGTGAAGAGCTTCATCCAGTCCAAGGATCACGGCGCGGTGATGGTGGTGCCGCGCGAGGGCGGCTATCTGGTACGCCTGTATGTCGAGCTCGACCTGCTCGGCAAGGATCAGCGCGCTTCACAGCTGAACCTGAGCGCCGATGACATCATCGCCAAGGCCAGGCTGATCATGAGTCCGTATCAGGTGGACGTTAAGGAAGTCGCCTGGTGGTCCATCTACGAAGTCGGCCAGCGCGTTGCCGAGCGCTTCGACGACACCCCGGTGGGCAATCCGGACAACCTGATTCCGCGCGCCTTCGTCGCCGGCGATGCCTGCCATACCCACAGCCCGAAAGGCGGCTGGGGCCTGAACACCTCGCTGCCGGATACCTTCAACCTGGGCTGGAAGCTGGCGGCGGTGCTGCAGGGCAAGGCGCAGCCGAAGCTGCTGCAGACCTACGCCACCGAGCGCCGCAAGGTGGCCTTCATGCTGATCAACGCCGACCGCGAAATGTCGGCGCTGGTCGCCACCCGCGCCAACAAGGACGCCACCGCGGCGAAGACCAGCACCGCCGATATCGAGAAATTCATCGCCCGGCAGAACGGCTTCATCGCCGGCACCTCGATCGGCTACGACGAGTCCTGGCTGTGCACGGGGCATGAGCACCAGGCGCTGGCGAGCGGCTTCCCGATCGGCCAGCGCTTCCACTCCGCCCAGGCCGTGCGCGTGGCGGATGGTTGCCCGGTGCATCTGGGACACCTGAACAAGGCCGACGGCCGCTGGCGCCTCTTCATCTTCGCCGATGCGCCCAGCCCGCTGGATACGGCCTCCGAGGCGGCCCGGCTGGTCGAGTTCCTGGCCAACGCGGATAGCTCGCCGGTGAAGCAGTACACCCCGGCCGGGGCGGATATCGACTCGGTGATCGATGTCTACGCGGTGTTCCAGCAGCAGGATCTGACCATCGAAGCACTGCCGGACTTCCTCTGGCCGGCCAAGGGCAAGTACGGCCTGCGCGATTACGAAAAGGTCTTCCAGACCAGCGCGGCGCACGACATCTTCGCCCAGCGCGGCATCGACCGGGCGCGGGGCTGCATGGTGGTGGTACGCCCGGACCAGCACATCGCCACCATCCTGCCGCTCGATGCCCATGCCGAGCTGAGCCAGTTCTTCGATGGGTTCATGCTGAAGTAGGTCTGCTCGCCCGTTGTAATGATCGTGCCCACGCTCCCGCGTGGGCACTCAACCCTGCCTCTCCCGCGGCTGGACGCGAAATCCGTAGGGTAGAAAACTCGCACAGCGATTTTCTACCTGCGCGCCGGACGCTGTACTCCACGGAGTGCAATGCCTACGGCACTTGCACACCCTGCGACTGACGCAGCATTGCTCTGTCCCCCGATTCCTTCGGACTTGCCTTTCCCCCATCCGCCCCCCATAAAGCCAGGACGACTTCTGGAGGCTGTATGAGCAGGCTATCCACCACCCCGTTTTCCATCCTCGACCTGGCGCCGCTGCGCGACGACGACGCCGGGCCGGGACCGGCGCTTAAGCGTTCGCTGGCGCTGGCGCAGCACGCCGAGCGGCTGGGCTTCTCGCGCTTCTGGGTGGCCGAGCATCACAACATGGAGGGCATCGCCAGTTCGGCCACCGCCGTGCTGCTCGGCTATCTGGCCGCCGGCACCTCGACCCTGAAACTGGGCTCGGGCGGGATCATGCTGCCCAACCATGCGCCGCTGGTGATCGCCGAGCAGTTCGGCACCCTCGCCGCACTCTATCCGGGGCGCATCGAGCTGGGCCTCGGCCGCGCGCCGGGGGCCGATCCACAGACCGCCCGCGCCCTGCGCCGCGAGCGCTCGGGCAGCGCCGACGACTTCCCGCAGGATGTCGCGGAACTGCAGGCCCTGCTCGGCCCGCGCCAGCCGGGACAGACGGTGATCGCCATGCCCGGAGTGGACAGCAACATCCCGCTCTGGCTGCTCGGCTCCAGCCTGTTCAGCGCCCAGCTGGCGGCGCAGATGGGCCTGCCCTACGCCTTCGCCTCGCACTTCGCGCCGCGCTACCTGCACCAGGCGCTGCGCATCTACCGCGACAACTTCCAGCCCTCGGCGGTGCTCGACAAGCCCTACGCCATGATCGGCGTGCCGCTGATCGCCGCGCCCAGCGACGAGGAAGCCGAGTTCCTCGCCACCACCGCCTACCAGCGCGTGCTGGCGCTGCTGCGCGGCGAGAGCCTGGTGCTGCGCCCGCCGGTGCAGAGCATGGCCGGGCGCTGGCAGCCGCGCGAGCAGGCGGCGGTGGGCGACTTCCTCGGCCTCGCGGTGATCGGCGGGCCGCAGAAGGTGCGCGCCCACCTGGAGGTGCTACTGGAACAGACCGGCGCCGACGAGCTGATCTTCACCGGCGACCTCTACCAGCCCGAGCATCGCCTGCGCAGTTTCGAGATCGTCGCCGGGCTGCGCTGATGTCGCTGGCTTGCCTCCGCTGGCAATAATCCGACTGTCGGACTGACTGCCCGTAAAACGCAGGTCGGGAATCGGCAGTGCTCCGGCGCGTGCGGTCCAGCACTGCTCTTCGGGGCAGAAGTCAGATTATTCCAGACGAAAAAAAGCCCCGCATTGCGGGGCTTTTTTGAATCAGGCGTCTTAGATGACTTGAACCTGATCAGCCTGCATCCCTTTCTGGCCTTTGGTCGGCACGAAAGAGACGGATTGGCCTTCGCTCAGGCTCTTGAAGCCGGTGCTTTCGATCGAGCGATAGTGAACGAAGAGGTCGGCGCCGCCGTCGGTCGGGGTGATGAAGCCGAAACCTTTTTCATCGTTGAACCACTTGACGGTGCCAGTTTGACGAGTAGACATGCTGTATCTCCAGGATAAATTAAGACTGCGACGCTGAAACATTCAGGCCGAGACTGAGAAGCTAATAGCAAAACGAACCAGGGAGATGAGGCGTTACAGCATCAAACTGAGTATCGAAGTGGCAATCGCAAAGCAGTGAGACGAATATACGCTAATTTCCGAGAATGTATAGTTTTATTTTCACGAAATACCTGCCAGAAGAAAAACAACACCTATCTGCGAGATTATCATTCCGCAATCAAGGCGCAAGCCGTTGATTTAATTCAATTTAAAATCACAACTTGCTGATCTCTTCGAATTGACCGAATCGCGTGGTCGTCCGACACCCGCGCCAGGCCAGTCTGCGACGGCGGCACGACCAGCAAGCGCGCACGGCGTCACGCACGCAGTCTCCGCCCTCGGCAGGCGGGCTTGCCGTGCTGCCGGTGACTTTCGTCGGCCAGTGCCTCGCCAGCCAGCGGCTGGCGCGGTAAGAACGCGCAGCTTGTGCTGAAATTGTGGCTACGGCCCTGTCACAGGCAGCCGTGAGGGTTACGGCTGGCGGGGCCCCTGGAGAGTTGGAAAGCCGGGGGTGGGACATGTACCACGGTGAACGCTTCAACGCCTGGACTCATCTGGTCGGCGCGGTGCTCGCCAGCATCGGCGCGCTCTGCCTGCTGGTGCAGGCGCTCTGGGAGGGCGAGCCGCTGAAGATCGGCAGCGTCGCGGTCTACGGCGGCACGCTGGTGCTGCTCTACGTCGTCTCCACCGTCTATCACAGCGTGCGCGGCCGAGCGAAGGCGGTGCTGCGCAAGCTCGATCACCTGTCGATCTACCTGTTGATCGCCGGCAGCTACACGCCGTTCTGCCTGGTCAGCCTCGGCGGGCCGCTGGGCTGGGTGCTGCTCGGCGTGGTGTGGGGCATGGCGCTGGTGGGCATGCTGCAGGAGCTCAAGCCGCGCTCCGAGGCGCGGGTGCTGTCGCTGGTGATCTACGCGCTGATGGGCTGGAGCGCGCTGCTGGCGGTCGGCCCGCTGGCCGAGGCGCTCGGCAACGACGGGGTGATCTGGCTGCTCGCCGGCGGCATCTGCTACACGGTCGGGGTGATCTTCTTCGTGTTCGACGAGCGCTTCCGCCACTGGCACGGCATCTGGCACCTGTTCGTGATCGGCGGCAGCAGCCTGCACTTCACCGCGGTGCAGCTGTATGTGGTGTGAGCGGCGCGGGTGGTCGCCCCCGCGGCGCGGCGCCGGACGGTCGCGGCGGCTCCGATCAAGTTCGCATGGCTGTGCTAGCGTTCTGATCGCACCTGAAAAAATTCTCAACGGCGCCGCCCATGACCACTGTTGCCAGTCTGCCCTGGAGTGAGAGCAACACCGCGCAGGAAGCCGATCCCATCCCATGGCTCGAAGCCACCGCCGGCGATCCGCTGGTCGGTGCGGTCATGGACACCGCCGCCTTTCGCCGCCTGCACGACGTGGCCTTTCTCGGCGCCCTCGACTACACCCAGCGCCTGCACCTGCCGACCGCCCAGCGCAGCCGCGCCAGCCACTCGCTGGAGGTCGCCGCGCTGGCCAACTTCGTCGCCAACGGCCGCGGCTATCCGCCCGAGCTGCGCCGCCATCTGCTGCTCGCCGCGCTGCTGCACGACATCGGCCACCCGCCGCTGTCGCACAGCGTCGACGCGGCGCCGCGCGCGCGTAGCGGCCACGACCACCACGAGGTGGGGGCGCGGATCATCCGCGGCGAGCTGGCCATCGGCGCGGAGCTGCACGCGCTGCTGCGCCGGGTGGCCGACGTGGGCTTCATCCTCGACCTGCTCGACGGCAAGGTGGGCAGCGCCTCGGGCGGCGATCTGTTCGCCAGCGCGATGAACATCGACACCCTCGACGGCATCGCCCGTGCCCTCGCCTGCCTGGCGCCGGAGCTGCCGCCGCTGTGCCGGCTGGCCAGCGCGCGCGCCTCGCTGCTCGACACGCGCCGCGACGCGGCCACCCTGGCGATCCTCGACAGCTTCTGGGAGCGCAAGAACCTGCTGTACACCCAGTTCATCGGCCAGCCGCTGGGCCAGCTCGCCGACCTGGCGTGCCGGCGCTTCCTCGATGGCGCGGCGGGCGTGGCGCCGCCGGACGAGGAGGACTTCCTCGCCGGGGAAAGCCTGTGGCGACGCAAGTACCCCGAGCTGTTCGCCGCCTTCGCCGAGCTGAAGCGCCACTATCTGCCGGCGTGGCTGGACGACGCGCCATTCGAGGTGGAGTTCCGCGGCTATTTCGTCGACCGCGAGCGCGACTTCGCCGAACGCTACCGGCTGGTGCGCGGCAGCCAGCAGACGCAGGCCAGCGCGCTGCTCGCCCGCCTCGCGCCGGACGCGCCGCTGCACCTGACCGGCGACGCCGAATACCGCGCCTTCCTGCGCGACTATCCGCACATCGCCCAGGCGCGGCGGCACAGCCGGGGCGTGCTGCAGGCGCTGCGCAGCGACCTGCTGGAGGCGCTGCGCGACAGCCCGCAGCGCGAGCATCTGTGCGTGGTGGTCAGCGGCTCCTACGGGCGCGACGAGGCCTGTGCGGAGTCCGACCTCGACTGGTTCATCCTGCTCGATGGCTGCGATGCCGCGCAGGTCGCCGCGGAGAAGGCCGCCATCGGCGCGGTGATCGCCCGCCACGTCGCCCGGCCGACCGGCGACTCGGGGATCTTCGGCGGCGAGGCGACCCAGGATTTCGCCCAGTTGATCGAACACATCGGCGGCAGCCAGGACAGCAACCAGTCGCTGACCCGACGCATGCTGCTGTTGCTGGAGGGGCGCTGCCTGTTCGGCGCCACGCAGTTCGCCCGCCTGCGCCGGCGCCTGCTGGAGGCCTACATCGGCAAGGGCAGCCCGGACAAGTCGATCTCGCGCTTCCTGCTCAACGACGTGATCCGCTACTACCGGACCATCACCATCGACGTGCAGCACAAGGCCTGCGTCGACCGCAAATCCTGGGGGCTGCGCAGCATCA
Source organism: Pseudomonas oryzae (assembly GCF_900104805.1). Lineage (NCBI taxonomy): Bacteria > Pseudomonadati > Pseudomonadota > Gammaproteobacteria > Pseudomonadales > Pseudomonadaceae > Pseudomonas > Pseudomonas oryzae. The sequence continues at coordinate 252,752 of NZ_LT629751.1, read as the reverse complement.
AGCTGAAGTTCTCGCGCAAGCTGCTGTACTTCGCGGCGATCATCGCCATCGCCGACACCGCGCGCGAGCAGGCCCGCGAGGCACGCATCGAGCGCATGCTCGCCCTGCTGGAGCTGCCCGCCCTGGAGCGGCTGCACCGCGTCGCCGGCGCCAGCGGGCCGCAGCAGCAGTCGTGCGTGGAGGTGGAGCGCCGCACGCGGGAGCTGTTCGCCCTCTACGAGGGCTTCTTGCGCCAGCTCGCCGAACCGGCCAACCGCCACGAGCTGGCCGCCGTGGGCGAGGACCGCCGCGAGGCTTCGGAGCTGTACATGGCGCTGCGCGAGAGCAGCAAGACCTTCACCCACGGCCTGCTCGACTGGCTGCAGGTGAAGTACGCGGAGGAGCACCCGATCCACAGCGCGCTGGTGTTCTGAGACGCAGGCCGGCGCGCGGAATTGCTCCGCCGCCGGCACGCGGGGTTCAGAACGGCGCGACGTCGAGCCCGTCCAGCACCTGCACCGTGGTCGGCGCCGCCAGCCAGCCGCCGGTGCGACTGCGGTAGGCCTGATAGTGGGCGCTGGCACGGTGGGCTTCCAGCGCGGCGGCATCGTGGTAGGCCTCGACCAGCGAGAAACCGGCGCCGCCGTCCTGGTCGGCGAACAGGTCGTAGCGCAGACAGCCCGGCTCGGCGCGGCTCGCCGCCACCATGCGGCGCAGTTCTGCTTCCACCTCGGCACGGTGCTCGGCCCTGGCCTGCACACGGGCGATCACGTAGACGGTCATCGCTTGCCCTCCCCTCACTCGGCCACCCGGTAGCGCTCCAGCCAGTGCGCGTAGGGCGCCGGCAGCACCCAGGTCGGCCGCTCGACGCCGAGCTGCTGGGCGGCCTTGAGCGGCCAGTGCGGGTTGGCCAGGTGGGCGCGGCCGACCATCACCAGGTCCATCTGCCCGTCGGCGACCACCCGCTCGGCGTTGGCCGGGCTGTCGATGCCCCAGGACGAGGCCACCGGCAGCTCGGCCTCGCGGCGCACGCGCTCGGCGATCGGCGCGAGGAAGGCCGGGCCCCACGGGATATTGGTGTCGGGGATGGTGAAGCCGACGCTGACGCTGAGCAGGTCCAGCCCGCCGCGACGGAAACCCTTGGCCAGTTCGATGGACTCCTCGAGGGTTTCTTCGTCGCGGCCATCGTACTCGATCACGCCGAAGCGCGCGGTCAGCGGCAGGTGCTCCGGCCACACCTCGCGCACCGCGGCGAGGGTTTCCAGCAGGAAGCGGCTGCGGTTGGCCAGGCTGCCGCCGTACTGGTCGTCGCGCTGGTTGGAGTGCGGCGAGAAGAAGCTCTGCGCCAGGTAGCCGTGGGCGAAGTGCAGCTCCAGCCACTCGAAGCCGGCCGCCAGGGCGCGGCGCGCGGCGGCGACGAAGTCGGCCTGCACGCGGGCGATGTCGTCGAGGGTCATCGCCTTGGGCGCGTTGGACAGGTGGGCACCGAAGGGGATCGCCGAGGGGGCGATGGTCTGCCAGCCGCGTTCGTCACCTGCGGCGATGTGGTCGTCGCCCTCCCACGGGCGGTTGGCACTGGCCTTGCGCCCGGCGTGGGCGATCTGGATGCCCGGCACCGCGCCGGCGGCCTTGATGGCGCGGGCGACCGGAGCGAAGGCTGCCGCCTGCTCGTCGCTCCACAGGCCGGCACAGGCCGGGGTGATGCGCCCTTCCGGAGCGACGGCGGTGGCCTCGACGATCACCAGGCCGGCGCCGCCGCGGGCGATGCTGGCGTAGTGGTGCAGGTGCCAGTCGTTGATCAGGCCGTCGGTGGCGCTGTACTGGCACATCGGCGGCACGGCGATGCGGTTGCGCAGGGCGACGTCTTTGAGCTGGAACGGGGAAAACAGTGCGGACATGCGGAGTCGTCTCGGAATTCGGGATTCAAGGGGGAGCGAAGCGCCGGCCCCGGGGCGGGGCCGGCGCGAGAGCGTCAGTGGCCGAGCAGCTTGAGCAGCGCCTCGGCGCTGGCGTCGGAGGAGGCCGGGTTCTGCCCGGTGACCAGGAGGCCGTCGACGGCGACGTGGCTCTGCCAGTCGGCGGCCTTGCTGTAATGGCCGCCGTTGGCCTTGAGCATGTCCTCGACCAGGAAGGGCACCACGTCGGTCAGCTGCACGGCGTCTTCCTCGCTGTTGCTGAAGCCGGTGACCTGGCGGCCCCTGACCAGCGGCTGGCCGTCGGCGCCCCTGGCGTGGCGCAGCACCGCCGGGGCGTGGCAGACCGCGCCGACCGGCTTGCCGAGGGCCTGGAAGCGCTCGATCAGCGCCACCGAACGGGCGTCCTCGGCAAGATCCCACAGCGGGCCATGGCCGCCGGGATAGAACAGCGCGTCGAAGTCCTCGGCACGCACTTCATCCAGCGTCAGGGTGCTGGCCAGCGCGGCGCGCGCCTCGGCATCGGCCTCGAAGCGGCGGGTGGCGGCGGTCTGTGCGCCGGGGTCGCTGCTCTTCGGGTCGAGCGGCGGCTGGCCGCCCTTGGGCGAGGCCAGGGTGATTTCGGCGCCGGCGTCCTTGAACACGTAGTAGGGCGCGGCGAACTCCTCCAGCCAGAAGCCGGTCTTGTGGCCGGTGTCGCCCAGTTGGTCGTGGGAGGTGAGCACCATCAGGATCTTCATCGAGGTCTCCAGTGCGGGCCGTGTGGCCGCTAAATCGGTGTGCCAGACATCTTAGGCCGCCCGCTGCGCTTCGATAATTCGAAAGCTCTTATTTCAGGTATTCACGTTATTGATACCGCCAGCCGGCACCTCGACCTGCTGCCGGCCCTGCCTGCGCTCTACCAGCCACGCGACCGAGACGCGCGTGCCGCTCAGCTACGCGCACGACAGGGCGGACTGCCGCCACTCAGCCTGGGCGGCTCCGTTGATGCCGTTATCAATGAGAACACCTAGAACCGAGTGTTGACCGCGGTGAGCCGGAGCTGACCGAGCGACACAAGCGCTTCTCACAGCGGGAGGTGCGGGTGGTCCTGATCATGCGCGAGGGCGTCAGCCAGTGCCTGCTGGTTTAGCCGGCCGATCCCTTCATCATTGAACGGCTTAAGATCGAGCGGGGCTGACGGCCCTGCTGTCTGTGCTGTACCTGACCGTGGTGTACCGGGCAGATCATCTGCGCCTGGTCATGGTGGAGGGGGCTTTCGATCCGGCTGCCGTGGACATCGAGTTGCCGCTCAGTCATGAGGAAGCTCTGGTCTACTTCGTGCCCAGTCGCCTGTTCAGCCCATGGGCCTGAAGTGGGCCACGGCCTACCACGAGGGGAACAACAACCTGCAGCTGTTCGAGCAGGCATACCTGCTGCTGGAGAACCAGGACGGAGGTCGCGCAGAACTACCGGCTGCAGCGCAACGGCTGGGTGTGATCTCTAGGCGGGCAAGGAAGCCTGCTTTTATACTCGGGGCCCTAGCCCAGAGAGGTCGTTTTCATGCGCCGGAGTATGCTTGTTGTCCTTGGTTTGCTGGCCGGATGTGCCAGTACCCCACCTCCTCAGATGCCCATGCCGGAATACTTTCAGTATGCCCAGATGCTGCATCGAGCCCAGGTATGTGAACAACGCGGGGCGATAGATCCCTCGCTGTTGGCCTACGGTAACACCCGTATTCAACAAGACCTTGCAGGCTATACCTACTCTCCTAACCTGCTGCAGAGAAGCCTGGTCGGGATGGAGACCTCACCGGTCAGTGCGGCAGACTGCAATCAGCTGGCTACCCGATTTGCAGGGTGGCGGGATGAGTACGACAGAAACTCAAGAGAGTCAGGTGGATTCACTAAGCATACCACCTGCTACAAAGGGGCTCTTGGGACCAACTGCTATACATTTTGAGGAAAGCGCCCGGCGTCTCACAACGGGGCCGACCACGGCCTGTCCGCCCCGCTCGACTTGCCCTCGCGCAGCTCGCTGCCCGCCTTCCCGGCCGTGCGCCTGCGGGCCAGCTTCAATTCGCTGACGATCACCCCCGCCACGATCAGGCCCCCACCGGCAACGGCGAGGATGGGCAACCGCTCGCCCGCCAGTCGCCCCACGATGCCCGCCCAGACCGGCTCGCCGGCGTAGATCAGCGTGGCCTTGGTCGGCGAGACGGATTTCTGCGCCCAGTTCATGGTGAGCTGGATCAGGGCGCTGGCCAGCCCCAGCCCGCCGGCCAGCGCGATCAGCGTCCAGCTGAACGGCGGGATCGGCTCACCGGCCAGCGGCATGCAGGCGAATGCCAGCACGGAAGCCACCAGCAGCTGGATGACGGTCACCCTGCGGATGTCCACGCTGCCGGCGAAGCGCCCGATGAGGATGATCTCGCCGGCAATCGCCAGGGCGCTCACCAGCGTCAGCAGCTCACCCGTGCCCACGCCGATGCCGCCCGCCTCCGGGCCTGCCAGCAGAACCAGTCCGCTGAAGGCCAGGGCGATGCCGACCCAGGCCATCAGCCGGGGAGGCTGCCGGAGGATGGCCCACTGCAGCAGGGGCACCATGGGCACGTACAGGGCGGTGATGAAGGCGGACTTGCTGCTGGAGATGGTTTGCAGCCCCATCGTCTGCAGCTCGTAACCGAGGAAGATCGCCGTACCGATGGTCGTCCCTGCGAGCAGTTCACGGAGCGTCAGGCCGCTGCAGGTCTTCAGCGCCAGCAGCAGCGTGCACAGCGCCGCCACGGCGAATCGCAGCCCCACGAAGAACAGCGGGCCGCTCACGGTCAGGGCATGCTGCACCGCCAGAAAGGTACCCCCCAGACCATGGTGACCAGGATCAGCGCGGCTTCCTGACGGCTGGGCGCGAAACCCAGATGCTTGATTCCCATGACGCCACGTGTATCAATGTGCAGAATGTTGCACATCATGAGGTGCAGAATATTGCACAGTCAACCCGAAGAGGAAGTGTTGGCCCATGTCGGCGCGAACGTGCGCCGGCTGCGGCTGCAGCGCGGCCTGAGCCAGGTCGCCCTGGCCGAGGCCGCAGGCGTCAGCAGACGGACCCTGATCGGCGTCGAGGCCGGCGATGCCAACGTCAGCCTGACCGGACTGCACCGGATCGCCACGGCGCTTGGCGTCAGCTTCTCCGAGATCGTGCGCGAGCACGGCGCGGATCCGACCCAGCCCATCCACGCGCTGACCTGGAAAGGCCAGTCGCAGATCAGCCGGTCGATCCTGCTCGGTTCGGCCCCGGCCAGGCACGAGGCCGAACTCTGGGACTGGGTCATGGATGTCGGCGAGAAGTACGTGGCCGAGCCGGACCCCAAGGACTGGCGCGAGATGATCTACGTGGTCGACGGCACCCTGCGGATCACCCTGAGCGCAACGCCGCACACGCTGCGCAAAGGCGACTTCCTCGTCATCGACACGTCCCAGCCCTACGCCTACGAGAACATCGGCAGCGATGTCCTCCACTTCATGCGGACCGTGGTGTATTGAGGTGGCGCCGGCGGTGCAGCGCCTGGTCGGCGAGCTGGAGGCGTTCTACGACCACGGCGAGGGCCGCGACTTCCTCGCCCGCGCCGAGCGCATCCACCTCTGCACCACCGCCTTCATCGAGCAGACCCTGCTGCCGCAGCCGCGCCAGCAGATCCAGCAGGTGGCGGGGCAACGGGAGTCGCGCGGGCGCGGCTGACGTCGCTCAGGCGGGCTGCCGCTGCCCGGCGGCCGGCATGGCGCCGACGATCCGCGCCACCTCGCCCATCATCGCCTCGGCCAGCGCCTGGCGGCGCGCGGCGGTCATCTGCGGCCGCGACAGCGCGCAACTGAGCGCGCCTGCAACCTGGCCGGCGCCGTCGACGATGGGCACCGCGAGGCCGGTGTAGCCGGGCAGACGGCGGTCGGGCAGGCCGCAAGCATAGCCGAGGCGACGCACGCTGGGCAGGCTGGCGGCGATCACCTCGCTGTCCAGCCCGTAGTCGAGGCGCAGGCTGGCGGCGTTGTGGCGCAGAATGTCGCGGCAGTCGCGGCGGCTCATGTGCGCCAGCAGCACCTGCGAGCCCTGGCCGACGCCCATGGGAATGCGCCCGCCCACCGCCTCGCTGTAGCTGCGTACCGGCTGGCGGCCATCCTGGCGCTCCAGGCAGAGCACCGCGTGGCCATCCGGCACCAGCAGGAAGAAGCTGTCGCCGAAGCGTTCGGCCAGGCGCAGCAGCGCCGGGCGGGCATGGTCGCGCAGGCCGCCGGGATTGCCGGCGCGGGCGCCGAGGGCGAACAGCTCGTAACCCAGCACGTACCGGCCGCGCGCTTCGCCGGAGCGGACGAAGCCCTGCTGGCGCAGGGCCTGCAGCAGGCGGTAGGTGGTGCTCGGCGTGCCGCCGAGCAGGGCGCAGAGTTCGTCGAGGCTGGCGCCCTCCTCCCCCGCCGCGGCGATGGCACGCAACAGGGCGAAGGAGCGTTCGAGGGTCTGGGTGCCCGGCACCCGGGCCGGGCTGGCGAGACTGGCGGTAGGCATGGCGGCGAACCTCCGTTGGCTGATTCCCACATGCTGAGAAAGTCGCTCGCTGGAAAGCGATGCAAGTTGCGCGCCGCGCCTCGTCCGGCAGGATCGGGCCATTCCCGACTCATCGAGGTGCGCCATGTATCCGCAGATCCCCAGCCTTCCCAGCGACGCCCAGCTCCCCGCCCGCACCGAGGTGGCGGTCATCGGTGGCGGCATCATCGGCGTGTGCACCGCGTACTGGCTCGCCGCTCGCGGCGTCGCGGTGACCCTGCTGGAGAAGGGCGAGATCGCCGCCGAACAGTCGTCGCGCAACTGGGGCTGGGTGCGCAGCATGGGCCGCGACCTGGCGGAGATTCCGCTGGCGCTGGCCAGCCTGCGCCTGTGGGACGACTGGCGGACGACGCTGGGCGAGGACACCGGCTTCACGCGCACCGGCATCTGGTACGCCTGCGAGAACCCGCGCCAGCAGGCCGAGCAGGCCGCCTGGCTACGCGGCGCGAGCGCCTTTGGCGCCACGGCGCGGCTGGTCGAGGGCGCCGAGCTGCGCCGTCTGCAGCCCGAGGGGGCGCGCGCCGGCTGGAGCGGCGCGCTGTTCGCCGCGCACGACGGCCGCGCCGAACCGCAGCTGGCCAGCGCCGCCATCGCCCGCGCCGCGCGCCGGCTCGGCGCGCGCATCTTCACCCGCTGCGCGGTGCGCGGGGTAACCACTGCCGGCGGGCGGGTGGCCGCGCTGGTCACCGAGCGCGGCGAGCTGCCTGCTCCAGCGTGGTGCTCGCCGGCGGCGCCTGGTCGTCGTTGCTGTGCAAGAGCCTCGGCATCCGCCTGCCGCAACTCAAGGTGCTCGCCTCGGTGCTACGCACCCCGCCGATGCCCGGCGGCCCGGAGCAGGCCCTGGGCGCCAGCCGCTACGCCTTCCGCAAGCGCGCCGACGGCGGCTACACCATCGCCCAGCGCAGCGCCAATCTCGCGCCGATCACCCCGGACAGCTTCCGCTACCTGGGCGACTTCCTGCCGGCGCTCGGCAGGCAGTACCGCGAAGTGCGCGTGCGCCTCGGCCGCGAGTTCCTCGACGAATGGCGGCTGCCGAGCCGCTGGGATCTGGATGGCCTCAGCCCGTTCGAGCGCTGCCGGGTGCTCGATCCACAGCCCTCGCCGGCGATCCTCGCCGAAGCGCGCACCGCGCTGGCCGAGGTGTTCCCGTTCTTTCGCGACCTGCGCGTCGCGCAGAGCTGGGCCGGAGCGATGGACGTCACCCCCGACGCCATCCCGGTGATCGGCCCGGTGGCGCAACTGCCGGGGCTGTACCTCTCCACCGGCTACTCCGGGCACGGCTTCGGCATCGCCCCGGGGGCGGGGCATCTGCTGGCCGATCTGATCACGGGGGAAAAGCCGCTGGTCGATCCGCGGCCGTTTCGCTTCGAACGGCTGTAGCGCCGAACGCCGCGCGTCGTCGGCAGCGGCGCCAGCGTTTTTTGGCCCAGGTCACAGCCCGGAAATCCTCCTCCTGCGGTTTGTTGACCCGGCGCAGGATTATTAAAATGCCAGCATTGAACGCTGCCGCGCGCTCCGGCACCTTGCCGCTTTCGCCAATCCATGGATGGAGGCCAAGGCATGCTGGATGCCAATCAGGCGCATATTGTGCTGGCCATCGACGGCGTCGACACCGACCTGCAGGTGCTCGCCTTCGACGGCCACGAAGCCCTCGACACCCCCTATCACTTCGAGCTCGAACTGGTCGGCGAGCGACCCGACCTCGACCTCGAAACCCTGCTCAACCGCCCGGCCTTCCTCGCCTTCGCCGCGGACGGCAGCGGCGTGCACGGTCTGGTCTACCGCATCGCCCAGGGCGACTCCGGCCAGCGCCTGACCCGCTACCGCCTGAGCCTGGTGCCGCGCCTGGCCTACCTCGCCCACCGGGTCAACCAGCGCATCTTCCAGCACCTCACCGTGCCGCAGATCGTCGGCCGGGTACTGGAGGAGCACGGCATCCTCGAAGGCGACGGCCACCGCTTCCAGCTCGGCGCCGACTACCCCGCGCGCGACTACTGCGTGCAGTACGACGAGTCCGACCTGCACTTCGTGCAGCGCCTGTGCGAGGAGGAAGGCATCCACTACCACTTCCGCCACGGCCCGGACGGCCATCTGCTGGTGTTGGGCGACGACCAGACCGCATTCCCCAAGCTGGGCCGTCCCACCGCCTATCTGCCCGACAGCGGCCTGGTCGCCATTGATCCGGTGATCAAGCACTTCGCCGTACGCCTGGAAACCCGCACCAGCCGGGTGAGCCGCCGCGACTACGACTTCGAGCAGCCGCGCCTGCAGCTGGAAAGCGCCGCCACCAGCGCGTTCGAACCGGATCTGGAGGACTACGACTACCCCGGCCGCTTCACCGAGCGCACGCGCGGCAAGCAGCTGGCCCGTCGTGCCTTGGAGCGTCATCGCAGCGACTACCGGCTGGCCGAGGGCGACGGCGACCAGCCGAACCTGCGCAGCGGCCACTTCCTGGAGCTCACCGAGCATCCGCGCCGCGAGTGGAACGATCTGTGGCTGATCCGCGCCGTGCACCATGAGGGCCGCCAGCCGCAGGTGCTCGAAGAGGCGGTGACCAGCGATACGACCACCAGCGATGGTTTCCAGCAGGGCTACCGCAACCGCTTCGTCGCCACGCCCTGGGACACCCTGCACCGCCCGTCGCTGAAGCATCCCAAGCCCCGGGTGCTGGGCAGCCAGAGCGCCGTGGTCACCGGCCCTGCCGGCGAGGAGATCCACTGCGACGCGTACGGCCGGGTCAAGGTGCAGTTCCACTGGGACCGCGAGGGCCAGGACGACGACATCACCAGCTGCTGGCTGCGCGTCTCCAGCAGCTGGGCCGGCGACCGCTACGGCGGCATCGCCATCCCGCGGGTGGGCATGGAGGTGCTGGTCGGCTTTCTGGAGGGCGACCCCGATCAGCCGCTGGTCACCGGCTGCCTGTACCACAAGGAGCACGTGGTGCCCTACGAGCTGCCGGCCTACAAGACCCGCACGGTATTCAAGACCCTCAGCTCCCCCGGCGGGGGCGGCTACAACGAACTGCGCATCGAGGACCGCCAGGGCGCCGAGCAGATCTATCTCCACGCCCAGCGCGACTGGGACCAGAACATCGAGCACGACCAGAAGATCCGCGTCGGCCACGAGCGCCACGACACCGTGGAGGCCAACAGCTACAGCGAGTTCAAGGCCGAGGAACACCTGACCGTACACGGCGACCGCAAGGTGGAAGTCAAGCCCGACGACCACCTCACCGTCGGTCAGAGCCAGCACATCAAACTCGGCGTCGCCCAACTGATCGAAGCCGGCCAGGAAATCCACCTCAAGGCTGGGCAGAAGATGGTCATCGAGGCTGGTATGGAGCTCACCCTCAAGGCGGGAGGGAGCTTCATCAAGCTCGACCCGAGCGGGGTCACCGTGGTGGGGCCGCAGATCAGGGTCAATGCGGGGGGCTCGCCAGGGACGGGGTCGGGGATTGGCATCAAGGCGCCGGTGCGGCCGGGGGCGGCGGATGGGGACAAGGCAGGGAGCTTGTTGGAGCAGGCACCTGCTGGTCTGCTCAAACCTAAAAAGAAAGTAAAAAGAACCATGAATTTTTCCGGCTGAACCAAACGATGAATACCAGGATCAAGAAACGCCCCCTTCAACACCCTGCAGGCCAGATGCTGCTGTTCATCCTGTCCTGCGGGTATCTGGCTGGCTGTACCGCCCTCGAACTCGAGCCCATCACCTACCAGGAAGCCGTCTCCCGATACCAGGAAGGAGGCGGTATCGAGAATTACCGCTGCGCGTTGGTTCCGGCCGATGAGCAGTATCGGGCCCTGCGTGACGCCCAGCCGATCGCCGTCGAAATAGATGAAGTGCTATTCGTCAAAATTGCCGGCACCGTCCAGGAGCTGCAACAGACCGATATCACCAAGACCCGTACGGCCTACGCCTACGCCGATATGAGTGCCACGCTCACTACGGTCAGGCAGTTCAATCAGTCGGAGTACGGCGAATCGGATGACCGGCACGTTGACCTTGACTTTGAATCGGGCGGCAAGACAGAGAGCTACAAGACCTTCGGAGCGGCCTGCGGCCTCTGACCGTTCAACACGATTAAAACCCAGGACAAGACATGACAAGGCGTCGCTACAAAATCGTTGAAAGTGTTGGAAGCCGCATCGAGGACGTAAACCGCTACGAAGATCTCGCCAAACACCACCCCTCCGCAGGGCGTGAGCCAAACCGGAACTACGAGACCATCAACGGTCAGCTCGAAGAGGTGCGCCACGTCGGTGGCCGCACGCTTATCAAGAAGGATTTCGTGCTGCTCGTTGATGGCAGCAACCGATCCATCCCCGTTCCCAGCCCGCTGGCCGGCTATGCCAAGACCAGTCGTGCTTACGGCACGCTGAAGATTTATGACGCCCCCACCAACGGTCAACTGATCGGGCAGATCCTGCACCTTCACCCCACTTTCAAGGTTAACGATGGCGACGCCATCACCTACGGCCAGCACATTGGCCTCCAGGCCGGAACGGACAGGGCGGGGGCACAGAGCTACGCCATCCACGTTCATGCCGAGCTTGAGGAAGGTGATTTCAAACGCTACATCGCGGACATGATCAGCGGCACTCTGAACCCGGACGAGGAAAAGCCAGAAGTTGCCAATGGCAATGAAAGCAGTGCCAAGGGTGACTGGTGCTACCCCTGCACGCCGTCTGCAGGGCATTCGCTTCAACACCTGACCGCATTTAGCAAGGCCAGGGCAGGGTTCTACCCCATCGGTGGAAACGGTCTGTGGCATGGCGGCATTCACCTGGACATGGGCACGTCCGAAGCCTTCGACCAGAGCCGCATCAACTGCATGACCCATGGCGAAGTGGTCGCTTATCGTATTGATGAGGAATACCCCGTCAGCACCTACGCCGGTAGACCGCCGCTTCAGATAAGAGCCCCGTTCTCCACCGGCTTCGTTCTGGTCAAACATACGCTTCAGGCCAAGGCACCCTCCACCAATGATGAGTCGAAACCCAAGCCGCCGGCGCTGACCATTTACAGCCTGTACATGCACCTCAGGTGCTGGAAAGACTATCGCCAGGACGAGAAGCTGGAGCGACCGGTCTTCTGGCGATCTGGCGTGTATACCGTTAACACCCACAGCGGCGAACTCAATGTAAGAGCTGAAGCCCGAGGGAATGCACCAGTTGTAGGTAAGCTCAGCAAAGGCGCCCAGATCCGCGCTTCGGGTGAAGGTGCGTTCCTCAAGCTCGAGCAGGTGATCAGTGGCAACAACGAGCCGGCACTGACGCCTGGGGAAGACGGCACCCTGCCTGGCTATGTTTCTTCTTCCTTCCTGACGGCTCAATCGCAACCCAAGGCCATGGGCTCCGTGGTGCTCCTTGATCCACCCGTGCCGATCAAGGCGGGCGACCTGATCGGCCATGTAGGCAAGTACCAGAATCAGAGCGACGGTTCACCTCAGGAGCTGCTGCATCTGGAAGTCTTCAGTTGTGAAGATGTACCAGCGTTCATCAGCAGAAGCCGTACCTGGGCGCAGAACCTGCCGGCCGGGGAAAAAACTCTGCTGAAGATCCATGCTGGGGCCAGCAAGCTGATCCCTCACCGGGATGACATCAAGAGCGAAAACCCACCGAAGCTGAGTGACGAAGGAGCCGAGATCGGCGTCGACCTGATCCTGCCGCAGAACCTGCTGGATGCGCTGCCCGCCGAGGCCAAGATCAAGGTCCCGGCCAATAACACGGCAACCGGCTGTTCGCCCGAGACCAACTGGTGGCGACTCGATGAGCTGCTGGCCGACAAGGACGGCCAGCCCATCAACGGCTGGCTATCGGAGCAGGAGCTTATCACCACCCGCCACAGTCCGTGGGAATGGGAAGGCTTCGATTTTCTCGAGGATACCGATACCCCTAGTTCGGGGCTGGCCTACTATCTCAACGCGACTCGCCGATTGTCCGACGATGAGAAGGTCAGCTACCAGGGCGCGATCGACCAGTCCGACAAAGGCCCTGTGCGCAGCCGTCTCTACGACATCATCGACACCAACCGCAACGGCAAGATGACCTCGGAAGAGATTCGAGCAGCGCTGGAAAAGCCATGGCATGCCCAATCCATCTCGCAGCTCGTCACGCGGCATGAAAGCGAGTGGTTCTGGGATGCGTCGCGCTGGGACGAACTCGATGATCTGATGGGCCACAGTCCCGATGATCCCAATCAGGATTGGATCGAAGAGAAAAACCGCATCAAGACCCTGAGCTGGTGGAACGATGTGGCTGTAAAGTATGGAATTAGCGCGGATGGAAAAGCATGGCAACTGCAACCACTCGCTCTTATCGGTGCCTTCAGTACAGCGACTAAGGTTGCTCCCATCATTAAGGAAGGTCAAATAACATTTGACGCCGAAGGAAATAACATACCCTCATCCCCGTTCTTCAGCCGGGTCATTCACTGGCCAGGAAACGAACTATCAGGGGTTACGCTCGGCCGCGGTTACGATATGGGCTTCCGGAGTGATTCAGAAATTTACAATCATATGAAAAGTGCTGGACTCAAGCACGACCAGGCAGCCAAGATTGCTCAGGCGCATGGAAAGAAAGGCACTGTTGCGCAGAAATTTGTAAAAGACTACAAAACAAGCATTGGGGAAATCACCACCGAGCAGGAAATAATTCTCTTTAATATAATCTATCCAGACTACGTAGAGCGCACCGTTAAAAACTACAATCACTGGACTGCAAGCGAGCTTGGTAGAACCGAATGGAGAGCCCTTGATCAGGTCATCAGGGATGTACTGGTGGACTTTGTGTACCAAGGTTTCACCAAGGGGCCAAACCCAATGAAAGCAGGCATGAAAAATGACAAGAAAGAATTAATACGCTACATAGAGAATACGCCAACCATCAGGCAATACGAGCCCGGCCGCAATAGAGCCCGCTACATCAGGAATAACTAGAGCTCTCGATATGAAAAAAATATATTCACTTTCACTATTAATTATTGCCCATCCCACACTCGGTGATATCGCTAAAAATCCGTGCGAAAGAATTGAATCATCTCAACAGGTAGCTCAATGCGCAGAATACAGAAGACATCACTCAGATAGTCTTCTAAATTCATCATACAAGGCAACTCTGGCTCGAATAAAAAACCAGTACAAGAACACGCCATCGTTGGCGGATCAATATATCTCCCTTTTGAGAGAGGCGCAACGGGAGTGGATCAAGCTGCGAGACGCCGACTGCAAGCTCGAAGCCTTTGAAATAGAAGAAACCACAGAGGCATATCAGACCACGATCAATAATTGCGTATCAAGGATAAGCGAAGATAGGGCGATATATTTGAATAGCATCGCCCCTGAAATATGAACACCACCACCCCATGGAAATCGCAGACTCTGTTTTTTGTTACAACACAAACAGGCCGTGAATAACGCACTGGGGACACAGATGCTGATATTTCACACAAGCAAAATCAGCATGCGATATTTTGCAGTCGCCTCGACTCTCGCACTAACCAACGCTATTGCGAACACAGAAACGATAAGACTTGAAGACATGTCCTCAATCCAGGAGATGCGCCTTACGGACAGTAACGACACGCGCGCGCAGCGCCTGCTGATCACCGACCGTACGGGCGCGACGGTGGTCGATACAGACAAGGCCCTACCTCGCATCGAGAACGATTACTCGCCCCATAGCTACGATGGCTACATGGCAGACCTGATCGCCGAAGGTCAGGGAAAAGTATCGGTGACCGATCTGCAAGGTGAACGCTACACCCTGCTTTCGCCCGCGGCCCAGGCGGGGGATTACCTGGTTCTCATCACCCGAGAAGAAGGGAATAGCTCCTACAACTTCAACCTGAAATTCAAATATGACGTCGCCGCGAAGTCTTTCGACCTGACCCAGGTTCTGTTGAATGAAAACAACACCGAATGTGACCAGTCCCTGCTGAGCACCTACGCAACCGACAGGAAAGCCCTCGCCTTCAAGTCGATCGCCGACTTCGACGGCACCCGCGCCTTCGGCGCGCTGAGGGACTGGCGCCTTGCGCATCAGACATCAGGAGCCGCAGCGGAAAAACTGATGCCGGAGACGGCATCCAGCAATTTCAACGCCGCCCTGAAGGCCTACAAGGCTGGTAACGATGAAGAACTGAAGACCTTCGTCAGCTACTTCATTGCAGGAGATGACGATGGCGCATGCGATCCTGAGAAATACATCGTCGAAAAATACTACTTCCCGCAAAAGGTCGGCTGGTCTAACGACCTCGGCTTTCTATTCGAGCAGGCGGGCTATTATCCTGAGGCCGCTGAACTCCTGAAACACATTACCCTGAAACACCCAGACAGAGTCGTTGCCTACCTGAACCTTGCGGATGCGTACTGGGCACTGGGCAAGCGAGAACAGGCTCAGAAAGCCTATAACCAGTACTATGAAAGAATGGTCGCAGCCCAAAAGCAATCCAAAACTCCGCATCGAGTCGTTTCGAGAATGGGCGACCACAAAAATTGAGTGCAACACATGAGCTTTCCGGTACGGTGTTGCCATGTCATATCACGCACTCAGCGTCGAAGAACTCTCCAACATCCAGGTCTGTCTGCTGCGCGGCATGAGTCAGCGCGCCATCGCCCGAATGAGCGGTGGCACTCTACCGCCCTCAACGTGCAGACTGTGTACCGTACCCACCTAGATCAGATCCGTGCCCGGCTCGTCAACGAGTTCGAAGAAAACTAACGTGATCGCACGCTACACCCTCGCTCCACTCGCCCTCGCCGCCCTGCTGCTGGGCGCTGCCCAAGCCAGCGCTGGGGACCTCAAGAGTGATCGCAGCCAGTGCTACGGCTACCTCACCGAACTGGTGCGCAGCAGCAACTTCCCCTTCACCTACGTGAAGAAGGACAAAGCCAACCTGCTGATCGACGACAACCAGGGCGAGACCGTCTCCGCCCAAGTGGTTTTTGACACCGACGGCTCGGGTACCATCGGCTGGGTGAAATACGACATCCAGAGCCACGAACTGCTCAACACTTCCGCGGAGCTGGACGAGCCCCACCCCCTAATCTTCGACAAGCAGTACGCCGAGCAGTACGAACACTGCATCAGCGAAGACTGACTGTTTCATTCCGCGCGCCGGCACGCTCCGGCGCAAGCCTCCCTCTTTCGTAGCCGCACTTCGACGATCTACGCAGGAGGCTTCCACCCTACCCCTTCACTCCAGACCCAGCGGCCGGCCGTGCCGCTCCTTTCTGCTTCCCCAGCTGCGTCGCCGTCCTCGCCCTCCTGCCCGCCCAGCGTCTGCCCCCGGCTGCCGCGCCCGCGCCCGCGCCCGCGCCTCAAAAAATTCTCCACACGATAAAAAAATTCACAACAGGCATAGACACACCGCTTTCCTTCGCTTATAAAAACACCAGCACGAAAAATATATTCCCATCAGTCAAAATTATTCAGGGATGAAATCGGGCTTCACCGACGAATTTTTCGCCTTGCAACCGCTGCCTCCACCTCCAGAGGACTCGACATGCAACACGCTCCGAACCAGTACGTGATCAAGATCAGCTGCCCGGCAACCTCGGGCATCGTCGCCGCGGTGACTTCCTTCCTCGCCGACCATGGCTGCTACATCAGCGAGATGGCGCAGTTCGACGACGAGGTCAGCGGCACCTTCTTCATGCGCGCGGTGTTCCGCTTCAACACCGGTTTCGCCGGTGACATTGCAGCGATCGAGCAGGGCTTCGTCGATGTCGCCGGCAAGTTCGACATGGACTGGGAGCTGCACGACGCCAGCAAGCCGATGCGCGTGCTGCTGATGGTCAGCAAGTTCGACCATTGCCTGGCCGACCTGCTCTACCGCCACCAGAAGGGCGAGCTGCACATGCAGATCACCGCCATCGTCTCCAACCACCTCGATCTGCGGCCGATGGCCGAGCGCGAGGGCATCCGCTTCATCTACCTGCCGGTGACCAAGGAGACCAAGGCCCAGCAGGAAGCCGAGCTGATGAAGATCGTCGACGAGACCAGGACCGAACTGGTGGTGCTGGCGCGCTACATGCAGATCCTCTCCGACGATCTGTGCAAGCAACTTTCGGGCCGCGCCATCAACATCCACCACTCGTTCCTGCCCGGCTTCAAGGGCGCCAAGCCCTACCACCAGGCCTACGAGCGCGGCGTGAAGCTGATCGGCGCCACCGCCCACTACGTCACCGCCGACCTCGACGAAGGCCCGATCATCGAGCAGGAAGTCCAGCGCGTGGACCACAACTACGCACCGGACGACCTGGTCGCCGTCGGCCGCGACACCGAGACCGTGGCCCTGTCCAAGGCGGTCAAGTACCACCTGGAGCACCGCGTGTTCCTCAACCACGACAAGACGGTGATCTTCCGATGAGCGCGCCCGGCCAACTGATCGACGGCAAGGCCGCCTCCGCGCGGGTCCTCGCCGAGGTGACCGCCGAGGTCATCGCCCTGAAGGCCGAAGGCATCGAGCCGGCACTGGCCGTGGTGCTGGTCGGCGACGACCCGGCCAGCCACGTCTACGTGCGCAACAAGGTGCTGCGCGCCGGCGAGGTGGGCATCCGCTCGCTGGAGCATCGCCTGCCGGCCGACGCATCCGCCGAACAGGTGCTGGCGCTGGTCGCCGCGCTGAATGCCGACGCTTCGGTGCACGGCATCCTGGTGCAGCTGCCGCTGCCCAGGCACATCGACGAGACCGCGGTGCTGCAGGCCATCGACCCTGCCAAGGACGTCGACGGCTTCCACAGCGAGAACGTCGGCGGCCTCAGCCAGGGCCGCGACGTGCTGGTGCCCTGCACCCCGGCCGGCTGCATGCGTCTGCTGCGCGACACCCTCGGCGATCTCGCCGGCAAGCACGCGGTGGTGATCGGTCGCTCGAACATCGTCGGCAAGCCGATGGCCGCCCTGCTGCTGGCCGCCGACTGCACGGTGACCGTGCTGCACTCGCGCAGCAGGAACCCGCAGGCGCTGTGCAGCAAGGCCGACATCGTGGTCGCCGCGGTCGGTCGGCCGCGGATGATCAAGGCCGAGTGGATCAAGCCCGGCGCGGTGGTCATCGACGTCGGCATCAACCGCATCGAGGAGGACGGCCGTTCGCGGCTGGTCGGCGACGTCGACTTCGCCGACGTGCAGCCGCTGACCCGCGCCATCACTCCGGTGCCGGGCGGCGTCGGGCCGATGACCATCGCCCTCCTGATGCAAAACACCGTGACCGCCGCGCGCCAGCAGCATGCCCGGCAGTCCGCGCCCAACTCGCCCCAGCAGGCGGTCGCGCAGTAGTCGTTCAACGGCCGGCACGGCCCAACGAGGAGGCAGCATGCCTTTCAGTCTTCTTAAATACGGCCTGAGCTCCGAGTACCCGGCGGAGGTCGATCTGCCGGCGCCCAAGGAACTCAAGCCGGCCTACGACGTGGTGATCATCGGCGGTGGCGGCCACGGCCTGGCCACCGCCTACTACCTGGCCAGGTACCACGGCGTGACCAACGTCGCGGTGCTGGACAAGGGTTACCTGGGCGGCGGCAACACCGCGCGCAACACCGCGGTGATCCGCTCCAACTACCTGACCAGCGAGGGCGTGAAGTTCTACGCCGAGTCGGTGAAGCTGTTCCAGGGACTCTCCAACGAGTTCGACTTCAACATCATGTATTCCGAGCGCGGCCAGCTGACCCTGGCGCACACCGACGCCACGGTGCGCGCCTTCCGCCAGCGCGCCGAGGTCAACAAGCACTTCGGCGGGCGTACCGAGATGATCGACCGCCAGCAGATCCGCGAGCTGGTGCCGACCCTCAACCTCGACCCCGGCCACCTGCCGGTGCTCGCCGGCCTCTGGCACATCGACGGCGCCACCGCGCGCCACGATGCGGTGGCCTGGGGCTACGCCAAGCAGGCGGCCAAGCGCGGCGTGGAGATCCACCAGCTCACCGAGGTGCAGGACTTCGTGGTCGAGGGCAACCGGGTGGTGGCGGTGAAGACCAACCGCGGCACGGTGAAGTGCGGCTGCGCGGTGCAGGCCATCGCCGGGCACAGCTCGCTGCTGCTGAACAAGCTGGGCATCCGCGCGCCGATCCACAGCTACCCGCTGCAGGCGATGGTCACCCAGCCGTTCAAGCCGTTCCTCGACCCGCTGGTCAGCTCCTCGGCGCTGCACTGCTACGTGCAGCAGACCGGCCGCGGCGAGGTGGTGATCGGCGGCGGCTCCGACCCCTACCCGCTGTACAACACCCGCTCGACCCTGGACCTCAAGGAAGGCCTGCTGGCCCACGCCATCGAGATGTTCCCGTTCCTGGCCAACGCCAGGCTGATGCGCCAGTGGGCGGGGATCACCGACATGACTCCGGACTACAGCCCGATCATGGGCCGCTCGCCCATCGACAACTACTACCTCGACGCCGGCTGGGGCACCTGGGGCTTCAAGTCGACGCCGATCTGCGGCCAGACCATGGCCGAACTGGTGGCCAGCGGCGGCCGGACGCCGGAGCTGATCAAGCCCTTCGCCCTGGAGCGCTTCTCGACCTTCCAGCAGGTCAACGAAATGGGCGCCACCGCCGCCAGCCACTGAGGAACCCGCGATGAAGATCATGCCCTGCCCCCTGAACGGTCCGCGCAACATCAGCGAATTCACCTACGGCGGCGAGTTCAAGCCGATGCCCGACCCGGCCAGCTGCAGCGACGCCGAGTGGGCCGACTACGTGTTCAACAGCGACAACCACGCCGGCGTGGTCACCGAGTGGTGGATGCACAACGCCTCCAGCTACTGGTTCCTCGCCGAGCGCCACACCGTCACCGACGAGATCATCCGCACCTTCGATGCGAAGGAAGTCTTCACCCGCCGCGTCGACTTCGTCGCCAAGGCGCCTGCCCGGGAGGCCACCGTATGACCGCCTTCAGCCGCCTGCCCGCGCCCATGGGCCTGCTGATCGACCGCAGCCGGCCGCTCAGCTTCACCTTCGACGGCAGCAGCTATCAGGGCTACGCCGGCGACAGCATCGCCAGCGCCCTGGCCGCCAACGGCCGCTGGCTGCTGTCGCGCTCGTTCAAGTACCACCGCCCGCGCGGCCCGCTGACCATGGCTGGCCAGGACGCCAACACCCTGGTGCAGCTGCCCAGCGAGCCCAACGTGCTGGCCGACCTGCAGCCGCTGGCCGAGGGCCTGACCGTCACCGGGCAGAACTTCGCCGGCTCCCTGGACGGCGACCGCGACGCCTTCCTCGGCAAGTTCTCCAGGTTCATGCCGGTCGGCTTCTACTACCGCTCCTTCTACAAGCCCAAGGGCATCTGGAAGGTCTGGGAGCCGATCATCCGCAAGAAGGCCGGCCTCGGCGTGCTGGACCTCAAGTTCCAGCCCGAGTACCACGACAAGGCCTTCCTGTTCGTCGACGTCGCCGTGGTCGGCGCCGGCCCCGCCGGCCTCAACGCCGCGCTGCAGGCCGCCAACGCCGGGGCCAAGGTGCTGCTGATCGAGCAGCAGTCCTACCTCGGCGGCGCCCTGGCCTGGGCGCGCTTCGACATCGAGGGCAAGCGCGCCGGCGAGCTGCGTGCGCAACTGGTCGGCGCGGTGGAGAACCACCCGAACATCCGCATCCTCAAGGACGCCACCTGCAACGCCTGGTTCGCCGACAACTTCCTGCCGGTGATCCACGCCAACCGCCTGTACAAGGTGCGCGCCAGGCAGTGCATCGTCGCCGCCGGCGCCTTCGACCAGCCGGTGGTGTTCCGCAACAACGACCTGCCGGGGGTGATGCTGACCAGCGCCGCCCAGCGCCTGATCAAGCTCTACGCGGTCAAGCCCGGCCAGCGCGCGGTGGTGCTGACCGGCAACGACGACGGTTATCTCGCCGCCCTCGACCTGCTGGATGCCGGGGTGACGGTCGCCGCCGTGATCGACATGCGTAACGCACCGGCCGACGCGCGGCTGGCCGAGGCGCTGAAGCAACACGGCATCGCCGTGCGCAGCGGCAGCACCGTGTACGAGGCGCTGCACGCCAAGGGCATGCGCCACGTCACCGGCGTCGACGTGCGCCGCATCACCGGCAAGGGCCAGGTGGCCGGCGCCGGCGAAACCATCGCCTGCGACCTGCTGTGCATGTCCGCCGGCTACATGCCGGTCTACCAGCTGCTCTGCCAGGCCGGCGGCAAGCTGAGCTACGACGACGCCCAGGCCGCCTTCACCCTCAGCGGCCTGCCCAAGCACCTCAGCGTGGCCGGCTCGGTCAACGGCCGCCACGCGCTGGACAACGTGCTGCTCGACGGCGGCCTGGCCGGTGGCGCCGCCGCCGACCGGCTCGGCCTGAGTGCGCCGATCGCAGGCAAGGCGTTCGCCGCCGAGCCGCGGGTCAACTTCGACTGGCCGATCTTCCCGCACCCGGACGGCAAGGACTTCGTCGACTTCGACGAGGACCTGCAGGTGCGCGACATCGTCAACGCCACCCGCCACGGCTACCGCGACGTGCAGCTGGTCAAGCGCTTCTCCACCGTCGGCATGGGCCCCTCGCAGGGCCGCCACTCGGCGCTACCCACCGCGCGGCTGGTGGCCCAGGCCACCAACCGCAGCGTCAGCGAGACCGGGGTGACCACCGCGCGCCCGCCGTTCGTCGCCGAGAAACTGGCCCACGTCGCCGGCCGCGGCTTCGACCCGTACCGGCAGACCGCCATGCACCAGCGCCACGTCGAGCTGGGCGCGAAGATGATGCCGGCCGGCGTCTGGCAGCGCCCGGCCTACTACGGCAAGCCCGAGGAGCGCGAGACGTGCATGCAGGCCGAGGCCCGCCACGTGCGCGAGAAGGTCGGCATCATCGACGTCTCCACCCTCGGCGGCCTCGACGTGCGCGGCCCGGACGCCGCCGAGCTGCTCAACCGCCTGTACACCTTCGCCTTCGCCAAGCAGCCGGTCGGCCGTTCGCGCTACGCGCTGATGACCAACGAGCACGGCGTGGTGATCGACGACGGCGTCTGCGCGCGCTTCGCGGAAAACCACTTCTACGTCACCGCCACCACCAGCGGCGTCGACCGCATCTACCAGCAGATGCTCAAGTGGAACGCGCAGTGGCGCCTGGACGTCGACATCACCAACGTCACCGCCGCGCTGGCCGCGGTCAACGTCGCCGGGCCGCGCGCGCGCAACGTGCTGCGCAAGCTGTGCCAGGACGTCGACCTCAGCGCCGAGGCCTTCCCCTACCTGGGCGTGCGCCTGGGCACGGTGGCCGGCATCCCGGCGCGCCTCTTGCGGGTCGGCTTCGTCGGCGAGCTGGGCTACGAGATCCACGTGCCGGCACGCTACGGCGAGTACCTGTGGGACGCGCTGATGCAGGCCGGCGCCAAGGACGAGATCCGTCCGTTCGGCGTCGAGACCCAGCGCCTGCTGCGCCTGGAGAAGGGCCACGTGATCATCAGCCAGGACACCGACGGCATGACCCATCCGGCGGAGATCGACATGGGCTGGGCGATCGCGCGCAGCAAGCCGTTCTTCGTCGGCAAGCGCTCGGTGGAGATCCTCGAGGCGCAGCCGCTCAAGCGCAAGCTGGTCGGCTTCACCCTGCCGGCCACCTCGGCCAAGCCGCTGGAAGGCCACCTGGTACTCAACGGCCCGGACATCAGCGGCAACGTCACCTCCTGCGAGTACAGCGCCACCCTCGGCCAGATCATCGGCCTGGCCTACTGCGCGTTCGAACAGAGCGCGCCGGGCAGCCAGATCCCGATCCGCGTCGAAGGCGGCCAGGTGGTGCAGGCGACGGTGGTCAAGCTGCCGTTCTTCGATCCCGAAACCCAACGTCAGGAGCTGTGATCATGGCCGCTCTGCAAGCCCAGCAATTCACCGAACGCAGCCCGCTGTACCGCCGCCACGCCGGCGCCACCCTCGGCCAACTGGGCGACAGCGTGGTGGTCGCCCACTACGGCGAGCACGACGAAAGCCCGCAGCTGCAACGCTGCGCGCTCATCGACCTGAGCAACCTGGCGCGCGTCGGCTTTCGCGGCGCGCAGGCCGCCGACTACCTGAGCGGGCGCGGCTACGCGCTGCCCGAGGCGCCCAACCGGGCGCTGACCCAGGCCGACGGCGGCCACGTGGCGCGCCTGTCGCAGACCGAGTACCTGCTGCTCGGCAGCCTGCGCGACGCCGGTTCGCGCTTGGCCGGCGAGGAACGGGACTGGCAGCTCGGCGCCGGCGGCAACTACCTGCTGCCGCGCCAGGACAGCCACGCCTGGCTGCTGCTCACCGGCGAGCACATCAGCGAAGTGATGGCCAAGCTGTGCGGCGTCGACCTGCGACCCGAGGCCTTCCCGGTCGGCGCTGTGGCGCAGACCTCGGCGGCGCGGATCAACGTCATCGTGGTCAACCTGCCGGAAGGCGAGCTGCCGTGTTTCCACATCCTCTGCGACCGCGCCTCGGCGGACTACTTCTGGGGCGCGCTGCTGGATGCCATGGCCGAGTTCGGCGGCGCACCGGCGGGGATCGATGCGCTGCTGTGAGGCGCCGCCAATCGTAGGGTGGGTTAGCCGCGCAGCGGCGTAACCCACCATCGATGCCGCCAGGCATCGCCATGGCCGGCCTTGCGGCCGGTCGGTGGGTTACGGCCTGCGGCCTAACCCACCCTACGCCTCACTCACCTGCGGAGTTTTCCATGTCCCTCGACGAAGACCTCGACAACGGCCGCGACACCGACTACAGGGTCCCCGCCCTGCAGCGCGGCCTGTCCATCCTGCAGATGTTCAACGCCCGCCAGCGCAGCCTGGCCAGCAACGAGATCGCCGAGCGCCTGGGCGTCAGCGTCTCGGCGCTCTACCGCATCCTCTATACCCTCGAGGAGATGGGCTACCTGCGCAAGCTGGCCAAGAACACCTGGGAACTCGGCCCGCAGGTGGTCTCCGACGGCTTCAGCTACCTGGCCAGCCGCGACCTGGTCGACCTCGCCCTGCCGCACCTCAACGCCCTGCGCGACCGCACCTCGCTGTCCTGCCACCTGAGCATCCGCGAGCAGACCGACAGCCTGTACCTGTGCCGCGCCTTCGCCGCCCAGCGCCTGTCGGTGAACATCCCGATCGGCACGCGCATCCCCTGCCACTGCACCGCCATGGGCCGCATCCTGCTCAGCGGCCTGACCCCGCCGGTGCTCGACGCGCTCTACTCCCATGTGCGTCTCGACGGCTACGCGCCGCCGGCGCCCAGGACCCTGCCCGAGCTGCAGGAGCTGATCGCCGGCGACCGCGCGCGCGGCTGGGTGCTGCACCGCTCCGACTACTCCACCGCCATCGCCACCGGCATCCGCAACCACCTCGGCGAGGTGGTTGCCGCCATCAACCTGTCCGGCCCGGACGCGGTGATGGACAGCGCGGAATCCCAGGCGCGCTTTCGCGAGGCGCTGCTGCAGACGGCGGTGCGGATTTCCGCCGAGCTGGGCGGCTGAGCGGCGCGCCAGGCGCCGTCAGAAGACGTGCAGCAGGCGGATATTGAGCCGCCGCTCCTCGAAGAAGCCGTTATCCACCACCAGATCGCGGCCCACGGTGGCCACCAGCTGGGTATCCGCGAGGAAGAACCAGGCAAACCCCGCTGACCACTTGCCGGTGCGTTGACTGTCGTTTTGCCAGGAATCTTCCACGCAATTCTCGCCACCGGACTGCCAGGACAGCCCCCCGCGCAGGTCCAGGGTGTGGCTCAGCGGGTAGCGCAGGAAGCCCTGGTACTGGTAGCTGGGTTTCTGCCGATGGCTCCACTGCAGCGGCCCGTAGCTGTCGTTGCGACCGTAGAAGGTCACATCCGCCGCCAGATCCAGCGCCAGCCGCGCACCGATAGCGGTGACGTAGGCGGCCTGCAGGTTGAGCTTCCAGCGGTTCTCGCCGAGATTCAGGCGCCGCTCGTTGTCGTAGCTGCCGACCGGAATGGACAGGTTGGGACTGATGGCGAAGAAGCGCTGCTGCTCCGGCTGGTTCAGCAACCATACCGGCATGGCCAGGCTCGGATCAGCCACGCCGCTGCTGTCGCCGAGCAGATGCGCATCGTGGCGCCCATCGACACGGCCGAAGGGCAGGATGATCTGCGGCGCGATCCGATAGCCGCCAAGGTCGGCGTAGTGCGCCACGCGCAGGATACCGATCTGCGAATCCAGGCCCGGCGAGCCGGCCAGGCGGTGGCCGTCGCGGTACAGGTGGTCGCGCTCGGCCTGTTGCAGGTAGAGCAGGCCGAGGGTCGTACCGGCCGGAGCCGGCACGTATTCGCCGGCGTCCAGATCCAGGGCGACGGCCGGCAGGCTGCACGCCAGACCGCCGCACAGCCCTGCCAGTGCGCGCCAAAACGCGCGGCGCCCTGGCGCCAATCGAGCCCGCAAGCCTGCACCGTATCTCGGCATATCGTCACCCCGCCCATATCTTGTTGTTGTTGGCTGACGAGGAGCGCCATTCGACCGCCTGGCAACCTGAGCCACAGTGGCCGGCGACCGTCATCGCCACAGGAGCCTCGGCAACCGCGGCGGCAGCGACTCTCGTCGCCTTGTTATCGACTGGCTGACGGGAACCTGAAGGCCAGCCATCGATCGCCCCCGCCGCCCAGCGCAGAACAGTGAACCCCGGCGCCATGCCGCTCGCGCGCACGGCCTATAGTGGCTAAGGCGACTCCGCTCGGAACAACCCATGCACATCACCCTCGCCCGCCATGGCAAACCGGACCTGCAGCTCGACTCCTGGGTCGCGCCGATGGCGATGAGCGACTGGCTGCGCCACTACGACCGCGCCGGCATCGCGCCCGCCGCGGTGCCGGCGGCCATCCGCGCCCAGGCCGCCGCCGCCCGGCTGCTGGCCAGCAGCCCCCTGCCGCGCAGCCTGCAGTCGGCGCAGCGGCTGGCGGCGGGGCGCGAGGTGCTGTGCGACGCGCTGTTCTGCGAGGCCGAGCTGCCCTGCCCGCACTGGTCCTGCGCGAAGCTGCCGCCGCTGGCGTGGAGCGCGATGTTCCGCCTGGCCTGGTTCTACGGCGTGTCCCTGCATGCCGCGCCCCTGCCGCAGAGCCGCTGGCGGGCCCGCCAGGCGGCGCTGCGCCTGATCGAGCTGGCCCGCGAGAACGACTCGGTGCTGCTGGTCGGCCACGGCCTGATGACCATGCTGATCGCCCGCGAGCTGCTGGCCCTCGGCTGGCAGGGACCGAAGCGACCGTTCAGCGGCTACTGGCAATGCAGCGTGTATCGGCCCGGCGCCGAGGCTCGTCAGGCGGTCTGAGCGCTGCTGGCGCGCTTTCTGCATCGCTGCGCCACCTCTCCCTGCTCATGGAGCCTCGCCGTGTCCGTCCGCCTCGCCACCGCCGCCGACCTGCCGGCACTGTGCCAGCTGCTCGCCCAGCTGTTCGCCCAGGAAGCCGAATTCACCCCCGACCATGCGGCGCAGCAGCGCGGCCTGGCGGCGATCCTCGCCGATCCGGCGCTCGGCGCCATCCTCGTGGCGGTCGAGGACGACCGCGTGCGGGCCATGGTCAGTCTGCTCTACACGGTGTCCACCGCGCTCGGCGCGCGGGTGGCGCTGCTCGAGGACATGGTGGTCGACGCCGGCGCACGCGGCGCGGGCATCGGCTCGACACTGCTGCAGGCGGCCATCGCCCATGCCCAGGCAGAGGGCTGCCGGCGGATCACCCTGCTCACCGACGGCGACAACCAGGCGGCGCAGCGCTTCTACCGGCGCCACGGCTTCGCGCCCTCGCCGATGCGGCCGCTGCGCCGGGCGCTGTGAAGCTGGGCTAGGCTGCAGGGGCGACCCGGCCGAGGAGGCACGCGATGAAGATCCCCCAGACCTGCCTGCTGCTCGTCGCCACCGCCGTGGCGCTGCCGGGCTGCGCCGGCCGCGGCGGCGAGCCGCGGCAGATCCTCGACGTGCCGCTGCGGGCGACGCAGCACAACGCCGGCGAGATCGCCCGCGCCAGCCTGACCGGCGAGGACGGCCGCACCGGCATCGTCATCTTCGTCGGCGGCGTGCCGGACGGCACCAGTCGTCCGGTGCACCTGTACACCTACCTCTACCCCGGCCGCTGCGAGCGGCTCGGCCCGGCACCGGCCTGGGAGCTGAACCGGATCGTGCTGGCCAGCCGCGTCGGCTTCGCCCAGGCCGGCTGGCGGCTGAACAAGTGGCTGGAGGTGCCGCTGGCGCAGCTGCGCAGCGGCGGCTACAGCCTGGTGGTGCGCGCCAGCCCGGCGGACGGCGGCTACGACCTGTTCTGCGGCGAGATCGACTAGGCTCTGTACGAAAAGTGCCTGCGCTCGGTCAGGCTGCGTTGAAAAGCAGCGCGGAATGTTCATTTACGACGAGTAAACCCCGCTTCCTCGCCACTTTTCGCCTTGCCTGACCTTCGCTCGGCTGGCTTTTCGTACAGGCCCTAATCGTCGCCCGGCGGCGCCAGCAGCGGGCCGAGCAGCGCACACATGTTGCGCCAGTGCGAGCCCTCCCAGTACAGGCGCTGGCAGGCGTCGCAGCCGAGAAAGCGCGAGTAGAGCAGGGCCGCGCGCGGCGGCACGCGGGCGCGGGCCAGCTCGGTAGCGACCTCGTGCAGCGGCAGGTTGCAGTGCACGCACAGGCTGAACGGCCGCGCGCTGCGCGCCAGGTCGAGGCGCTCGAACAGCTCGCGCAGTTGCAGCGCGGGCTTGAGCGCATGCACGTAGCAGCCGTGGCTGACGATGCGCCGCTTGAGCAGTTCGCGGTCGCGGGTCAGCACGATGCGCCCCTCGTGGGCCGCGATCTCGGCGATCTGGGCGTCCTCGAAGCGGTTGTCGTAGAGGGTATCGAAGCCGCTCATGCGCAGCAGGCGCGCCAGCCCGCCGAGGTGGGCGTCGGCGATGAAGCGCAGCGCGCGCAGCGGCCGGCTGCGCACCTTGAGCAGCGGGCTGATGTCCAGCGCCTCGAAGCGCGGGTAGACGGCGATGCGGTCGCCATCGAGGATGGCCCGTTCGAAGCCCGCCGACTCGCCGTTGACCAGCACCAGTTCGACTTCGGTGTGCGGCACGCCGAGCGCCTCGATCATGTGCTTGACCGTGGCCGCCCGCGCGCACTCGCAGGTGAACGCCTGGCGGCGGCGCTCGGCGGGCAGGAAGTCGTTGAGCTCCTCGTAGAAGCGGAAAGTCGCGCTGACCATGGTTCGAAGTATGGCAGGCGACGGGCGAAGTCAGTGCGCCCGGTCGAAACGCACGTGCTTGCGCTGATACATGCGCTGGTCGGCACGCACCCAGGCTTCGCGCAGACCGTCGCGCGCCTCGCGCAGGGCCAGGCCGATGGAGGCGCGGATGCCGTCGCTCGCCAGCTCGGCCTCCACCCGCGCGCGCAGGACGTCGCCGCCGGCGACGCCGCAGCCGACACCGATCACGCCGAACTCGTCGCCGCCCAGGCGCGCGACTATGTCGATCTCGCGCACCGCGCGGCGCAGCGCATGGGCGGTGCGCACGATCAGCGCGTCGCCGGCGGCATGTCCCTGGCTGTCGTTGACCCGCTTCAGTTCGTCGAGGTCGATCATCAGCACCACCGCCGAATGCCCGTAACGCCGACAGCGCGCCTCCTCGGCGTCGAGCAGCTGCTCCCAGCCGCCGCGGTTGTACAGGTGGGTCATGGCGTCGGTCAGCGCCTCGGCCTGGAAGCGCTCGGCGCGGCGCGCCTCCTCGGCGATGCGCAGCTCCAGCTGCAGGGTGGTGCTGAGCATGTCCGCCAGCTGCTCGAGCAGCGGCAGTTCGCCGACGATCGCCGCCGGTTGCGCCCGCGGGTCGATGGCGCACAGGCTGCCGAACAGGCTGCCGTCGGCGCGCAGCAGCGGCATGCCGATGTAGGCGCCGATCGGCAGGCTGCGCCCCAGGGGCGCCGCGGCATAGGCCGGCACCTGCGCGGTGTCCGGGGCGATGTGCGGGCCGTTGCCCTGCACCATCTGCGCGCAGCAGGAGTCGGCCCAGCGGAACTGGGTGCCGGGCGCGACGCCGTAACCGTGGTCCTCGCAGAGGAGCACCAGGCCCTCTTCCCCTTCCAGGCGGGTGACCATCCACAGGTCGAAACCCAGCCGCCGGCGCAGGAAGTCGATCACCGCCCGCGCCGAGGCTTCGAACTCGCTGAAACTGCTGAGGGTATCCATCGCGTTTTCTTCGTCCCCTGAATGAAAAATCGCTGGATTCCGGCCACCGCTTTGCCAAGCGGGCGCCACACGGGCGCCTAAACTGGCTAGCGAAGGGGTGCATCCGGGGTACGACCGACACGCGGCACGACCGCCGACCCAGGTGATGGCCCGGCCACCGGCCCATCATGGCCGGCAAGTGAAAGCGTATCAGCCCGCGCCGAATTTGCGACTGCCACCGCTCTGTTCCGCCAAGGAGATCCCATGTCCGCCAGCGCGCCCAGCGAACTCGTCGAACTGGAGCATCTGCTCGACCGGCTCGGCCACCTGCTGGACGCGCGCGTGCTGTGCCGGGTGGCGGTGGGCGAGCACGACCTGCCGGTGTACGCCATCAGCCTGGGCAACCCGGCCGCGGAGGCGCCGGCGGTGGGCTACTTCGGCGGCGTGCACGGCCTGGAGCGCATCGGCGCCAGCGTGGTGCTGTCGTTCCTGCGCAGCGTGGCGGCGCGCCTGGCCTGGGACAGCCTGCTGCAGCAACAGCTCGAGCGCATGCGCATGGTGTTCATGCCGGTGGTCAACCCCGGCGGCCTGTGGCGCGGCACCCGCGCCAACCCGCAGGGCGTCGACCTGATGCGCAACGCGCCGCTGGAGGCCGAGCAGCGCGCCGCCTTCCTGGTCGGCGGCCAGCGCCTGAGTTCGCGCCTGCCCTGGTATCGCGGCCCGCGCAGCGCCCCGATGCAGGCCGAGAGCCAGGCGCTGTGCGACCTGGTGGAGGCGGAGCTGCTCAGCCACCACTTCAGCATCGCCGTCGACTGCCACTCCGGCTTCGGCCTGCGCGACCGCATCTGGTTCCCCTACGCCGGCACCCGCAAGCCGATCCCGCACCTGGCGGAGATGCACGCGCTCAGTGAGGTGCTCGACCAGACCCACCACTACCACCCCTACGTGTTCGAGCCGCAGAGCTGCCAGTACCTGACCCACGGCGACCTGTGGGACCACCTGTACCGGCGCGCCTGCCGCGACCCGGCGCGGGTGCACCTGCCGCTGACCCTGGAGATGGGCTCCTGGCTGTGGGTGAAGAAGAATCCGCGCCAGCTGCTGTCGCTGCAGGGCCTGTTCAACCCGTTGCTCGGCCACCGCGAGGCGCGCGTGCTGCGCCGCCAGGTGGAGTGGCTGGACTTCGTCGGCCGCGCCGCCTGCGGCTGGCGCGGCTGGTGCCCGGTCGGCGAGGCGCGCGAGCAGCATCGCCAGCAGGCCCTGCGCCGCTGGTATCCGTGGCACTAGCATGGCGACCTGGCTCCTGCTGCGCGGCCTGACCCGCGAGAGCGGTCACTGGGGCGAGTTCCCCGCCGTGCTGGCGGCGCGCCTGCCGGGCGCGCGCATCCTCGCCCTCGACCTGCCCGGCAACGGCGCGCGGCACCACGAGGCCAGCCCGCCGACGGTCGACGCTATGGTCGCGGCCTGCCGCGCACAGCTGCAGGCGCAGGGCATCCGCGGCCCGCTGCATATCCTGGCGATGTCGCTGGGGGCGATGGTGGCGGTGGCCTGGGCCGCGGCGCATCCGGCCGAGGTGGCCGGCGCGGTGCTGATCAACACCAGCTTCGCCGGCCTCAGCCCGTTCCACCGCCGCCTGCGCCCGGCCGGCTACCCGGCCCTGCTCGGCGTGCTGACCAGCCGCGATGCGCGCGAGCGCGAGGCGGCTATCCTGCGCCTGACCAGCGCGCGCGCCGATCCGGCGGTGCTGGAGGCCTGGATCGCCCTGCGCCGCCGCCATCCGGTCAGCACCGCCAACGCCCTGCGCCAGCTGGCCGCCGCCGCGCGCTTCCGCCTGCCGGCGCGGCGCCCGCCGCTGCCCATGCTGGTGCTCGGCGGCCGCCGCGACGCACTGGTCGATCCGCACTGCTCGCGGGCACTGGCCGCGCACTGGCAGCTGGCCTACGCCGAGCATCCCGGCGCCGGCCACGACCTGCCGCTGGACGACGGCGCCTGGGTGGCCGCCCGCATCGGCGAATGGCTGGACGCGCACGCTGTCCTGCAACACGCCGCGGAGTAAACTGCCGGGCCATCGCCGAGTCTGTACCCCCGCCACGGATCAGTCCTCGCCATTCGCCACCGTCGCCCGGGAGGGGGCGACCGCCACCAGGGACACCGCCCCATGACCGAACCCCGTACCCCGTCCGCAGCGGACACGCCCCCCGCCGCGCCTGCCCTGCGCGAAGCCCTGCGGTTCTGGCTCAGACTCGGCTTCATCAGCTTCGGCGGCCCGGCCGGGCAGATCGCGATCATGCACCAGGAGCTGGTCGAGCGCCGCCGCTGGATCTCCGAGAAGCGCTTCCTGCACGCGCTGAACTTCTGCATGCTGCTGCCCGGCCCGGAGGCCCAGCAGCTGGCCACCTACCTGGGCTGGCTGCTGCACGGCGCACGCGGCGGGGTGATCGCCGGGGCGCTGTTCGTGCTGCCCTCGCTGTTCATCCTGATCGCCCTGTCGTGGATCTACCTGGCCTTCGGCGATGTGCCGCTGGTCGCCGGACTGTTCTACGGCATCAAGCCGGCGGTCACCGCCATCGTCGTGCACGCCGCCCACCGCATCGGCGCGCGCACCCTGAAGAACGCCTGGCTGTGGGGCATCGCCGCCGCGGCATTCGTGGCGATCTTCGCCCTGCAGGTGCCTTTTCCGCTGATCGTGCTGGGCGCCGCGCTGCTCGGCTACCTCGGCGGGCGGCTGGCGCCGCAGCGCTTCCAGGCCGGCGGCGGCCACGCTGCGGCGAAACATGCCTACGGCCCGGCGCTGATCGACGATCACACGCCGACGCCCGCCCATGCGCGCTTTCACGGCTCGCGCCTGCTGCGCACCGCGCTGGTCGGCGCGCTGCTCTGGCTGCTGCCGATGGCCCTGCTCACCGCGCTGTTCGGCTGGCACGGCCACCTGACGCAGATGGGCTGGTTCTTCACCAAGGCCGCCCTGCTCACCTTCGGCGGCGCCTACGCGGTGCTGCCCTACGTCTACCAGGGCGCGGTCGGCCACTACGGCTGGCTGACGCCGACGCAGATGATCGACGGCCTGGCGCTGGGCGAGACCACGCCCGGCCCGCTGATCATGGTGGTGGCCTTCGTCGGCTTCGTCGGCGGCTACGTGCTGGAGCTGTTCGGCCCGGAGCAGGCGTTCCTCGCCGGCGCCGTGGCCGCCTGCCTGGTCACCTGGTTCACCTTCCTGCCGTCGTTCCTGTTCATCCTCGCCGGCGGGCCGCTGGTGGAGTCGACCCACGGCGAGCTGCGCTTCACCGCGCCGCTGACCGGCATCACCGCCGCGGTGGTCGGGGTGATCCTCAACCTGGCGCTGTTCTTCGGCTACCACGTGCTGTGGCCGGAAGGCTTCGCCGGCCGCTTCGACTGGCCGTCGGCGCTGATCGCCCTGGCCGCCGCGCTGGCCCTGCTGCGCTTCCAGCGCGGGGTGATCGAGGTGCTGGGCGGCTGCGCGCTGGCGGGGCTGCTGGTGCATCTGGCGCTGAACTGAGCCGCTGGCAAAGGTCGTGCCCTGTCCTGGCCTGATTCGACCAAAGTCGAATCAGGCATTTCAAATAAAACAACATCCCGTGTGATATTTTCACCGCCCGCTTGAAACCGGCGGTCCGGAGCCGTGCGCCCGCACCCTGCCTCCGCACCCCAGCCGGAATCAGGACGATTGCCAGGAGGCCCCTTCCCCACCGTTGTCCCGCAGTGCCCTCGTTCGTTCGCAGACGCAAAGGCCAGGCAGCTCAAGGTCAGGGCCTTCTGTTGGTTGAATGTTCATCTGAGGATGCTGTCATGAGTAATACCCGGGTCCAGAACTTCCAGGATCAGGCTGCAGGAGAGGCCGTCGACGCGTCGGGCCTCGAGGTCAAGCGCCTGAGCTTCCTCGAAGCCGTGGCGATGATCGTCGGCACCAACATCGGCGCCGGCGTGCTGTCGATGGCCTACGCCAGCCGCAAGGCCGGCTTCATGCCGCTGCTGATCTGGCTGGCGGTGGCCGGCGTGTTCACCACCATTTCCATGCTCTACGTGTCGGAAACCGCGCTGCGCACCCGCACCCACAACCAGCTCAGCGGCCTGGCCCAGCGCTACGTGGGCTCGTTCGGCGCCTGGGCGATCTTCGCCTCGGTGGCGGTCAACAGCATCGGCGCGCTGATCGCCTACATGAGCGGCAGCGGCAAGATCCTCAGCGCCTTCCTCGGCATCGACCCGGCGCTCGGCAGCCTGCTGTTCTTCGTGCCGGCGGCGCTGGTGCTGTACATGGGCCTGGGCGCCATCGGCAAGGGCGAGAAGTTCATCAGCATCGGCATGGTCAGCATGATCGTCATCCTGGTGATCGCCACCCTGGTCAACGAGAACACCGACGCCGCCCGCCTGTTCGAGGGCGACTGGGTGTACATGGTGCCGGTGTTCAACATCGCGGTGTTCTGCTTCTCCGCCCAGTACATCGTGCCGGAGATGGCGCGCGGCTTCAGCCATGCCCCCGAGCGCCTGCCCAAGGCGGTGATCACCGGCATGGGCCTGACCTTCGTGCTGCTGTCGATCGTGCCTATGTCGGTGATCGCCCTCACCGGCCTGGAGAACCAGACCGAGGTGGCCACCCTGGCCTGGGGCCAGGCGCTCGGCCAGTGGGCGTTCTACACCGCCAACACCTTCGCCCTGTGCGCCATGCTGACCTCCTACTGGGGCCTGGGCGGCAGCTTCCTGACCAACATCTTCGACAAGTTCCACTCCCTCGGCGCGGAAACCCAGCCCAAGACCCGCCTGGTGGTGCTCGGCCTGGTCTGCGTGCCGCCCTTCGTGCTGGCCTACAGCGGCATGGTCGGCTTCGTCAACGCGCTGTACTTCGCCGGCGCCTTCAGCGGCGTGATCCTGTCGATCATGCCGATCCTGATGCTGCGCGCCGCGCGCCGCCAGGGCGACCTGCAGCCGGCCTGGCAGTGCGGCTGGATCGCCCATCCGGCGATCCAGATCGCCATCGTGCTGATCTACCTGGCCAGCGCCGCCTACGCGATCTGCAGCTCCCTGGAGCTGCTGCCGGCCGGCTGGTAAGCCGGCTCTGCGGAAGCCCGGGCCCGGGCTTCCGCCCCTCCCCCCCCGACCGCGCCGCCCACCGTCCTCGGCGCCGCCATCCGGCGGTTGCACCTCACCGCCCGCCGCGCCCGCCCGGAACCAGGCGCAACCGATTCCGGCAACCGGTTTCACCCCTCGACCAGCCCGCGCCTTCCGACCAGCGTCCTCGCGCAACCGGCGATTTCTCCTATCCTTGCTCCAGGCCTGTGCCACACGCGGCACGACCGACGGCCAGTGCGCCTCGGATCCAGAAGCGCAACTCGTCGGCAGCAACCGATGACTCGGTTGCACCTGGGTTGCACCCGGTACAGGGTTGCGCTTAATCTTCCGCCACGCACTCCCTGCGCACACAACAAGACAGGATCCCCGTCATGGCAAGCACCACTCTTGGCGTGAAACTCGACGACGCCACCCGCGACCGCCTGAAGAAGGCCGCCCAGCAGATCGACCGCACGCCGCACTGGCTGATCAAACAGGCGATCTTCAACTACCTCGAGCAGATCGAGAGCGGTGCAACCCCGGCCGAGCACAACGGCCTGGCCGTGGCCGCCGGCGAGGAGCCGCTGGAAGCGCTGACCGAGCAGGGCCTGCAGGTGTTCCTGCACTTCGCCGAGAGCATCCTGCCGCAGTCGGTGCTGCGCGCCTCGATCACCGCCGCCTACCGTCGCCCGGAAACCGAGGCGGTGCCGATGCTGCTGGAGCAGGCGCGCATGCCGCGCGAGCTGGCCGAGGCCAGCCAGAAGCTGGCGCTGAGCCTGGCCGAGAAGCTGCGCAACCAGAAGAACGCCGGCGGCCGCCAGGGTCTGGTGCAGGGCCTGCTGCAGGAGTTCTCGCTGTCCTCGCAGGAAGGCGTGGCGCTGATGTGCCTGGCCGAGGCGCTGCTGCGCATCCCGGACAAGGCCACCCGCGACGCCCTGATCCGCGACAAGATCGCCAACGGCAACTGGAGCCAGCACCTCGGCCAGAGCCCGTCGATGTTCGTCAACGCGGCGAGCTGGGGCCTGTTGATCACCGGCAAGCTG
Source organism: Pseudomonas oryzae (assembly GCF_900104805.1). Classification (NCBI taxonomy): domain Bacteria; kingdom Pseudomonadati; phylum Pseudomonadota; class Gammaproteobacteria; order Pseudomonadales; family Pseudomonadaceae; genus Pseudomonas; species Pseudomonas oryzae. The sequence continues at coordinate 218,134 of NZ_LT629751.1, read as the reverse complement.
GTCTCCACCCACAACGAGAGCGGCATGACCGCCGCGCTCAACCGCATCATCGGCAAGAGCGGCGAGCCGGTGATCCGCAAGGGCGTGGACATGGCCATGCGCCTGATGGGCGAGCAGTTCGTCACCGGCGAGACCATCGCCGAGGCGCTGGCCAACGCCGCCAGCCTGGAAGCCAAGGGCTTCCGCTACTCCTACGACATGCTCGGCGAGGCGGCGCTGACCTTTGATGACGCCAAGCGCTACCTGGCCTCCTACGAGCAGGCCATCCACGCCATCGGCAAGGCCTCCCACGGCCGCGGCATCTACGAGGGTCCGGGCATCTCGATCAAGCTGTCCGCCCTGCACCCGCGCTACAGCCGCGCCCAGCACGAGCGGGTGATGGACGAGCTGTATCCGACCCTGCTCGGCCTGACCCTGCTGGCCCGCCAGTACGACATCGGCATCAACATCGACGCGGAGGAGGCCGACCGCCTGGAGCTGTCGCTGGACCTGCTCGAGCGCCTGTGCTTCGAGCCCAAGCTGGCCGGCTGGAACGGCATCGGCTTCGTCATCCAGGCCTACCAGAAGCGCTGCCCGTACGTGATCGACTACGTGATCGACCTGGCCAAGCGCAGCCGCCACCGCCTGATGATCCGCCTGGTCAAGGGCGCCTACTGGGACAGCGAGATCAAGCGCGCCCAGGTCGAGGGCCTGGAAGGCTTCCCGGTGTACACCCGCAAGCCGTACACCGACCTGTCCTACATCGCCTGCGCGCGCAAGCTGCTGGCGGTGCCGGAGGCGATCTACCCGCAGTTCGCCACCCACAACGCCCACTCGCTGTCGGCCATCTACCAGCTCGCCGGGCAGAACTACTACCCCGGCCAGTACGAGTTCCAGTGCCTGCACGGCATGGGCGAGCCGCTCTACGAGCAGGTGGTCGGCAAGGTCGCCGACGGCAAGCTGAACCGCCCGTGCCGCATCTACGCCCCGGTCGGCAGCCACGAGACGCTGCTCGCCTACCTGGTGCGCCGCCTGCTGGAGAACGGCGCCAACACCTCGTTCGTCAACCGCATCGCCGACCACAGCATCTCGCTCAAGGATCTGGTCGAGGATCCGGTCGCCCAGGTCGAGCAGATGGCCGCCCAGGAAGGCACCCTCGGCCTGCCGCACCCGCGCATCCCGCTGCCGCGCGCCCTGTACGGCGCGGCGCGGGTCAACTCCAGCGGCATCGACCTGGCCAACGAGCATCGTCTGGGCTCGCTGTCCTCGGCGCTGCTGTCGACCGCCAACCACCAGTACCAGGCGCTGCCGATGCTCGGCTGCGACAGCGCCGCCCCCGCCGCGGCGCAACCGGTGAAGAACCCCGCCGACCACCGCGACATCGTCGGCCAGGTGCACGAGGCGAGCCTCGAGGACGTGCGCAGCGCCGTGCTGTGCGCGGTGGCCAGCGGGCAGATCTGGCAGTCCACCCTGCCGGCCGAGCGCGCCGGCGTGCTGGAACGCGCCGCCGACCAGATGGAGGCCGAGATCCAGCAGCTGATGGGCCTGCTGGTGCGCGAATCCGGCAAGACCTTCGCCAACGCCATCGCCGAGGTGCGCGAGGCGGTCGACTTCCTGCGCTACTACGCGGCGCAGGCGCGCAACCACTTCAGCAACGACACCCACCGCCCGCTGGGCCCGGTGGTGTGCATCAGCCCGTGGAACTTCCCGCTGGCGATCTTCAGCGGCCAGGTGGCCGCCGCGCTGGCCGCCGGCAACACCGTGCTGGCCAAGCCCGCCGAGCAGACCCCGCTGATCGCCACCCAGGCGGTACGCATCCTCCTCGAGGCCGGCGTGCCGGCCGGCGCCGTGCAGCTGCTGCCGGGCCGCGGCGAGAGCGTGGGCGCCGCGCTGATCGCCGACGAGCGCATCCGCGGGGTGATGTTCACCGGCTCCACCGAGGTCGCCGGGATCATCCAGCGCAACCTCGCCGGCCGCCTCGACGCCCAGGGCCGCCCGCTGCCGCTGATCGCCGAGACCGGCGGGCAGAACGCGATGATCGTCGACTCCTCGGCGCTGACCGAGCAGGTGGTGGTCGACGTGATCGCCTCCGCCTTCGACAGCGCCGGCCAGCGCTGCTCCGCGCTGCGCGTGCTGTGCGTGCAGGAAGACGTCGCCGACCGCGTGCTGGCGATGCTCAAGGGCGCCATGGCCGAGTACAGCCTGGGCAACCCGGAGCGCCTCAACACCGACATCGGTCCGGTGATCGACGAGGAGGCCAAGGGCAACATCGAGCGGCACATCCAGGCCATGCGCGACAAGGGCCGCAAGGTGCACCAGCTGTCGCGCGCCAACGGCGAGGAAATCAAGCGCGGCACCTTCGTGATGCCGACCCTGATCGAGCTGGACAGCTTCGACGAGCTCAAGCGCGAGATCTTCGGCCCGGTGCTGCACGTGGTGCGCTACCGCCGCGCCGAGCTGGACGAGCTGCTGGCGCAGATCAACGCCAGCGGCTACGGCCTGACCCTCGGCGTGCACACCCGCATCGACGAGACCATCGCCCAGGTGGTGGATACCGCCAAGGTCGGCAACCTCTACGTCAACCGCAACATGGTCGGCGCGGTGGTCGGCGTGCAGCCGTTCGGCGGCGAGGGCCTGTCCGGCACCGGCCCGAAGGCCGGCGGCCCGCTGTACCTGTACCGCCTGCTCGCCACCCGCCCGCAGGATGCGGTCAGCAAGCAGCTGCAGGAAGGCGAGGTGCAGCGTCCGGAGTCGCGCGGCCCGGTGTTCCAGGCCCTGCTGGACTGGGCGCGCAAGCAGCAGCCCGAACTGGCTGAACTGGCCGAGCGCTACGCGGCGCTGGCCGCCAGCGGCATCATCCAGCTGCTGACCGGCCCGACCGGCGAGCGCAACAGCTACAGCCTGCTGCCGCGCGAGCGCGTGCTGTGCCTGGCCGACGACGCCCAGGACCTGCTGACCCAGCTGGCCGCCGTGCTGGCGGTGGGCTGCCAGGTGCTGTGGCAGGACAACGCGGCCAACCGCAAGCTGCTCGGCCAGCTGCCCAGGGAAGTGCAGCAGCGCATCCAGCTGGTCGGCGACTGGACCACCTGCGAACTGGCCTTCGACGCCATCATCCACCATGGCGATTCCGACCAGCTGCGCGAAGTCTGCCAGCTGGCCGCCAAGCGCCCGGGGGCGATCGTCGGCGTCAACGGCCTGAACAAGGGCGACAGCGACATCCCGCTGGAGCGCCTGCTGGTCGAGCACGCCCTGAGCGTCAACACCGCCGCCGCCGGCGGCAACGCCAGCCTGATGACCATCGGCTAAGCGTTGCCCTGCCCCTTGCCGGCGACTGGCCGGCAAGGGACATCGCCGCAGGCGGGTGGGGTTTTCCCGCTCGCCTGCGCGACTCCGGCCTGGCCGACGTTACCCCGATCGACGGCGGATAACCGTCGACTTTCCGCCAGCAGAACGCCGACAGACCGACACCCGCCACCACCAGCCAGCTCCCCACCCCAAAACCTCTCGTTCCGTCGCTCCCTCCCCGCTCGTCGTCAACATTCAGACGTCAACTTGACTGCAGTCTAATTGCATACAGACTTCACACTGTTGTTGAGTGGAAACCCGCTGCCACCGGTTCGGCAGCGGTCAGTTGTGGGAGGTCTCGATGAGTGACGATGCTGCAGTACCCCTCCCGATCAAGCGCCCGGCCAACGATATCGAGCGCGCCCGCCGCGCCCGCGAGGAAGCCGAGATCGAACACGCTTTGGAAGCGCGCATGGCGCGGTACGAACGCTGGCGTTCAGAGCAACGGACGATGATTCCCCAGGCGCAGGAAGCCCTCGCCAGACTGCTGGAAGCCGCCCTCAGCGGCACGGGAGACGGGCAGAGTGAAATCTGCCGGGACTTCCTGCTCGGCCTGTGGAGCGGCCAGGAACACCTCTTCAACCTTGCCAGGCTGCGGCGCCTGGAGATCGAGCAGTGGCAGGACTGCATCGCCGTGCTGCAACTCCACCAGTTTTCCCTCTCGCCGATCCATCTGTGCATCAAGGACGGCGAACGCATCTGGCAACAACTGCAGACCCACCAGCGTCGGTGCGACGAAGCTCCCGAGATCGCGGACTACACCAGCCTCACGGCCACCTGACGCCCTCCCGACAAGACGATGCGCCCGGCGCAGGGTTATGGCAGAGTCGCGCCATCCCTGCGCCCGGACCACGCCGCCGATGGACATCAAGCAACTGCGCTTTCTCGTCGCCCTCGACGAAACCCGCCACTTCGGCCAGGCGGCGGCGCGCTGCCATGTCACCCAGCCGACCCTGTCGATGCGCCTGCGCAACCTGGAGGAGGAGCTGGGCCTCGAGCTGGTGCGCCGCGGCCAGCGCTTCGAGGGCTTCACCGCCGAGGGCGAGCGCATCCTCGCCTGGGCGCGCAGCCTGCTCGCGGCCCAGGACGGCCTGTACGCCGAAGCGGCGGCCTGCCGCGGCCAACTGGTCGGCACCCTGCGCCTGGGCGTGGTGCCGCTGGCGGGGTTCGATCCGCTGCGCCTGGTGCAGCTGTTCGCCGAGCGCCATCCGGAACTGCGCTTCCAGCTGTTCTCCCTGAGCAGCGAGCAGATTCTCGAGCGCCTCGGGCGCAACCAGCTCGATCTGGGAATTTCCTACCTCGACCGGCTCGATCGCGAACACTTCGACAGCCTGGAGCTGGCGGAAACGCGCATGGGGCTGCTGCACGACCGCCGTCACTTCCACTTCGCGCAGGCGCCCCTGGACTGGGAAGCGGTGGCCGCCCTGCCGCTCGGGCTGCTGTCCAGCGGCATGCACTTTCGCCAGTCCATCGATCACGCCCTGCGCAGCCGCGGCCTCAGCCCGCAGCCACGCCTGGAGACCGATGCCGTGCACCAGCTGCTGCAGGCCGTCAGCGCCGGCCTGTGCTGTGCGGTGATGCCGCTGGACAGCGGCCTGGACCGGCTGACCGAGTACCTCGGCCTGACGCCCATCGAGGCCGCCCACACCCTCGCCCCGCTCGGCCTGATCCTGCGCCGCAGCGCGCCGCGCCTGGCGCTGGCCGAGGCCTGCTTCGCCGAAGCGGCGACGCTGCTGGGCTTGTCCGGCTAGCCTCGGGGCGTTGCTCCGCGCCTCGATAGACTCGCTCGATCATGGTATCGGCAACAGCGATTGGACGCCCCTGGCCAATCGCCATAGGCTGACCGGGTCGAATTGTCGCAGGGGCCCTGCCATGCCACGCGCCACCGCTCTACCCGCCGTACCGCCGGCCAGCGCCGACCTGCAGGGCTACAGCTATGCCGAACTGACGCCGGAAGCCGCGCAGGCCGCCGCTCCGCTGGCCGAGGAATGCGCCCTGGCCCTCGTCTACAACGGCCTCAGCCAGGCGGTGATGATGGTCACCCCGCAGGATCTCGAGGACTTCGTGCTCGGCTTCACCCTGAGCAGCGGCATCATCGACAGTCTCGATGAAATCTACGACCTCAGCCTCCACGGCGAGGGCGCCACGCGCCGCGCCGAGGTGCAGATCTCCAGCCGCGCCTTCTGGGCGCTGAAACGCCAGCGCCGCCAGTTGGCCGGCACCAGCGGCTGCGGCCTGTGCGGCGTCGAGGCGCTGGAGCAGGCGCTGCCGCCGCTCGCCACGCTGCCCGGCCGGCCGCTGCCGCCGGCCGAGCATCTCGCCGGCCTGCGCGAGCGCATCGCCAGCGCGCAGACGCTGGCCCGCCACAGCGGCGCGGTGCATGCCGCGCTGCAGGTCGACGGCAGCGGACGCCTGCTCCGCTGCCGCGAGGACATCGGCCGCCACAACGCGCTGGACAAGCTGATCGGCGCCCTGCATGGCGCGGCCAGTGCGCCCGACGACGGCTTCGTGGCGGTCACCAGCCGCTGCAGCCTGGAGCTGATCCACAAGGCGGTGCGCGCACGCATCGCCACCCTGGTGTGCCTGTCGGCGCCCACCGCGCTGACCGTGCAGTGGGCGCGCGCGCACAACCTCAACCTGATCCACCTGCCCCACCACAGCGCGCCGCGGGTCTACAGCCCGGCGCCGCCAGCCGCCTGATCCATCCAGGCAAGGGAACCGCCATGACCGACCGCTTCCAGCCCGCCGCCCACTTCCAGCCCTACCCCGGCCCGGCCGGCGGCTGGGGCGCGCTGCGCAGCGTGACCCGCGCCTGGCTGGGCAGCGACAACGCACTGAAGAACATCCGCACCCTGCTCAAGACCAACCAGAACGGCGGCTTCGACTGCCCCGGCTGCGCCTGGGGCGAGGCGCCCGGCAAGCACGCGGTGAACTTCTGCGAGAACGGCGCCAAGGCGGTGAACTGGGAGGCCACCAAGCGCGGCATCGGCGCCGAGTTCTTCGCCCGCTACAGCGTGCGCCAGCTCGCCGAGCAGAGCGACTACTGGCTGGAATATCAGGGCCGCCTGACCGAGCCGCTGCGCTACGACGCCGCCAGCGACCACTACCTGCCGATCGGCTGGGACGAGGCCTTCCGGCTGATCGCCGCAGAACTCCGGGCCATGCAGCACCCCGACCAGCTGGAGCTGTACACCTCCGGGCGGGCCAGCAACGAGGCGGCCTTCCTCTACCAGCTGCTCGGCCGCGCGCTGGGCACCAACAACTTCCCCGACTGCTCGAACATGTGCCACGAGGCCAGTGGTGTCGGCCTCGGCGAGAGCCTGGGAGTCGGCAAGGGCACCGTCACCTACGCCGACTTCGCGCACGCCGACGCCATCTTCGTGATGGGCCAGAACCCCGGCACCAACCACCCGCGCATGCTCGAACCGCTGCGCGAGGCGGTGCAGCGCGGCGCCCAGGTGGTGTGCTTCAACCCGCTCAAGGAGCGCGGTCTGGAGCGCTTCCAGCATCCACAGAAGGCCCTGGAGATGCTCGCCAACGGCGCCGCACCGACCCACAGCGCCTACTTCCGGCCGAGACTCGGCGGCGATCTGGCGGCCCTGCGCGGCATGGCCAAGTTCCTCCTGCAGTGGGAGCGCGAGACGCAGCGCGACGGCCGGCCGGCGGTGTTCGACCATGCCTTCCTCGCCGAGCATACGACCGGCCTGGACGACTACCTGACCACGGTGGAGGCAACACCCTGGACGCAGATCGAGGCGCAGTCGGGCCTGACGCTAGCCGAGATCGAGCAGGCGGCGCGCATCTACCGCAACGCCGGGCGGGTGATCGTCTGCTGGGCGATGGGCATCACCCAGCACCGCCATTCGGTGGCGACCATCCAGGAGATCGTCAACCTGCTGCTGCTGCGCGGCAACGTCGGCAAGCCGGGCGCCGGCGCCTGCCCGGTGCGCGGCCACAGCAACGTGCAGGGCGACCGCAGCATGGGCATCAACGAGCGGCCGCCGGCGGCGCTGCTGGATGCCCTGGAAAAGCGCTTCGCCTTCAAGGTGCCGCGCCGCAACGGCCACAACACCGTGGAGGCCATCGAGGCCATGCTCGCCGGCCGGGTGCGGGTGTTCATCGGCCTGGGCGGCAACTTCGCCCAGGCCACCCCGGATACTCCGCGTACCCACCGGGCGCTGCGCAGCTGCGCGCTGACCGTGCAGATCAGCACCAAGCTCAACCGCAGCCACCTGGTCACCGGCAAGCAGGCGCTGATCCTGCCCTGCCTGGGGCGCACCGACATCGACCGCCAGGCCGGCGGCCCGCAGGCGGTGACGGTGGAGGATTCGTTCAGCATGGTGCACGCCTCATGGGGCCAGCTCGAACCGCTGTCGGCGCAGATCCGCTCGGAGCCGGCGATCATCGCCGGCATCGCCGCGGCCAGCCTCGGCCGCCAACCGGTGGACTGGCTGTGGCTGGTCGAGGACTACGCGCGCATCCGCCGCCTGATCGGCGAGACCATCCCCGGCTTCGCCGACTTCGAGCAGCGCCTGACCCGGCCGGGCGGTTTCCATCTCGGCAACGCCGCGGCGCGCCGGCAGTGGCACACCGCCAGCGGCCGCGCCGAGTTCCACAGCCACGCGCTGCCGGACGACCTGGTGCCCGAACAGGTGCGCCGCCGGGGCGAGCAGCCCGACCTGATCCTGCAGACCCTGCGCTCCCACGACCAGTACAACACCACCCTGTACGGCCTCGACGACCGCTACCGCGGGGTCAAGGGCATGCGCGAGGTGCTGTTCGTCAATCCACAGGACATCCAGCGGCTGGGCCTCGCCCCCGGGCAGAAGGTCGACCTGCTGTCGCTGTGGGACGACGGCATCGAGCGACGGGTCTCCGGCTTCACCCTGCTCGCCTACGACACCCCGCCGGGCCAGGCCGCCGCCTACTACCCGGAAACCAATCCGCTGGTGCCGCTGGGGAGCGTCGGCGCGGGCAGCCACACGCCGACTTCGAAGTTCGTCGCCATCCGCGTGCTGCCGGCGCGGGAGTCGGGGCTGATCGCCCGGGCCAGCTGAGCCGGATCGAATGCAGCCAGGCCTGCGGCCTGGTTGGTGGGTTACGGCCGGAGGCCTAACCCACCCTACGTCCGTGATGCCCGCACGTTGGCCAAGGCCCTGCTCCCGTAGGGTGCGTTAGCCGCACAGCGGCGTAACCCACCATCGCGACCGCCGGTCGCGCGATGCATCGTCAGCGCCGCTTGCCACCCAGCAGCGACCCCATCAGCCCGCGCACCAGCTCGCGGCCGAGCTGGTTGGCCGCCTGGCGCACCGCGCTCTTCATCGCCTGACCGACCGCGCTGCCGAGCAGCTCGCCGGCCATGGCGCCGAACGATGGCTCCTCCTGCGCCGCGCCGGCCTTGCCCTTGACCGCCGGCGCCCCGGCCTGCGCGGCACGGGCGGTGAGCAGCTCGTAGGCCGACTCGCGGTCCACCGGCCGGTCGTAGCGCCCGGCCAGTGGCGACTGGCGGATCAGCGCGGCGCGCTCGCCCTCGCCGAGCGGGCCGATGCGCGACTGCGGCGGAGCGATGGCCACGCGCTGCACCATGGCCGGGGTGCCCTTGTCCTCCAGGGTACCGACCAGCGCCTCGCCGATGCCCAGTTCGGTGAGCACCGCCAGGCTGTCGAACCCCGGATTGGGACGGAAGCCGTCGGCTACCGCGCGCAGGGCCTTCTGCTCCTTGGCGGTGAAGGCGCGCAGGCCGTGCTGGATGCGCAGGCCGAGCTGGGCGAGGATCGCGTCCGGCAGATCGCCCGGCGACTGGGTGACGAAGTAGACGCCGACGCCCTTGGAGCGGATCAGCCGCACCACCTGCTCGAGGCGCTCCTGCAGCGCCTTGGGCGTATCGGCGAACAGCAGGTGCGCCTCGTCGAAGAACAGCGCCAGCAGCGGCCGGTCGGCGTCGCCGCGCTCGGGCAGCTGCTCGAACAGTTCGGCCAGCAGCCAGAGCAGGAAGGTGGCGTAGACCTTGGGCGCTTCGTGCACCAGGCGGCTGGCGTCGAGCAGGTGGATGCGCCCGCGACCGTCCGCCGCCGGTTGCAGCAGGTCCTCCAGCTGCAGCGCCGGCTCGCCGAACAATGCCTCGGCGCCCTGCTGCTCGAGGGTCGCCAGACGGCGCAGCAGCGCCTGCCCGGATGCGCCGGTGAACAGCGCGCGGTCCTCGCCGAGCACCTCGGGATGGGCCTGCAGGTGGTTGAGCAGCGCCTTGAGGTCCTTGAGATCGAGCAGCAGCAGGCCTTCGCGGTCGGCGACCTGGAAGGCGGCATACAGCGCAGCCTGCTGGCTGTCGGTGAGTTCGAGCAGCGCACCGAGCAGCAGCGGGCCCATTTCGCTGAGGGTGGTGCGCAGCGGATGGCCGCTCTGCCCGGCGACGTCCCACAGGGTCACCGGATAGGCCTGCGGCCGATGCGCCAGCCAGGGCATGCCGGCGATGCGCTCGGCGATCTTGCCCTTGGGCTCGCCGACGGCACCGAGGCCGCACAGGTCGCCCTTGATGTCGGCGGCGAACACCGCGACACCCGCGTCGCTGAAGGCTTCGGCGAGGCGCTGCAGGGTGACGGTCTTGCCGGTGCCGGTGGCGCCGGCGATCAGGCCGTGGCGATTGGCCAGGCGCAGCAGCTGGCCGACGGGCTGCCCCGCCGGATCGGCGCCGAGCAGCAGTTGACGATTTTCAGGCATCTTCCCTTTCCCCAGTGTGGCGGACGCGACCGCCAACCCCCGGGGCGACCGGTCGCGTCCGCCGGTCGTCGTTCAGTCGTTCGGCTTGCCCTTCTCGTGCTGGGCGAACTCCTTGACCGCGCGCAGCACGTCGTGGCGGCTGATCAGGCCGACCAGGCGCTCGTTCTCCAGCACCGGCAGACGCCGGCGCTGGCCGCGCAGGAAGGTCTCCGCCGCCTGGATGACGTCGGCGTCGGCATCGATGGTGTCCACCGCCGGGGTCATGTAGCCGCCGACCGTGCCGTGGGCGTCGTCGAAGTAGGCGCCGGCGAGAATCGCCCGCAGGCAGTCGCTCTCCGACAGCATGCCGATCAGATGGCCCTGCGCATCCACCACCGGCGCGCTGGCCAGGGTGTGCTCGAGCAGACGGTTGATGGCGGTGAACAGGTCCATTTCCGGGCGGAAGGTCACCAGGTGGCGGGTCATGTAGTCGCGCACCTTGATCGACTTGAGCATGGCGTTACTCCTCTTGTCCTTGAATTGTCACAGGGCGCCCGGCCTGTCCGTGGCGCCCCGCGAAGTCCGCTTTCGGTGGCGTAATCAGTCGAATACCACGGTCTTGTTGTCGTGCACCACTACCCGGTCTTCCAGGTGATAGCGTAGTCCACGGGCCAGTACCCGACGCTCCACGTCCTTGCCGATGCGCACCATGTCCTCGGCCTGCTGGCGGTGGGTGACGCGGGCCACGTCCTGTTCGATGATCGGGCCGGCGTCGAGTTCCTCGGTGACGTAGTGGCAGGTCGCGCCGATCAGCTTGACCCCGCGCTTGGCCGCCTGGTGGTAGGGCTTGGCGCCGGCGAACGAGGGCAGGAAGCTGTGGTGGATGTTGATCACCCGTCCCGCGTAGTCCTGGCACAGGGTCGGCGGCAGGATCTGCATGTAGCGCGCCAGCACCACGCAGTCGGCCTGGTGCTCGGCGATCAGGCGGCTGACCTCGGCGAAGGCCGGCGCCTTGTCATGCGGATCGACCGGCACGTGGAAATAGGGAATGCCGTGCCATTCGACCATGCTGCGCAGGTCGTCGTGGTTGGAGATCACGCAGGGGATCTCGCAATCCAGCTCACCGCTGTGCCAGCGGTGCAGCAGATCGGCGAGACAGTGCGACTCGCGGCTGGCCATCAGCACCACGCGCTTCTTCACCGCCGAGTCGTAGACCTCCCAGCGCATGCCGAACTCGCGGGCGATGGGCGCGAAGGCATGGCGGAAGCCTTCCAGATCGAACGGCAGGGAGTCGGCCCGGATCTCGTGGCGCATGAAGAACCAGCCATTGTCCAGATCCGAGTGGTGGCTCGCCTCGGTGATCCAGCCGTTGTAGGTCGCCAGCAGGTTGCTGACCTTGGCCACGATGCCGACCCGGTCAGGGCAGGCGATGACCAACCGGAAAGTACGCATGGGGTAACTCCGCAAACATCGAAAGCGGGCATTCTAGCCAGCCGGAGGAAAAACTACAGCAATCCCGAAGCGCCCTTGGCGCTGCAGAGTTGTGACGCGCAAGCAATCCGCCTTCCATTCCTTGCGCAGCACAGCTGCCGTTATTTTTCGCATATTGTTCGGAAAGTCTTCTCCGCTATTTACTCGTTAAATACCTGTGTCTATTATTCGTTCACCACTGCGGATCCTGCAGACCAATTATCCCAAGGTAACCGACATGTCCCTGATCAACGAATACCGCTCGACCGAAGCCGCCATCAAGCAACTGCAGGAGCGTCTGCAAGCCCTCAAGCTGGATGACAAACTGCAGAAGGAGCTGGACTTCGAAGCCAAGCTGCGCGAGCTGATGGCCCAATATGGCAAGTCCCTGCCGGATATCCTCGCCCTGCTCGATGCCGAAGGCAAAGTCGCCAAGGCCGGCCGCCCGGCCCGCGCCGCCAAAGTTGAAGCGCCGACCAAGCGTACCCGCAAGGTCAAGCAATACAAGAATCCGCACACCGGCGAAGTCATCGAAACCAAGGGCGGCAACCACAAGACCCTGAAAGAGTGGAAAGCCAACTGGGGCGCCGATACCGTCGAAGGTTGGGCCACCCTGCTCGGCTGATTTGCCAGCCTGCCGCTCGCACAATAAAAAACGCCAGCACTGCTGGCGTTTTTTATTGTGCCGCCTTTATTCCTGCGGCGGCAGGCCCGCCCACGGCAAAAGGCGCGGCGCACGGCGCCGGGCGCTTCAGCCCAGCCCGTAGCGCTGGCGCAGGCCCTGGGCATGGGCCTGCCAGGCCCCCAGCAACGCCCGTTGCGCGGGATCGGCAGCGCCCGGCAGTTCGCCCATTGCCTGTTCGAATTGCGCCAGGGTATTCGGCGCACCGGCACTGCTGTCGCTCAGGCGCAGACGGCAGAACTCCATCCAGCGCAACTGTTCGGCCTCGCTCAAAGTTTGCGGGAAATTGCGCGCCCGATAGCGGAACAGCAATTCGACCAGACGCTCATCGGTGAACTGCCCGGCGTACTTGGCCAGCTGCTGCGGATCGCTGTCGCGCACTTGCACGCACAGACCGCGATCGCGGTCGCCAATAAAGCCGTCATACAGGCGCTGTTCCGGGTCCGCGCTGGCCGCGAAACCATTTTCGGCAAAGATCTGCGGCAGTTTATCCGCCCACACTGTCCGCTGTTGCTCCAGCAGTTGCGCCCGCGCAGTGCACTGCAGCATATCTACGCCCAGACGCTCGCGATCTTCCGGGCGCAATACCGCCAGCGGCGCGACAATCGGGCAGCGATTGATCTGCACCAGCTTCAGCGGCACCGGAAGTTCATCCTCGCCCAGCTCTTCGCGACGGGTATACAGGCGTTTGGCGAGAACTTCCGCGGGCAACTCCAGGAGCGGCGCAATATCCGCCTGCAGATCGCAGACGATCAATGCGTTGCGATTGCGCGGATGCCAGGCCAGCGGCAATACCACGGAGAGGAAGTGCCGCTGCGCGGAAAAGCGCCCGGAAATATGCACCATGGGTTGCAGCAGGCGGATCTGCTCGAGTACCTGCGGCTTGCTGCGCAACTGGTAGCACCACGCGTAGAGGCGCGGCTGGCGCTCGCGCAGCAGACGCGCTAGGGCGATGGTGGCGCGCACGTCGGCCAGCGCGTCGTGGGCTTGACCGTGCTCGATGCCGTTGGCCGCGGTGAGCTTCTCCAGGCGCAGGCTGACCCGGCCCTCTTCCTGCGGCCACTCGATGCCCTGCGGGCGCAGCGCGTAGGCGGTGCGCACCAGGTCGATCAGGTCCCAGCGGCTGTTGCCGCCCTGCCACTCGCGGGCGTAGGGATCGAAGAAGTTGCGGTACAGGCTGTAGCGGGTGACCTCATCGTCGAAGCGCAGGCTGTTGTAGCCGGCGCTGCAGGTGCCGGGACGCGCCAGCTCGGCGTGCAGGCGGGTCATGAACTCGGCCTCGCCGAGGCCCTGCTGTTCCAGCCGCGCCGGGTCGATGCCGGTGATCAGGCAGGACATCGGGTGCGGCAGGATGTCGTCGCTCGGCCGGCAATAGAGGTTGAGCGGCGCACCGATCTCGTTGAGTGCCTCGTCGGTACGGATGCCGGCTACCTGCAGCGGCCGGTCGCGGCGCGGGTCGATGCCGGTGGTTTCGTAGTCGTACCAGAAGATGCTTGCGGTCACGGGACAGGCTCCAGGCTCAAGAACTGCGGCAGTCTAACGCAGCGCGCGGCGAAACCATTGCCGTCGGCAAGGCCGCCTCGCTAGCATCCCCACTTTTCCCGAGCCATTTGCCGCCATGCCCGCTCCCCTGCCCGCCAGCCCGCTGCTGGACACCCGCCTGCGGGTGGAAACGCCCGAGGGCGTCGACCTGCTGCTGTCGCCGGCCGGTCCGCTGGCGCGCTCGCGCGCCTTCGCCGTGGACCTCGCCCTGCGCGGCGCCCTGAGCCTCGGCGTGCTGCTGGTGCTCGGCCGGCTCGGCGAGCTGGGCATCGGCCTCGGCCTGATCCTGCTGTTCCTGCTCAACTGGTGGTACATGGTGCTGTTCGAGGTGTTCAACCAGGGCCGCTCGCCCGGCAAGCAGCTGCTCGGCCTGCGCGTGGTCCACGAGGACGGCACGCCGGTGGGCTGGGGCGCGGCGCTGCTGCGCAACCTGCTGCGGTTCGTCGACATGCTGCCGCTGGGTTACTGCTGCGGCCTGCTCGCCAGCCTGGCCAACCCGCGCTTCCAGCGCCTCGGCGATCTCGCCGCCGGCACCCTGGTGATCCACCAGCCGCGTCCGCTGCAACCCCCGGTCCTGGAGCCGGTTGCCCCGCTGGCCGCGCCCTTCGCCCTGAGCGCCGAGGAGCAGCGCAGCCTGCTCGACTTCGACGAGCGCCAGCGCAGCCTGTCGCCGGCCCGCCGCGACGAGCTGGCCGGCCTGCTCGCGCCGCTGCTCGGCGTGCCGGCCGACGAGGCGGCCGTGCGTCTGCAGCGCATCGCCGCCGGCCTGCGGGGTAGCGCATGAAGCAGGCGCAGTTCGAGGCCCGCCACCAGGGCGAATGGCAGGCGCTGGACACGCGTCTCGCCGAGCTGGAGAAGAGCCGCACGGCCGGGCCGCAGGCGGCGAGCTTCGCCGCCGCCTACCGGCGCCTGTGCCAGCAGTTGGCCCTGGCGGAGAGCCGCGCCTACAGCGCCAGCCTGGTCGAGCGCCTGCAGCGGCTCAACCTGCGCGCCCACCAGCAGCTGTACCGGTCGAACCAGCCGCTCGGCGCCCGCCTGCTGGCCTTCGTGCTCGCCGGCTTCCCACGCCAGGTGCGCGCGGCCTGGCGCAGCATCCTGCTGGCCAGCCTGCTGTTCTACGGCAGCCTGCTGCTCATGGGCCTGCTGGTCTACCTGTTCCCCGACCTGATCTACAGCCTGCTGTCCCCGCAGCAGGTCGCCGGCATGGAACGGATGTACGACCCCGACGCCAGCCGCCTGGGCCCCTGGTCCGAGCGCGGCAGTGGCGACGACTGGCTGATGTTCGGCTACTACATCATGAACAACATCGGCATCGCCTTTCAGACCTTCGCCAGCGGCCTGCTGCTCGGCGTCGGCTCGCTGTTCTTCCTGCTCAGCAACGGCCTGCACATCGGCGCCATCGCCGGTCACCTGCTGCGCATCGGCTACGACGAAACCTTCCTCGGTTTCGTCGTCGGCCATGGCGCTTTCGAGCTGACTGCCATAACCTTCGCCGGCGCCGCCGGCCTGCAGCTGGGCGGCGCCCTGCTCATACCCGGCCGGCGCAGCCGGCGCGCCGCGCTGCACGCGGCGGCCAGGGACTGCGTCGGCCTGATCGCCGGGGTGATCGGCCTGTTGCTGATCGCCGCCTTCGTCGAGGCCTACTGGTCGTCGATCACCCGCTTCGCCCCGGCGGTGAAGTACGCCGTCGGCGCCGCGCTCTGGGCGCTGGTCGGCGCCTATTTCCTGCTCGGCGGGCGGCGCAGCTGAACGGGACAGGTCTTGCCTCACAGGGAGTCGTCGTGAACGTCATTTCATTCGCCCGCCCGCCGCTTCGGCAGGACCCGGCATGCCGCTGAGCTCCGCCGAAGCGACCCTGCGCCCGCGCAGCCCCTGGGAGGCCGTCGACCTCGGCGTGCATCTGGTGCAGCGCCACGCCGGCCTGCTGCTGGGCAGCTGGGCGCTGCTCACCCTGCCGCTGCTGACCGTGCTCAGCCTGCTGCTGTGGCGCTGGCCGAGCGTGGTCCTGCTGCTGTTCTGGTGGCTGAAGCCGGCCTTCGAGCGCCTGGCCCTGCACATCCTCGCCCGCGCCCTGTTCGGCGCCACGCCCAGCCTGGGGCAGGCCCTGCGCGCCTGGCCCGCCCAGCTGCGCGGCGAGCTGCTGGCCAGCCTGACCTGGCGGCGCTTCAGCCTCAGCCGCAGCTTCACCCTGCCGCTGGTGCAACTGGAGAACCTGCGCGGCCCGGCGCGCCGCCAGCGCCTGCATGACCTCGGCCGGCGCAGCGGCGTGGCGCGCTGGCTGACCGTGCTCGGCATGCATGTCGAGCTGCTGCTGTGGAGCGGCCTGCTGCTGCTGATCTGGCTGTTCCTGCCGGAGCGACTGAGCGATCCGGACAACTGGCTCGGCCTGCTGCTGCGCCCGCCCGAGGAACTGCTGTGGCTGGAGCACCTGAGCAACGCCTGCTACGCCCTGGTGCTGGTGGTCTGGGAACCGATCTACGTCGCCTGCGGCTTCAGCCTCTACCTCAACCGGCGCAGCGAACTGGAAGCCTGGGACCTCGAACTGGCCTTCCGCCGCCTGGTCGAGCGCCTCGGCCAGACCAGCCTGGCCCTGCTCCTTGCCCTCGCGCTCGGCCTCGGCCCGCTGCTGGCCAGCCCGCCGGCGCTGGCCGAGGTGCCCGCCAGTGCCGACGGCGCGCTCTGTCCGCTGCCCAGCGCAGACAACCCCGGCCCCGATGCGCCGCGCCTGACCCGCCAGCCGCTGACCAGCAGCCAGGCGCAGACGGAGATCCGCGCGCTGCTCGGCCAGCCGCCATTCCACCGCGTCGAGGAGCGCTTCGACTGGGGCTGGCCGCAACGCGAGGACAATACGTCACGCGAGCGCGTCCCGCCGTCCTCGTGGCTGCAGGGCGCCGCCCAGCTGGTCGAGGCGCTGCTGTGGAGCCTGCTGGTGGTCGCCGCCGTGCTGGCCTGGCGCTATCGCGACTGGTTGCGCCTGTTCGCCAGCCGCACCCCGCGCACGGCGCAGCCAGCCCCGCCGCCGGCGCAGCTGTTCGGCCTCGCCGTCGCCCCGTCGAGCCTGCCGGCCGACCTGCCCGCCGCGGTCGAGCGGCTGTGGCCGCAGGATCCGCGCGCCGCCCTCGCCCTGCTCTATCGCGGCCTGCTCAGCCACCTGCTGCATGCGCGTCGGCTGCCGCTCAGGGCCGCGCACACCGAGGGCGAAGTGCTGGTGCTGGTGCAACGGCTGGACGATGCCGCGCTCGCCGCCTTCGCCGCCCGTCTGCTCGATGCCTGGCAGGCGCTGGCCTACGGCAGCCGACCGCCGCCGGCCGAGCTCGGTCCCGAACTGTGCGCCGAGTGGCGCCGGTTCGCCGCCGCCCCGGCCGAAAAACCCGAGGTGGCCGCATGAATGCCCGCCAACGCCTGTGGCTGATCCTCGCCGGCCTGTGCCTGCTCGCCGCCGTGGCCGCCCTCGTGCTCGGTCGACTCGACCCGCAGCGCCGCCTGGTCGACCTCGGCCCGGCGCCGGAGGCGCGCGCCAATCCCTGGCTGGCCGCCGAGCAGTTCCTGCGCCAGCGCGACCTGGTGGTCAGCCGCACCGACAACCTCACCGCCATCCTCGACGACACCCCGGCCGCCGGGCACAGCCTGGTGCTGCTCGGCTCGCGCCGCCAGCTGAGCGCCGCGCAGAGCCAGCGTCTGCTCGACTGGACCGCCAACGGCGGCCACCTGATCGTGGTGGCCCAGGCCAACTGGAGCGAACAGCGCCAGCGCAGCGACGACCTGCTGCTCGACCTGCTGGAGGTGCGCCGCCTGCCGAGCAGCAGCCTGAGCGACGCGGAAGCGCCGGCCGAGGCGGCCGACGATCCCTGGCCGCAGCTGACCCGGCTGTACCTGGAGAACGAGGACGCGCCGGCCTACTTCGCCTTCGACACCCGCTACCACCTCGAGGACACCGGCAACCGCGCCCATGCCTGGGCCGGCAGCGCCCGGGCCACCCATCTGCTGCAGCTGGCCTGGGGCGACGGCCTGGTCACCGTGCTCAGCGACGCCGGCCTGTGGCACAACGAGCGCATCGGCGCGCACGACCATGCCTGGCTGCTCTGGTACCTGACCCAGGACAGCGAGGTGATCTTCCTGCAGCGCCTCGAGGCCGAGCATCTGCTCGCCCTGCTGCTGCGCCACTTCCCCGCAGCCCTGCTGGCCCTCGCCCTGCTCATCGCCCTGGCGCTCTGGCACTTCGGCCTGCGCCACGGCCCGCTGCAGGCAGACCCGCAACCGGCGCGCCGCCAGCTCGGCGAACACCTGCTGGCCTGCGCCGAGTTCCTCGCCCGCCACCAGGGGCACGCCACGCTGATCGCCCAACTGCAGGGCGACATCCGCCAGCGCGCCCGCCAGCGCCATCCCGGCTTCGAGCGCCTGCCGGTCACCGAACAGTGGCAACTGCTGACCCGCCTCAGCCGCCTGGACTCCGCCCTGGTGCGCCAGGCCATGCGCCCGCTCGGCGAGCAGCACCCGGATCCCGCCCGCTTCACCCGCCAGGTCGCCGACCTGCAACGACTCAGGAATGCCCTATGATGAGCGAAGAATCCTCCACCCAGCCCATCGATCCGGTCGACAGCGACGCGGCCAGCCACGCCGCCGCGCCCGCGCCGACCGAAACCGCGGCCCCGGCCGAACCGGCCGCCAACGCCGACAAGCCGGCGGTCAGCCAGTTCCAGCGCGCCACCCAGCTGGTGCGGGCGGTACGCGACGAACTGGGCAAGGCGCTGATCGGCCAGCAGACGGTGATCGACGAGGTGCTCTGCGCCCTGCTCGCCGGCGGCCACGTGCTGATCGAGGGCGTCCCCGGCCTGGGCAAGACCCTGCTGGTGCGCGCCCTGGCGCGCTGCTTCGGCGGCCAGTTCGCGCGCATCCAGTTCACCCCCGACCTGATGCCCAGCGACGTCACCGGCCACGCCGTCTACGACCTGGCCAGCGAGCAGTTCAAGCTGCGCCAGGGGCCGGTGTTCACCAACCTGCTGCTGGCCGACGAGATCAACCGCGCGCCGGCCAAGACCCAGGCGGCACTGCTCGAGGTGATGCAGGAGCGCCAGGTCACCCTGGAGGGCAACGCCCTGGCGGTGCCGCGGCCATTCATGGTGCTGGCCACCCAGAACCCGATCGAGCAGGAGGGCACCTATCCGCTGCCCGAGGCCGAGCTGGATCGCTTCATGCTCAAGCTGCGCATGGACTATCCCGAGCACGAGGAGGAGCTGGAGCTGGTGCGCCAGGTGACCCGCTCGGCGCGCAGCGACATGCTCGAGGTCGCCGCCCTGCGTCCGCTGCTGCGCGAGCGCGACGTGCCGGTGCTGCAGAAGATCTGTGCCGAGCTGCCGCTCGACGCCCAGGTGCTCGACTACGCCGTGCGCCTGGTGCGCGCCACCCGCGACTGGCCGGGGCTGGTATTCGGCGCCGGGCCGCGCGCCTCCATCGCCCTGGTGCGCTGCGCGCGCGCGCGCGCCCTACTGCGCGGCGGCGAGTTTGTCACCCCCGACGACCTCAAGGCCTGCGCGCCGGCGGTGCTGCGCCACCGCGTGCGCCTGGCGCCGGAGCTGGAGATCGAGGGCCGCGAGGTCGACCAAGTGCTCGCCCAGCTGCTCGACCAGGTGGCCGCGCCGCGCTCATGAAACCCACGCCCCGCCTGCTCGGCCTGAGCGCCGCCCTGCTGCTGGCCGCCATCCTGCTCGGCGCCCTGCCGCTGCTCGGCGTCGCCCTGCCCGCCTGGAGCCAGCGTACCTGGCAGGTCGCGCTGCTCAGCCTCGGCCTGCTGGCGCTGCTCGATGCGCTGTGGCTGCGCCGCCTGCCGGCGCCGCAGGTGGAGCGCGTGCTGCCCGGCCATCTGGCGCTGGACCGCTGGAACGAGGTGGCGCTGCGCATCACCCCCGGCGGCGAACCGCTGCCCTGGCTGGAAGTGTTCGACCATGTGCCGGCGGAGCTGGAGTTCCAGGGCCTGCCGCAGCGCGTGCCCCTGCCACGCGAACAGGGCGTCGAGCTGCGCTACCGGGTGCGCCCGCGCCAGCGCGGCGACAGCCGCTTCGCCCGCTGCGAGATCGGCCTGCCCAGCCGCCTCGGCCTGTGGCAGGCGCGCCGCCATGTCGAGCTGCCCGGCCTCAGCCGCGTCTATCCCGACTTCGCCCGCCTGCACGGCGCGCAGCTGATGGCGGTGGACAGCTGGCTCGGCCGCCTCGGCGTACGCCAGCGCCCGCGCCGCGGCAGCGGCCTGGAGTTCCACCAGCTGCGCGAGTTCCGCCAGGGCGACAGCCTGCGCCTGATCGACTGGAAGGCCACCGCGCGCAAGCACCAGCCGATCGCCCGCGACTATCAGGACGAGCGCGACCAGCAGATCATCTTCCTGCTCGACAGCGGCCGGCGCATGCGCAGCCAGGACGGCGACCTCAGCCACTTCGACCATGCCCTCAACGCCTGCCTGCTGCTCGCCCACGTCGCCCTGCGCCAGGGCGACGCGGTGGGCCTCTTGGCCTTCGCCGGCGAGACCCCGCGCTACCTGCCGCCGGCCAAGGGCCAGCGCCAGCTCAACGCGCTGCTCAACGGCGTCTACGACCTGCAACCTGGGCGCCTGCCCGGCGACTACCTGGCCGCCGCCGGCGAGCTGCTCGCGCGCCAGCCGCGCCGCGCGCTGGTGCTGCTGCTCAGCAACCTGCGCGACGAGGACGACCAGCAGCTGCCGCTGGCCGCCGCGCAGATCGCCCGCCGCCACCGCCTGCTGATCGCCAGCCTGCGCGAGGAAGTGCTCGACCGCCAGCGCCAGCAGCCGGTGGACAGCTATCGCCAGGCGCTGGCCTACTGCGGCAGCGTCGACTACGCCGCCGCCCGCGACGCCCTGCACGAGCGCCTCGCCGCCCAGGGCCTGCCGGTGCTCGACGTGCGTCCCGCCGAGCTGGGCCCCGAGCTGGTCAACCGCTACCTGCAGTGGAAGGCGGCCGGCACATTCTGAGCCGCAACCAGCGCCGCCGGGGGCTCTGTCACGCCGCCGTCACCGGTTTGCATGTCCACTGTCGCTGGCGCTAGGCTGAGCGAATCAAGCCGACCACCCCCGGCGTGCGCGCCCTGGGGTCTCCACCTATCCGGCCGAGGAATCCGTCATGCAACTCCACCAGCTGCTGGTGATCATCGATCCCACCCAGAATCCGCAACCGGCGCTCGAACGCGCGGCCTGGATCGCCCGGCAGAGTGGCGCCGCCCTCGAGCTGCTGATCTGCGAGTTCAACAGCTCGCTGGACAGCGGCCTGCTGTTCGACGCCCCGGCGCTGGACAAGGCGCGCCACTCGCTGCTCAGACAACGCAAGGAGTGGCTGGAGCAACTGGCCGCGCCGCTGCGTCAGCAAGGCCTGCAGGTGACCAGCGAGGTGCGCTGGGGCAAGCCGCTGCACAAGATGATCATCGCCCGCGCCGAGGAGCTGAAACCCGACCTGGTGCTGAAGACCGCGCACAGCCATGGCCTGTTGCACCGCCTGCTGCTCAGCAACACCTGCTGGCAGCTGATCCGCTACTGTCCGGCGCCGCTGTGGCTGGTCAAGCCGCACGGCGAATGGCTCGGCCGGAAAATGGCCGTGGCCCTCGACCCGACCCACAGCGCCGACAAGCCGGCGACCCTCGACCACCAGCTGATCGAGGTGGCGCAGACGCTGGGCAAGAAGCTGGGTCTGGAGGAGCATTTCCTGCACAGCTATGCGCCGCTGCCGCGCACCCTGGTATTCGATGCCGAACTGGTGGCCGATTACGAGTACTATGTGGAGCGCACCGGCGAGCGTCACCGCGAGGCCTTCGAGCAGCTGCTCGGCAGTCACGCCATCGCCAAGCCGCGCACGCACCTGCTGCAGGGCTTCGCCGAGGAAACCCTGCCGCGCTTCGTCGAGGAGAATGCCGTCGACCTGCTGCTGATGGGCGCCATCGCCCGCGGCCACCTCGACACCGCACTGATCGGCCACACCGCCGAGCGCGTGCTTGAGGGCGTCAACTGCGACCTGCTGGTGCTCAAGCCGCAACCGACCGGCGCCAACTGAGGCGCCCCGCTCTTTCCGCGCCGCGGGCCGTCCGCCCGCACGCTGCAACCGAACACTCCGGCGCCCGCCGCCACAAGCGGGAGCGCCGGCGTTACCCCGCTATCGACCAGGAGACCCCTGATGCCCTTTCGCCGTACCAAGATCGTCGCCACCCTCGGCCCGGCCAGCAGCTCGCCGCAAGTGCTGGAGCAGCTGATCCTCGCCGGGATGAACGTCGCTCGCCTGAACTTCTCCCACGGCAGCCCCGAGGAGCACAAGGCCCGCGCCCGCCTGGTGCGCGAGCTGGCCGCCAAGCACGATCGCCACGTCGCCCTGCTCGGCGACCTGCAAGGCCCGAAGATCCGCATCGCCAAGTTCGCCAACAAGCGCATCGAGCTGCAGCAAGGCGACGAGTTCCGCTTCTCCATCAGCCACCCGCGCGACGCCGGCACCCAGGAAGTGGTCGGCATCGACTACCCGGACCTGGTCAAGGACTGCAAGGTCGGCGACGAGCTGCTGCTCGACGACGGCCGGGTGATCATGCAGGTCGAGCAGGTCACCGCCAGCGAGCTGCTGTGCAAGGTCACCGTCGGCGGTCCGCTGTCCGACCACAAGGGCATCAACCGCCGCGGCGGCGGCCTGACCGCGCCGGCGCTGACCGACAAGGACAAGGCCGACATCCGGCTGGCCGCCGAAATGGAGCTGGACTACCTGGCGGTGTCCTTCCCGCGCGACGCCGCCGACATGCACTACGCCCGCCAGCTGCGCGACGCGGCCGGCAGCGACGCCTGGCTGATCGCCAAGATCGAGCGCGCCGAGGCGGTGGCCGACGACGAATCGCTGGATGCGCTGATCCGCGCCAGCGACGGCGTGATGGTCGCCCGTGGCGACCTCGGCGTGGAGATCGGCGACGCCGAGCTGGTCGGCATCCAGAAGAAGATCATCGCCCACGCCCGCCGCCTGAACAAAGTGGTGATCACCGCCACGCAGATGATGGAGTCGATGATCCACAGCCCGATGCCGACCCGCGCCGAGGTGTCCGACGTGGCCAACGCCGCGCTCGACTACACCGACGCGGTGATGCTGTCGGCCGAGAGCGCCGCCGGCGACTACCCGGTGGAAGCGGTCAAGGCCATGGCGCGCGTCTGCGTCGGCGCCGAGAAACACCCGACCAGCCAGAAGTCCACCCACCGCATGGGCCTGAGCTTCGAGCGCTGCGACGAGAGCATCGCCCTGGCCGCCATGTACACCGCCAACCACTTCCCCGGCGTCAAGGCGATCATCGCCCTCACCGAAAGCGGCTACACCCCGCTGATCATGTCGCGCATCCGCTCCTCGGTGCCGATCTTCGCCTACTCGCCGCACCGAGAGACCCAGGCGCGCGTCGCCCTGTTCCGCGGCGTGCAGACCATCCCCTTCGACGCCGCGGCACTGCCGCCGGAGAAGGTCAGCCAGGCCGCGGTCGACGAGCTGCTCAAGCGCGGCGTGGTCGAGCCGGGCGACTGGGTGATCATGAGCAAGGGCGACAGCTACGACACCATCGGCGGCACCAACACCTTGAAGATCCTCCACGTCGGCGAGCCGCTGGCCTGACCGGCACCGCACATGTAGAAGGCCGCCCTCGGGCGGCCTTCTGCTTGGTGGCGGACGAGCGACGCAGCGTTCGCCAATCGACCAAGGTCGACGGCGGGCAGGTGTCCGCCATGCCGCCTGCGCGCTATACTGCCGCGCCGTTTTTTTGCGCCGCCTGCGGTGGCGCGCCGTGAAGTTCCGCCTGATAGAGGACCGCGTTCCATGGCCGTGATCAAGCAAGACGACCTGATCCAGAGCGTCGCCGACGCCCTGCAGTACATCTCCTACTACCACCCCGTCGACTTCATCCAGGCCATGCACGAGGCCTACCTGCGCGAGGAGTCGCCGGCGGCCCGCGACTCCATCGCCCAGATCCTGATCAACTCGCGCATGTGCGCCACCGGCCACCGTCCGATCTGCCAGGACACCGGCATCGTCACCGTCTTCGTCAAGGTCGGCATGAACGTCCAGTGGGACGGCGCCACCCTGAGCCTGGACGACATGATCAACGAGGGCGTGCGTCGCGCCTACAACAACCCGGACAACGTCCTGCGCGCCTCGATCCTGGCCGACCCGGCCGGTGCCCGCAAGAACACCAAGGACAACACCCCGGCGGTGATCCACTACCAGATTGTCCCCGGCGACACCGTGGAGATCGACGTCGCGGCCAAGGGCGGCGGCTCGGAGAACAAGTCGAAGATGGGCATGCTCAACCCGTCCGACTCGATCGTCGACTGGGTGCTGAAGACCGTGCCGGAAATGGGCGCCGGCTGGTGCCCGCCGGGCATGCTGGGCATCGGCATCGGCGGTACCGCCGAGAAGGCCGCCCTGCTGGCCAAGGAATCGCTCATGGAGGAGATCGACATCCATGAGCTGAAGAAGCGCGGCCCGCAGAACCGCATCGAGGAACTGCGCCTCGAGCTGTTCGACAAGGTCAACCAGCTGGGCATCGGCGCCCAGGGCCTCGGCGGCCTGACCACCGTCCTCGACGTGAAGATCAAGGACTACCCGACCCACGCTGCCTCGCTGCCGGTGTGCATCATCCCCAACTGCGCAGCCACCCGTCACGCCCACTTCGTGCTGGACGGCTCCGGCCCGGCCGAGCTGACCCCGCCGCCGCTGGACGCCTACCCGGAAATCGTCTGGGAAGCCGGCCCGAGCGCCCGTCGCGTCAACCTCGACACCATCACTCCGGAAGAAGTGCAGAGCTGGAAGCCGGGCGAGACCGTCCTGCTCAACGGCAAGATGCTGACCGGCCGCGACGCCGCGCACAAGCGCATGGTCGACATGCTCAACGCCGGCGAACAACTGCCAGTGGACCTCAAGGGCCGCTTCATCTACTACGTCGGCCCGGTCGATCCGGTACGTGACGAGGTGGTTGGCCCGGCCGGCCCGACCACCGCGACCCGCATGGACAAGTTCACCCGCCAGATCCTCGAGCAGACCGGTCTGCTCGGCATGATCGGCAAGTCCGAGCGCGGCCCGATCGCCATCGACGCGATCCGCGACAACAAGGCCGTGTACCTGATGGCCGTCGGCGGCGCCGCCTACCTGGTCGCCCAGGCGATCAAGAAGGCCGAGGTGCTGGCCTTCCCGGAACTCGGCATGGAAGCGATCTACGAGTTCGAGGTCAAGGACATGCCGGTCACCGTGGCGGTCGACGCCAACGGCGAGTCGGTGCACATCACCGGCCCGCAGATCTGGAAGCAGAAGATCGCCGACAGCCTGGCGGTGGAAGTGAAGTAAGCCCCCCGCCTGTCGCGCAAGGCTCGGCCCTCTCCCGAGAGCCGGGCCTTGTTGCATTCTGGCAAGCGGAAATTCCCGATCACCGCCATAGGCACAATCGAGTTCATTCCCGTACGGCCTGGCGCGATCATCGCGCCATGCACCAGGCCACCTCACGGGAGAACCCCATGCGTCAGCTCAGACAACTGCTCCAGCAGATCCGCCGCCAGCCGCAGCCCGACAGCGCGCCCGCCCCCGCCGGCGAACATCCCAACTTCTGGATGTACCGCGTCGGCCTCAGCGCCAGCGGTCCAGCAGGTTGACCACCACGCGATCCAGCCAGCCCCATAGGCGCTGGTGGATGCGCATCGCCAGCGGCCGGGCGAACCAGTCCTCCAGGGTGATCTCGCGGCTGCGCGCGAAGTCGACGGCGAAGCTCTGCGTCAGCTCGGCGGTCAAGCCCGGATCGAGCGCCTCGAGATTGGCTTCCAGGTTGAAGCGCAGGGTCCAGTGGTCGAAGTTGCACGAACCGATGCTCACCCAGTCGTCGACCAGCACCGCCTTGAGATGCAGGAAGCGCGGCTGGTATTCGAAGATGCGCACGCCGCTCTTCAGCAGGCGCGGGTAGTAGCGCTGCCCGGCGTAGCGTACCGGGCCGTGGTCGGTGAGGCGGCCGCTGAGCAGCAGGCGCACGTCCACCCCGCGCTGCGCCGCCTTGCGCAGGGCCTTGCGTACCCGCCAGCTGGGCAGGAAGTAGGGCGTGGCCAGCCACACCCGCCCGCGTGCGTGGCCGAGGTTGCGCAGCAGCGAGCGCAGGATGTCGCGGTGCTGCAGGGCGTCGGCATAGGCGACCCGCCCGAGTCCGGCGCCGGGCGCCGGGCGCGGCGGCAGGTGACGCAGCGGGCGGATGTACGGCCGCCAGGCCTGCGGCTCCTCGCAGGCCTGCCACTGGCGCTCGAACAGCGTCTGCCAGTCGGCCACCGCCGGGCCGGCGATCTCCACCATCAGTTCGTGCCAGCGGCTGCTGCCTGATTCCGGCATCCAGAAATCGTCGGTGGCGCCGGCGCCGCCCACCCAGGCCAGCGTCTGGTCGACCAGCAGCAGCTTGCGATGGTCGCGAAACAGGTTGCCCAGCCCGCTACGCCAGCCGATCGGGTTGTACAGGCGCAGCTCGACGCCGGCCTCGCGCAGGCGGCCGCCCAGCCGGCTGCCGAGCTGCCGGCTGCCGAAGGCGTCGAACAGGCAGCGGACCTGCACACCGCGACCGGCGGCGCGCGTCAGGCAGTCGATCAGTTGGCTGGCGCAGCTGCCTGCCTCGACCAGGTAGAGCTCCACCTCGACCTGCCGCTGCGCGCCGTCGATGGCCGCCAGCATGCGTGGAAAGAAGCGCTCGCCGTCGACCAGCAACTGGAAGCGGTTGCCCTCGCGCCAGGGGAAAACGGCCGGATGCACGGCGCTAGCGCCGTGCCGGCAGGAAGGGGGAAAGGGGGGACATCGGCTCCTCGCGTGACAATCTCCTCAGCGCAACATAGCCGGGGAGCGCAGCGCGCTCAAGGAGGCAGTCGGCACAAACGACAACGCCGGCGCCCGTGGACGGGACGCCGGCGCTGGCGATGGCGCGGACGCGCGCGAATCAGCGCGGCAGGGCGTAGTCGGCCGGGCCCATCAGGTCCAGGCCGCACTCGAGCTGGCTGATCCAGTCGAGGAAGGCGTTGATCATCGCCTTGCCGATGAAGGGGCGACCGTGCTGCGGCACGATCATCTCGACGTCCATCTTGCGCACCATCTCGGCCCACAGGCGGCAGACCTTGTTGCTGGCCATGTAGCGGCGGTGGAAGCCTTCCATGCTCGACAGGTGGGCGGCGAAGTCGGTGACCGGCTGGGCGTCGTCGACCAGCGAGGCGCCCATGTCGCCGGAGAACAGGATCTTGCTCACCGGATCGTAGAGCTGGAAGTTGCCGACCGAGTGCAGGAAGTGCGCCGGCACCGCCTTGAGCTGGCACTTGCCGAGCGGCAGCGACTGGCCGCGGTCGGGCAGTGCGATGATGCGATCGTAGGTGGAGATGCCGTGGCTGACGGCCAGGTAGTTGGCGGTCAGGTGCGGCAGGAAGCGCGCCCACAGGCGCGAGCAGATGACCTTGGCCTTGGTGTGCAGCAGCCACTTGTCCAGCGCGGCGATGATGTCCGGGTCCTGGTGCGAGGCGAAGATGTAGGTCAGGTCCTGCACCGGAATGTGCTTGGACAGCTCCAGCGACAGGGGGGTGTAGGTCAGGTCGCCGCCCGGATCGAGCAGCATGTATTGCTCGTTGTCGACGATCAGGAACTGGTTGGTCTGTACACCTTCCCCGCTGACCAGATCATCGAAGCACAGGCACTGGTGGGTGCCGTTATCAAACAGGACTATGGGTTCGCGACGCATGGCAACCTCGAATTCTTGGGCCGGATCAGCTTAGCGGGGCGGCTCTGCCAAGGCACTGACCTGCATCAAGCACGCCTGTGCCGCCGACCTCGCGGGGTGCGCCCCACTCTACTCCGCCGCCCTCCGGCGGGGTGCGTGGGCAGTCACAGAAGCATCACCGCCACGTCACCGCGCCGACATGCGCGATTGCCAGCATGGCCATGCACACAACAAGGAAGCGGCCACCGACGGCTGCCCGGAGGATCTGCATGTCCGCCACTGCACTATCCCGCGACGCCAGTGCCACCCGCCGCCTGCAGGCCGAGCGCCTGCACGGCACCGAAGCCCTGCTCGAAGCCCAGGCCCTGCGCTACCGGGTGTTCGGCACGGAGTTCGGCGCCCGCCTGGAAGGCGCCGAACTGGGCCTCGACTGCGACGGTTTCGACGTCCACTGCAGCCATCTCGGCGTGCGCGACCTGGCCAACGGCGAGCTGGTCGCCACCACCCGCCTGCTCGATCACGGTGCCGCCCGCCGCCTGGGGCGGTTCTACAGCGAGGGCGAATTCCGCCTGCACGGCCTGAGCAGACTCGGCGGCCCGGCGCTGGAGATCGGCCGCACCTGCGTCGCCGCCGACTACCGCAACGGCGCGACCATCGCCGTGCTGTGGGGCGCGCTGGCGGAGATCCTCAACGAGGGCGGCTACCGCTACCTGATGGGTTGCGCCAGCATTCCGATGCGCGATGGGGGCATCCAGGCGCGCGCGGTGATGCAGCGCTTGCGCGAGCGCTACCTGTGCACCGAACTGCTGCATGCCGAACCGCTACAGCCGCTGCCCAGCCTGCCGGTACCCGACGACAACCTCACCGCCGAACTGCCGCCGCTGCTCAAGGCCTACATGCGCCTGGGCGCGAAGATCTGCGGCGAGCCGTGCTGGGATCCGGACTTCCAGGTCGCCGACGTATTCATCCTGCTCAAGCGCGACGAGCTGTGCCCGCGCTACGCCCGCCACTTCAAGGCGGCCGGCTGATGGCCCGCCTGCGCCTGTACGGACGTCTGCTGCGGCTGTTCGCCGTGCTCGGCGAGGGCGCGCTGTACGCCGCCTGGGTCGGCCTGCGCGAGCGCTGCGGCGGCGCCCCGCTGGCGCTGCGCCAGCGCCTGACCTGGCGCTTCATGCGCCACCTGCAGGCCGCCCTGCCGTTCAGCGTTGAGGTGCGCGGCCGGCTGCCGGACACGCCGGTGCTGTGGCTGGCCAACCATGTGTCCTGGGTCGACATCGCCGTGCTCGGCGCCCTGCGCCCGCTGTCGTTCCTGGCCAAGGCCGAGGTCGGCGAGTGGCCGCTGGCCGGCTGGCTGGCGCGCCAGGCCGGCACCCTGTTCATCCGCCGCGGCGCGGGCGAAGCCCTCGATCTCGGCCGTCAGCTGGCCGGGCACCTGCAACAGGGCCACCACCTGGCGATCTTCCCCGAAGGCACCAGCTCCGATGGCAGCGCCGTGCTGCGCTTCCACCCGCGCCTGCTCGCCGCCGCCCTGGACAGCGGTGCCTCCGTGCAGCCGGTGGCGCTGCGTTACCGCCGCGCCGGCACGCGCGACCAGTTGGCGCCCTTCGTCGGCGACGACGAGCTGCCGGCGCACCTGCTGCGCCTGCTGGCCGCCGAGCGGGCGGTGGTGGAGATCGACCTGCTCGAGCCGATCGCCGTGGCCGGACTCACGCGCAGCGAGCTGGCGCGCCGCGCCCATGCCGCCATCGCCACGGTGGTCTGTCCCGTCGAGAAGCAGGGCGAACGCGAAGCCGCCTGAGTCAGGCCTGCCGCGCCGCCCGGGCGAAGGCCTGCAGCACGGGATAGAAGGCGCGGAAATCGTCGAGCAGCCAGGGATACAGGCGCTCCAGCTCGGCCAGCGCGCCGTCCAGCGCCTGCGGGCGCGACAGGCGCCGCTGCATGTTCAGCAGTACCCGCTCCAGCACGGCGAACTCGCGGTAGCCGCCCAGCCAGTCCTGCTCGGCCATGCGCGGTGCGATCAGCGCCAGGCGCCCGGGCAACTCGGCCTCGGTCGCCAGCACGCCGTAGACCCGGGCGCTGAAGCGCTGCAGCGGCTCGTCGGCGTAGTCGTCCCAGCAACTGGCCAGACAGTGGTCGAAGAACAGGTCGAGAAGGATGCCGGCGTAGCGCCGGCGTTCGGCGGGAAAGCGCGCCACCGACGCGCGCACCAGCGGGTGGCTGTCGGTGAAGGCGTCGATGCGCCGGTGCAGGCGGATGGCGGCCTCGACGTCCGCCGGGAAGCGCCCGGCCAGCGGGCCCTTGACGAAGTCGCCGTACAGGCTGCCGAGCAGCTGCGCCGGTCGCGGACCGCCGAGATGCAGATGGGCGAGGTAGTTCATGCCGCCAGCTTAGCGCCATGGCGCCGCCCCCGATAGCGACACTCAGCATGAACGGACGGACGTTCAGCGCGAAAGCATATTTGTATTTCGCGAAATACCGATATAAATTTCGTTCTATCGCGATAAACAGTTACTGCCATCCATGTCATTCGATACCGACGAAATCATCAAGGCCCTGGCCCACCCGGTGCGCCGCCAGATCCTCCACTGGCTGAAGCAGCCCGAGCGCTACTTCGCCGACCAGGAGCACTCGCTGGAGGTCGGCGTGTGCGCCGGCATGATCGACCGCCGCACCGGCCTGTCGCAGTCCACCGTGTCGGCGCACCTGGCCACCCTGCAGCGCGCCGGCCTGGTCAGCAGCCGCAAGGTCGGCCAGTGGATCTTCTTCCGGCGCAACGAGGAGACCATCCAGGCCTTCCTGCGCCGGCTCGATGACGAACTCTGACTTCACCCAGCAAGGAAACCGACCATGCCGACTCTGTTCGACCCCATCCAGGTAGGCGATCTCGAGCTGCCCAACCGCATCATCATGGCCCCGCTGACCCGCTGCCGCGCCGAACCCGGCCGCGTGCCCGGCGCGCTGATGGCCGAGTACTACGTGCAGCGCGCCAGCGCCGGCCTGATCATCAGCGAGGCCACCGCGGTGACGCCGATGGGCGTCGGCTACCCGGACACCCCCGGCATCTGGTCCGAGGAGCAGGTGCAGGGCTGGAAGAACGTCACCTCCGCGGTGCACGCCGCCGGCGGGCGCATCTTCCTGCAGCTGTGGCACGTCGGCCGCATCTCCGATCCCTGCTACCTGGACGGCGCGCTGCCGGTGGCACCCAGCGCGGTGCAGCCCAAGGGCCACGTCAGCCTGATCCGCCCCAAGCGCGAATACGTCACCCCGCGCGCGCTGGAGACGGCGGAGATCGCCGGCATCGTCGAGGCCTACCGCCAGGGCGCGGCGAACGCCAAGGCCGCCGGCTTCGACGGCGTGGAAATCCACGGCGCCAACGGCTACCTGCTCGACCAGTTCCTCCAGGACAGTACCAACCAGCGCAGCGACCAGTACGGCGGCTCGCTGGAGAACCGCGCGCGGCTGCTGCTGGAAGTCACCGACGCCTGCATCGGCGTGTGGGGCGCCGGCCGCGTCGGCATGCACCTGGCGCCGCGCGCCGACGCCCACGACATGGGCGATGCCAACCGCGCCGAGACCTTCGCCTACGTCGCCCGCGAGCTGGGCAAGCGCGACATCGCCTTCATCTGCGCCCGCGAGCACGAGGCCGCCGACAGCCTCGGCCCGCAGCTCAAGCAGGCCTTCGGCGGCGTGTACATCGCCAACGAGCGCTTCACCAGGGAGCAGGCCGCGCGCTGGCTGGCCGAGGGCAAGGCCGACGCGGTGGCCTTCGGCATTCCCTTCATCGCCAACCCCGACCTGCCGGCGCGGCTGGCCGCCGACGCAGCGCTGAACGAGGCGGACAGCAGCACCTTCTATGCCGCCGGCCCGGCCGGCTACATCGACTACCCGACGCTGTAAGTCCCGCCGCCATGCAAAAGCCCCGGTTGCCGTCGGCCGCCGGGGCTTTTGTCCGAGGCGCGCAACTCAGCGCGCGTTGAGCTGCTGCTGCAGGTTCTGCACTTGCGCCTGCAGGGTGGTGATGTTGCGGGTCATCTGCGCGCGGAAGGCGTCCAGCTCGGCGGTGCCAGCGGCGGCCGGGCGGTTGTCCAGCTGGCTGCGCAGGACCAGCAGGTCCGACTCCAGACGGCTGATCGCCTGGTTGGGATTGCCCTGCTTCTTCAGCGCGGCGACCTCGCCGGCCAGGCCTTCCAGGCGACCGTCCAGCTTGCCCAGCTCGCCCTGCGCCGCCTTCAGCGCGGCCTGCTCGCCGGCCAGCCCCTGCACGCGGCTCTCCAGGCTGGCGACGCCGGCCTGCTGTTCCTTGAGCGACGCGGCCAGTTGCCCGGCACCGGCCTGCTGGTTCTTCAGCTCGCCGCGCAGCTGCTCCAGCTGGCGGCCCTGACCGTCCTGGCGCTCGTCGGCGGCCTGCTGCTGCTTGCCGAGCTGAGCCAGCCGGGTCTCCAGCTGCTTGACCCGCAGCTTGAGCGCCTCGCTCTCGCTGGTCACGCTGGACTCGGTGGCCACCACCTTGCTGGTGATGTCCTTGAGGCTCCCCGCCGCATCCTCGCTGATCCGCGCGAAGCTTTCCTGGGTGGCGACCAGCTGCTGCTCCAGACGCGCCAGCTGCTGCTGGCTCCACCAGCCGAGCCCGGCCAGGGCCGCCAGCAGTGCGCCGACCAGCAGCCAGGGCAGGCGACTGCCACGGGACGCCGGCGGCGCCACGGCGGCGACCGGGCGACGCACGGCCGGCGCGGCTGCCGGCGCCTCCTGGGCGGCGGGTTCGCGGCCATCGATGGTCAGGCTGGGCAGATCGTCCAGTTCGTCGAGGGAATCGTTACGCATACCAACACAACCTGTCTTGAGAGTCAGCGGCATTTCACCGGGGTAACCGCGACAGTATACCGGCAGAGCCAGGGTGCCGGGCTCTGCCTCGTCGCGGTGCGGCCTGCACCGCGACGAGGCCGCAAATGCATCAGAGCCTGTCGCAAGCGGCATGGTTGCGCCGCACGAAAGCTGGTATGCCATTTGCTTGCTCCCTGCTCATCGCCCGACTGCGCCAAGGAGAGACCCATGGAACTGACCAAGCCCGTGCTCGATTGCATGCAGACCCTGCGGCGCCGCCTGCGCGAGGAGTTGGGAGAGAACATCCACCTGAGTCAGGAGGATGTGATCAGTGCCCTGCTGGAAGCCTGCCAGCGCAGCGACTCGATCCAGACCCACCGCCTCGGCGAGCAGCTGGCCCAGCTCTGCGGCCTGGCGCCGAGCGCCGCAGCGGCGCGCAGCCAGCCGCTGTATCGCGGTCAGATCCCCAACCCGCAGCGCACCGAGGTGGCCCCCGCCGCGGTCGACGAGCGCCAGGTGCGCATCTACCGCGGACAGCGCATCTACGTCTGAGCCGGCGGTTCAGAGCGCCGCCGGCGCCACCAGCCAGCGCCGCGCGGTGCGCTCGACATGGCGGGTGAGGCGCTCCAGGTGCTCGCCGCCCATCCGCCAGCTGTGCCAGTACAGCGGCACATCGATGCAGCGCCCCGGCAGCACGTCCCGCAGGCGCCCGTCCGCCAGTTGCCGCTGCACCTGCAGTTCGGGAATCAGCCCCCAGCCGAGACCGGCCTCGGCCATGCGCACGAAGCCTTCCGACGACGGACACAGGTGGTGGAGGAAGCCGCCCTCCACGCCCAGCGCCGCCAGGTAGCGATGCTGCAGGCGGTCGTCCGGGCCGTAGACGATCGCCGGCACCCGCGCCAGCGCCGCGCCGTCGATGCCGCCGGCCAGGTGCCGGGCGACGAACGCCGGGCTGGCCAGCGCCCGGTAGCGCATGGCACCCAGCGCCAGGGCGCGCGCGCCGGCCACCGGCCGCGCGCTGGCGCACAGGCAGGCGGCCACCTCGCCGGCGCGCATGCGCTTGAGGCCCACCGCCTGGTCCTCCACCAGTTGGTCGAGCAGCACCCCCGACTCGTCGCAGAAGCCACTGGCGGCCTCCACCCACCAGGTCGCCAGGCTGTCGGCATTGAGCGCCACGCGCAGGCGTTCGGTGCGCGCCTCCTCGTCCAGCGTCGGCACCAGTTGCTGCAGGTCGCCCTCCAGCAGGCGCACCTGCTGCACGTGGTTGAGCAGGCGCTGGCCCAGCGCGGTCGGTTGCGGCGGCGTGCTGCGCACCAGCACCGGCTGGCCGAGGCGCATCTCCAGCAGCTTGATGCGCTGCGACACCGCCGACTGCGACAGCCCCAGGCGCTGCGCCGCGCGCTCGAAGCCGGCCTGCTCCACCACGGTGGCCAGGGCGGCGAGCAGCTTGTAGTCGAACATATCGACTCCTCTAATGCCTGATCAGCAAAATTCGTTTCTCTTATACATCCAGCCTGCCTAGAGTGGCCACGTTTCCGATTCCCCATGGAGTTCCACAGATGTGGCAGAGCTACAGCAACGGCATGCTGGTCGCCGCCGGCCTGATCATGGCCATCGGCGCGCAGAACGCCTTCGTCCTCGCCCAGAGCCTGCGCCGCGAGCATCACCTGGCGGTGGCCGCGCTCTGCGTGCTGTGCGACGCCGTGCTGGTCGCCGCCGGGGTGTTCGGCCTGGCCAGCGTGCTGGTGCAGAGCCCGCCCCTGCTGGCCGTCGCCCGCTGGGGCGGCATCGCCTTCCTGCTCTGCTACGCCGCCCAGGCGCTGCGCCGCGCCTGGCACAACCACAGTCTGGCCGCCCAGGGCGGCGGCCTGCCGCGCTCGCGGCGCGCGGTGCTGCTCAGTGCCCTGGCGGTGACCCTGCTCAACCCGCACGTCTACCTCGACACCGTGCTGCTGATCGGCTCGCTCGGCGCCCAGCAGGCAGTGCCCGGCGCCTACGCCCTGGGCGCGGCCAGCGCCTCGCTGCTGTGGTTCGCCAGCCTCGCCCTGGGCGCGGCCTGGCTGGCACCCTGGCTGGCCCGGCCGGTCACCTGGCGGCTGATCGATCTGGGCGTGGCGCTGATGATGCTCGCCGTCGCGGCGCAGCTGCTGCGCTCGCTCTAGGGCGCCTTATCCCCACGGCTGCTGCGTGGATAAGGCCTGGGGCCGGTGCTATGATGCGGCGCTGACCGCGCGTATCAGCGCGGCGCGAAGCCGCCCGTGATGGCTTTGCCGACCGGCACCGTGCGCCGGCTTTCCGCACCTTGCGCCTGCATACACCTGACGATGAAAGGGAGATAACCATGGCTTTCGAATTGCCGCCGCTGCCGTACGAGAAGAATGCTCTCGAGCCGTACATTTCCACCGAAACCCTCGAGTATCACTACGGCAAGCACCACAACACCTACGTGGTGAACCTGAACAACCTGATCCCGGGTACCGAGTTCGAAGGCAAGACCCTGGAAGAGATCGTCAAGACCTCTTCGGGCGGCATCTTCAACAACGCCGCCCAGGTGTGGAACCACACCTTCTACTGGAACGGCCTGAAGCCCAACGGCGGCGGCCAGCCGACCGGCGCCCTGGCTGACGCCATCAACGCCGCCTTCGGTTCCTTCGACAAGTTCAAGGAAGAGTTCACCAAGACCGCCATCGGCACCTTCGGCTCCGGCTGGGCCTGGCTGGTGAAGAAGGCCGACGGCTCCCTGGCCCTGGCCAGCACCATCGGCGCCGGCTGCCCGCTGACCAGCGGCGACACCCCGCTGCTGACCTGCGACGTCTGGGAACACGCCTACTACATCGACTACCGCAACCTGCGTCCGAAGTACGTCGAGGCGTTCTGGAACCTGGTGAACTGGGACTTCGTGGCCGCCAACTACGCCGCCTGAGCACTGCCCCGCACCAACGTCTGAAGAAGCCCGGCCCCGCCGGGCTTCTTCGTTTGCGGCCGGCGGTCGCTCACGACAACTGCGCCTGGCCCAGCAGCCAGGCCGCCGCCAGCGCCCCGCCCAGGCACAGCAGCGCCCCGGCCAGAGCCTGCCAGCGGAATACCCGCACCAGCTCGTCCTCGCCCTTGCACGAGAGCAGGAACGGCAAACCTTCCGGCGGACGGTGCAGGTGGTGCTGCTCGGGGGCCTGGCTGGCCGCGCGGTGGCGATCCTCGGCCTCCAGCTGCGCGGCCAGACGCACCAGGCGCCACTCCGGCTCGCTCAGCGCACCGTCGCCGTCACGGTCGAAACGCGCCAGCAGACCCTGGAAGTCGCGCTTCCACTCGCGCACCACCGCCGCCTGCGCCTCCGGCAGGTCGAGGCCCTGGCGCCCGCCGCCCGAGCTGCGGAACTCGCCCAGCACGTACAGCGGATCACCGGCGTGCAGACGCTCCTCGATGTAGCGGTAGCGCTTGCCCATCTTCAGCACCGCCGCCAGCAGGCCATCGGGATGGTCCCGCCGCGGGTGGCGCTGATCGCCGTGCCAGACCTGGCGCCGCGCCGGACGCACCTCGGCGCCCAGCGGATTGATCAGGCACTGGCCGGAGCCGTCCTCGAAGCCCAGCCAGCCCTCGCTGCTCGCCGATTCCACCACCCGCCAGGACTTGTGCTTGCCGCTCTTGCGGTACTCCTCGATGCGATAGCGCCACCACAGGCACGGCGTGCCGGTCAGCGGCGCGCACAGCGGCTCGCCAGGCCCCGCCAGCAGCACGCCGTACAGCTCGACGTAGCCCTGCGCCGCCGAGCGGATCTTCGAGGTCGGCATGTCCTGCAGCAGGCGCGCCTGGCCCAGCCGCTGCAGACACCACCAGCCGCCGCCCAGCGTGGCCGCGCCGGCCATGCCGAGGGCGACCAGCAGGCCCGGATCGACCGGCATCAGCCGAACAACTGCCGGAGGTCGACGTCGCTCTTCTGCGCCTCGCTGAACTGCAACAGCTCGGCGGCCCGGAAGCCGCACAGGCGGGCGATCAGCACGTCGGGAAACTGCTCGATGCGCACGTTGTTGAGATTGACCGACTCGTTGTACAGCTCGCGGCGATCGGCGATGCCGTTCTCCAGTCCGGTGATGCGCTGCTGCAGGTGCTGGAAGCTCTCGTTGGCCTTGAGCTGCGGATAGTTCTCGGCCACCGCGAACAGCTGGCCGAGACCGGCGCGCAGACCGCTCTCGGCGCGGCCCAGGGCGGCGACGTCGCCGCGCTCGCGGGCGCTCGCCACCGCGCTGCGCGCGGCGATCACCGCCTCCAGGGTATTGCGCTCGTGCTGCATGTACTGGCGGCAGGTCTCCACCAGCTTGGGCAGCTCCTCGTGACGCTGGCGCAGCAGCACGTCGATGTTCGACCAGGCCTTGCTCACCCCGTGCTTGAGGCGCACCAGGGCGTTGTAGATCTGCACGGCGTAACCCGCCAGCAGGACGATGGCTACCACAACGGCGACGCTACCCAGACTCATGCGCGGAACTCCCTGTGAAATGCCGGCCATTGTAGCGGCACCGTGCCGGCATGGCCGAGCGGCAGCGCACAACAAGCCCTTGCAAAATGCGAATATTTCGCATTATGTTTCGACACAATCTTTCGCCAGTCCACCCTCATCATCCCAAGGATCACCCCATGTCGCGTCTGCCCCTGGCCGCCAGTCTGCTCGCCCTGTCCATCGCACTCGCCGGATGCGGCGAGGACAAGAAGCCCGAAGCGCCCGCCCAGGCCGCCGCACCGGCCAGCGCCCCGGCGGCAGCCCCGGCTCCGGCCGGCGGCGTCGAACCGGCAGCCGCCAAGGCGGTGGTCGGCCACTATGCCGAACTGGCTGCGGCGGTGTTCGGCGACGCCCTGAGCAGCGCCAAGACCCTGCAGCAGGCGGTCGACGCCCTGCTCGCCAACCCCGACGAGGCCACCCTCCAGGCCGCCCGCGCGGCGTGGATCGCCGCCCGCGCGCCCTACATGCAGAGCGAGGTGTTCCGCTTCGGCAACCCGGTGGTCGACGACTGGGAAGGCCAGCTCAACGCCTGGCCGCTGGACGAGGGCCTGATCGACTACGTCGCCAGCGACTACCAGCACGCCCTGGGCAACCCCGGCGCCACCGCCAACATCATCGCCAACCCGTCGATCCAGGTCGGCGAGGACAAGCTCGACGCCAGCGCCATCACCGGCGAACTGCTGGCCAGCCTGAACGAGCTGGGCGGCTCGGAAGCCAACGTCGCCACCGGCTACCACGCCATCGAGTTCCTGCTCTGGGGCCAGGACCTCAACGGCAGCAACCCCGGCGCCGGCAACCGCCCGGCCAGCGACTATCGGGTCGGCGAAGGTGCCACCGGCGGCCACAACGAGCGCCGCCGCGAATACCTGAAGGCCGCCACCGCCCTGCTGGTCAGCGACCTGGAGTACATGGTCGGCCAGTGGCAGGCCGGCGTGGCCGACAACTACCGTGCCAAGCTGGAAGCCGAGCCGGCCGAGAACGGCCTGCGCAAGATGCTGTTCGGCATGGGCAGCCTGTCGCTGGGCGAGCTGGCCGGCGAGCGCATGAAGGTGGCCTTGGAGGCCAACTCCACCGAGGACGAGCAGGACTGCTTCAGCGACAACACCCACAACTCGCACTTCTACGACGCCTTGGGCATCCGCAACGTCTACCTCGGCGAGTACAAGCGCATCGACGGCAGCCTGCTGAACGGCCCGAGCCTGTCCGGCCTAGTGGCCAAGGCCGACGCCCAGGCCGATGCCGCGCTGAAGGCCGACCTCGACGCCAGCCAGGCCGCCCTGCAGAAGATGGTCGATAGCGCCGAGAAGGACGGCGTGCACTTCGACCAGCTGATCGCCGCCGACAACGTCGCCGGCCAGCAGATCATCCGCGACACCATCGCCGCGCTGGTCAAGCAGACTGCCAGCATCGAGCTGGCCGCCTCCAAGCTGGGCATCGGCGACCTCAACCCGGACACCGCCGACCACCAGTTCTGAGCCACCCGGCGGCCCGTGCAGGGCCGCCGCCAAGCCTGCGGCCGAGTGCCGCAGGCCGGCACGGGCCCGTGTCGTGCCGCCTGCCGCGCGGCGACAAATGCAAATCCCTCTTATTCGCCAGGTAACATGCTGTTACACTCGCCCCGTTCATCCTGAGATTCCCGCATGCCCGTACAGCCCGCCCTGCGCCTGCTCGCCCCGCTCACCCTGGGCCTGGTGCTGAGCGCCTGCGATCAGGGACCGCGCTTCACCGCCGCCGAACCCGGCGAACAGCTCTCCGGCGGCGTCGCCACCGTCAACCGCAGCGACCGCGATGCCTTCTCCCAGCCCTCGGCCAACCTCTCGCCCCTGCGCCGGGTGGACTTCAGTGTCGGCAACAGCTTCTTCCGCAATCCCTGGGTGATCGCGCCGTCGACCACCATCGCCCGCGACGGCCTCGGCCCGCTGTTCAATACCAACGCCTGCCAGAACTGCCACGTCAAGGACGGGCGCGGCCATCCCCCCGGCAGCGTCACCGACAATGCGGTGTCCAGCCTGCTGCGCCTGTCGATTCCCGCCCAGCCCGGCCAGGAGGCGCTGCTCGAGCGCCAGGGACTGATCCCCGAACCGCGCTACGGCGGCCAGCTGCAGGACATGGCCGTGCCCGGCTTGGCCCCGGAGGGCAGGTTGCGCGTCGGCTACCGCAGCGAGGTGGTCACCCTGGCCGACGGCACGCGCGTCGAGCTGCAGCAGCCGACGCTGGAACTCGATCAGCTGGCCTACGGCGAACTGCACCCGCACACCCTGTTCTCCCTGCGCGTGGCGCCGCCGATGATCGGCCTGGGCCTGCTCGAGGCGATTCCCGAGGCGGCGATCCTCGCCAACGCCGACCCGGACGACCGTGACGGCGACGGCATCTCCGGGCGCGCCAACCGAGTCTGGGAGCACGCCAGCCAGAGTACGCGCCTCGGCCGCTTCGGCTGGAAGGCCGGCCAGCCGTCGCTCGACCAGCAGAACGCCGACGCCTTCTTCAACGACATGGGGCTGAGCACCGCGCTGCTCGCCGGCAGCAGCTGCACCGCCAGCCAGGCCGACTGCCTGGCCCAGCCGCACGGCGGCGAACCGGAGGTCAGCGACAACATCCTCGCCCAGGTGCTGTTCTACACCCGCAACCTCGGCGTGCCGGCACGTCGCAAGGTCGACGACCCGCAGGTACTCGCCGGCAAGGGTCTGTTCCACCAGGCCGGCTGCCAGTCTTGCCATACGCCGAAGTTCACCACCGCCGCCGATGCCGCCGAACCGGAGCTGGCCGGCCAGGTGATCCGCCCCTACAGCGACCTGCTGCTGCATGACATGGGCGCCGGACTGGCGGACAATCGCCCCGAATTCCAGGCCAGCGGCCGCGAATGGCGCACCCCGCCGCTGTGGGGGATCGGCCTGACCGAGACGGTCAACGGCCACACCCGCTTCCTCCACGACGGCCGCGCCCGCAACCTGCTGGAGGCCATCCTCTGGCACGGCGGCGAGGCCGAAGCCGCCCGGCAGAAGGTGATGGCCTTCGACGCCGGCGAACGCGCCGCCCTGCTGGCCTTCCTCGAATCCCTCTAAGGAGCTGTTCATGCTGCGCCCCGCCCTGCTGTCCCTGACCGTGCTGGCCACCCTCGCCGGCTGCTCGAAGAGCGAGCCGCCGCAGCCGAAGGTCGAGCCCTTCGCCGCCGCCAGCGCCGCCATGACCGACACCGTGCTGCTGCCGGCCTATACCCGCTGGACCGACAGCGACCGCCAGCTGGCCGACAGCGCCCGCGCCTTCTGTGCCGGCGAGCAGGACCTGGCCGCCGCGCGCCAGGCCTACCTCGCCGCCCATACGGCCTGGGCAGCCGTGCAGCCGCTGGCGGTCGGCCCGCTCAGCGAAGGCAACCTGGCCTGGCAGGTACAGTTCTGGCCGGACAAGAAGAATCTGGTGGCCCGCCAGGTCAACACCCTGCTGACCAGCAAGCCGCAGCTCAAGCAGGCCGACCTGGAACAGGCCAGCGTGGTGGTGCAGGGCCTCACCGCCTACGAATACCTGCTGTTCGATCAGGGCATCGATCTCGCCGACCTCGAGCAGAAGCGCCGCTACTGCCCGCTGCTGTTGGCCATCGGCAGCCATCAGCAGGCCCTGGCGGCCAAGGTGCTGGCCGCCTGGCTCGGCGAGCAGGGCCTGGCCGCCCAGCTGAAGAGCTTCCCCAACAGCCGCTACACCGAGGGCCGCGAGGCGGTGGCCGAGGTGCTGCGCGTCCAGGTCAGCGCCCTCGACGGCCTGAAGAAGAAGCTCGGCACCCCGCTGTCGCGCGGCAGCAAGGCCCAGCCGCAGCCGTACCAGGCCGAGGCCTGGCGCAGCGGCGCCTCGCTGGCGCTGATCGACGCCAGCCTGGCCAGCGCCGAAGCGCTGTGGCGCGATGGCGTGCGCGCCCTGCTGGGCAAGGAGCAGGCCGACCTGGCCACGCGCATCGACGCCGCGTTCCACGAGACCCGCCAGCGCATCGCCGCCCTCGGCCAGCCGCTCACCGTCCTGCTCGCCGACGAGGCCGGGCGCGCCAGCCTCGACCAGCTCTACGACAGCCTCGATACCCTGCACCGCCTGCACGAGGCG
Organism: Pseudomonas oryzae; assembly: GCF_900104805.1. NCBI lineage: Bacteria > Pseudomonadati > Pseudomonadota > Gammaproteobacteria > Pseudomonadales > Pseudomonadaceae > Pseudomonas > Pseudomonas oryzae. The sequence goes on along the minus strand of NZ_LT629751.1, from coordinate 177,302 downwards.
GAACTGGCCAAGGCCCTCGGCATCCAGCTGGGCTTCAACGCGCACGACGGCGACTGATCATGCAACGACGCACCTTCCTCGGCCTCGGCGGCGCGCTGCTCGCCGCTTCCGCCCTCGGCGGCTGGACCCTCGGCCGCAGCGCCGACCAGACGCCGCTGCTGCTGTCGGCACGCAACGACGCCGACGGCCGCCACTACGCGGTCGGTTACCGCCTCGACGGCCACCAGCAGTTCGCCACCGCGGTCGCGGAGCGCTGCCACGACGTGGTGCCGCATCCGTCCCTGCCGCTGGCGCTGTTCGTCGGCCGCCGGCCGAGCCGCGAGAGCTACCTGATCGACACCCGCGACGGCCGTCTGCTGCAGACCGTCGCCAGTCCGGCCGATCGCCACTTCTACGGCCACGCGGTGTTCCACCGCGGCGGCGAGCTGCTCTACAGCACCGAGAACGACACCCGCGAGCCCGGTCGCGGGGTGATCGGCGTCTGGCGCCTGAACAACGGCGCGCGCCTGGTCCGCGAGGGCGAGCTGTCGACCCACGGCATCGGCCCGCACCAGCTGCTGTGGCTGCCCGACGGCGAGACCCTGGTGGTGGCCAACGGCGGCATCCGCACCGAGGCCGACAGCCGCGAGAAGATGAATCTCGACGCCATGGAGCCGAGCCTGGTGCTGCTGCGCCGCGACGGCACGCTGCTGAGCAAGGAGCAGCTGCCCGATCGGATGAACAGCGTGCGCCACCTGGCGGTGGCCAGCGACGGCACCGTGGTCAGCGGCCAGCAGTACGAGGGCGATCCGCGGGGCGCCGCGCCGCTGGTGGCGATCAAGCGCCCCGGCCAGCCGTTCCAGCCCTTCCCGCTCGGCGAGGCGCAGCGCCTGGCGATGCACCAGTACACCGCCAGCGTGGCGATCAACAGCGCGCTGCGCCTGCTGGCGATCACCGCGCCGCGCGGCAACCGGCTGTTCATCTGGGATCTGGACAGCGCGGCGGTACGCCTGGATGCGCCGCTGGCCGATTGCGCCGGGGTGGCTGCCTGCGCCGAGGGCTTCGTGGTCAGCTCCGGGCAGAGCCGCTGCCGTCTGTACGACTGCCGCCAGACGGAGATCCGCATGCAGGCGCTGGAGCTGCCGGCGGCGCTGTGGGACAACCACCTGCGCCTGGCCTGAGTTCGCCAGCGGCACGGCCGTCCGGCATGCCGCGGACGGCCTTTGGGCAATGCGGCGAGCCGGCGCCCGTCCTCAGCTGCGCATGCCCTGCACCAGGCCGAACAGCATCAGCAACCCCTGCGGATCGCCCGCCTGGCGCGCCTGCAGTCCATGTGCGGCGATCCGTTCCAGCGGCTGGTAGTCGGCGGCGCGGCTGTGGACCACGGTCAGGCCGGGTTCCCACCAGTTGCTGGCCGCCAGCCCCAGCACGCTGCAGGCGGCGGCGAGAAACAGGCTACGGGCGATGGATGTGCTCATGCGTTACCCCTCGAGGTGCTGGCCACCGGCCTGAAGGTAACCGTGCTCCAGACTTTCCCATTCCGCCGCGCCCCACGACGAATGACGGCGCAGCTGGCGCAGGTCGTGGCGCGCCGCCAGGCGGCGGGTCAGCCGGCGCCGGCTCTTTTCCAGGTCGAGCAGCGCCAGCTCGACCCACCCGTGGGCGTCGATGCGCAGGAAGATGTGCTTGGCGTACAGGCAGCCGTGCTGCCAGCGCGCCCGGTGCAGACGCGCCAGCAAGCCGCCCAGTTGGCGGAAGATGCGCGCGCGCAAGGCGTCGTCCCAGTGCTGCGCCTCGCCACGGGCATAGATCGCCTCCAGGCTGTCGAAGCCGTCCAGCGCGGCGGTGACCAGCAACGCCTGCTGGCGGCCAGCCTGCCGGCGGGTAGCGCAGTAGACCAGCTGCGGCACCCGCACGCCGAGTGCGGCGAACGCCTGCAGAGCGCGCTGCTCGCGCAGCACGGTCGGCTCGCCGAAGGGATGCCGCCAGTCGCGGTAGCAGTGATCGACCTGCTGCTTGCGGTACAGCAGGCGGCCATCGAGCGTGCGCAGGCGCTGCACGCCGCTCTGTCCGCCACGGCGCTGGTTGGGCGCCTCGACCCATTCGCCGGGCAAGTCCAGCCAGCGTTCGAATTCATCCGGCTGCGGCAGTCCCGGCAGCCTGGCCAGTACGCTGCTCATGCTTCACACCTTGCGCAGCACGTAGACCCGCCACATGGCGTAGCCGGGCAGGAAATCGGAGTGACCGTCGATGCGGAAGCCCGCGGCGTGGAACTCCTGCTCGATCTGCTGGCGGGCGATCACGAAGCGGTTCTGGTAGTCGCCGACCTTGCCCGCGGCGCGGCGCCGACGCTCGAGGCGGCGCCGCTTCCAGGCCTTGTAGTTGCCGTCCACCCACAGCGAGAGGATCACGCTGTCGCGGCTCACCCGGTGGAACTCGCGGAGCATGAGCGCGCGGTCGGCGGCCTCGCCGATGTGGTGCAGCAGGCGCATGCAGAAGATGCTGTCCACGGCGTTGTCCGGCAAATCGATGGCGAAGGCCGAGGTCTGCAGCGGCTTGACCCGGCGCACCACCTCCGCCGGCAGGGAGGCGCAGGCCACCTCCAGCATCTGCGCCGAGTTGTCGGCGCCGATGATCACCCGGTTGGCCTTCTCCGCCAGCAGCGGCCAGAACCGCCCGGCCCCGCACGGCAGGTCGAGGACCAGGCCGGGATCGCCGGCGCGCTTGAGGGCGCGCCGCGCCAGCTGCACGTCGCGCCAGTGCGACAGCCGGCGGGCCAGGCCGTCCTGGTGCTTCTCGAAGTACTGCTGGGCGTGTTCGGCGTCGTATTTGCGCGAAAAGGCGAGATCGACGGGGTCGGACATGGGACGGCTTCCGGCTTGAAGAGACCCGTGCAGCCTAGGTCCGGCACCGTCATCCGCCCGTCATGCCCTTGTGAAAAAACCGTCAAACGCCGTTACAGGGCCACCTCGAACCGGCAGCCGTGCGGCTCGACCGGCAGCAGGCGAATCCGCCAGCCCTCCTGGGCGCAGATCCGCTGCACCAGCGACAGACCCAGCCCCAGGCCGTCGCCGCGCTCGCGCTCGCCACGCACGAAGGGCTCGAACACCGACTCGCGCAGCGCTTCGGGAATCCCTGCACCGCTGTCCTCGACGCTGGCGCCATCGGTGCGCAGACTCAGGCGGATGTAGCCGCTCTCGGTGTAGTGCCAGGCGTTGCGCAGCAGGTTGCCGAGCACCGCGCGCAGCAGCGGCGCGTTGTACAGCGTGGGGGCGTCGTCGGCGGCGACATAGTCCAGGCGCAGGCCCTTGGCCTCGATCGGCTCGCGCCACTGCGCCACCAGCTCGTCGGCGATCTGGCGCAGGGTCGCCTGCGGCGTGCCGCTGTCCTGGCCGGACTGGGCGCGCGCCAGCTGCAGGAAGGTCTGCACCAGTTCGCGCATCTCGCCGGTGGCGCGGGCCATGCGCTGCACCTGGCGCCTGGCCGGCTCGTTGAGCCCCGGGTACTCGAGCAGCAGCTCGCAGGAGCTGGCCAGCACCATCAGCGGCGTGCGCAGTTCGTGGCTGACGTCGCTGGTGAACAGCTGCTCGCGGTTGAGCGCCTGGCGCAGCTGGCTGAGGGTGGCGTCGAAGGCCGCGGCCAGCTGGCCGACCTCGTCGGGCACGTAGTCCGGCGCCAGCGGCGGGGCCAGCGCCAGCAACTGGTCGCGGTGCCGCACCTGGCGCGCCAGACGGATCACCGGCGACATCACCCGACGCGCCAGCAACCAGCCGAGCAGCGCGGCGAGCAGCAGGCTGACCAGGAAGCCGACCACCACCACCACGTACATCAGCAGCTCGCGCCGCTCGAAGTCGCTCTGATCCTGCAACAGCACGTAGCGGCGACCATCGACGATGCGGACCATAGCGTGCCAGGAGCTGTCACTGCGGAACACCTCGTGGAAGCCTTCGCCCAGCCCCTCGAGATCGGCCGGCATGGCGAATTCCTCGAGACCGTCGGTGAAGTGGAACAGCTGGTCGGGACGCGGCTGGGCACGCCACTCGTCCATGGTCTCCATCTTCAGCAGGCGGTCGAGATCGCGCCCCAGCTGCGCCGAGAGCAGGCGCTCCTCGACCAGGTGCACGGTGACCACGGTACCGACGGCGAAGGTGCCGGCCACCAGCAGGGTGACCAGCACGAAGCCGATGACGATGCGCTGGGCGAGGCTGGGCTTAAACTTCATCGGAACTCTCGGCCAGGCGATAGCCGACGCCGTGCACGGTGTGCAGCAGCGGGCGCGGGAACGGCTTGTCGATCACCTGGCGCAGCTGGTGGATGTGGCTGCGCAGGCTGTCGCTGTCCGGGCAGTCGTCGCCCCACAGCGATTCCTCCAGCGACTCGCGGCGCAGCACGTGCGGGCTCTTCTGCATCAGCAGGGCGAGCAGCTTGAGGCCCAGCGGGTTGAGCTTGAGACGCCGGCCGGCGCGGGTCACTTCCAGCGTGTCGAGATCGTAGTGCAGGTCGGCGACCTGCAGCTCGCGCCGCGCGCCGCCATGACTGCGGCGCAGCACCGCCTCGATGCGCGCGGCCAGTTCGGACAGGGCGAACGGCTTGATCAGGTAGTCGTCGGCGCCGGACTGGAAGCCCTGCAGGCGGTCGTCGAGCTGGTCGCGGGCGGTCAGCATGATCACCGGCACGCCGCTGCGCGCCTCCTCGCGCAACCGGCGGCACAGGCTGTAGCCGTCGAGGCCCGGCAGCATGACGTCGAGCACCAGCAGGTCGTAGTGGTTGCTGACCGCCAGATGCAGGCCGGATAGCCCGTCCTGGGCGCAGTCGACGCTGTAGCCCTTGAGGGTCAGGTAGTCGGCCAGGTTGGCCAGGATGTCGCGGTTGTCTTCGACCAGCAGGATACGCATGTGCTTGCCTCTTGCCGCCGCCTGGCGCGGCAGGGTTGGGATTGCTCAGGGCTGCCACGTTAACCAACGAGGGCCGGGTTTTACAGTTTTTTCACCCCTCGCTCACGCCCCGCCAACGGCTACGGGAGCAGGCTGCGCGCGCTCAAACTTTCCGGAACCGTCCCATGCCATTGCCGCGCTCCGCCCCGCTTCGCTATCTATCGCTGCTCCTCGCCTGCTGGCTGGGAGTCTTCGTCCTGACCCGCAGCGCCCTGCTGATCACGCACTGGTCGGAAGCCGCCACCTCCGCCGCCGGCCTAGCGCGGCTATATCTGACCGGCCTGGCCTACGACCTCGGCTTCCTCGCCTATGCCAGCCTGCCGCTGGGGTTGTACCTGCTGCTCTGCCCGGCCGGCCTGTGGCAACGCCCGGGCCACCGCCTGTGGCTGCACGCGCTGCTGGCCGCCAGCCTGTTCGCCATGCTGTTCACCGCGCTGGCCGAGTGGCTGTTCTGGGACGAGTTCGGCGTGCGCTTCAACTTCATCGCCGTCGACTACCTGGTCTACTCCGACGAAGTGCTGCACAACATCCTCGAGTCCTATCCGGTATTTCGCCTGCTCGGCGCCATCGCAGCCCTGGCCGTAGCACTCGCCCTGCTCCTGCGCCCCCTGAGCGGTCGCGCCCTGGCCAGCGCGATGCCGACGCCGCGCCAACGCCTGGCGGCTGTCGCCGTGCTGGCTGCCGGTGCCGGCCTGGCTCTGGGGCTGCTCGACCAGCAGCATCCACGCGGGCTGGGCGGCAACGCCTACCAGCACGAGCTGGCCAACAACGGCCCGTACCAGTTCTTCGCCGCCTTCCGCAACAACGAACTGGATTACCCGCAGTTCTACCCCACCCTTGCGGACGAGCAGGCGGCCAAGATCCTCCGTGACGAGCTGCAGGAGCCGAATGCGCGCTTCGACGAGCGCGCGCCGCTGGATATCCGCCGGCAGATCGACAACCCCGGCCCACCCAGCAAGCTCAACGTCGTGCTGGTGACCATCGAGAGCCTGTCCGCCAAGTATCTGGGCAGCTTCGGCGACCCGCGCGGCCTGACCCCCAACCTGGACCGCCTGCGCCAGCAAAGCCTGTTCTTCAGTAACTTCTACGCCACCGGCACCCGTACCGACCGCGGCCTGGAGGCCATCACCCTGTCGGTGCCGCCCACGCCGGGGCGCTCCATCGTCAAGCGCATCGGGCGCGAAAGCGGCTACGCCAGCCTCGGCCAACAGTTCGCCGCCCAGGGCTACGACAGCGTGTTCGTCTATGGCGGACGCGGCTACTTCGACAACATGAACGCCTTCTTCGGCGGCAACGGCTACCGCATCGTTGACCAGAGCAGCGTGCCGAAGCAGGACATCCACTTCGCCAATGCCTGGGGCATGGCCGACGAGGATCTGTATGCCCAGGCGCTGAAGGTGGCCGACGCCGATCATGCCGCCGGCAAGCCGTTCCTGCTGCAACTGATGACCACCTCCAACCACCGCCCCTACACCTACCCGGACGGGCGCATCGACATCGCTTCCGGCGACGGTCGCGAAGGCGCGGTGAAGTACACCGACTGGGCGATCGGCGACTTCCTCGCCAAGGCGCGGCAGAAGCCCTGGTTCGACAACACCGTGTTCGTCTTCGTCGCCGACCACTGCGCGGGCAGTGCGGGCATGGAGGACCTGCCGGTCGCCAACTACCACATCCCGCTGTTCATCCATGCGCCGAAATGGGTCGCGGCTCGCGAGGACGGTCAGCTGGCCAGCCAGATCGACCTGGCGCCGACCCTGCTCGGCCTGCTCGGGGCAGACTACGAGTCGACCTTCTTCGGTCGCGACCTGTTGCAGCCGCACAGCAATCCGCCACGGGTGCTGATCGGCAACTACCAGCATCTGGGCCTGTTCGACGGCCACGATCTGGCGATCCTCAGTCCCAATCGCCTGATGCGCCGGCATGACGACGCCCTCGGCGCCAGCCGCGAGCACGCCGCCCGGCGCGACGATGCGCTGATCGCGCGTGACATCGCCTACTACCAGGCCGCCAGCTACGACTTCAGCCACGGCCTGCTGGCCTGGCATGGCGGGCCGCGCCTGAGCCTGGCCGAGCGCGCCCAGCGCCGCCAGCAGGAGCACAACTGATGCGCCGTCCCCTGCTCCACTCGCGCCCGCTGCGCACCTGGCTGGCGCTGGGCCTGCCGCTGGGCCTGATGGCTCTGCTGCTGATCGTCGAGCCGACCCGGCTCGACTTCGCCCTGTCGGACCTGTTCTACCAGCCGGGCGTCGGTTTCAGCGGACGACACAGCGCCTTCCTCGAGGACTTCCTGCACGATCGCGCCAAGCAGGGCGTGATCCTCATCGGCGTCGTGGCCATCGTCGGCCTGCTGGCCAGCTGGCTACATCGCCCGTGGGCGGCCTGGCGGCGCACCTTCGGCTATCTGGTGCTGGGCATGGGCCTGTCCACGGCGATCGTCAACCCGATCAAGACCCTCACCGGAGTGCACTGCCCATGGGACCTCAGCCGCTACGGCGGCGCGGAGACCTTCACGCCGCTGCTCGCCGAGCGGGCACCCACCCTGCATCCCGGGCGCTGCTGGCCGGGCGGCCATGCCAGCAGCGGCTTCACCCTGTTCGCCCTGTACTTCGTCCTGCGCGACCGGCGGCCGCGCCTGGCGCGCGCCGCCCTGCTGTTCGCCCTCGGCCTGGGCAGCGTGTTCTCCATCGGCCGGGTGATGCAGGGGGCGCACTTCCTCTCGCACAACCTGTGGACCGCGCTGTTCGACTGGCTGATCTGCCTCGGCTGCTATCGCCTGCTGCTGTATCGCCCGCAGCAAGCGCTAGCGCAGAGCATTGCGCGCGACCTGGTGGCCGAGCACGAACCCGTCCGTTAGCCACCCGGGCATAAAAAAACCCCGCGCCAGGCGCGGGGTTTTTTTATGGGGCTGGAGAGGCCGGTCGGCTTACATCATGCCGCCCATGCCGCCCATGCCACCCATGTCCGGCATGGCCGGAGCGGCCTTGTCTTCCGGAATGTCGGCAACCATGGCTTCGGTGGTGACCATCAGGCCGGCGATGGAGGCGGCGGACTGCAGGGCAGTACGGGTCACCTTGGCCGGGTCGAGGATACCCATCTCGATCATGTCGCCGTACACGCCGGTGGCGGCGTTGTAGCCGAAGTTGCCGCTACCCTGCTTGACCTTGTCGACCACCACGCTCGGCTCGTCGCCGGCGTTGGCGACGATCTGGCGCAGCGGCGCTTCGACGGCGCGGCGCAGCAGGGCGATACCGACGTTCTGGTCTTCGTTGTCGCCCTTCAGGCCTTCGATGGCCTGCAGGGAACGCACCAGGGCGACACCACCGCCAGGCACCACGCCTTCTTCCACGGCAGCGCGGGTAGCGTGCAGGGCGTCTTCGACGCGGGCCTTCTTCTCTTTCATCTCGACTTCGGTGGCCGCACCGACCTTGATCACGGCAACACCGCCGGCCAGCTTGGCCAGACGCTCTTGCAGCTTCTCGCGATCGTAATCGGAGGAGGTTTCCTCGACCTGCTTGCGGATCTGCGCCACACGGGCTTCGATGTCGGCCTGGGCGCCAGCACCGTCGATGATGGTGGTGTTTTCCTTGTTCAGGACCACGCGCTTGGCGTTACCCAGGTGCTCCAGACCGGCGCCTTCCAGCGACAGGCCGACTTCCTCGGAGATCACGGTACCGCCGGTGAGGATGGCGATGTCCTGCAGCATGGCCTTGCGGCGATCGCCGAAGCCCGGCGCCTTGACCGCGGCGACCTTGACGATGCCGCGCATGTTGTTGACCACCAGGGTGGCCAGGGCCTCGCCCTCGACGTCCTCGGCGACGATCAGCAGCGGGCGACCGGCCTTGGCGACGGCTTCCAGCACCGGCAGCATTTCGCGGATGTTGGAGATCTTCTTGTCGACCAGCAGCAGCAGCGGGTTTTCCAGCTCGGCGGACATGGTGTCCGGCTTGTTGATGAAGTAGGGCGACAGGTAGCCACGGTCGAACTGCATGCCTTCGACGACCGACAGCTCGTTCTCCAGGCCCGAACCTTCCTCGACGGTGATCACGCCTTCCTTGCCGACCTTGTCCATGGCTTCGGCAATGATGTTGCCGATGGACTCGTCGGAGTTGGCGGAGATGGTGCCGACTTGGGCGATGGCCTTGGAGTCGGCGCACGGCTTGGCCAGTTCCTTGAGCTGGGCGACGATGGCGATGGTCGCCTTGTCGATGCCGCGCTTGAGGTCCATCGGGTTCATGCCGGCAGCGACGGCCTTGAGGCCTTCGTTGACAATGGCCTGGGCCAGCACGGTGGCGGTGGTGGTGCCGTCACCGGCCTGGTCGTTGGCCTTGGAGGCCACGTCCTTGACCAGCTGGGCGCCCATGTTCTCGAACTTGTCCTTCAGCTCGATTTCCTTGGCCACGGACACGCCGTCCTTGGTGATCAGCGGCGCGCCGAAGCTCTTGTCCAGCACCACGTTGCGGCCCTTCGGGCCGAGGGTGGCCTTGACGGCGTCAGCCAGGATGTTCACGCCGACCAGCATCTTCTTGCGAGCGGAATCGCCGAATTTGACTTCTTTAGCAGCCATGTTCTTCTAAACCTCGATTGGAATTCAGGAAATGCGCGAAAAGCGGCGGGAAATCAGTCTTCCAGGACGGCGAGGATTTCGCTCTCGCCCATCACCAGCAGGTCTTCGCCGTCGACCTTGATGGTGTTGCTGCCCGAGTACGGGCCGAACACCACCTTGTCACCGACCTTGACGGCCAGCGGGCGCACTTCGCCGTTGTCCAGAATACGACCGGCGCCGACAGCGACGACTTCACCGCGATTCGGCTTTTCGGCAGCGGAACCCGGCAGGACGATGCCACCTGCGGTCTTGGTTTCTTCTTCGCTGCGACGAATCACGACGCGGTCATGCAGAGGACGAAGCTTCATTGTCGATCTCTCCTAACAGGTTGTTTCCAGCTACCGGCGAGTTTCACCGGCGGGTTGGTAGATTCCGGCGTTGCCGGGAGCGCTGCGCGGGGCGCGGCGCGAAAGTCTGGGCGTCGATTGCCTCAAGCAATCCTGCGCTGACGGCTAGATGAGGGCCGGCAAGGGCATTTCAAGGGCCGCCGCGAAAATTTTTTCAGTCGTCGTGGCGCTGCCACTCGCCCTCGATGACCCGGGGCCGCGACTGGCCCGCTTCCGATTGCGACTGGCCGGGATGCGCACTACGCCGGCCGGCGCGGCGCACCAGACGCTCGCGCAATGCGTGACGGGTGAACGGCAGCAGGCACAGCAGGCCGAGCACATCGCTGATGAAGCCGGGCAGCAGCAGCAGGAAGCCGCCCAGCGCGAGCAGCAGGCCGTCGAGCATTTCCTCCTCGGGCGCCTCGCCGCTGAGCAGGCGCGCACGCGCCCGCCAGGCGGTGGCCGGCCCGGCGATGCGCAGCAGGAAACCGCCGGCCAGGGCGCTGGCGACGATCAGCAGCAGGGTGGCAAGGACGCCGATGCTACTGCCGACCTTGATCAGCACGGCGAGCTCGAGCAGCGGGAAGAGGATGAAAGCGAACAGCAGTGGGCGCATCGGTTCGGGGTTCCTGAACGGGCACAACGCCCGACTGTGACAGTAGATGGCGCCGCTGCCTAGGGAATTCAAGCCACACCGCCGCCGCCCGTCGTCCTGCGCCACGGGCGTGCCTGCACCGCGACATCATCCTGTTGACGCCGCCCACTCGTTATGCTGCACTGCAAAAGCCGACCAAGAAGCAACGCCTCGGCAGTCTCCGCCGTCGCGGAGCGGCCTTCACGGCACCCTAGCGAGGGCCAGCCAGGCGCTATAAACAGACCTATTCGGGGTTTCCTCATGCAACTACAAGAAAAAGTCATCATCGTCACCGGCGGCGGCCAGGGCCTCGGCCGCTCCATGGCCGAAGCCCTTGCCTGCCGCGGCGCAAAACTGGCGCTCGTAGACCTCAACCCGGAAAAGCTGGACCAGGCGGTGAGCGCCTGCCAGGCCAAGGGCGTCGAGGCGCGCGCCTACATCTGCAACGTCGCCGACGAAGCGCAGGTCGAGCAGATGGTCCAGCAGGTCGCCAGCGACTTCGGCGCCATCCACGGCCTGGTCAACAACGCCGGCATCCTGCGCGATGGCCTGCTGCTCAAAGTCAAGGATGGCGAGATCCAGAAGCTGTCGCTGGCGCAGTGGCAGGCGGTGATCGACGTCAACCTGACCGGGGTGTTCCTGTGCACCCGCGAAGTGGCGGCGAAGATGATCGAACTGAAGTGCGAGGGCGCCATCGTCAACATCTCCTCGGTCTCGCGCGCCGGCAACATGGGGCAGAGCAACTACTCCGCCGCCAAGGCCGGGGTCGCCTCGCTGACCGTGGTGTGGGCCAAGGAGCTGGCGCGCTACGGCATCCGCGTCGGCGCCATCGCCCCCGGCTTCATCGCCACCGAGATGGTCGCCAGCATGAAGCCCGAGGCGCTGGACAAGATGGCCTCGGCCATCCCGCTCAAGCGCCTGGGCCAGCCGGAAGAGATCGCCCATGCCGCGGCGTGGATCTTCGAGAACGACTACTTCACCGGCCGGGTGCTCGACCTCGACGGCGGTATCCGCCTGTAAGGCCGGCCAGCGTAGCGCGGGCGCCCCGGCGCCCGCGCTACCAGCCGACGCCGAAGCCGACGCTGTAGGTCGACTCGTCGATAGCCCCCTGCTCGCCACGCAACTGATCCCATTCGCCCTTGAGGTGCAGCGAGGCCCAGCTGGTGATCCTGTAGCGCAGGCCCAGGTCGCTCTCGAGCTTGTAGTCGATGGCATCGATGAACGGCACGCCCAGCTCGCCGTGGCTGAACAGCTCGAAGCGCTTGCCGAACAGGAAGCGGTTGTAGTCCCACTTGAAGCCCAGTGCGTACAGGCGCTCGTCGCCCCCCGTGGCAAAGTCCAGGTCGTGGCGATTGAGCAGCGACACCACCGAGAACGCCCCCAGCTCGTTGTCCCAGAACTGGTATCCCGGGCCGCTACCCAGGGTGCGCTGGATCCGCAGCTCGCCGATGCGGTCGCGCTCGTACTCGAACTTGCCCTGCCAGAACCAGTGCTCGCCGAGGAAGCGATCGAGCGCATACTCGGCAGCGGCGCTGTCCTCGGTTTCCGCCCCATCCTTGGATTCGCGGTCGTAGCTGGCGCTGAGGTTGTGCCGCCATTGGCCATGGCGGGCCTTGGTGCGCAGGTCGACGTCGAACTCCTCGACATCCTTGTCGGCCTGCTCGTATTCGAAGGCGAAGTCGGCACTACCGCTCCACACCCAGTCCTCGACCAAGGACCGCGGCGGCAGAATCTGCCTGATCCGCGCCAGCGCCACGTTGCGAGCCGCACCGTCGACCAGTTCGACCCGACCATCGGCAGCCCGCCGCAGCCCGCGGGCATGCTCGCCCGCACCGTCGTCGAGCCTGACCAGCAGCGCCTGCTCGCTCTCCAGGCTGGCCACCTGTTTCCAGTCCAGGCTCACGCTGCCGGCGTAGTCGGTCTCGAACAGCAGCCTGTCGCCATCGAACAGCTGGATACGTCCCGTCAGGCGATCGCCATTGTTAAGCCAGACGGTATCGGCCAGGGCCGGGACGGTGGTCAGGGACAGGCAGACAAGCAGCAACAGGGAGAGCGGACGCATGGGCATGCAGGTACAGGCAGGCGGAAAGCGCGCCATTATCCGCAGTCGCGCTGCGCGGACAACCCGCGGCGGCGCAGCAGGGGGTATGCTCTGGACATCAACCGCCGCCCGGGAGATCGCGCATGCACCCAGACTCCAGCGTCACCCCTGTCGATCCGCGTCGCAGCGCCCTCTACGCCACCCTGGCCCAGATCCCGCCAGGGCAGGTGCTCAGCTACGGGCAGCTCGGCGAACTGGCCGGACTCGGCCGTGCGGCACGCTGGGTGGGCCGCTGCCTCAGCCAGCTGCCGGCGGCCACCACCCTGCCCTGGCACCGGGTGGTGGCCGCTGGTGGCCGCCTGTCCCTGCCGTCCGGCACGCCCGCCGGCGACGAACAGCGCCGTCGCCTGCAGGCAGAGGGCGTAGTACTCATGGCCAACCGCCTGGACATCCGTCGGTACGGCTGGCATCCCGCACGGCAGAGCGGTTAGAGTGCGCGTTTTGCACCCGCAGCGGATCCAGCAGCACTCCATGCCCCGTCGAACCTGGCGCGAAGCCTTCGCCACCTATGCCAGCCCCTCTGCCCTTGCCCTTCTCCTGCTCGGCTTCGCCGCCGGCCTGCCGATGGTGCTGGTGTTCTCCACCCTGTCGGTGTGGCTGCGCGAGGCCGGGGTGGCGCGGGAAACCATCGGCTACGCCAGCCTGATCGGCCTGGCCTATGCCTTCAAGTGGGTATGGTCGCCGCTGCTCGACCAGTGGCGCCTGCCGCTGCTCGGCCGCCTGGGCCGCCGCCGCTCCTGGCTGGCCCTGTCGCAGCTGCTGGTCGCCGGCGGCCTGGCCGGCATGGCGCTGTTCGATCCGCAGACCCACCTGGCCTGGCTGATCGCCGTGGCCGTGCTGGTGGCCTTCGCTTCGGCCACCCAGGACATCGCCCTCGACGCCTATCGCCTGGAAATCGCCGAGGATACCCAGCAGGCCGCGCTGGCCGCCTGCTATACCACCGGCTACCGGGTGGCCATGCTGCTCGCCACCGCCGGCGCACTGTTCGTCGCCGAGGGCTTCGGCTCGGTCAGCGGCAACTACCAGTATCCGGCCTGGGCCGGGACCTACCTGCTGTTCGCCCTGCTGATGCTGCCGGGCCTGCTCACCACCCTGTGGATGAAGGAGCCGCCGGTACCGCAGCAGACCCAGCTGGCGGCCGCCCGCTACGGACTGGTCCACCAGCTGCTCTCGGTGCTGGTGCTGATCGTCCTGCTGATCTCGGTGCCGGCGATGTTCACCCAGTTCTACCGCAGCGACGTGCACAGCATGCTGCTCGACAAGGTGACCCTGCTCGACCTCTTCCGCGAGGACCGCGCCTTCCTGCGCGCCACCCTGTACACCGTGCTCACCCTGCTGTGCCTGTCGTCGCTCGGCCGCCGCGGCCTCGCCCCGGTCTTGACGCCGATCAGCGACTTCATCCACCGCTACCGCTGGCAGGCGCTGATCCTGCTCGGCCTGATCGCCACCTACCGCATGTCCGACACGGTGATGGGAGTGATGGCCAACGTGTTCTATGTCGACCTGGGCTTCAGCAAGGACCAGATCGCCAGTGTCAGCAAGCTGTTCGGCCTGGTGATGACCCTGTTCGGCGCCGGGGTCGGCGGGCTGCTGATCGTGCGCTTCGGCATCATGCCGATCCTGTTCCTCGGCGGCCTCGCCTCGGCAGCCACCAACCTGCTGTTCGCCATGCTCTCCGCCATGGGCCCCAACCTGCAGATGCTGGTGCTGACCATCTCCGCGGACAACTTCAGCGGCGGGCTGGCCACCGCCGCCTTCGTCGCCTACCTGTCGAGCCTGACCAACCTGCAGTTCTCCGCCACCCAGTACGCGCTGCTCAGCTCGATCATGCTGTTGCTGCCGCGCCTGATCGGCGGCTACTCGGGGGTGATGGTGGAGAAGCTCGGCTACGCCGACTTCTTCCTGGTCACCGCGCTGATCGGCGTGCCCACCCTGCTGCTGATCGGCCTGCAGTGGGGACGCGCTCGCCAGCAGCCCAACGGCAGCCACGGCGCGGCCGCCAGCGAGCCGCCGTCCGGCACCTGAGACGTTTGCCCCGCCTGAAACGCCAGGGGCCAGCCGTCGAGGCTGGCCCCTGCATGTGCCCCGGACGAACGCGGCTCAATCGCGGAAGTTGTTGAACTGCAGCGGCATGCCCAGCTCCTGACCACGCAGCAGGGCGATGGCTTCCTGCAGGTCGTCGCGCTTCTTGCCGGTGACGCGCACCTGCTCGCCCTGGATGGCGGCCTGGACCTTGAGCTTGGCGTCCTTGATCAGCGCGACGATCTTCTTCGCCAGCTCCTTGTCGATGCCCTCGCGCATCACCACGTCCTGCTTGACCACCTTGCCGGAGGCATAGGGGTCCTTGTACTCCAGGCACTGGATGTCGATCTTGCGCTTGACCAGGGCCAGCTTGAGGATCTCGATCATCTGCTCGAGCATGAAGTCGGCATCGGCGGTCAGGGTGACCGTCTTGTCCTTGAATTCGAAACTGCCCTTGCCGCGCAGGTCGTAGCGGCGGTCCAGCTCCTTGATGGCGTTGTCGACGGCGTTGGTGACTTCGTGCTTGTCCAGTTCGGACACGATGTCGAACGAGGGCATGGGTACTCTCCGATGAACGGCGCGACGGGCTTCACGGATGCGTCGCGCCTGGCTTGCGGTAAGAAAGAGCGCTCATTATAACTGAGGCCCGCCAGGTGCCACTTCGCGCACCGCCAGATCCCGCACGCGACGCCTACCGATGACCGATCCCAACCTCAGCATCCTCGTGGTCGACGATGCCCGGTTCTCCAGCATGCTGATTGGGCGTCTCCTCCAGCAGGCCGGCTACCACGACATCCGCTACGCCAGCAGCGCCAGCGAAGCGCTTGCCGCTCTCGACCAGCGCGCCGCCAACGTGCTGCTGGTCGACTGGATGATGCCGGAAATGGACGGACTGGAGCTGACCTCGCAGGTACGCCAGCTCGACGACTCCAGCGAGCACTACACCTACATCATCCTGCTCACCGGCAACGAGGGCGACAAGCTGGTGGCCGAAGCCTTCGACCGCGGCGTCGACGACTTCGTCAACAAGGCCACGGTGAACGAGCAGCTGGCGCCGCGTGTACAGGCCGCCGACCGCCTGTGCAGCGCCATGCAGCGCCTGCTGCGCGAGAAGCGCCAGCTGGCGCACAACATCACCAATCTCGAACAGCGCAACGTCGTCGATGCGCTGACCGGGGTGGGCAACCAGCGCTACCTGCGCCAGCACCTCGCCACCGCGCTGCGTCAGCTCGAGTCGCGCGGCGGCGCACTGTGCTACCTGCTGATCAGCCTGGAGAACCTCGCCGGCCAGGACGAGGGCCTGCAGCGCGAGGTGCAGTACAACGTCGCCCGTCGCCTGCAGCAGATGCTGCGCCCGCTGGACGCGGTGGCGCGCCTCGACGATCGCTACTTCGCCGCCGTGGCTATGGTCGACGACCTGCGCGAATGCAGTTCCAGCAGCTTCCGCCGCGTGCATGACGGTCTCAACCTCAAGGCGCTGAAGGTCAGCAGCGGCTTCTTCAGCCTGCAGGCGGCGGTCGGCATGGTCTGCATCGACGCCAGCGACTGTCCGCTGAAGGTCGACGAGGTCATCCAGGCCGCCTCCCGCCAGGTCGAGGAGGCCCGGCGCAGCGGGCGCATCGCCAGCCAGCGCCTGCAGCGCACCGCGAGCTCCCATTGACCTGGCACGTGCTGGGCGCCGGCAGCCTGGGCGGGCTGTGGGCGGCGCGCCTGGCCCGGGCGGGCCTGCCGGTCGCCCTGCTGCTGCGTGATCCGCAACGCCTCGCGCAGTTTCGCGCCGCCAGCGGTCTGACCCTCGAGCACGACGGCCAGCGTCAGACCCTGGCCCTGCCCGCGCAAACCCTCGCCGACGCCGCCCCGATCCGGCGGCTGCTGCTGGCGACCAAGGCCTACGACGCCATCGCCGCCGCCCGCAGCCTGGCGCCGCGGCTGGCGCCGGACGCCGAGGTGATCCTGCTGCAGAACGGACTTGGCAGCCAGGAGCAGGTCGCCGCGCTACTGCCGCAGGCGCGCTGCATCTTCGCCTCGAGCACCGAGGGGGCCTTCCGCAGTGGCGCCTTCGAGGTCACCTTCGCCGGCGCCGGGCACACCTGGCTCGGTACGGTGCCACCCTCCGCCGCGCCGGACTGGCTGGGCGAGCTGGCGCTGGCCGGGATTCCCGTCACCTGGAGCACCGACATCCTGGAGCGACTGTGGCGCAAGCTGGCGCTGAACTGCGCGATCAACCCGCTGACGGTGCTGTACGCCTGCCGCAACGGCGGCCTGCAGGCGCATGCCGGCGAAGTGGCGGCACTCTGCGCGGAGCTGGGCGCGCTGCTGAGCGCCTGCGGGCAGCCCGGGGCCGCCGCAGGCCTGCGGGAAGAAGTCGAGCGGGTGATCGCCGCCACCGCCGCCAACTACTCGTCGATGTACCAGGATGTCGCCGCCGGCCGGCGCACCGAGATCGCCTACCTGCTCGGCCACGCCTGCCGCGAAGCCGAGCGCCAGCAGCTCGACCTGCCGCTCCTGCAGGGGCTCGCGCAGCGCCTGCGCGCCCATCTGGCCGCGCGCGGATTGCCCCAGGACTGACAGACCGCTACCCTGCCGGCTCGCGCTTGCCAGTCAACAGGATACCGAGCATGGGCTACCGCCTGTCGAAGATCTACACCCGCACCGGCGATGCCGGGGAAACCGGCCTGGCCGACGGCCGCCGGGTGACCAAGGACCACCCGCGCATCGAGGCGATGGGCGAAGTCGACACCCTCAACAGCCAACTGGGCCTGTTGCTCGCCGAACTGGCCGAACAGCAGACCCAGTGGCCGGGTCTGCTCGAGATCAGCGAGGCGCTGGCCCCCTGCCAGCACCGGCTGTTCGACCTCGGCGGCGAGCTGGCGATGCCGGAGTACCAGGCGCTGCAGCAGCCGGAGGTGGCGCGCCTGGAACGGGCCATCGACGCCTGGAACGCGGAGGTCGGCCCGCTGACCAACTTCATCCTGCCCGGCGGCACGCGCCTGGTGGCCCAGGCGCACGTCTGCCGCAGCTTCGCGCGCAGCGCCGAACGCCGCTGCCAGCACCTCAACGCGGTCGAGCCGCTGCGCGGCGAGTGCCTGGCCTATCTCAACCGTCTCTCCGATCTGCTGTTCGTCGCCGCCCGGCTGATCGCCCGCCGGCAGAATGTCGCCGAAGTGCTCTGGCAGGCCGAGGCGCGCAGCGAGTGAAGCCGGAAGACCTGTTGCTGCTGGTCCGCCGGCAGATGCCGTTCGGCAAGTACCAGGGGCGGCTGATCAGCGAGCTGCCCGGCCACTACCTGGCCTGGTTCGCCCGCGAGGGCTTCCCGCGCGGCGAACTGGGACGGCTGCTGGCGCTGATGCACGAGATCGACCACAACGGTCTGCGTGGTCTGCTCGAGCCGCTGCGCCGGCCACCGCAGCAGCCGTAGGGTAGAAAACCCGCGCAGCGGTTTTCTACCGACTCACCTCGTCCCCGCGCCACGCGGTGGGCAATCGCTGCGCGAGTTGCCCACCCTACCCCAGCCGGCAGACATGGCTGCCAGCTTCGCCACTCACTCCGGCCAGAAGGCGCGGATGCCGGCCACGCCCTGGGCGCCGACCCGCCAGGCCCGCTCGGCATCGGCAGGGCCGACGCCACCGAGCAGGAACACCGGCTGGTTGAAACCGCGGATCAGCTCCTCTGCCACCTCCCAGCCCAGCGGAGTGGCCTCGGGATGGCTGCGGGTGGCC
Organism: Pseudomonas oryzae; assembly: GCF_900104805.1. Taxonomy (NCBI): domain Bacteria; kingdom Pseudomonadati; phylum Pseudomonadota; class Gammaproteobacteria; order Pseudomonadales; family Pseudomonadaceae; genus Pseudomonas; species Pseudomonas oryzae. The sequence goes on along the minus strand of NZ_LT629751.1, from coordinate 158,984 downwards.
TGGACCGGCGACAGGGTGACGAAGTCGACGCCCATCTGCGCCGCCAGCGCCAGCTCCTCGGCAGTATGGCAGGAGGCCGCCAGCCAGCGCTCGCGAGGGAACGGCCGGCCGTTGGCTGCGTACTTGCGCAGCTGCGCCGCGGTCAGGTGCCAGCCGGCGGCGGGGAAATCGCCCAGCCACTCCAGCGGTCCCTTGAGCATCAGCTGCGCCTTGCCGGCGCACAGGCCCTGGATGTCGGTGGCCAGATCGCGATATTCGGGGCTGTACATGTTCGGCGCACGCAGCTGTAGCAGGCGGACGCCGCCGGCCAGCGCCTGGCCCACGCCACGCAGCAGCTCGGCGGGGGCGAGATCGTCCGGGGTGATCAGGTACTGCGCCGGCAGACGGGCGGCGGCGACGATCGGCCGGTTGGCCTCGGGAAACGCGTAGTCGGCCAGTTCGCGCGGCGCCACCCAGGCCAGCGGCTGGCCCTCTGCACCATGGGGCTCGCCGGTGAAGGCGGACACCTCGTGGACATCGAGCAGCACCGCGAGGTCGGGATAGTCGTGACGCACCTGGATCAGCGGACGGGAGGCCGTAACCTCGATGCCCAGCTCCTCGTGCAGCTCGCGCGCCAGCGCGACCTCCACCGCCTCGCCGGCCTCGACCTTGCCGCCGGGGAACTCCCACAGGCCGCCCTGGTGCTTGTGTTCGGGACGCCGGGCGATCAGCACCCGGCCGTCGGCGCCGCGGATCACCGCCGCGGCCACGTGCAGTCGTTTCATCTCGGAATGGCTCCGCGCAGCGCGCCGCCGGCTGGCGGCGCGCTCCTGCAGGTCAGGAACGGTACTCGGCGTTGATGCGCACGTACTCGTGGGACAGGTCGGTGGTCCAGATGGTCTCGCTGCACTCGCCGCGGCCCAGCTCGATGCGGATGGTGATCTCCTCGCGGGCCATCACCGCCGCGCCCTGCTCCTCGGTGTAGGTGGCGGCACGGCCGCCCTGGCTGGCGATGCACACCTCGCCGAGGAACACGTCGATCAGGCTGACATCCAGGTTGGGCACGCCGGCGTAGCCGACGGCGGCGAGGATGCGCCCCCAGTTGGGGTCGGAGGCGAACAGCGCGGTCTTGATCAGCGGCGAGTGGGCCACGGCATAGGCGACGTCCAGGCACTCCTGGTGGTTGCCGCCGCCGTTGACCTGCACGGTGACGAACTTGGTGGCGCCCTCGCCGTCGCGGACGATGGCCTGGGCCACTTCCATGAACACCTCGAACACCGCCTGCTTGAGCTTGGCGTACAGCTCGCCGCTCTTCTCGGTGATCTCCGGCAGGGCGGCCTGGCCGGTGGCGATCAGCATGCAGCAGTCGTTGGTCGAGGTGTCGCCATCGATGGTGATGCGGTTGAACGACTTGTTGGCGGCGTCGCGCACCAGGTCCTGCAGCACCTCACGGGCGACCTTGGCGTCGGTGGCGATGTAGCCGAGCATGGTAGCCATGTTCGGACGGATCATCCCGGCGCCCTTGCTGATGCCGGTGACGGTGACGGTCACGCCGTCGTGCTGGAACTGGCGGCTGGCACCCTTGGGCAGGGTGTCGGTGGTCATGATGCCTTCGGCGGCCTGCGCCCAGTGGTCGACGCTGAGGTCGGCCAGCGCGGTGGCCAGGGCGCCCTCGATCTTCTCGACCGGCAGCGGCTCGCCGATCACCCCGGTGGAGAACGGCAGCACGGCGCTCTCTGCCACACCGGCCAGCTCGGCGAGCTTGGCGCAGGCGCGACGGGCACGCACCAGGCCGTCCGGGCCGGTGCCGGCGTTGGCGTTGCCGGTGTTGGTCAGCAGGTAGCGCACCTCGCCGGCCAGGCGCTCACGGGTGATCAGCACCGGCGCGGCGCAGAAGGCATTGGTGGTGGTCACGCCGGCGATGGTCGAGCCCTCGGCGCAACGCATCACCACCACGTCCTTGCGACCGACGCGCTTGATGCCGGCCGAAGCGATGCCGAGTTCGAAGCCGGGAACCGGGTGCAGGGTGGGCAGAGGGCCAAGACCGACAGCCATGGGAAACTCCTTGAAAGGCGCACACGCGCAAGAATGATGGAATCACTATGGAAAACGCCGCGAGCGGCTGGGCCGGTCGCGGCGTGGGCAAGCCAGCGGACGGTCAGCTTACCTGACCGTGGCAGTGCTTGTATTTCTTGCCGGAGCCGCACGGGCACGGCTCGTTGCGGCCGATCTTCGGCTCCTGGCGCACGGCGACGGCCACCTCGGCCGGCTCGCCCGCGGCGGCGGCATCCGCCTCCGGCTGGTCCAGCGCCGGCGCGGCGGCGTGCTGGAACTGCATGCGCGCAGCCAGGGCCTCGGCCTCGCGGCGCAGGCGCTCTTCCTCTTCGGCCGGATCCTCGCGACGTACCTGGACGTGGGACAGCACGCGGATGGCGTCGCGCTTGATGCTTTCCAGCAGCTCCTGGAACAGGGCGAAGGACTCGCGCTTGTACTCCTGCTTGGGGTTCTTCTGCGCGTAACCGCGCAGGTGGATACCGTGGCGCAGGTGATCCATGGTGGACAGGTGTTCCTTCCACAGATCGTCGAGCACACGCAGCAGGATCTGCTTCTCGAAGGTGCGCAGCGCCTCGGCGCCGGCCAGCTCTTCCTTCTCCTGATAGGCCTTGACCAGTTCGGCGAGGATGCGCTCGCGTAGGGTTTCCTCGTACAGCCTCTCGTCCTCGTCGAGCCACTGCTGGACCGGCAGGTGCAGACCGAAGTCCCCCTGCAGGGCGGCCTCAAGGCCGGCCACGTCCCACTGCTCGGGCAGCGACTGCGGCGGAATGTGCGCGTCGATGACCCGTGCCAGCACCTCGGCGCGGAACTCGGCGATGGTCTCGCCGACGTTCTCCGCGGCCAGCAGGCTGTTGCGCATGTGGTAGATCACCTTGCGCTGCTCGTTGGCCACGTCGTCGAACTCGAGCAGCTGCTTGCGGATGTCGAAGTTGCGGCCCTCGACCTTGCGCTGCGCCTTCTCGATGGCGTTGGTCACCATGCGGTGCTCGATGGCCTCGCCGGACTGCATGCCAAGGGCCTTCATGAAGTTCTTCACCCGGTCGGAGGCGAAGATGCGCATCAGGTTGTCTTCCAGCGACAGGTAGAAGCGGCTGGAGCCCGGGTCACCCTGGCGACCGGCGCGGCCACGCAGCTGGTTGTCGATACGCCGCGACTCGTGGCGCTCGGAGGCGATCACGTGCAGGCCGCCGGCCTCGATCACCTGCTGGTGGCGCTTCTGCCATTCGGTCTTGATCCGGGCGATCTGCTCCTCGCTCGGCTGCTCCAGGGCGGCGACTTCCACCTCCCAGTTGCCACCGAGCAGGATGTCGGTACCGCGACCGGCCATGTTGGTGGCGATGGTCACCGCGCCGGGACGACCGGCCTGGGCGATGATCTCGGCTTCCTTGTCGTGGTACTTGGCGTTGAGCACCTTGTGCTCGATGCCTTCCTTCAGCAGCAGCTGGGAAACGTATTCGGAGCTCTCGATCGAGGCGGTACCGACCAGCACCGGACGGCCCTGAGCCTGGCACTCCTTGACGTCGGCGATGATCGCCGCGTACTTCTCGTCCTGGGTCAGGTAGACCAGGTCGTTGAAGTCCTTGCGCGCGATCGGCTTGTTGGTCGGGATCACCACCACGTCGAGACCGTAGATCTGGCGGAACTCGAAGGCCTCGGTATCGGCGGTGCCGGTCATGCCGGCCAGCTTGCCGTACAGGCGGAAGTAGTTCTGGAAGGTGGTCGAGGCGAGGGTCTGGCTCTCGGCCTGGATCTGCACGCCCTCCTTGGCCTCGATGGCCTGGTGCAGGCCCTCGGACAGGCGGCGGCCCTGCATGGTGCGCCCGGTGTGCTCGTCGATCAGCACCACCTGGCCGTTCTGCACGATGTATTCGACGTTGCGGTGGAACAGGGTGTGCGCACGCAGCGCCGCATAGACGTGGGTCAGCAGGCTGAGGTTGTGCGCCGAGTAGAGGCTCTCGCCTTCGGCGAGCAGACCGGACTGGGTGAGCATGTCTTCGATGAACTGGTGCCCCTGCTCGGTGAGTTCGACCTGACGGGCCTTCTCGTCGATGCTGTAGTGGCCTTCCTGCTGCACCTCGCCGTCTTCGCCCGCGACCTGGCGCTTGAGCTGCGGGATCAGCTGGTTCATCTGCATGTACAGGCGCGAGCTGTCCTCGGCCGGACCGGAGATGATCAGCGGAGTGCGCGCCTCGTCGATGAGGATGGAGTCCACTTCGTCGACCACGGCGAAGTTCAGCTCGCGCTGGAACTTGTCATCCAGGCTGAAGGCCATGTTGTCGCGCAGGTAGTCGAAGCCGAATTCGTTGTTGGTGCCGTAGGTGATGTCGGCGGCGTAGGCGGCACGCTTGTCTACCGGGTCCTGGAACGGGCTGACCACACCGACGGAAAGCCCGAGGAACTCGTACAGCGGGCGCATCCAGTTGGCGTCGCGACGGGCCAGGTAGTCGTTGACCGTGACCACGTGCACGCCCTTGCCGGCCAGGGCATTGAGGTACACCGCCAGGGTGCCCACCAGGGTCTTGCCCTCGCCGGTGCGCATCTCGGCGATCTTGCCTTCGTGCAGGGTCATGCCGCCGATCAGCTGCACGTCGAAGTGACGCATGCCCATCACCCGCTTGCCGGCCTCGCGGGCCACGGCGAAGGCCTCGGGCAGCAGCTTGTCGAGCGTCTCGCCCTTGACCAGGCGCGCCTTGAACTCTTCGGTCTTGGCCCTGAGCTGCTCGTCGGAGAGCGCGACCATCTGCTCTTCCAGGGCGTTGATCGCCTGGACCGCCTTGGTCATGCGCTTGACTTCACGCTCGTTCTTGCTTCCAAAGAGTTTCTTCAACAAAGGCGCAAACATATCGGGAGGGTCTTCCATCTGTGGAAATGGAGGGCACCCCCGCGGAGTGCCCAGCGCCGCATGTGCGGCAGCGAAGCGGGCATTCTACTCGGAAATGCCGGCGAGGAAAGTCGCCTCAATCACTACGCGGAGTACGGGCAATATAGGCCTGCGGATCGACCTGCTGGCCGTTCTTCTTCACCTCGAAATGCAGGTGCGGTCCGGTGGAGCGACCGGTGCTGCCGACCAGGGCGATGACCTGGCCGCGCTGGACCAGATCGCCGACCTTCACCAGGTTGCGCTGGTTGTGCCCGTACAGGGTGGTATAGCCGTCGGCATGGCCGATCTCGACGACCCAGCCGTAACCGGACTTGCGCCCGGACCAGGTGACCACGCCGGCCGCCACCGCGACGATCTCGGTGCCGGGACGCGCCGCGAAGTCGACCCCCTTGTGCATCCGCGCGCGGCCGTGGAACGGGTCGCGGCGCCGGCCGAAGTCCGAGGACTGGTAGCCACCGATCAAAGGGCGACCGGCGATCAGCCGCGACTCCTCGAGGCGCCGCTCGGCGAACACCCGCTCCATGGCCTCCAGCTGCTGCTCGCGGTTGTCGACTCGCGCCAGCAGCGCATCCAGACTGCCGAGCACCTCGCCGTCGCTGAACGGCTCGCTGTCGAGCAACTCCTCGGGACCGCCCTGGCCGACCGGCAGGCTGAAGTCGAACTCCTCGCCATCCACCTCGGCCAGTTCCGCCAGGCGCTCGCCCAGGGCATCCAGACGGGTCATGCGTGCCTGCAGCTCGGCCAGGTGCACACCCAGGGCATCCAGCTGGCGCTGGGCGGTGGCGCGCGCCTCGGCCAGCTCCTGCGGCAATACCCGGGGCGGCTCGGCCAGAGCAGCGGCGCCCGGCCCGCCCTGCGGTCGCAACCAGGCACCCAGGGCGATGCCCGCCGCCAGGGTGCAACCCAGCAGCAGGCTGACCAGCAACAGGCCATGACGCGGGGCGAGGGTCAGCGAGCGTGCCGCGCCGTGGCGACGACTCATGAAGATGATGTGCATGGCGCATCCTGTAAGAAGGGGCGCGGTCGTTTTGCTAAGATGACCGCACCTTTTGTTCCAGGCGTCCTGCCATGTCTTTGCGTCCCCTACCCGCCCGAGCCCCCGCCGCCCTGCTGCGCGAAACCAGGACACTCAAGAACCTGCTGGGCGAGACGCAACGCCTCGCCCACCTGCAACAACTGCTGGAAAGTCAGCTGCAACCGGCGGCCCGCCCGCATTGCCGGGTGGCCACCTGGCGCGACGGCTGCCTGCTGCTGATAGTCACTGATGGCCAGTGGGCCACCCACCTGCGCTATCAGCAGAAACGCCTGCTGCGCCAGCTGCGGAACTTCAGGGAGTTCGAGAACTTAGCGAAGATCCTGTTCAAAGTTCAACCAACAGCTGCCGAAAGGCATGCCACCGGTCGAAATCCGACCCTGTCCAGCTCGGCCGCCCATACCCTGCTCAGCGCTGCCAGCGGCATCGAGGATCCCCGCCTGCGCGCCGCCCTCGAGCGCCTGGCCAGTCACACGGCCGAGCGGGATCCGAAGCGCCCCTGAACGCGCGGACGAAAAAAAAGGCCACCCGAGGGTGGCCTTGAGAAATAGGGGGAGAGTTTTTGTTTCAGACGGCAGCAGCGGGACGCATGTAGGAGATCGGCGCGGTGCTGGCGTCGTCGAAGGTCACCACCTCCCAGGCATCCGTCTCGGCGATCAGGGTGCGCAGGAGACGATTGTTGAGGGCGTGACCGGACTTGTGGCCGCGGAACTCGCCGATCAGGCTGTTGCCGAGCAGATACAGGTCGCCGATGGCGTCAAGGATCTTGTGCTTGACGAACTCGTCCTCGTAACGCAGGCCGTCTTCGTTGAGCACGCGGAACTCGTCGACCACGATGGCGTTGTCGACGCTGCCGCCGAGTGCCAGGTTCTGCGAACGCAGGAACTCGATGTCGCGCATGAAACCGAAGGTCCGCGCCCGGCTGACCTCCTTGACGAACGAGGTGCTGGAGAAATCGACGCAGGCACGCTGGGTGCGACCGCGGAACACCGGGTGGTCGAAGTCGATCTCGAAGCTCACCTTGAAACCGTCGAACGGCAGGAAGGTGGCGCTTTTGCCGCCCTCCTCGACGGTGACCTTGCGCTTGATGCGGATGAACTTCTTCGGCGCTTCCTGCTCCTGCAGACCAGCGGACTGGATCAGGAACACGAAGGGACCGGCGCTGCCATCCATAATCGGCACTTCCGACGCCGACAGCTCGATGTAGGCGTTGTCGATGCCCAGGCCAGCCATGGCCGAAAGCAGGTGCTCAACCGTATCCACCTTGACGTCACCCTTGACCAGCGTGGTCGACAGGGTGGTCTCACCGACGTTCTCGGCCCGGGCCGGGATTTCCACCACCGGATCGAGATCGGTGCGGCAGAACACGATGCCGGTATCCACCGGAGCCGGCTTCAGGGTGAGGTAGACCTTCTCCCCCGAATGCAAGCCGACGCCCGTGGCACGGATCGTGTTCTTCAAAGTGCGTTGTTTGATCATGGCTTTGGCCGTATCTGCACAAGTTGTGAACTGTTCTCAGCAATGGCGGGCATGATAGCAGAGCCCGCCTTTACTGAACACCAATCACGTCAACACCTCTGATATAGGAAATCAATCGGCCTGACGACGCAGGAAGGCCGGAATATCCAGATACTCGAGGTCTTCCTGGGTGTTGATCTTCACCGCGGCGGCGGCACCGCCGGCGCTGGACTTGCTGCGCATCACGGTCGGCTGATCGAAGTCGCGGTAGTTGAGCGAGGAGCTCTGCGGAGCCGGAGCGGCGGCCGGAGCGGTTTCCACCACCTTGACCGGCTTCTCCATCCGCGCGCCGAGGCCGGTGGCGACCACGGTGACGTGCAGCTCGTCGCGCATTTCCGGGTCGATGACCGCGCCGATCTTGACGGTGGCCAGCTCCGAGGTGAACTGCTCGATGATGCTGCCGACTTCGGTGTACTCGCCCAGCGACAGGTCGAGACCGGCGGTGATGTTGACCAGGATGCCGCGGGCGCCCTGCAGGTTGATGTCTTCCAGCAGCGGGTTGCGGATCGCCGCCTCGGCCGCCTCGCGGGCGCGGTTCGGGCCGCTGGCGTGGCCGGTACCCATCATCGCCATGCCCATCTCGCTCATCACGGTGCGCACGTCGGCGAAGTCGACGTTCATCAGACCCGGACGCTGCATGATGTCGGAGATGCCGCGCACCGCGCCGGCCAGCACGTCGTCGGCCTTGGCGAAGGCGGACAGCAGGGAAGCGTCCTTGCCGAGGATGGTCAGCAGCTTCTCGTTGGGGATGGTGATCAGCGAGTCGACATGCTCGGACAGGGCGCGGATGCCCTCGTCGGCGATCTGCATGCGCTTGCGACCTTCGAAGGGGAACGGGCGGGTGACCACGGCCACGGTGAGGATGCCCATCTCCTTGGCCACCTCGGCGATCACCGGTGCCGCACCGGTACCGGTGCCGCCGCCCATGCCGGTGGTGATGAACACCATGTTGGCGCCCTGCAGGACCTCGGCGATACGCTCGCGGTCCTCGATCGCGGCCTGGCGGCCGATATCCGGATTGGTGCCGGCACCCAGGCCCTTGGTGACGTTCATGCCCAGCTGCAGAATGGTCTTGGCCTCGACCTTCTTCAGCGCCTGGGCGTCGGTGTTGGCGCAGATGAAGTCGATGTCCTCGACCCCGCAGCGCAGCATGTGGTTGACCGCATTGCCACCGCCGCCGCCGACGCCGATGACCTTGATGACTGCATTCGATTGAACGCTATCGACCATTTCGAACATTTTTCCCTCTCCTCTCCCTCTTTATATTTTTCTCTGAACGCGCGACTGCCAGCGATCAGAAATTGCCCTGCACCCAGCGCTTGAGGCGCTCGAATACGGGCGGCTTGCTCTCTTCGGTAGTACCCGCGGAGCCGGTGAACCCCGGCATGCCCTGCTTGTTCAGGCCGTACAGCAACAGCCCGACACCGGTTGCATAGGCGGGATTGCGCACGACGTCCTCCAGGCCCTTGACTCCCTGCGGCAGGCCCAGACGTACCGGCATGTGGAAGATTTCCTCGGCCAACTCGACGGCACCCTCCATCTTCGCGGTGCCACCGGTGAGGACGATCCCGGCCGGGAGCATGTCCTCGTAGCCACTGCGGCGCAGTTCGCCCTGCACCAGGCAGAACAGCTCCTCGTAACGCGGCTCGACCACCTCGGCCAGCGCCTGGCGCGACAGCTCGCGCGGCGGCCGATCACCGACGCTCGGCACCTTGATGGTCTGACCGGCGCCGGTCAGTTTGGCCAGTGCGCAGGCGTAGCGAATCTTGATCTCCTCAGCATACTGAGTCGGTGTGCGCAGGGCCATGGCGATGTCGTTGGTCACCTGGTCGCCGGCGATCGGGATAACAGCAGTGTGACGGATCGCACCCTCGGTGAAGATGGCGATGTCGGTGGTGCCGCCGCCGATGTCTACCAGGCACACGCCCAGTTCCTTCTCGTCGTCGGTCAGTACCGAGTCGGACGAGGCCAGCTGCTCGAGGATGATGTCGTCCACCTCGAGGCCGCAGCGACGCACGCACTTCTCGATGTTCTGCGCGGCGTTGACCGCGCAGGTGACCACGTGCACCTTGGCTTCCAGGCGCACCCCGGACATGCCGAGCGGCTCGCGCACGCCTTCCTGGTTGTCGATCACATAGTCCTGGGCCAGGGTGTGCAGCACCCGCTGATCGGCGGGAATCGCCACCGCCTGGGCGGCGTCCAGCACCCGCTCGATGTCCGCGCGGCTGACCTCACGGTCGCGAATGGCGACGATGCCGTGGGAGTTCAGGCTGCGGATGTGGCTGCCGGCCACGCCGACGAAGGCCGAGTGGATGCGGCAGCCGGCCATCTGCTGCGCCTCGTCGATGGCGTGCTGGATGGACTGCACGGTGGATTCGATGTTGACCACCACGCCCTTCTTCATCCCCCGCGAGGGATGGGTACCGATGCCGACGATTTCCAACTGGCCGTCGGCCGCCACCTCGCCAACCAACGCCACCACCTTGGAGGTGCCGATATCCAGGCCGACGATCATCTTGCCGCTCTGCGCGCTTGCCATGATCCGATCTATCTCCTCAATTCACTGCCGCTCGCCGGCCTTGTCGCCGGGAGTCGGCGCCGCCGGCGGCTGACGCCACGCCACGGCCATGCCGTTGGGGTAGCGCAGGTCGACGCGCGCGATATTCTCACTGTCCTGCTTCAGGCTCTTCTCGTAGACACTGATGAAGCGCCGCAGTTTTTCCACCACGTGATCGCGACCGAGCAGCAGCTCCATGCCCCGACCAGTGGTAACGAACCAGCTGCCGCGCTCGCGCAGCTCCAGGCTGGCCACGCTGATGTCCAGCGGGCGCAGCAGCTGGCTGAGCATCTGGTACTGCTGCATCACCTGCTGCTGGGCGCGCTGCGGGCCCCACAGCTTGGGCAGGTGCTCGTAACCGCTCAGCTCGCCCGGCGCGAAAGCCACACCCTGGTTGTTGAGCAGTGCCTCGTCGCCCCAGCGGGCCACCGGCAGCTGCTCTTCCAGCTGGATCAGCACCTGATCCGGCCAGACCCGGCGCACCTGGGCATCGGCGATCCACGGGATGCGCCGAAGCTCAGCATGCAGCGCGTCAAGGTCGACCTTGAAGAAGCTGGTCTGCACCAGGGGAGCCAGCTGCCGCGCCACATCCTCGCGGCCGACGTAATGCAACTCGCCCTGCACGCTGACCCGCGCGATCGGCTGATCGGCGTACGGCAACAGGCGCTGACCGGCCACGTAGGCGCCATAGCCGAGGCCAAGCAGCAGCAAGGGCCAGACGAGACTCTGCAGGCTGGCCAATGACAGGCGCGGCAGACGCTTGCGCAGCGGTTCGCGCACCACCATCCGGCTGGCCCCACGGGGAACCGGCTTGCGCAGCGGCCCGATGGGGGCCGGACGCTGGTGACGCAGCAGGGCGATCATGGATCAGCTCCTTGCCTCCAGGCTGTCGGCGAGGATCGCCAGCACCAGTTGCTGGAAATCCAGGCCGGCCGCCCGAGCGGCCATGGGGACGAGGCTGTGGTCGGTCATGCCTGGGACGGTGTTGACCTCCAGCAGCCAGAATTGCCCGTCGGCATCCTGCATTACGTCGGCGCGGGCCCAGCCGCGGGTGCCGACCGCTTCGCAGGCGCGTGCGACGAGCGCCTTGAGTTCCTCTTCCTTGTCCGCGGCCAGACCGCAGGGGATCTGATAGCGGGTGTCGTCGGCCAGGTACTTGGCCTCGTAGTCGTAGAAGCTGTGGGTGGTGCCCAGGCGGATCGGCGGCAGCACCTCGCCGCGCAGCACGGCCACGGTGAACTCCGGACCGCTGATCCACTGCTCGACCAGCACCTGCGGGTCGTACTCGCGCGCGCTCTGCCAGGCGGCGAGCAGCTGCTCCAGCGTCTCCACCCGCGCCATGCCGATGCTCGAGCCCTCGTGGGCCGGCTTGACGATCAGCGGGAAGCCCAGTTCGGCGGCGGCGCGGGCGCAGTCGTCGGCCGAGGCCAGCACCGCGTGGCGCGGGGTCGGCAGACCGAGGCTCTGCCACACCTGCTTGGTGCGCAGCTTGTCCATGGCCAGCGCCGAGGCCAGCACGCCGCTGCCGGTGTAGGGGATGTCCAGGCACTCGAGCAGCCCCTGCATGCTGCCGTCCTCGCCACCACGGCCGTGCAGGACGATGAAGGCGCGGTCGATGCGCTCGCCGGCCAGACACTGCAGCAGGTCGGCGCCGGCATCGATGCCGAAGGCGTCCACCCCGGCGCCCTGCAGCGCCTCGAGCACAGCCCGGCCGGACTTCAGCGACACCTCGCGCTCGGCGCTCCTGCCACCGAACAGTACGGCGACCCGGCCGAAGGCCCGGGGATCGAGGTTGGATTGCAGACTCATTTCGACTCACCTTGCCCAGCGAACAGCGGATGTTTGATCAGTTGCGGCGCGACGCTGCCGATGTCGCCGGCCCCCTGGCAGAGCAGGATGTCGCCGGCGCGCAGCAGCGGCTTGAGCAGCGGCGCCAGGTCGGTGCCACGCTCGACGTAGATCGGGTCGAGCACGCCGCGCTGACGGATGCTGTGGCACATCTGGCGGCTGTCGGCGCCGGGGATCGGCTCCTCGCCGGCCGGGTAGACCTCCATCAGCAACAGCACGTTGGCCTCGCCGAGCACCTGCACGAAGTCGTCGTAGAGGTCGCGGGTGCGGCTGTAGCGGTGCGGCTGGTAGACCATCACCAGACGGCGCTCCGGCCAGCCGCCGCGCACGGCCTTGATCACCGCGGCGACTTCGCGCGGGTGGTGGCCGTAGTCGTCGACCAGCATCACGCTGCCGCCGTCGACCGGCAGCTCGCCGTAGACCTGGAAGCGCCGGCCGACGCCCTGAAAGCCGGACAGCCCGGCGACGATGGCGTTGTCGCCGATGCCCTCGTCGCTGGCGATGGCGATGGTCGCCAGCGCATTGAGCACGTTGTGGTTGCCCGGCATGTTCACCGATACGTCGAGCGGCTCGCGGTCCTTGCGCAGCACGGTGAAGAAGGTGCGCATGCCCTCCTGGCGCACGTTGATGGCGCGCAGGTCGGCATCCTCGGCGAAGCCGTAGGTGACGATCGGCCGGCTGACCTGCGGCAGGATCTCGCGCACCACCGGATCGTCGACACAGAGCACCGCCAGGCCGTAGAACGGGAGGTTGTGGAGGAACTCGACGAAGGTCTTCTTCAGCTTGTTGAAGTCGCCGCCATAGGTGCTCATGTGGTCGGCGTCGATGTTGGTGACCACCGAGACCATCGGCTGCAGGTGCAGGAAGCTGGCGTCGCTCTCGTCGGCCTCGGCCACCAGGTAGCGGCTGGCGCCGAGCTGGGCATTGGTGCCGGCGGCATTCAGGCGGCCACCGATGACGAAGGTCGGATCGAGGCCCGCGGCGGCGAACACCGAGGCGATCAGGCTGGTGGTGGTGGTCTTGCCATGGGTGCCGGCCACCGCGATGCCGTGGCGGTAGCGCATCAGTTCGGCGAGCATCTCGGCGCGCGGCACCACCGGGATGCGCCGCTCCAGGGCATGGGCGACCTCCGGGTTGGCCGGGTTGATGGCGCTGGACACCACCAGCACGTCGGCCTGCTCGGCGTTCTCGGCACGGTGGCCGATGCAGATCTGCGCGCCGAAGCTGGCCAGACGCTCGGTCACCGGCGAGGTCTTGAGATCGGAGCCGGACACCTGGTAGCCGAGGTTGAGCAGCACCTCGGCGATGCCGCACATGCCCACGCCGCCGATGCCGACGAAGTGGATGCGGCGGATGCGACGCATGCGGCGCAGCTCGGCCGCGTTGTCGAGGGGCGCCTCAGCCATTGGCCACCTCCAGGCAGATGTCGACCACGCTGCGGGTGGCGTCGGGCTTGGCCAGGCGGCGCGCGGTGGCGCCCATGGCCGCGAGTTTTTCGCTGTGCATCAGGACCTCGGTCAGCTGCGCGGCCAGCGCGGCCGCGTCAGTGGCATGTTGCGGCAAAAGCACGGCGGCGCCGGCCTTGGCCAGATATTCGGCATTGCGGGTCTGGTGATCGTCGATGGCGTGCGGCAGCGGCACCAGCATCGACGGCAGGCCGGCGGCAGCCAGCTCGCTGACCGTCAGCGCGCCGGCGCGGCAGATCACCAGGTCGGCCCAGGCATAGGCGCGGGCCATGTCCTTGATGAAGGGCTGCACCTCGGCCTCGACGCCCGCCTCGCGGTAGCGCTCGCGGGTCACCTCGGCATGCTTCTTGCCAGCCTGGTGATAGACCTGCGGGCGCAACTCGGCGGCGACCTTGGCCAGCGCCACCGGCAGCAGCTTGTTGAGCGGTTCGGCGCCCAGGCTGCCGCCGAGCACCAGGAGGCGCACCTGGCGATTGCCCAGGTTCTGCCGCGGCGTCTCGAGGAACAGCTCCTCGCGCACCGGATTGCCGGTGGTACGGCGCTTGGCGCTGGCCGCGAAGGTGTCCGGGAACGCCTCGCAGACGCGGCTGGCGAACGGCACCAGACCGCGGTTGGCGGTACCGGCCACGGCATTCTGCTCGTGGATGATCAGCGGCGCACCGACCAGACGCGCGGCGACCCCACCGGGGCCGGTGACGAAGCCGCCCATGCCCAGCACGCACACCGGTTGCAGCTCGCGCACCACCTTGCGCGCCTGCAGCAGGGCCTTGAACACCTGCAGCGGCGCCTTGAGCAGCGACAGCAGACCCTTGCCGCGCACGCCGCTGACCTCGATGCGGTGCAGCGGCAGACCGGCCTGCGGCACCAGCTCGTTCTCGATCCCGCGCGGGGTGCCCAGCCAGTGCACGCTGTAGCCGCGCGCCTGGAACTCTCGGGCGCAGGCCAGCGCCGGGAACACGTGGCCACCGGTACCGCCTGCCATGATCAGCACGTTACCGGGCATGACGCAGCTCCTCATCGGCAAAATCTTCTTCGGTGAATTCGATCTCGGCGTTGCCCAGTTGGTTGCGCCGCTCCCAGTCCAGGCGCAGCAACAGGCAGAGACTGATGCAGCAGATCACCAGCGAACTGCCGCCGTAGCTGAGGAACGGCAGGGTCAGCCCCTTGGTCGGCAGCAGGCCGACGTTCACGCCGATGTTGATCAGGAACTGGCCGACCCAGAGGATCGCCAGACCGTAGGCCACGTAGGCCGAGAAATACTGCTGGCTTTTCTCCGCCTGCAGGCCGAGGTACAGGGCACGCAGGGTGACCAGCACGAACAGGGCGACGGTGAGCAGCGCGCCGACCATGCCCAGCTCCTCGGCGAGCACGGCGAACACGAAGTCGGTGTGCGCCTCCGGCAGGTAGAACTGTTTCTGCACGCTGTTGCCCAGACCCACGCCCAGCCACTCGCCGCGGCCGAAGGCGATCAGCGCCTGGCTGAGCTGGTAGCCGGCGCCGAACTGGTCGGCCCAGGGGTCGATGAAGTTGGTCAGGCGCTTGAGGCGGTAGGCCTGGCTGGTCATCACCACCACACCGATCGCCAGCACGCCGGCGACCATCGGCAGGAAACGCCACAGGCTGACCCCGCCGAGGAACAGCATGGTGATGCCGGCGCCGACCAGCACCACGGTGGCGCCGAAGTCCGGTTCGGAGAGCAGCAGACCGGCCATCAGGCCGAGCACGATCAGCGGCATCAGCAGGCCTTTCCATTTGCGCTGCACATCCGCCTGGCGGCGCACCAGATAGCCGGCGAGGTAGATCACGGTGAACAGCTTGGCCAGCTCTGAGGGCTGGATGTTGGCGATGCCGAAGCCGATCCAGCGCCGTGCGCCATTCACCTCGCGGCCGATGCCCGGCACCAGCACCAGCACCAGCAGGGCGAAGGCGGCGAGCAACAGCTTGCCGCCGTGCTTCTGCCAGGTGGCGATCGGCACCAGCAGGGTCACCGCCCCGGCGCTCAGGCCGATGGCCAGGTACACCAGATGGCGGATCATGTAGTACAGCGGAGTGCCGGACTGCGCCGCCGCCACCTCGGAGGAGGCGGAGGACACCATCACGAAACCGAGGCCGAGCAGCGCCAGACAACCCGCCAGCAGCGGGAAGTCGAGGTCGACGCCGCGGCGGCTGAGCAGCGGCGATGGCGACAGGCGCAGCAGGGCGAGCATCAGGCCAGCTCCTCCACGGCCTTGGCGAACAGCCGGCCGCGCTCCTCGAAGTTCTTGAACATGTCCAGACTCGCGCAGGCCGGCGACAGCAGCACGGCATCACCCGCGGCGGCCAGCTCGGCGCAACGCTGCACGGCCTCGTCGAGGCTGGCGACACGTACCAGCGGCACCACCGGCTGGCCATCGCTGGCGGTCAGCGCACCGGCGATCAGTTCGGCATCGCGGCCGAGCAGCACCACCGCACGGCAGTAGCGCGCCACGCTGGCGCGCAGCGGGTTGAAATCGGCGCCCTTGCCGTCGCCGCCGGCGATCAGCAGCAGCTTGCCGTCGATCTCCGCGCCGAGACCGTCGATCGCCGCCAGTGCGGCGCCGACGTTGGTCGCCTTGGAGTCGTCGTACCAGGTCACCCCGTCGCGCTCGCGCACCCACTGGCAGCGATGCGCCAGGCCGGTGAAGCGGCGCAGGGTATCCAGCATCGACGCCATCGGCAGGCCGACGGCATGACCGAGGGCCAGCGCCGCCAGGGCGTTGGCCTGGTTGTGTGCGCCGCGGATCCTCAGCTCGCGCACCGGCATCAGCTTGCTGAACTGGAAGGCGAGAAACTTCTCGCCGCCCTCCTCAATGATGCCGAACGACTTGAAGTCCGGCTTGTCGAGGCCGAAGCTCCAGCACGGCACCTGGTCGGCGATCAGCGGTCGCGACAGCGCATCCTGGCGGTTGATCACCACCTGGCGGGCGCCGCGGAAGATGCGGTGCTTGGCCAGGTGATAGGTCTGCATGCCGCTGTAGCGGTCCATATGGTCGTCGCTGACGTTGAGGCAGGTGGCCACCTCGGCGCTCAGCCGCTCGGTGCTTTCCAGCTGGAAGCTGGACAGCTCGAGCACGTACAGCTCGACGTCGTCGGCCAGCAGGTCCAGCGCCGGGGTGCCGAGGTTGCCGCCGACGGCGACCCGCTTGCCGGCGGCTGCGGCCATCTCGCCGACCAGGGTGGTCACCGTGCTCTTGGCGTTGGAGCCGGTGATGGCGACGATCGGCGCCTTGGCGTGACGGACGAACAGATCGATGTCGCCGGACAGCTTGACGCCGCGCACCGCCGCCGCCTGCAGGGCCTCGGTGCTCAGCGGCAGCCCCGGGCTGACGTACAGCTCGCTGGCGCGGCAGAGGAAGTCCACATCGAGGGCGCCGCAGCGCACCTCGACCTGCGGGTACTCGGCCTTGAGGGTGGCCAGCTCCGGCGGGCTCATGCGCGTATCGGCCACCGCGAAGGGCACGCCCTGGCGGGCGAGGAAGCGCACCAGCGACATGCCGCTCTTGCCGAGACCGACGACGATGCGGAACTGGTCGGAAGCGATCAGCGTCATCTCGATTACCTCAGCTTCAGGGTGGACAGGCCGATCAGCACCAGCACCACGGTGATGATCCAGAAGCGCACGATCACCCGCGGCTCCGGCCAGCCCTTGAGTTCGAAGTGGTGGTGGATCGGCGCCATGCGGAACACGCGGCGACCGGTGAGCTTGAACGAGGCGACCTGGATCACCACCGACAGGGTTTCCATGACGAACACGCCGCCCATGATGAACAGCACCAGCTCCTGACGAACGATCACCGCGATGGTGCCCAGCGCCGCGCCGAGGGCCAGGGCGCCGACGTCGCCCATGAACACCTGGGCCGGGTAGGTGTTGAACCACAGGAAGCCGAGGCCGGCGCCGATCAGCGCCCCGCAGAACACGATCAGCTCGCCGGCGCCCGGCACGTAGGGGATCAGCAGGTATTCGGCGAAGCGCACGTTGCCGGCCAGGTAGCAGAAGATGCCCAGAGCGCCGCCGACCAGCACGGTCGGCAGGATCGCCAGGCCGTCGAGGCCGTCGGTCAGGTTGACCGCATTGCTCGAGCCGACGATCACGAAGTAGGTCAGCACCACGAAGAAGATCCCCAAGGGGATCTCGATGTTCTTCAACAGCGGCAGGAACAGGGTGGTTTCCACCGGAGTGGCGGCGGTCATATACAGGAACGCCGCCGCGCCGAGGCCGAACACCGACTGCCAGAAGTACTTCCAGCGGCTCGGCAGGCCGCGCGAGTTCTTCTCGATGACCTTGCGGTAGTCGTCGACCCAACCGATGGCGCCGAACAGCAGGGTGACACCGAGCACCACCCACACGTAGCGGTTGGTCAGGTCCGCCCACAGCAGGGTGCTGATGGCGATGGCCGAGAGGATCAGCGCGCCGCCCATGGTCGGCGTGCCCTTCTTCGACAGGTGCGACTGCGGGCCGTCGTCACGCACCGCCTGGCCGATCTGGCGGGTGCGCAGGGTGCGGATCATCCAGGGGCCCAGCCACAGCGCCAGGGCCAGGGCGGTGAGCACGCCGAGGATTCCACGCAGGGTCAGGTACTGAAAGACCGCGAAGCCCTTGTGGAACTGTTGCAGGTACTCGGCCAACAGCAGCAGCATTTAGTGTTCTCCAGCACAGGCGCACAGCGCAGCCACGACTTTATCCATCGCCGCGCTGCGCGAGCCTTTGATCAACAGGGTGGTTTCCGGAGACTGTTCGGCAGTCAGCACGGCGATGAGTTCAGCCTGAGTGGCAAAATGCCGCCCGCCGCTACCGAAGGCCGCCACGGCATGGGCCATCAGCGGGCCGACCGCGTACAGTGCAGTCACCTTGCCGCGGGCGTACTCGCCCACTTCGCGGTGCCCCTGTTCGGCCCAGGCCCCCAGTTCGCCCATGTCGCCGAGCACCAGAACGGTACGCCCGGAAAAGCCGGTCAGTATATCAACGGCGGCCATCATCGAGGCAGGGTTGGCGTTGTAACTGTCGTCGATAACCCGCATTCCAGAGGGGGCGAGTTGCGCCTGGGCGCGCCCCTTGACCGCCTGCAGGGCTTCCAGCCCGGCCCGGGTCGCCGCCAGCGACACACCGAGGGCGTGGGCGGCGGCCGCCGCGGCCAGGGCATTGGCGACGTTGTGCTCGCCGAGCAGGTTGAGCTGGATGCGCGCCTCGCCAGCCGGACCGACCAGGGTGAAGGCCGGGCAGCCGCGAGCGTCACGGTCCAGGTCGCGCGCGGTGAAGTCGGCCGCGGCATGCAGGGCGAAACTCAGCACTTGCCGGCCGGCGGCACGCTGCACCCAGGTGGCGAAGGCCGGATCGTCGCGATTGAGCACCGCCACGCCATCGCCCGCCAGCCCCTCGAGAATTTCGCCCTTGGCTTCGACGATCTTCTCCGGGCCGCCGAACTCGCCGACATGCGCGGTACCGGCGTTGGTGATGATGGCGACCTGCGGTCGGGTCAGGCTGACGGTGTAGGCGATCTCGCCCAGATGCGAGGCGCCCAGCTCGATCACCGCACTGCGGTGCTGCGGCGCCAGCTCGAGCAGGGTCAGCGGCGCGCCCAGCTCGTTGTTGAGGTTGCCACGGGTGGCCAGCACCGCGTCGGCATCGCCGCCGTGATCGGCGCGCAGGATACTGGCGAGCATCTCCTTGACCGTAGTCTTGCCGCTGGAGCCGGTGACGGCCGCCAGGCGGCCGTGGAAGGCCGCACGGTTGAGCGCGCCGAGTTGGCCGAGGGCCTTGCGCGTATCGGCCACCACCAGTTGCGGCAGTTCGACTTCCTCGACCTCGCGCTCGACCAGCGCGGCGGCG
Source organism: Pseudomonas oryzae (assembly GCF_900104805.1). Lineage (NCBI taxonomy): Bacteria > Pseudomonadati > Pseudomonadota > Gammaproteobacteria > Pseudomonadales > Pseudomonadaceae > Pseudomonas > Pseudomonas oryzae. The sequence goes on along the minus strand of NZ_LT629751.1, from coordinate 139,802 downwards.
GCACTCTTCGCCGCGACCTGCTCGAGGAAGTCATGGCCGTCGAAGCGCTCGCCGGACAGGGCGACGAACAGCTGCCCCGCCTCGACGCTGCGGCTGTCGATGCTCACCCCACGGAAGAAGGCATCGGCACCCGCCAGGCGGCCCTTGAGTGCCGCCAGCACGCTGCTCAGCATCCAGGCTTCAAGCATTGCCCACCTCCCGCGCGGCCAGCGCGCTGGCGGCCTGCTCGATGTCGGAGAACGGATGGCGCACCCCGGCGATTTCCTGGTAATCCTCGTGACCCTTGCCGGCCAGCAGGATGACATCGTCGGCCGCCGCGCTGGCGATCAGCCGATGGATCGCCGCGCCGCGTCCGGGGACGAAGGTCACCTGATCGGGATCGCGGAAGCCGGCACGGATGTCGGTGATGATCTGCTCGGTCGGCTCGCTGCGCGGATTGTCGTCGGTCACCCAGACGCCATCAGCCAGCCCCTCGACGGCGGCGGCCATCAGCGGGCGCTTGCCGCGATCGCGGTCACCGCCGCAGCCGAACAGGCACAGCAGGCGGCCGCGGGTGTGCGGACGCAGGGCCTCGAGCACCTTCTCCAGGGCATCCGGGGTGTGCGCGTAGTCGACCACCACCAGTGGCTGGGCGCCGCCGCCGAGACGCTGCATGCGCCCGACCGGCCCCTTGAGCTGCGGCAGTACCTTGAGGATCTCGTCGAGCGGGTGATCGAGGCCCATCAACGCGCCGACCACCGCCAGCAGATTGCTCAGGTTGAAGCGGCCGAGCAGCGGGCTGACCAGCAGACCGTCGCCTTGGGCGGTGATCAGCCGGGCACGCACGCCCTCCTCGCTGAACTGCGCCTCGGTGCAATACAGCGTGGCGTTCGGGTCGATCTGGCTGTAGCTGATCAGCCGCGACGGCGCCGGACGCGCGGCCAGCTCGCGACCGAACAGGTCGTCGAGGTTGATCACCCGGCAGCACAGGCCCGGCCAGGCGAACAGGCGCGCCTTGGCCTCGCCGTAGGCGGCCATGTCGCCGTGGTAGTCGAGATGATCGCGCGACAGGTTGGTGAACACCGCCACGTCGAAGTCCAGCGCCTCGACCCGGCCCTGATCCAGGCCGTGGGACGACACTTCCATGGACACCGCCCGGGCACCGGCCTGCTTGAGGCGCGCCAGCTGGGCCTGCACGGCCAGCGGGTCGGGGGTGGTGTGGCGGCCGCACTGCAGGTCGTCGTGGAAACCGACGCCGAGGGTGCCGATCAGGCCGCAGCGCTGGCCGAGCAGGTCGAGCGCCTGGGCCAGCAGCTGGCTGACGCTGGTCTTGCCGTTGGTGCCGGTGACGCCGACCAACTCGAGGCTGCGGCTGGGATCGCCGTAGAAGCGCCCGGCGATGGCCGACAGCTGGGCGCTCAGGCCGCGGACCGGGACCAGCACGGTATCGCCTGCCTCCGGCAGCTCGCCGGCGCCCTCGGCCTCGTAGGCGATCGCCGCGGCGCCGCGGGCGATGGCATCGGCCATGTAAGCCCGGCCGTCACTGACGTGACCGGGAATGGCGAGAAACAGGTCACCCGGGCGCAGCGCCCGGCTGTCCAGGCTCAGCTCGCGAATCAGCGCGTCGCGCGAAGCCTGGGGAAACATCTTCAGCAGACTCATCGGCATCAGCCGCGTCCTCCATTGCCGGGCAACCCGCTCAGCTGCGGCTGCTCGGGCAGCGGCGGCGGCAGGTTGTCCGGAGCTACGTTCATCAAGCGCAGGGTGCCGGACATCACCTTGCTGAATACCGGGGCGGAAACCAGGCCGCCGAAGTAACCCTCGCCGCCGGGCTCGTCGATCACCACGACGATGGCATAGCGCGGGTTGCTAGTAGGTCCGAAGCCAGCGAACAGCGAGCGGTAGGCATTTTGCTGGTAGCCCTTGCTGCCCACGCTGTTCTTGCGTGCAGTGCCGCTCTTGCCAGCGACGTGATAACCGGGCACCTGGGCCCGGTGGGCACCGCCGGGCGCCTCGACCACCTGCTGGAGCATGCCCTGCATGGTCCTGGCCACCTCCTCGGGCACCGCCTGGGTGACGGTCGCCGGGCGGTCGACCCGCGCCAGACTGAGCGGAACCATGCGTCCGTTGTTGGCGATCACCGCGTAGGCATGTACCAGCTGTACCGCCGTCACCGACAGGCCGTAGCCATAGGACAGCGTGGCGGTTTCCGCCTGCGGCCACTTGCGGTGGTTGGGCAGATTGCCGACCTGCTCGCCGGGGAAACCGAGGCCGGTGTCCTGGCCCAGGCCGACCCGCTGCATCATGTGGTAGATCGACTCGCCGCCGATATCGAAAGCGACCTTGCTGATGCCGACGTTGCTGGAGCGGATCAGGATGCCGGTCAGATCGAGCACCGGACCGCCGCCACGGGACACGTCGCGGATGGTGAAGCGACCGATACGCAGGCTGTGCGGCCAGACCTCGACGGTGTTGGAGGGCTTCCAGCGCCCGCTCTCCAGCGCCGCCATCATCGAGATCGGCTTCATCGTCGAGCCCGGCTCGAAGACGTCGACCATCGCGCGGTTGCGCATCGCCGCCGGCTGCAGGTTGCGCTTGTTGTTCGGGTTGTAGGTCGGCTGGTTGGCCATGGCCAGCACTTCGCCGGTCTGCACGTCGAGGATCACCAGGCTGCCGGCCTTGGCCTTGTTCTCCACCAGGGCGTTGCGCAGCTCGCGGTGCGCCAGATATTGCAGGCGCAGGTCGATGGACAGCGCCAGCTCCTTGCCCGGCTTGGCATTGCGCGCCACACCGACGTCCTTGATCAGCCGGCCGCGGCGGTCCTTGAGCACCTGGCGGCTGCCAGGCACGCCGGACAACCACTGGTCGAAGGCCAGCTCGACCCCTTCGCGGCCGCGGTCGTCGATGTCGGTGAAGCCCAGCAGGTGCGCGGTGACCTCGCCGGCGGGATAGAAACGGCGGAACTCCTCGAGGCTGTATACCCCGGGAATCTTGTGCGCCAGCACCGCATCGCCCTGCTCCGGCGTCAGCCCGCGGGCCAGGTAGAGGAACTCGCGATCAGCGTTCTGCTGCAGGCGCTTGCCCAGCGCTTCGAGATCCTGACCGAGCGCCTCGGCCAGGGCCGGCCAGTGCTCGCGGGCCACCATCAGCTCCTTGGGGTTGCCCCACAGGGTGATGACCGGGGTGCTGACCGCCAGCGGCTCGCCGTTGCGGTCGGTGATCAGCCCGCGGTGCGCCGGGATCGGCACATGGCGCACGCTGCGCGCATCACCGTGGGCCTTGAGGAAATCATGGTCGAACACATGCAGGTCGACGATGCGCCAGGAGATCACCGCGACCATGCCCAGCAGCACCGCGATCACCAGGCGGAAACGCCAGGGGTACTGGGCTCCGTCGAGGCTGATCATGGTGCCACCATCCGCACTTCGCCCGGCTCGGGCACGCGCATGCGCAGCTGTTCGCTGGCCAGCAGCTCGATGCGGCTGTGCGCGGTCCAGGTGCTCTGCTCGAGGATCAGCCGGCCCCATTCGGCCTGCACCTTGTCGCGCACGCTGAGCTCGCCGTACAGCTGGTTGAGCAGCTGGCGGTTCCAGTGCGCACTCCAGGCCACGGCGACGGACGAACACAGCACGAGGCCGAACAGCACCAGCATCAGCAGGCTGCCGCTGGGCATGCCGGAGACGCGGGCCTGGCGGATCACCGCAGCTTCTCCGCCACGCGCATCACCGCACTGCGCGAGCGCGGGTTGGCCTTGACCTCGGCCGCCGAGGCGTACTGTGGCTTGCCGAGGAGCTTCAGGCGCGGCTCGAACCTGGCCAGCTGGATCGGCAGGTCGCGCGGCAGGTTGTCCGCCTCGCCTTTCACTTGGCGGCGCATGAACTGCTTGACGATGCGATCCTCCAGCGAATGGAAGCTGATCACCACCAGCCGGCCGCCCACGGCGAGCGCCTCGAGCGCCGCCTCGAGACCGCGCTCGAGATCGCCCAGTTCGTTGTTGATGTGGATGCGCAGGCCCTGGAAGGCACGGGTGGCCGGATGCTTGCCCTTTTCCCAGGCCGGATTGGCAGCGGCAATCACCTCAGACAGGTCAGCGGTACGGGTGAACGGCCGCTCGCTGCGACGCTGCACGATGGCGCGCGCCATGCGCCGCGAGAAGCGCTCCTCGCCGTACTCGTAGAACACGCGGGCGATCTCTTCCTCGTCGGCCGTGGCAATCCATTGCGCCGCGCTGACGCCGGCGTCCGGGTTCATGCGCATGTCGAGCGGACCGTCGTTCATGAAGCTGAAGCCACGCTCGGGGTCATCCAGCTGCGGCGAAGACACCCCAAGGTCAAGGAGGATGCCGTCGACCCGTCCCTGCAGGCCGCGCGCGACCACCTCCTCGCCCAGTTCGGCGAAGCTGCGCTGGACGATCTGGAAACGGCTGTCCGCGGCCATCAGCTCGAGGCCGGTGGCGATGGCCAGCGGATCCTTGTCGAAACCGATCAGTCGCCCCTGCGCGCCCAGCGCCGCCAGCACCAGGCGGCTGTGTCCGCCGCGACCGAAGGTGCCGTCCAGATAGCAGCCATCCGCGCGCACGGCGAGCGCCTCGACGGCCTCGTGGAGCATGACGGTTACATGGCTGAAGGTGGCTGCATTCATAATTCAGAGCGTCAGGTTGCGTAATTCTTCCGGCAGACCGCCGGGTTCCTTGATCGCCTGGAGATCCCGCGCGCACAGCGCATCCCAGGCGTCCTCGTCCCACAACTGGAACTTGTTGAGCTGGCCGACCAGCATCGCGCGCTTGTCCAGGCCGGCGTACTCCCGCAGGCGCGGCGGCACCAGGAAACGACCGGCGCTATCCAGCTCCAGATCCACCGCATTGCCGATCAGCAGCCGTTGCAGGCGCCGGTTCTCCTCGCGCAGCGACGGCAGCTCGCGCAGCTTCGCTTCGATCAGTTCCCATTCGGCAAGGGGATAAACGCTCAGGCAGGGGTCTACCGCATCGATGGTCACGACGAGCTGGCCAGCGCAACGCGCCACGAGCTCGTCGCGATACCGACTCGGCATCGTCAGACGACCCTTGGCGTCAAGACTTATGGCATTGGCTCCGCGAAACACGGCTGCACGTCCTCGCTGTGGTCAGCCTTCCTTGACCGTTAGAAATCCACTTTGTCCCACTTTCCCCCACCTTCACACACTATAGAAATGCCTTCTCCACCCCGTCAAGGCGAGCTCAACGGGAAAAACCCTTGCCGGACCGCAACTTAGAGAAAAAGCTGACCAGTGGAATAACGGCGGGAAAACAGCGGGAACTTCAGACGGGACAATTCAACGAGCGGCGCCACTAACTTAAAGCTCTTTATGAAGAGCAATAGCGTTTCGGCATTAAGAACAAGAGGAAAATAGCGATTTCATGCGGAAGGAAAGGTCGGAGAGTCGGCCTGTAAGCCGGGTTTTGTCGAGGACAGTCATTCCTCTAGGACCGCCATCGCTGACGGCCTCAAGCAACCTACCCGGATCCAGCGCGGGCCACGCCAATGGATCCCTATTTGGTCTTGCTCCGAGTGGGGTTTACCTAGCCACGAACTGTTGCCAGTCGTGCGGTGCGCTCTTACCGCACCTTTTCACCCTTACCGGCGCTTGCGCGCTTAGGCGGTTGTTTTCTGTGGCACTTTCCGTAGGCTCGCGCCTCCCAGGCGTTACCTGGCACTCTGCCCTATGGAGCCCGGACTTTCCTCCCCCCTGCAAGCAGGGCAGCGACTGTCCGGCCGACTCTCCGGCGCGCAGGGTACTCACTGCGCCGCCGGATAACAAGCTCAATCCGCGTCCTTCTGTCGTTCCAGAGCCCGCTGGTAGAGCAGATTCTTGCGCACCCCGGTGATCTCCGCCGCCAGGGCCGCGGCACGCTTGAGCGGCAGCTCGGCGAGCAGCAGATCGAGCACCCGCAGCGCCTCGGCGCCGACCGCCTCCTCGCCCGCCGGCGCCTGCCAGCCCTCGACCAGCAGCACGCATTCGCCGCGCTGCTGGTTGGCGTCGGCCGCTACCCAGTCGTGCAGCTCGCCGAGCGGCGCACCCTTGATGGTCTCGAAGGTCTTGCTCAGCTCGCGGGCCAGCACCGCCTGACGCGCCGCGCCGAAGACCTCGCGCAGGTCGGCCAGCGACTCGAGCAGACGATGCGGCGCCTCGTAGAAGATCAGGGTACGCGGCTCCTCGTGCAGATCCAGCAGGCGCTGGCGGCGCCCGGAGCTGCGCGCCGGGAGGAAGCCCTCGAAGACGAAGCGATCGGATGGCAGACCGGACGCCGACAGCCCCGCGATCAGGGCGCAGGCACCGGGCACCGGAACCACCCGCACGCCGGCGGCGCGGGCGTTGCGCACCAGGTGATAGCCGGGATCGGAAATCAGCGGGGTGCCGGCATCGGAGATCAGGGCTAGATCGTCGCCCTCGAGCAGCCGCTGCACGAGGCGCGAGCCCTGTTCGCGCTCGTTGTGCTCGTGGCAGGCGACCAGCGGCGTAGCGATGCCGAAGTGCTGCATCAGGCGCGCACTGTGCCGGGTGTCCTCGGCGGCGATCAGCACGACCTCGCGCAGCACGCGCAGCGCCCTTGCACTGATGTCCTCCAGATTGCCGATCGGCGTCGCCACCACATAAAGAGTACCCGGAGCCTTCACATCGCCATCCCGTTGCCAGTCAAAGCGGGCATTGTACCGGTTTAGCCCAGCCAAGATCGCACCCGCGGCGGGGCTTGGGTACAATTGCCGCCTTTCAAGACTGCGAATCGGAATTCCTCACATGATCGCCAGCCTGCGTCCCCTTTCCGTCCTCTGCCTGGCCAGCCTGCTGTGCGCCTGCGCCGGCCAGCAAGCCGCCCCCGGCCTCGGCGAACTGCCGGGCAAGCCCCAGGCCGGCATCGAACAGCTGCTGCAACAGGCCGCCAAGGGCAAAGCGGAAGACGCCAGCCGGCTGCGCCTGTCCGCGGCCGACCTGGCACTGAGCCAGGGCAACCTGGCGCAGACCCAGCAGATCCTCGACCTGGTCCAGCTGGAAGATCTGCCGCCCGCCCAGCAGATCTTCGCCAGCACCCTCGGCGCCGAACTGGCGATCGCCCGCGCCAAGCCCAAGGCCGCCCTCGCCGCCCTGCAGCACCCGAGCTTCGCCCGCCTCGCCGAACTGCCGGTGCACCAGCAGGTGCGCAGCCAGCTGGCGCGTGCCAATGCCCTGCAGGCCGACGAACAGCTGCTGGCCGCCACCCGCGAGCGGGTGTTCATCGCTCCGCTGCTCAAGGAGCAGGCCGCCGCGAGCAACCACGAGGCGATCTGGACCCTGGTCGCCAGCCTGCCGAGCGGCCAGCTGGAGGCCCCCGCCGGCACCGGCGATGACCTTGCCGGCTGGCTGGAACTGGGCCGCCTGGCGCGCAGCAACGCCACTCCCGCCCAGCAAGTGGCCGCCATCACCGAATGGCAGGCCCAGCACCCGCAGCATCCGGCCGCCCGCCAGCTGCCGCAGCCGCTGGTCCAGCTGCAGGAAATCGCCGCCCGCCCGCTGACCCGCGTGGCGCTGCTGCTGCCGCAACAGGGCCAACTCGCCAGCGTCGCCCAGGCCCTGCGCGACGGCTTCCTCGCTGCCCACTACCAGAGCAACGACCCGGTGCACATCAGCGTGCATGACAGCAGCAACCTGACCGACCTCGACAGCTTCTACCGCCAGGCGCAGGCCGACGGCGTACAGCTGGTGGTCGGCCCGCTGGAAAAGCCGCTGGTCAACCAGCTCAACGGCCGCGCGCAGCTGCCGATCGCCACCCTGGCACTCAACTACAGCGAAAATGGCGGCGAAGGCCCTGCCCAGCTTTTCCAGTTCGGTCTCGCCGCCGAGGACGAGGCCCGCGCAGTCGCCGAACGCGCCTGGAAGGACGGAATGCGCCGCGCTGTGGCCCTGGTTCCCAGCGGCGAGTGGGGCACCCGCGTGCTCAATGCCTTCCGCCAGGACTGGCAGGCGCGCGGTGGCAGCCTGATCGCCGCCGAGCACGTCGACCAGCCAGTGCGCCTGGCCCAGCAGATCGCCGACCTGCTCCAGCTGCGCGCCAGCGAGACACGCGCCAAGCGCCTGGGCGAGACGCTCGGCAGCCCGGTCGAAGCCCAGCCGGCCCGGCGCCAGGACGTCGACTTCGTGTTCCTCGCCGCCACCCCGGCGCAGGCGCGGCAGATCAAGCCGACCCTGGCCTTCCAGTACGCAGGCGACCTGCCGGTGTACGCCACCTCGCACCTGTTCAGCGGCAGCAACGACCCGGCGCAAGACCTCGATCTCGACGGCATCCGCTTCTGCGAGACCCCCTGGCTGCTCGGCGCGACGGATCCGCTGCGCGAGCAGGTGATCGGCCAGTGGCCGGCCGCCGCCGGCAGCCTCGGCCGCCTGTACGCCATGGGCGCCGACGCCTACCGCCTGGCGCCGCGCCTCGGTCAGCTGCAGACCATGCCGAGCACCCGGATCGACGGCCTGTCCGGCAGCCTGCAGCTCGCCCCCGGCCAGCGCATCAGCCGCAGCCTGCCGTGGGCCGAGTACCGCGACGGCCAGCTCTACCGCCTGGAAGCCGCCACCCGGTGAACGAGCGCACGCGCCAGGAGACCGGCCAGGCTGCCGAGGGCTGGGCACTGACCCACCTCGAGGAGCACGGCCTGCGTCTGCTGGCGCGCAACTGGCGCTGCCGGCTCGGCGAGCTTGATCTGGTCATGCTCGACGGCGATACCGTAGTATTCGTGGAAGTGCGTTACCGCCGCCACAGCGCCTGGGGCGGCGCCGAAACCAGTGTCGATGCGCGCAAGCGCACGCGGGTCAGCGTCGCCGCCCAGGTATTCCTGCAACAGCAGCCGCGCTGGGCCAGCCACCCCTGCCGGTTCGACGTGGTCGCGATCGGCCCAGCCGAGCGCAGTTCACCCGCGCAACTGAACTGGATCCGCGGTGCGTTCGACGCCTGAACCGCCGCCCAACCGAAGGTCATCCATGGACATGCAATCCCGTATCCGCCAGCTTTTCCAGGACAGCATCGAAACCAAGCGCCAGGCCATGGAAGTGCTCATCCCGCATATCGAGCAGGCCAGCCAGGTGATGGTCAATGCCCTGCTCAGCGAGGGCAAGATCCTCTCCTGCGGCAACGGCGGCTCCGCCGGCGACGCCCAGCACTTCTCCTCCGAGCTGCTCAACCGCTTCGAGCGCGAGCGCCCGAGCCTGCCGGCGGTGGCGCTGACCACCGACAGCTCGACCATCACCTCGATCGCCAACGACTACAGCTACAACGAGGTGTTCTCCAAGCAGATCCGCGCCCTCGGCCAGCCCGGCGACGTGCTGCTGGCGATCTCCACCAGCGGCAACTCGGGCAACGTGATCCAGGCCATCCAGGCCGCCCATGACCGCGAGATGACCGTGGTGGCGCTGACTGGCCGCGACGGCGGCAACATGGCCTCGCTGCTGCTGCCCGAGGATGTCGAGATCCGCGTGCCGTCGCGCGTCACCGCGCGCATCCAGGAGGTCCACCTGCTGGCCATCCACTGCCTGTGCGACCTGATCGACCGCCAACTGTTCGGGAGTGAAGAATGAAACGTACCCCCCTGTTCCTCGCCGCCCTGGGCCTCAGCCTGTTGCTGGCCGGCTGCGGCGCGCGCAGTCTCGGCAACAAGATCGACGACCAGTTCATTCCCAGCGAAGTGGCCAACGAGATCCGCCGCAGCCACGCCGATCTCAACGACACCACCTCGCACGTCGTGGTGACCAGCTACAACGGTGTGGTCCTGCTCGCCGGCCAGACCCCGCGCGCCGAGCTGAAGAGCCTCGCCGAGCAGGCCGCCCGCCGCGTGCAGAACGTCAAGCAGGTGCACAACCACCTGCAGGTCCTGCCGCCGTCCTCGGCGCTGGCCCGCAGCAGCGACGCCGGCCTGACCACCCGGATCAAGGCCGCCATGCTAGCCGACAACACCGTGCCCGGCTCGAAGATCAAGGTGGTCACCGAGAACGGTATGGTCTACCTGCTCGGCCTGGTCACCCGCGCCGAAGCCAATCGGGCCACCGCCGTGGTCCAGGGCGTGGGCGGCGTGCAGGGCATCGTGCGCCTGTTCGAATACACCGACTGAGCGCCGGCTGCGGACAACAAAAAAGGCGATCCTCGGATCGCCTTTTTTGTTTGTTGTCGCGAACAGCGCGCTTACTTGACCACCTTGAGACTCGGTCGGCCGCTGGGACGCGGCGGCTCGTCGTCGCCCGACGGCCCCTCGTCGGCCGCTTCCGCCTCGGGCTCCTCCAGATCGAAGGCCATGCCCTGGCCGTTCTCGCGCGCATAGATCGCCAGCACCGCGCCGACTGGCACGTACAGGCTCTGCGCCACGCCACCGAAGCGCCCCTCGAAGGTCAGCACCTCGTTGCCCATCTGCAGGTAGCGCACTGCGCTGGGCGAGATATTGAGGACGATCTGGCCGTCCTTGGCGTAGCCAGCCGGCACCCGCGCTCCCGGGTACTCGGCCGCCACCAGGATGTGCGGGGTGCAGTTGTTGTCGACGATCCACTCGTACAGAGCCCGCAGCAGGTAGGGGCGATTCGAATTCATCTCTATGACTCCTTCAGCGCATGGCGCGCTCGATGGCGCTCAGGCTGGCCTGGAAACTGTCGCGCGCGAACAGCCGCTCCATGTAGTCCAGCAGGGGTTTGGCCTGGCGCGGCAGCTCGATGTCGAGTAGCGGCAGACGCCAGAGAATCGGCAGCAGACAGCAATCGACCATGCTGAACTCCTCGCTGAGGAAGAACGGCTTGCCGGCGAACAGCGCCGCCACGCCGATCAGGCTCTCGCGCAGCTCCTTGCGCGCCTGCGCGCGTACCGCTTCGGCGCTGCGCGCATCGAGAATGCGATCGACCAGCACGCACCAGTCACGCTGGATGCGGTGCATCAGCAAGCGGCTGTTGGCACGCGCCACCGGATACACCGGCAACAAAGGCGGATGCGGATAACGCTCGTCCAGATACTCCATCACCACGGACGGCTCGTACAAGGCCAGGTCACGGTCGACCAGGGTCGGCAGGCTCCCGTAAGGGTTGACCTCGACCAACTGTGCGGAGAACTGGCCGGCCGGCACCTCGATGATCTCGGCCCCCACCGCTTTCTCGGCGAGGACGATGCGCACCCGGTGCGAATAGTGATCGGCGGGATCGGAAAAACAGGCCAGGCGATTGAACGCAGCCATGGCTCCCTCCAGACGAGAGATTTCAGGACGGCAGAAACACATGCGCGCCCCGGAGGGCGCGCATGGTTGAGAACGGGAAGGACGGCTTAGTGGACGTCTTTCCAGTACTCACGCTTCAGCAGGTAGGCGAACACGAAGAAGAACGCCAGGAACAGCAGCACGTAGGTACCGATGCGCTGGCTCTCCAGCTTGACCGGGTTGGCCGAGTAGGCCAGGAAGCTGACCAGGTTCTTGACCTTCTCGTCGAACTCGGCCTCGCTCAGCTCACCGGTCTTCGGCACGATGGTCAGCTGGTCGCAGCCTTCCTCGGTCACCGGGGTACCGGTCAGCGGATCGAACACCTTCTTGCCGTGCTCGACCACCTGGACCTGCTTGCAGCCGATGACCTGACGGCCCTGCAGGCTGCTCAGCACGTTGGGCATGCCGACGTTCGGGAACACCTTGTTGTTCACACCATACGGACGCGCCGGGTCTTCATAGAAGGTGCGCAGGTAGGTATACAGCCAGTCGTTGCCACGCACGCGGGCAACCAGGGTCAGGTCCGGCGGCGCGGCGCCGAACCACACCTTGGCGTCCTGCGGCTGCATGCCGGTCTTCATGTGGTCGCCGATCTTGGCGCCGGTGAAGACCAGGTTCTCCATCATCACCTGCTCAGGGATGCCGAGATCCTTGGCCACGCGCTCGTAACGCTGGAACTGGGCGCCGTGGCAACCCATGCAGTAGTTGGCGAAGGTACGCGCGCCATCCTGCAGGGCGGCCTTGTCGGTGAAGTCGACATCGACCTTGTCCAGCGGGTACTCGGTGCTCGCGGCAAAGGAAAAGGCCGGCAGCAGCGCGAAAATCAGTGCAGCAAATTGCTTTTTCATCAGCCAGTCACCCTTTCCGGAACCGGTTTGGTCTTCTCCATCCGGGTGTAGAACGGCATCAGGATGAAGAAGGCGAAGTACAGAATGGTGCAGACCTGGGACAGCAGGGTGCGGCCCGGGGTCGGCGACAGCACGCCCAGCACGCCGAGGATCACGAAGGACACGCAGAACACCAGCAGCCACAGCTTGCTCATCCAGCCCTTGTAGCGCATGGAGCGCACGGGGCTGCGGTCCAGCCACGGCAGGACGAACAGTACGGCGATGGCGGCGCCCATGGCGATCACGCCGAGCAGCTTGTCCGGAACGGCGCGCAGGATGGCGTAGAACGGGGTGAAGTACCACACCGGAGCGATGTGTGCCGGGGTCTTGAACGGGTTCGCGGTCTCGAAGTTCGGCTTCTCGAGGAAGTAGCCACCCATCTCCGGGAAGAAGAAGATCACGGTGCAGAACACGAACAGGAACACCACCACGCCGACGATGTCCTTGACGGTGTAGTAGGGGTGGAACGGAATGCCGTCCAGCGGAATGCCGTTCTCGTCCTTCTTCTTCTTGATGTCGACGCCATCCGGGTTGTTCGAACCCACTTCGTGCAGCGCGATGATGTGCAGCACGACCAGGCCCAGGATGACGATCGGCAGCGCGATCACGTGCAGGGCGAAGAAGCGGTTCAGGGTGATGCCGGAGATCAGGTAGTCACCACGGATCCACTGGGTCAGGTCGGCACCGATCACCGGGATCGCACCGAACAGCGAGATGATCACCTGGGCGCCCCAGTAGGACATCTGGCCCCACGGCAGCAGGTAGCCCATGAAGGCCTCGGCCATCAGCGCCAGGTAGATCAGCATGCCGAAGATCCACACCAGCTCGCGCGGCTTCTGGTAGGAGCCGTACATCAGGCCGCGGAACATGTGCAGATACACCACCACGAAGAACGCCGAAGCGCCGGTGGAGTGCATGTAGCGCAGGATCCAGCCGTACTCCACATCGCGCATGATGTATTCGACGGAGGCGAAGGCGCCTTCGGCGGACGGCTCGAAGCTCATGGTCAGCCAGATGCCGGTGAGGATCTGGTTGACCAGCACCAGCAGTGCCAGGGAGCCGAAGAAGTACCAGAAGTTGAAGTTCTTCGGAGCGTAGTACTTGCTCAGATGATCTTCCCACATCTTGGTGGCGGGGAAGCGGGCGTCAACCCATTCCATGAATTTGCTCATCAGGCTTTCTCCTGATCCACGCCGATGATGATGACTTCATCGGTCTCGAAGGTGTACGGCGGCACCGGCAGGTTCAGCGGCGCCGGCTGTGCCTTGTACACGCGACCGGCCAGGTCGTAGCGGGAACCGTGGCAGGGGCAGAAGTAGCCGCCCACCCAGTCGGCACCCAGGTCAGCCGGGGCGACTTCGGGACGGAAGGACGGCGCGCAACCCAGGTGGGTGCACAGGCCTTCGACGACCAGCAGCTCGGGCTTGATCGAGCGGACCTTGGGATCCACATAGGTCGGTTGTACGGAAGCCTTGGACTCCGGATCCGCCATGGAACCCTCGATCTTGGCCAGGTTGGCCAGGATCTCGTCGGTGCGGCGCACGATGAACACCGGCTTGCCGCGCCATTCAGCAACGATCTGCTGACCCGGCTCGATCTTCGCCACGTTCACCTTGACCGGGGCACCGGCTGCCTTGGCCTTGGCACTGGGGAACCATGACCCCACGAACGGGACCGCAGCACCGACAGCTCCAGCCGCCCCCACCACCGAGGTGGCAGCGACGAGGAACCGACGCCGGCCCACATTCACGCCGTCATTACTCATTCAGTCGTCTCCCATCAGCTTTCTGTGACCTGCTGGGGCAGGCACACTCTAGTTAAAACCAGCTGCGCAAAAAATCCGCCAGATGGTAAAGAAAAGCCCCTGTGCTGACAAGGTAATAACTGGCAACAAATACCGGCAAACCCTTACCGCACAAGGCTTTTCGAGCTGCGACAGACTGTCGCAGCCGAATCGCGCCCATAAAAAAACGCCCAGATTCCAAAGGAGTCTGGGCGTTTTTCGCAAGCGCGGGAATTAACGCTTGGAGTACTGCGGACGCTTGCGCGCCTTGCGCAGACCGATCTTCTTACGCTCGACTTCACGGGCGTCGCGAGTGACGTAGCCGGCCTTGCGCAGCGGGCTGCGCAGGGTTTCGTCGTACTCGATCAGAGCGCGGGTGATGCCGTGACGGATCGCACCGGCCTGGCCGCTGACGCCGCCACCGGCAACGGTGACGTAGACGTCGAACTTCTCGACGTTCTCGGTCAGCTCGAGCGGCTGGCGAACCACCATGCGAGCGGTCTCGCGGCCGAAGAACTGCTCCAGGCTGCGATTGTTGATGGAGATCTTGCCAGTGCCCGGACGCAGGAATACACGCGCGGTAGCGGTCTTGCGACGGCCGGTGCCGTAGTTTTGAGTCGCCGACATATTGAGCCTATTCCGTTAAATCTTCAGTTCTTGGGGCTGCTGAGCGGTGTGCGGGTGGCTGGCACCGGCATACACTTTCAGCTTGCGATACATGTCGCGACCCAGCGGGTTCTTCGGCAGCATGCCTTTGACTGCGGTCTCGATCACGCGCTCGGGCGCCTTGGCGATCAGCTTCTCGAAGCTGATCGACTTGATGCCACCCGGGAAACCGGAGTGATGGTAGTACATCTTGTCGGAGCTCTTGGCACCGGTCACACGCACCTGCTCGGCGTTGATCACGACGATGTAGTCGCCGGTATCGACGTGCGGAGTGTACTCAGGCTTGTGCTTGCCACGCAGGCGGCTGGCGATTTCAGTGGCCAGACGACCCAGGGTCTGGCCAGCAGCGTCGACGACGTACCAGTCGCGCTTAACGGTTTCCGGTTTCGCAGAGAAAGTTTTCATTCGTTATAGCCTCAGAGGCCACCCAAAAAATTGAGCGGCGAATCTTACTGGACAGTTCTTGCCTCTTTCAAGGCAACGGCAGCCTCTGCAGACACTAATCGGGGGCTCGGGTCAGTGCGTCTGCTTCAGCAAAATCGGCGGGCCAGGCATTCCCACCGAGCAGGACGGGCTAGGCATCCCCCGTCACGAAAGCTGGCGAATTTTACCGATTCGCACGAAAAACACAAGCCGCAATCGCAGCCTTCTCCTGCCTTCAGCGCTGCCCCCTCGCCTGCTGGTACAGCGGCATGACGCGCGGGATGGCCGCCTTGAGGTTGGCGACGCGGGTGGAGGACGACGGGTGGGTACTCATGAACTCCGGTGGCGCACCATTGCCGGCCCGGCTCATCTTGTTCCACAGGGTGATCGCCGCGTTGGGATCGTAGCCGGCCCGCGCCGCCAGCTCGAGACCGATCAGGTCGGCCTCGTTCTCGTTGCCACGGCTGTTGGGCAGGGTCATGCCGTACTGCAGCGCGGCCCCGGTCAGCTCGCTGCCGACCTGCCCCAGGCCCAGCAGCGTCGCGGCGCTCTGCTTGGCGATCTCGGCGCCGTAGGCCTTGGACATGGCCTCGCGACTGTGCTCGCGCAAGGCATGGGCGATCTCGTGTCCCAGCACCGCGGCCAGTTCGTCGTCGGTGAGGTTCAGCTTCTGGATCAGGCCGCTGTAGACGATGACCTTGCCGCCCGGGCCGACGTTAGCGTTCAGCTCGTCGCTGGCGATCACATTGGTTTCCCAGTTCCAGCGCACCGCATCGGGGCGGAACACCGGCGTCTGCGCGATCAGCCGGCGGGTGACGTTGTTCACCCGCTGCGCCAGAGCGCTGCTGCGATCCAGCTTGCCGGCACTGGCCGCCTCGCTCAGGGTCTGCTGGTAGGACTGGGCATACATCTGGTTCAGCTGCTCACTGGAGAGCATGCTGAACATGTACTGCTGGCGGTTGACGCCGACCGCCCCGCCACTGGTGGTATTCACTGACTGACAGCCGGCCAGCAGCAGGGCAACGGCCACCCCGGCCAGGCGAAACACGGACCTCATCAACGTCACTCCCCAAAGCACAAGGCCATCATCGTAGGCCCCGACCACGAATCAGACAATCCGCGCCTCGCGGAGTTCAGGCCGGCGTCAGGCACTGCGGTCCTTCCTCGGCGGGACTGTTGCCCAGCCCGGCGAGCAGGCGCTCGCGCAGCGCCAGGGGCGACGCCGCCAGCAGAGCCTGCAACCGATCGGACGGGGTCTGCGGATCCAGCCATAGCGCCTCCCTCTCGGCATCCAGGAGCAGCGGCCGCCGCTGCGCTCCCGCAGCCACCGTGACCACAGCAGCGCTCAGGTACACCCGCCCACCCACCGGATAGGCCTCCCACAGCGCCGCCAGCGCCAGTTGCGGATGCTCGGCGCAACTCATCCAGTACGGACGCCGACGCGCGCCCCGCCACTCGTAGAAACCGTTGGCGGGCAGCACCCCGCGGCGCTGGACGAACGCCTCGCGAAACAGCGGCTGCTCGGCGATGGTCTCCGCACGCGCCTGCGCCGGCGCCCGCGACAGGTCGGCGAGCCAGGCCGGGGTCAGCCCCCAGTGCACCAGGCCCGCCTCGCGTCCCTGCTCGCCCGCCCGCACCAGCAGCACCTGCTGCCCCGGGGCGACGTTCCAGCGCGGCTCGAGCCGGTCCGGAAACCCGGGCAACGCGGCGAGCGCCGGCGACCAGCGAAACAGGGCGAAACGTCCACACATGGCAAGCCTACCGGGAGCGAGAAAGGAAAGATCAGCAGAGCAGCACGTCGGGCTGACTGCCGGAAGCATCGCCCTCGCCGGGCTCGGCCGGCAACGGCAGGGCGGCATTGTACTCGGCTATCAACCGACGGGCGCGTTGCGCGTCCTCATCGGCCACCAGGATGGCCAGCAGGCCGGCCAGCGGCAGCTCGCCCTGCGCACCCAGCAGGTGCTCGCCGAGCAGATGGGCGCGGATCCCCTCGCTGGCCAGCATGCGCACCAGCAGCTCACCTTCGCCCAGCGCCAGCGGCTCATGGACACGCTGCATCAGTCGTCCTCCCGACGCACCTCGAGGGTCCAGGCCACGCCGTCGGTGCGCAGATCGAAGAGAATCGGCCGGCAGCATACCGGACAGTCCTCGATGTACTGCTGGTCGCCCGCGGACAGATCGAGCGCCGCCTCGGCCGGCTCACCGCACCAGGGACAGCTGTAGGAGTCGAATTCCAGCACGACGCCTCCGGTTACTTCTTGTTTATAATTGGTGCCCCACCGGGCGGGGCACTGCCTGCCGCCGCACACCTCATTCCCTGTTCAAGAGACCCCCATGGCCGAGTTCGAAGCCATCCGCCCCTACGCCGACGCGGAAGTCAAACCCGTCCTTGAGCGCCTGCTCGCCGACGACGCCTTCCTCGCCACGCTCACCCGCTATCGCTTCCCCCGTCTGGCCGGCCCGCTCGGCTGGCTGCTCAAGCCGGTCATCGCGCATTACCTGCGCCGAGAGATCCAGGGGGTCGACAGCGTGGCCAAGCTGCAGGACAAGATCGAACCCTACGTCGACCGCAGCATCGAGAAGGCCAGCGACGGCATCAGCTACTCGGGCCTCGAGCACCTGCAGAAGGGCCGCGCCTATCTGTTCCTGGCCAACCACCGCGATATCGTGATGGACCCGGCCTTTACCAACTATGCGCTATACCACGCCGGCATGCCCACCCCGCGCATCGCCATCGGCGACAACCTGCTGCAGAAACCCTTCGTCAGCGATCTGATGCGGCTGAACAAGAGCTTCATCGTGCACCGCTCGCTGACCGGTCGACGCGAGAAGCTGGCGGCGTACCAGACCCTGTCCGCCTACATCAACCATTCGATCCGCCACGATGGCGAGTCGATCTGGATCGCCCAGGCCGAGGGACGCGCCAAGGACGGTGACGACCGCACCGACTCGGCGATCCTCAAGATGTTCCACATGAGCCGCAAGGACGAAGGGTTCGCCGAGGTGCTGCGCGACCTGCATCTGGTGCCGGTGTCGATCAGCTACGAATACGACCCCTGCGACCTGGCCAAGGCCCGCGAGCTGTTCGTGCGCGCCACCACCGGCAGCTACACCAAGGCGCCGGGCGAGGATGACGCCAGCATCGCCCTGGGCATCACCGGCTACAAGGGGCGCGTGCACATCGGCTTCACCCCGGAGGTGAGCGCCCCGGATACCGACCCCAAGCAGCTGGCCCTGAGCATCGACCAGGCGATTCTCGGCAATTACCGACTGTTCCCGGTGCACTACCTGGCCTATGCGATGTGGGAAGAGCGCGAGGCGCAGCTGGCGGTGCCAGCGGCCAGTGATGTGTTCGGCGCCGAGGAACTGGCCCGCGCCGAAGCGGAATGGCAGCGGCGCCTGGACGCCTGCCCGGCGGAGCACCGCCCGTACCTGATCATGCAGTACGCCAATCCGGTGCGGAACCAGTACCGCAGCCGCGCCGGCCTGCTGTAAGCGCGAGCAAAGCTTGCCAGCGGCGGGAGCGGCGCCGCTGGCCGATACTCAGAGAGCGCTGACCGGCTGCAGGGTGGTGCTCAGCCAGGACAGCAGCAGCGCCGCCAGCAGGCTCAGGCTGCCGAAGCGGTAGAAGAAGCGGTTGAGCCGCTCGACCTGGGCGTCCCCACCGACCGCCTCCTCATCCAGGGTACTCAGCTCGCCGTCCAGCAGCAGGCGGGCGGCCGCCCGCTGCTCGCGACGCCGGGTGGCCAGCAACAGCCAGCCCCCCGCCAGGGCCAGGAACAGGGCCAGGCCGTTGACCACCTGGGACGGATAGCTCAGACACCACGACCACAACAGCTGCAACGACATCAACGACCTCCCGGCTGGGTGAGGGGACAAGGACAGGCCTTCTACCGGGCAGGGCCGACAGAGAGACTCGGCTCTCGACGAAAAGGGCAGCGCGCGCAGTCACCTTCCATACAAGAATAGGCCGCAGTCTAGCGCCGGGCCCCGGCGCTGTTCACCGTCTTTCCGACCAGCGCAGCTTCCGCCGGGCAGAAAAAAGGCGGCGGCTACGCCACCGCCTCGTGCATCGCCCGGTTACCGGCGCGCTCACTGGTTGTTGAGCACCTGGCCGATGGTCGGATCCTTGAACACGCGGGTCAGCGCATCGCTGACCACGTCGCTGACCAGCTTGGTATTGGTCTGCTGGTTGGGCGCCATGCCGAAGCGCTGGTTGAGGGTCGCGGCGTAACGGCCGCTGTAACGGCGCGCGCTGTTCTGCACGTCGGCACGGATGCTGGCGCTGATATTGGCTTCGGTGACGTAGCTGCCGTCCTTCGGCGACTGGTACTTCATGTCGGTCACGGTCAGGGTCAGCTGCGGCGCATTGTAGGCGTTGGGCGTCGGCGTGAAGCCGAGCAGGCGCACCGCCGCCTCGGCCTGGCCCTGCAGCTTGGGCAGCAGATCCTGACTGGCCACGCTGATGGTGCTGGTTTCCGGATACAGGCCGCCGCGCGTGCCGAGCACCGGCGAGGGACGGCCGTCGACCACGCGCACGACCACCGGCTGGCCCTGACCGATCGGATTGAGCTGAGCGGTCACCATGGGTTGCAGGCTCAGGTGTTGCGGACTGTGGGCACAACCGACGAGGGTCAGGCAGGCGGCAGCGAGCAGGCCAAGCAGCAGGCGGGGCAGCATGTGGGGTTCTCCGAGCAATGGACGGGAAATGCGCGGCAGTATACCCAGCCGCTCCATTCGCCGCGACGGGCGGCATGTCATTGCGACCTGCCATCGCGCCGCGGGTTCCGTGCCATCAACGACAAGGGCGCCAGCGGCGCCCTTGTCTTGCAGTCACGGCTTGTGCGGCCGGGCGAGGAACTCGTGGGACTGCATCTCCAGCAGACGGCTCAGGGTGCGCTGGAATTCGAACTCCAGGCGACCACCGGTGTACAGGTCCTTCAGCTCCACCTCGGCGGAGATGATCAGCTTGACGTTGCGGTCGTAGAACTCGTCCACCAGGTTGATGAAGCGGCGGGCGATGTCGTCCTTGGTCACGTTCATCTGCTCGACGTTGGCCAGCAGCACGGCGCCGTAGATCTTGCCCAGCTCGATGTAGTCGTTCTGGCTGCGCGGGCCGTCGCACAGCTCGCGGAACTCGAACCAGGCCACGTCGTTGGCAGTCTTGCGGGCGCGGATCTCGCGGTTCTCGATCAGCAGCACCTCGTTCTCCACCACGTGGCAGTTCTCGGTGAGCAGGCTCTTGAAGCTGCGCTCCAGGCTCTGCTCGGCCTCGGCGTCCAACGGGAAGTGGTACAGCTCGGCCTGCTCGAGGGCGCGCAGACGGTAGTCGATGCCGCTGTCGACGTTGACGATCTCGGTGTGCTGCTTGAGCAGGGCGATCGCCGGCAGGAAGCGTGCACGCTGCAGGCCGTCGCGATACAGGCCGTCCGGCACGATGTTGGAGGTGGCCACCAGGCTGACGCCGTTCTTGAACAGCTCGTCGAGCAGGGTGGCGAGGATCATGGCGTCGGTGATGTCGGAAACGAAGAACTCGTCGAAGCAGATCACCCGCGCCTCGTCGGCGAAACGCTTGGCGATGATGGTCAGCGGGTTCTTCTCGCCCTTGAGGGTCTTCATTTCCTCGTGCACGCGCTTCATGAAGCGGTGGAAGTGGGTGCGCATCTTCTGCTTGAACGGCAGCGCATCGAAGAAGGTGTCGACCAGGTAGGTCTTGCCGCGACCGACGCCGCCCCAGAAGTAGATGCCCTTGATCGGCCCCTGCGGCTTCTTGCGTCCGAACAGCTTGCCCAAGAGCCCCGCGTCCTGCTGACCGCCATGCACCAGATCGTCGTACAGGCGCTGCAGGTGACGCACGGCGTTTTCCTGCGCGGCATCGTGGAAGAAGTCGGGACGTTTCAGATCGGCCTGGTAGCGTTCGAGCGGAGTCATGGCGGCGTCGGGGTAGGAAAACGGGGTCGACACTTTAGCGGCGCCCTCGGCTATTGGCAATTTACTCAGATCGTTCAACACGGCCTCCCTCATGCTGGGCTCGAAGCTACGGATGCGCCCCTCCCCGGGCGTACCGGCAAATCCCGGCGGCGGGCTGCCGCCGGGAGAATGGCAAGATCAGTCTTCCTGCGGTGCCAGCGCCTCGCTCAGGCGCGTCATCGCCGCCTCGCGGGTGGCAGCGTCGGCGTAGGCCGGGCTGTGCGCCACCGGCGCATCGTCCAGCCACAGGGCGAAGCCCTCGCCCTCGGCGCGCAGATCCAGCTCGCCGGCCTGCAGGCGCTTGCTCGCGGCACCGGCGCCCTTGCCATCGGCGAAGCTCACCGAGAGCAGCAGCTGGCTGCCGTCGGCGTCCAGCAGGCGGAAACGGAAACTGCCGTCGTCGTCGCGGAAGCTGACGAAGCGCGCGCCCTTGGCGGACTTCTTCTTGCTGCTGGCGGCCACCTGCACCTCGTTGCGGAACGAGCGCAGACCGACCGCTTCGCGCAGTTCGCCGAGGAACGGCGTGGCGGTCTTGCGCGCCTTGGCGGCGCCGGCCAGCAGGATGTCCTCGAGATCGGCCGGGCGGGCGATCAGCGCGTTGTAGCGCTCGCGGGCCTCGCCCAGCTCGGCTTCCAGCAGCGCGGTGAGCTGCTGCTTGGCCTCGCCCCAGGCCAGGCCGCCTTCCAGAGCGGCGCGGAACTCGGCGCTCTGTGCGGGCGTGGCGAAGGCCTGGTACAGGGTGAACAGGTGCGAGCCGTCGGCGTCCTTGGGCTCACCCGGCAGGCGCGAGTCGGTGACGATGCGCGCCACCGCGTCCTTCAGCTGCTTGCTGGTACCGAACAGCGGGATGGTGTTGTCGTAGCTCTTCGACATCTTGCGGCCATCGAGACCCGGCAGGGTCGCCACACTCTCCTCGATCACCGCCTCGGGCAGGGTGAACAGCTCGCGGCCCTGACCGAACAGGTGGTTGAAGCGCTGACCGATGTCGCGCGCCATCTCCACGTGCTGGATCTGGTCGCGGCCGACCGGCACCTTGTGGGCGTTGAACATAAGGATGTCCGCGGCCATCAGCACCGGGTAGCTGAACAGGCCCATGGTCACTCCGGCATCGGGGTCCTCACCAGCCTCGACGTTCTTGTCCACCGAGGCCTTGTAGGCATGCGCGCGGTTGAGCAGGCCCTTGGCCGCCACGCAGGTGAGCAGCCAGGTCAGCTCGGGAATCTCGGGGATGTCCGACTGGCGATAGAAGGTCACCCGCTGCGGGTCCAGGCCGCAGGCCAGCCAGGTGGCGGCGATCTCCAGGCGCGAGCGCTGGATGCGCTGCGGGTCGTCGCACTTGATCAGCGCGTGGTAGTCGGCGAGAAAGTAGAAGGAGTCGGCGTCGCTGGCGCGACTGGCGACGATGGCCGGGCGGATGGCGCCGGCATAGTTGCCCAGGTGCGGGGTGCCGGTGGTGGTGATGCCGGTGAGGATACGGGTGGTCATGGTCGATCGCTTGTCGGACTGCATCAGGATTGGAGGCGCGGCAGCACCAGCTCTTTCAGCTCGGTCAGCTTGCCGTGAAAAAAGTGGCCGCATTCTGCCACTTTGAGCAGCTCATGGGGACGCGGAAGCTGCGCCGACCAGGCGTACACCGCCGCCGGCGTGACCACCTCGTCGTCCTCCGGCTGGATCACGGTGAGCGGGCAATCCTGCGGCAGGCGGCCGTCGACGGCGAAACGCTCGACCGGCGGCGCCAGCATCAGCAGACGCGCGACGGGAACGCCCTGCCCTTCCAGACGGCCACCCAGGCAGGCGGCGACGCTGGCGCCGAAGGAGAAGCCCAGCAGGGTCAACGGCAGCCCGGGGCGCTGCGCGAGCAGCCAGCGCGCGGCGGCCTCGGCATCGTCGATCTCGCCCTCGCCATGGGCGTGCGTGCCGGCGCTCTGGCCGACACCGCGAAAGTTGAAACGCAGGGTGGCGTAGCCGGCATCGCGTGCAGTGCGCTGCAGGGTGGACACCACCTTGTTGTGCATGGTGCCGGCGAACAACGGATGGGGGTGGCAGATCAGCGCCAGACCGCACGCATCGGCACGATCCAGGTACAGCGCCTCGAGGGCGCCGCAGGGCCCGTCGAGCAGCAAAGGGGTTTCAGTCAGTGACACTGGAAAGCTCCGTGACCCCGGACGGGGGAGACTCGTCTCTAATGCCAGTGCTATACAGCGCCGGCCTGAGCCGTTAACGTAATGCAAATCGTGCGACACGAATACTCGTGTCGCGCCTTGGTGGTAGCTGGCCGTGACGCCAAAACCTTTTGTTATCAAAGGGTTGAAGTCAAAAACAGCAAGCAAGCACCTGGCTTTGCCACGGTACCAAGAAAGCCTGCCACATGAGTCTCGTACTCTCATGGCAGACAAAAAGCACTCAGGCTGATCATTTTATGATCGATTTTGGGGGCCACATGGTCCGCAAAGCGCATTCTGGGCAACCCAGAGTGTTACGGAATATATCAAACCCAAGGGGTGCAACTTCACCCTACGGGGCGAACAAACGCACCTCAACGGCCTGGACATGTTCCGGCAATCCATCGCCACCGTCGCGAGACGTTGGAGGTGCTGCTTCAAGGCGCGGAGCGATAGCTCCGAATCGCATTGCTCAGCCTCGCTGATTCAGGAGGTACCGAGCCTAATGTGTACCCATTAGTTCACTAGATCGGCATGCGTCGGGGGCCAACCCTGGGGTATGAAGCCCGATCGACAATGTCTCGTCTCGTCAGAGAAGCCCGATCCGGTAACGGAGACGGCTGGGTGTCCGAATTGCACGGATGCCCGGAGGCTAGTGACCCAACCCGCACGGCTAACGCATGTGAATCGTCGCCAGAACCCTCGTTATTACGGTCGGGCCTACGGCAATTATTGGCCCCAGCCAAAATGGCAATGCAGATCGGACATCACCGTGGTTTGAGGTGATGCGGTACCCACACGACTGCCGGGGGAGAGACGGAGCCTAAACGGGGAATCGATGCGACTCGGGGAACGTGGCAATCCCGACCACTCGCCTGACCAGCACAACGGCCAGGCAGGCAAACCGCAAGGGGCGCTGAGGAGTGTGGGGAATGGGAGGATGCAAGAAGCGAAGGGCCACCTGTAATGGTCGGCATACCGGTTGAAACATCACCGGCAGGGGCAACCCTGGCTGACGTGCATCTGGTTTATGAGCGCGAAAACCACCGCTGATTCCAGCGACCAAAAACGACCCTATGGGCGGACGACTGCCCATAGGGGGAGAAGTCCGTCCTGAAGGTCTGTTCTGTTCAGGAGGACTGTATGAAAACGCAAGCAGCAACACCGCTCTCGTCTGCGTCCTTCGATGGCGTGACGGATTGGCACAGTCTCGACTGGGCCACCATCCAGCGCGCCGTTCGGAAAACGCAGCTGCAAATCGCGCAGGCAACACGGGAAGGCCACTGGCGCAGGGTTAAACGCCTGCAACGGATGCTGACCCACTCGTTCTACGGTCGCTGTCTGGCCGTGCGGCGAGTAACGGAGAACCGGGGTCGCAAGACGCCGGGAGTCGACGGTGAAACCTGGGGAACGCCAAGTGCGAAGCTCCGGGCCGTGATGCAACTGTCGAAGAAACGCGGCTATCGGCCTCAACCGCTACGGCGGGTGTGGATCCCGAAGCCCGGCAAGCAGGAAAAGCGCCCGCTGGGCATCCCGACGATGCTGGATCGGGCCATGCAAGCGCTCTACCTGCTGGCCTTGGAGCCCGTCGTGGAAAGTACCAGCGATCCCAGGAGCTATGGCTTCCGTCCGGATCGCTCGACGACCGACGCGATGGTCGAGCTCTTCTACCTGCTGGCGCGGGAAACGGCGCCAGTCTGGGTTCTGGAGGGCGACATCAAGGGCTTCTTCGACAACATCAACCATGAATGGCTGTGCCGGAATATCCCCATGGACAAGACGGTGCTGCGCAAGTGGTTGAAGGTCGGAGTCATCGACAGAAAGCAGTTCACAGCCACGGAGGCCGGGACGCCACAGGGCGGGATCATCTCGCCGTGTCTGGCCAACGCCACCCTGAACGGCCTGGAAACGCAGCTGAGACGCCATCTGGCGGATAAGCTGGGCAAAGCCGGAGCCAAGAAAGCCAAGTTGAAGTGTGTGCGCTACGCGGACGACTTCGTGATTCTGGCGGCTTCGAAAGAGCTGCTGGAGGAGGAGGTCAAACCGTGGGTGGAGCAATTTCTGTCGGTACGAGGGGTTGCGCTGTCCCGCGAGAAAACGCGGCTCACGCACATCACCGAAGGCTTCGACTTTCTGGGGTGGAATTTCAGGAAGTACGTGCCGAAGTCTCCCTACAGGAAAGCCAAGCTGCTGATCAAGCCGTCGAAGAAGAATGCCTCGGCGTTCTATCGGAAGGTGCGCGAGGTCATCAAACACAGCGGGGAACTGACGCAGGAAGCGTTGATCGGCCAACTGAACCCGGTACTGAAGGGGTGGGCGCAATACCACTCCCCGGTCGTGGCAAAGCAGACCTTCAGCAAGCTGGATCATCTGATCTTCTGGCGAGTCTGGAGGTGGGCGAAGCGCAGGCACTCGAAGAAGTCGGCTGACTGGATCAGGAACAAGTACTTCCGATCCATAGGCGGGCGAAACTGGGTGTTCGCGCACTCCTACAAGAATGGCAAGGGCGAGCGACAGTTCCGACAGCTGTATAGGCTGGCGGACACCGCAATCGTGCGCCACAAGCGTCTGCCGGGCGAGTACCAACCCTACGACGCGGAGCACGAGCTGAAATGGGAGGCGCTGAGAGTCCAACGAATGCAGCACAAGCTGCGTTACCGCGGAGAAATCCT
Organism: Pseudomonas oryzae; assembly: GCF_900104805.1. Taxonomy (NCBI): domain Bacteria; kingdom Pseudomonadati; phylum Pseudomonadota; class Gammaproteobacteria; order Pseudomonadales; family Pseudomonadaceae; genus Pseudomonas; species Pseudomonas oryzae. The sequence goes on along the minus strand of NZ_LT629751.1, from coordinate 114,038 downwards.
CAGCCTCTTCCGTCGGCAGCAGGGCCACTGCGCCCTGTGCGGGCATGCGATCAGCAAGGAAACCGGTTGGCACGACCATCACGTCATCCGACGTGCGGACGGCGGGCCGGATACCTTGCAAAACCGTGCACTGCTGCACCCCAACTGCCATGCGCTGGTTCACAGCCAGCAACAACAGGTGACACTGCGACACAGCGGTCTGAAGTGTTAAGATCGTTGCCAGCCGTTGCCGGCCAACCCTTTGGTTGGCTTTCATAAACTTGAGCCGTATGCGGGGAAACTCGCACGTACGGTTCTTAGGGGGGGACGGGCCAGTAATGGCCTGTCCCTACCCGACCCGTGTATAGAGGAAGGATTCGTGGAACAGTCAATCGCCTCCTGGCTGCTGCCAGCCCTGGCCCTGATCGTCGGCGTGGCCATCGGTTTCCTGCTGGCGCGCCTGCTGCCCGGCACTGCCCCCGGCCGAGTCCAGCACCAGCTGGACGAGCTGCAGGAACGCTTCGAAAGCTACCAGAGCGAAGTGGTCAGCCACTTCAACACCAGCGCCAGCCTGATGCAGAAGCTGAGCCAGAACTACCAGGAGATCCAGGAGCACCTCTCCGAGGGCGCCAGCCGCCTGGCCCTCGACGAGCTGTCGCGTCAGCGTCTGCTCGCCGCCCTCAGCGAATCCGGCCAACCGGCCCGCGAGCGCATCACCAGCCAGGTCGGCACCGAGCCTCCGAAGGACTACGCGCCCGGTCACTCCGGCGTGCTCAGCGACGAGCAGGTGCTGAAGAACGCCTGATCGCAGCATCAGGATGATCAGGCAAAAAGAAGCCCCGCCCTTGCGGGGCTTCTTTTTGCCTGCCCGAAAACGCCAGAGCCCCGGCAGCGCTGCCGGGGCTCTGGCGTTTCAGCACGAACGGATCAGATCGCGCCGCGCGAACGCAGCAGGGCGAGAACCTGCTTCACGCCCTCTTCCACCGAGGTGGACTGGGTGTCGATCACCAGGTCGGCATCCAGCGGCACGTCGTAGGGGAAGGACTCGCCGGGGATGTGGTCGCCACCTGCAGCGTAGAGCCCCTGCGGATCACGCTCGCGGCAGGCCTGCGGCGAAGCCTGCACGTACACGGTGATCAGCCGCTCGGCACCGATGATCGCCCTGGCCTGCTCGCGGCCCTCGGCGTCCGGGGCGACGAAGGCCGCCAGGGTCAGCAGACCGGCCTCGTTGAACTGCCTGGCCACCTGGGCGGCGCGCCGCCAGTTCTCGGCACGTCCGGCGCGATCCAGCGGCAGGCCCTTGTTGAGGTCGTGGCGCAGGTTCTGACCGTCCAGCACGTACACCGCGCGACCGCTGTCGAACAGCTTGCGCTCGACGGCGTAGGCCAGGGTGCTCTTGCCGGCGCCGGAGAGACCGGAGAACAGCACGGTGGCCGGCAGCTGACCGAAGCGCGCGGCGCGCTCCTCGGCGCTGACGTGGGCCAGTTGGCCGTGGTGGCCGATGGTGTTCTGCCCGGCCAGCGGGTCGGCGATGATCATGCCGGCGCCGACGGTGCCGTTGGTCAGGCGATCGATGACGATGAACGCGCCGGTGGTGCGGTTGTGCGCGTAGCCGTCGAGGGCGATGGGCGCATCCAGGCTGACGCGCACCTTGCCGATCTCGTTGAGCTTCAGCTCGCTGGCGGCCAGCTGCTCGAGGCTGTTGACGTCGACACGGTGCTCGATGGCGACGATGTTGCCCGGCACGTAGCTGGTGGCGCGCTTGATGTCGTACTTCTTGCCCGGCAGCATCGGCTCCTCGGCCATCCACACCAGCATGGCGTCGAAGCTGTCGGTGACCTGCGGGCGGTTGTCGGCGTGCACCAGCATGTCGCCGCGCGACACGTCGATCTCGTCTTCGAGGGTCAGGGTCACCGCCTGGCCGGGAATCGCCTGCTCCAGCTCGCCGTCGAAGGTGACGATGGAGCGCACCTTGCTGGTCTTGCCCGACGGCAGCACGGCGATCTCGTCGCCCTTGTGCACGATGCCGCTGGCCAGGGTGCCGGCGAAGCCGCGGAAGTTGAGGTTCGGGCGGTTGACGTACTGCACCGGGAAGCGCATGTCGGTCAGGTTGCGGTCGGCGGCGATCTCGACGGTCTCGAGGATCTCCATCAGCGTCGGCCCCTGGTACCAGGGCGCGCGCTCGCTCTTGTTGACCACGTTCTCGCCCTTCAGCGCCGACATCGGCACGAAGTGCAGCGAGCTGGGCTTGAGGTTGATGCGCTCGGCGAACTGCAGGTAGTCGGCCTTGATCGCCTCGAACACGCCCTGATCGAAGTCCATCAGGTCCATCTTGTTGACGGCGACCACGATGTGCTTGATGCCCAGCAGCGAGGCGATGAAGCTGTGCCGGCGGGTCTGGGTCTGCACGCCGTAGCGGGCGTCGATCAGGATGATCGCCAGGTCGCAGGTCGAGGCGCCGGTGGCCATGTTGCGGGTGTACTGCTCATGGCCGGGGGTGTCGGCGATGATGAACTTGCGCTTGGCGGTGGAGAAGTAGCGGTAGGCCACATCGATGGTGATGCCCTGCTCGCGCTCGGCCTGCAAGCCGTCGACCAGCAGCGCCAGGTCGACCTCGTCGCCGGTGGTGCCGACCTTCTTGGAGTCGCGGGTGATCGCCTCCAGGTGATCCTCGTAGATCATCTTGGAGTCGTGCAACAGGCGGCCGATCAGGGTGCTCTTGCCGTCGTCGACGTTGCCGCAGGTCAGGAAGCGCAGCAGTTCCTTGCGCTCGTGCTGGGCCAGGTAGGCGAGGATGTCCTCGCTGATCAGATCAGATTGATGCGACATGATGCGAAAACCTTAGAAGTAGCCCTGACGTTTCTTTTCTTCCATCGAACCGGCCTGATCGTGGTCGATCACCCGGCCCTGGCGCTCGGAAGTCCTGGTCAGCAGCATCTCCTGGATGATCTCCGGCAGGGTGGTCGCGGTGGACTCCACGGCGCCGGTCAGCGGATAGCAGCCGAGGGTGCGGAAACGCACCATCTTCTTGGTGATGCTGGCCTTCTGTTCCGGAGTCAGGTGCTCGAGAATGCGCTCGTCATCGATCATGATCAGCGCGCCATTGAGTTCGACCACCTCGCGCTCGGCGGCGAAGTACAGCGGCACGATCGGGATCTGCTCGAGGTAGATGTACTGCCAGATGTCCAGCTCGGTCCAGTTGGACAGCGGGAACACGCGGATCGACTCGCCCTTCTTGACCTTGCCGTTGTAGACGTTCCACAGCTCGGGGCGCTGGTTCTTCGGATCCCAGCGGTGCTTGCTGTCGCGGAACGAGTAGACGCGCTCCTTGGCCCGCGACTTCTCCTCGTCGCGGCGCGCACCGCCGAAGGCGGCGTCGAAGCCGTACTTGTCCAGCGCCTGCTTGAGCCCCTCGGTCTTCATCACGTCGGTGTGCTTGGCACTGCCGTAGGTGAAGGGGTTCATGTCCTGGGCGACGCCGTCCGGGTTGATGTGGGTGATCAGCTCCAGGCCCATCTCCTCGACCATCTTGCTGCGGAACTCGTACATCTCCTGGAACTTCCAGCGCGTGTCGACGTGCAATACCGGGAACGGCAGCTTGCCGGGGAAGAAGGCCTTGCGCGCCAGATGCAGCATCACGGCGGAATCCTTGCCGATCGAGTACAGCATCACCGGGTTGTCGAACTCGGCGGCCACCTCGCGGATGATGTGGATGCTTTCCGCCTCCAGCTGTTTCAGATGCGTCAGTTTGTCGACCATGGCTACTCACAAAGGACAAGAGCGGCCTACGGGCCGCGGACGTTGGCGCACGATACCATGCCCACCCGCTTCTAATAAGCAGCGAGCATAGACCCAATCATTCTATAAATATGCCCAACCGCAGACGGTCAAACCGGGTTGTCGCAGTCGACGAAGCGGTGCTCGATGCCGAAGCGGCTGGCGATCCACTCGCCCAGCGCCTGCACCCCGTAGCGCTCGGTGGCATGGTGGCCGGCGGCGAGGAAGCTGATGCCGTTCTCCCGCGCACTGTGCACGGTGGACTCGGAAACCTCGCCGGTCAGGTAGGCATCCAGACCGGCGGCGATCGCCTGCTCGATGTAGCCCTGCGCCGCGCCGGTGCACCAGCCGACGCGCTGGATCGACCGACCGGCGTCGACCAGCAGCGGCTCGCGGCCCAGCGCCGCGGCGACGCGGGCGGCGAACTCGGCGGGCGCCAGCGGTTCGGCCAGGTGGCCCTGCAGGCCCACCGAGCGCAGATTGCCCGGCTCCAGCGCCCCCTCCACCGTCAGACCGAGCAGGCGCGCCAGCTGCACGTTGTTGCCCAGCTCGGGATGCAGATCCAGCGGCAGGTGGTAGGCGACCAGGCTGATGTCGTGGTTCAGTAGGGTCTTCAGCCGGCGCTGCTTCATACCGGTGATGCAGGGATTCTCGCTCTTCCAGAAATAGCCGTGGTGGACCAGCACCAGGTCGGCCTCGAACTCGACCGCCGCGTCCAGCAGCGCCTGGCTGGCGGTCACCCCGCTGACGATGCGGCGCACCTCGGGCCGGCCCTCGACCTGCAGGCCGTTGGGGCAGTAGTCGGCGATGCGCGCGGCATCCAGGTGGCGGTCGAGTTCGGCGACCAGGGTGTGCAGGGCAATGGCCATCGGTGATGCTCCGTAACAGTTGGCCACTGCGTCGCGCGCGGCGGCCTCGTATAATGCCGGCCACCTTAAAGGCCGCTCCCGGCCCCCGCAACCCCAAGGAATTCCCGATGCACAAGGCGCTGCGCTTTCTCGGCTGGCCGACCGTCGCCGGCCTGCTGCTGGCCCTGCTGCTGATCCAGCTGTTCCCGCAATGGGTCGACCGCCGGCAGCCCGACCTCGAACTGCGCCAGGCGCCGGCCCTGGGGATCCCCAGCCGCGGACCGGTCTCCTACGGCGATGCCGTCGAGCTGGCCGCTCCGGCGGTGGCCAACCTGTACACCACCAAACTGGTGGACAAGCCCAGCCACCCGCTGTTCGACGACCCGCAGTTCCGCCGCTTCTTCGGCGACAACCTGCCGCGCCAGCGGCGCATGGAGTCCAGCCTCGGCTCGGCGGTGATCATGAGCCCGCAGGGCTACCTGCTGACCAACAACCATGTGGTGGCCGGCGCCGACCAGATCGTGGTGGCCCTCAAGGACGGCCGCGAGACCCTGGCGCGACTGGTCGGCAGCGATCCGGAAACCGATCTCGCCGTGCTGAAGATCGACCTGCCCGAGCTGCCGGCCATCACCCTCGGCCGTTCCGACGCAATCCGCATCGGCGACGTCGCCCTGGCCATCGGCAACCCGTTCGGTGTCGGCCAGACGGTGACCATGGGCATCATCAGCGCCACCGGGCGCAACCAGCTCGGCCTCAACACCTACGAGGACTTCATCCAGACCGACGCGGCGATCAACCCCGGCAACTCCGGCGGCGCGCTGGTCGACGCCCACGGCAACCTGATCGGCATCAACACGGCGATCTTCTCCCGCTCCGGCGGTTCGCAGGGCATCGGTTTCGCCATCCCGACCCGACTGGCCCAGGAGGTGATGGAGGCGATCATCGCCCATGGCCAGGTGATCCGCGGCTGGCTGGGCCTCGAGGTGCAACCGCTGACCGCCGAACTGGCCGAGTCGATCGGCCTGCAGGGCCAGGCCGGCATCATCGTCGCCGGCATCTACCGCGACAGCCCGGCCCTGCGCGCCGGCCTGCAGCCGGGCGACGTGATCCTCGCCATCGACGGCGAACCGGCCAGCGACGGCCGCAGGGCGATGAATCAGGTGGCGCGCAAGCGTCCCGGCGAGGCGGTACACATCAGCGTGGTGCGCGGCGGCGAGCGCCTGGAGCTGAAGGCGGAGGTCGGTCTGCGCCCGCCGGTAGCCAGCTGAGCCCGCCCCCTCAATGCAGAACGGCGCACGCGGGCGCCGTTCTGCATGGCCGGACAGCGTCACTGCACCAGCGGGGTCAACGCCTCCTGCAGCGCCATGTTCTGCTCGGCGGTGCCGATGGTGATGCGCAGGAACTGGTTGATACGCGCCTGCTTGAAGTGGCGGACGATCACCCCCTGCTCGCGTAGGGCGGCGGCCAGGGTGGCGGCGTCGTGCTGCGGGTGGCGGGCGAACACGAAGTTGGCCGCCGAGGGCAGCACCTCGAAACCGAGATCCTGCAGGTCGGTGACCAGCTGCTCGCGACTGGCGATCACCGCCTGGCAGGTCTGCTCGAAGTAGTCCTGGTCCTCGAAGGCCGCCACCGCACCGGCCAGCGCCAGACGGTCCAGCGGATAGGAGTTGAAGCTGTTCTTGATGCGCTCCAGCGCCTCGATCAGCTCGGCGCTGCCGACCGCCAGACCGACGCGCAGGCCGGCCAGCGAGCGCGACTTGGACAGGGTCTGGGTGACCAGCAGGTTGGGATACTGGTCGACCAGGCTGATGGCGCTCTCGCCGCCGAAATCGACGTAGGCCTCGTCGATCACCACCACCGACTCGGTGTTGGCCTCGAGCAGGCGGCGGATCTCGCGCAACGGCAGCAGGCAGCCGGTCGGCGCATTCGGATTGGGGAAGATGATGCCGCCATTGGCGCGCGCATAGTCGTCGACAGCGATGCTGAAGCGCCCGTCCAGCGGCACCGCCTCGAACGGGATGTCGTAGAGACCGCAGTACACCGGATAGAAGCTGTAGGTGACGTCGGGGAACAGCAGCGGCTTGCCGTGCTGGAACAGGCCATGGAACACGTGCGCCAGCACCTCGTCGGAGCCGTTGCCGACGAATACCTGGTTGGGCTGCACGCCGTAGTAGTCGGCGATGGTCTGCTTGAGGCGCTCGCCGTTGGGGTCGGGGTACAGGCGCAGGCTGTCGTCCAGCTCGGCGCGGATCGCCTCGAGCACCCTGGGCGACGGACCGTAGGGGTTCTCGTTGGTGTTCAGCTTGACCAGGCGGGCCAGCTTGGGTTGCTCGCCCGGCACGTAGGGCACCAGGTTCTTGACGAAGGGGCTCCAGAATTTGCTCACGCCCTTCTCTCCTCGAATTAAATCTGCTTGGCGTAGGGTGGAAAACCGCGCAGCGTTTCCACCCTGTGACGTCAGGTGGAAAAGGCCTGCGGCCATTTCCACCATGCGGCTTACTTGATGCGGTACTCGGCGCTGCGCGCGTGAGCGGTCAGCGACTCGCCGCGGGCCAGCAGCGACGCAGTCTTGCCCAGCTCGGAAGCGCCCTCGGCCGAACAGAAGATGATCGACGAACGCTTCTGGAAGTCGTAGACCCCCAGCGGCGAGGAGAAGCGCGCGGTGCCCGAGGTCGGCAGCACGTGGTTGGGACCGGCGCAGTAGTCGCCCAGCGCCTCGGCGGTGTAGCGGCCCATGAAGATCGCGCCGGCGTGGCGGATCTTCGGCAGCCAAGCCTGCGGATCGGCTACCGACAGTTCGAGGTGCTCGGGGGCGATGCGGTTGGCGACCACCATGGCCTGCTCCATGTCGGCGACCTGGATCAGCGCGCCGCGGGCTTCCAGCGAGGTACGGATGATCTCGGCGCGCTCCATGGTCGGCAGCAGCTTGTTGATGCTGGCTTCGACGCGGGCGAGGAACTCGGCGTCCGGGCTGACCAGGATCGACTGGGCGTCCTCGTCATGCTCGGCCTGGGAGAACAGGTCCATGGCGATCCAGTCCGGATCGGTCTGGCCGTCGCAGACCACGAGGATCTCCGAGGGACCGGCGATCATGTCGATGCCGACCTGGCCGAACACGTGACGCTTGGCGGTGGCCACGTAGATGTTGCCCGGGCCGACGATCTTGTCGACCTGCGGCACACTCTCGGTGCCGTAGGCCAGCGCAGCCACCGCCTGGGCGCCGCCGATGGTGAACACGCGGTCGACGCCGGCCACGCAGGCGGCGGCCAGCACCAGCTCGTTGACCTCGCCGCGCGGGGTCGGCACCACCATCACCACCTCGGCGACGCCGGCGACCTTGGCCGGAATGGCGTTCATCAGCACCGAGGACGGGTAGGCGGCTTTGCCGCCCGGCACGTAGAGGCCGGCACGGTCCAGCGGGGTGACCTGCTGGCCGAGCACGGTGCCGTCGGCCTCGGTGTAGGTCCAGGAATCCTGCTTCTGCCGCTCGTGGTACAGGCGCACGCGCTCAGCCGCCTTCTCGAGAGCAGCACGCTGCTCGGCGCTGATGCGGGTGAGCGCCAGCTCCAAGCGCTCGCGCGGCAGGATCAGCTCGGCCATCGAGGTGGCCTCGACGCCATCGAAACGCTGGGTGAACTCGACCAGCGCGGCATCGCCGCGCTCGCGTACGCCCTGGATGATGTCCAGCACGCGCTGGTTGACCGCCTCGTCGGACACGCTCTCCCAGCTCAGCAGATGATCCAGATGACGGGCGAACTGCGGATCGGCGGCGTCGAGTCGGCGGATGGCGAGCGGTGCGGTCATAACGGGCCTCATGATTGGCAGTATTCGGGCGCCGCTAGACTAGCAAGCCTTCCGCGCGGGCACCCGAATATTTCGCTATGACACGGATAGGCGTGGGCAGGGTCGGATCAGCCGCGGTGTCGCGACTCGACGGCACCGCGCAGGGTGTCGATCAGCGCCTGGATGCGCGCATGCTGCATCTTCATCGACGCCTTGTTGACGATCAACCGCGAGCTGACCTGGCAAATCAGCTCCTGCGGTTCCAGACCGTTGGCGCGCAGGGTGTTGCCGGTGTCGACCACGTCGATGATCTTGTCGGCCAGACCGACCAGCGGCGCCAGCTCCATGGAACCGTACAGCTTGATGATGTCGACCTGGCGCCCCTGCTCGGCGTAGTAGCGCTTGGCCACGTTGACGAACTTGGTGGCCACGCGCAGGCGCCCCTTGGGCTCCGGCGCGCCGACCTTGCCGGCGGTCATCAGCTTGCACTTGGCGATCTGCAGGTCGAGCGGTTCGTACAGCCCCTGGCCACCGTACTCGAGCAGCACGTCCTTGCCGGCCACGCCGAGATCGGCGGCACCCTGCTCGACGTAGGTCGGCACATCGGTGGCGCGCACGATCAGCAGGCGCACGTCCTCCTGGGTGGTCGGGATGATCAGCTTGCGGCTCTTGTCCGGATTCTCGGTCGGCACGATGCCGGCCTCGGCGAGCAACGGCAGGGTGTCGTCGAGAATGCGGCCCTTGGACAGCGCGATGGTCAGCATGACTTGCCCCTAGCCCGGCACGCGGCGGATCTTGGCGCCCAGGAGCTGCAGCTTCTCCTCGATGCACTCGTAGCCACGGTCGATGTGGTAGATGCGGTCGATCAGGGTATCGCCGTCGGCGACCAGCGCGGCGATGACCAGGCTGGCCGAGGCGCGCAGGTCGGTGGCCATCACCGGGGCGGCCTTCAGGCGCGGTACGCCGGTGACGATGGCGGTGTTGCCCTCGATCTGGATGTGCGCGCCCATGCGCTGCATCTCCAGCACGTGCATGAAGCGGTTCTCGAAGATGGTCTCGATCACCGTGCCGGTGCCTTCAGCCACCGCATTCATGGCGATGAACTGCGCCTGCATGTCGGTGGGGAACGCCGGATAGGGCGCGGTGCGGATGTTGACCGCCTTGGGCCGCTTGCCCTTCATATCCAGCTCGATCCAGTCCTCGCCGGTGGTGATCTCGGCGCCGGCCTCCTGCAGCTTGAGCAGCACGGCCTCGAGAATGGTCGGATCGGTGTCCTTGAGCTTGACCCGGCCGCGGGTCGCCGCGGCGGCCACCAGGTAGGTGCCGGTCTCGATGCGGTCGGGCATCACGGCGTAGCTGGTGCCGTTCAGGCGCTTGACGCCATCGACGGTGATGGTAGAGGTACCGGCACCCTGGATCTGCGCCCCCATGGCGATCAGCATGTTGGCCAGGTCGACCACTTCCGGCTCGCGCGCGGCGTTCTCGATCACGCTGCGACCGTTGGCCAGGGTGGCGGCCATCAGGATGTTCTCGGTGCCGGTCACGCTGACGGTGTCGAAGCAGTAGCGCGCACCGCGCAGGCCACCCTCGGGAGCCCGCGCCTTGATGTAGCCGCCTTCGACATCGATGATCGCGCCCATGGCTTCGAGGCCGCGGATGTGCAGGTCGACCGGACGGGTGCCGATGGCGCAGCCACCCGGCAGGGCCACCTCGGCCTGGCCGAAGCGAGCGACCATCGGACCGAGCACCAGGATCGAGGCGCGCATGGTCTTGACCAGTTCGTAGGGCGCCACCAGGGTCTTGATGCTGGTGGAGTCGACCTCGACGTCGAGCTTCTCGTTGATCACCGGCTGTACGCCCATGCGGCCGAACAGCTCGATCATGGTGGTGATGTCGTGCAGGTGCGGCAGGTTGCGCACGGTGACCGGCTCGTCGGCCAGCAGGGTGGCGGCGAGGATCGGCAGCGCCGAGTTCTTCGCGCCGGAAATGCGGATTTCCCCGTCGAGCGGGGCACCACCGGTAATGATCAGTTTGTCCATTGGGAATCTCGGGCGACGGGCGCTCAGGCGCGCTCGGCCCAGGCAGCCTGGGTGAAGAATTTCATGGTCACGGCGTGGATGCTGCCGTTGGCGATCCAGTCGTTGAGATGGGCGTAGATCTGCTGCTGGCGCTTGACCGGGCTGAGGGCGGCCAGCTCGTCGCTGATCAGGTTCAGCTGGAAATCGCAGCCCTGGCCTTCGACTTCCACGCGGGTGCCGGGCAGATTCGCTTCGAGATGGCGTTTGACGTCTTCAGCCTGCATAACTACTCAACCTCACATAGGGGAACCGGCGCACAGGCCGGGCATCATACAAAAAAGCCCCGCGCCTGCGAACCCTGCCCGCAGTGCCGACGGCCACGGGCAGCACCTCAGTCAGCCAGCGGCAGCAACTCGAGCAGGCCGTAGACCTCGGCGACCTGGCGCATGTCGTCCGGCAGGTTGCGGATCTGCAGCTGCTTGCCGGTGGCCCGGGCGTCGCGCAGCCAGCACAGCAGCAACGACAGACCGACGCTGCTGCTCTGGGTGATGGCGGCGCAGTCGACCCAGACATCGCGCCCGGCGCTGGCGGCGAGCAGGCGCCTGCCGGCGTCGCGCAACTCGGCGCCGACGTGCATGTCGATCACCCCGTGCAGGGCCAATCCGCCGGACTGCACCTCGCGCAGCGTGCCACGCGTCACTGCTGGCCAGCCTTGACGTCGGTGGACTCCTGAGCGCGCGCCACGGCGTCACCCCAGGTGGCGATCACCTTGTCGAGGTCGTTGCCGTTGCTACGCATCGACTCGGCGAACTGGTCGCGGAACAGCTTGCCGATGTTGATGCCGTTGATGATCACGTTGCGCACCTTCCAGACGCCACCCTTCTGCTCCATGGTGTAGCTCACCGGATAGATGGCGCCGCTGCGGCCGACCACCTCCATGTTCACCGAGGCGCGTCCAGGCTCGCTGGACGGCACCGCCGGCAGCATACGGATCTCCTGGTTGTCGTACTCGAGCAGGGCATTGCCGTAGAACTTCACCAGGCTACGCTTGAAGCTTTCCTGGAACGCCTGCATCTGCGCCGGCGAGGCCTGGCGGCTGTAGCGCACGGTCATCACACCACGGGCAAAGCCGTCGAAGTCGACCACCGGATCGAGGATGCCATTGAGGGCCTGATAGTAGGCCTCGGGGTCCTGCTTGAACTGCTCGCGCTTGCTGTTCAACTCCCCCAGCACCTGGTCGGTGGTGGCCTGGACCACCTGTTGCGGCGTGGCCGCGGCATGACCGACGAACGGCAGGCAGGTCAGCAGCACCAGCAGGCTGCGACGCAATGTCTTGAGCATGACGAATGTCCTTTATTGCTTGGCGGGTTCTTTGTTGACGGAGTTGAGCAGGAACTTGCCGATCAGGTCTTCCAGCACCAGCGCCGACTGGGTATCGCGGATCACCCCACCGTCTGCCAGCATCTGCTCCTCGCCACCGACACTGATGCCAATGTACTTCTCGCCGAGCAGGCCGGCGGTGAGGATCGACGCGGTGGAGTCCACCGGTAGATTATCGACACGCCTGTCGAGTTCCATGGTCACCCGCCCCATGTAGCTGTCGCGATCCAGGTCGACCGCGACCACCTTGCCGATGGTCACCCCGGCCATGGTTACCTTGGCGCGCGGGCTAACCCCGGCGGTGTTGTCGAAGTAGGCGTAGATGCGGTAGGTGTCCTGGGCCGAGCCGATGGTCAGGCCGCTGACGCGCAGCGCCAGCAGCAGCAGGGCCAGCAGGCCGGCCAGGAGGAACAGGCCGACGCCGATTTCCAGAGAGCGCGATTGCATCAGAAGTCTCCAAACATCAGAGCGGTGAGAATGAAGTCGAGGCCGAGCACGGCCAGCGAGGCGTAGACGACGGTGCGGGTGGTGGCGCGGCTGATGCCCTCGGAGGTGGGCTCGCAGTCGTAGCCCTGGAACACCGCGATCCAGGTCACCACCACGGCGAACACCACGCTCTTGATGATGCCGTTGAGCACGTCGCCATGGAACTCGACGCTGCGCTGCATGTTGCCCCAGTAGGAGCCCTCGTAGACGCCCAGCCAGTCCACGGCGACCATCGCGCCGCCCCAGATGCCGACCACGGTGAAGATCGCCGAGAGCAGCGGCATGGAGATGAAGCCGGCCCACAGCCGCGGGGCGATGATGTACTTGAGCGGGTCGACGCCGATCATCTCCAGACTGGACAACTGCTCGGTGGACTTCATGTTGCCGATCTCCGCGGTCAGCGCCGAACCGGCGCGCCCGGCGAACAGCAGCGCGGTGACCACCGGCCCCAGCTCGCGCAGCAGGGTCAGCGCGACCATCTGGCCGACCGCCTCCTCGGAGGCGAAGTCGACCAGGATGTTGTAGCCCTGCAGGGCCAGCACCATGCCGATGAAGACGCCGGAGACGACGATGATCGCCAGCGACAGCACGCCGACCGCGTACAGCTGCTTGATCAGCAGCTGCAGAAAACTGCCGGCCCCATTGCGACCGAACAGGGCATGCACGAGAAACAGCGTCGAGCGTCCGAGCGCCTCGACCACGTCGAGCCCGGCGCGGCCGAGCAGGCGCACGCGCTCGAGGGGGGAAGTCCTGCGCATCAGGCGTCTCCCAGCAGGTCGCGGCGATAGTCGGCCGCGGGGAAGTGGAACGGCACCGGACCGTCGGCGATCCCCTGCATGAACTGGCGGATCCGTGGATTGTCGGACTCCATCAGCTCGGCCGGCGTGCCCTGACCGAGCACCTGGGTGTCGCCGACCACGTACAGGTAATCGGCGATGCTGGCGGTCTCCGCCAGATCGTGGGAAACCACGATGCTGGTCAGGCCGAGGGCATCGTTGAGCAGGCGGATCAGGCGCACCAGCACGCCCATGGCGATCGGGTCCTGGCCGACGAAGGGTTCGTCGTACATGAGGATCTGCGGATCGAGGGCGATCGCCCGCGCCAGCGCCACGCGGCGTTTCATGCCGCCGGACAGCTCATCGGGCATCAGCTCGATGGCGCCACGCAGGCCGACCGCCTGCAGCTTCATCAGCACGATGTCGCGGATCATCTCCTCCGGCAGGCTGGTGTGCACCCGCAGCGGGAAGGCGACGTTCTCGAACACGTCGAGGTCGGTGAACAGCGCGCCGCTCTGGAACAGCACGCCCATCTGCTTGCGCATGTCGAACAGCTCGCTGCGCGACAGCTCGGGCAGGTTCTGCCCGTTGACGATCACCTTGCCACTGGAGGGACGCAACTGGGCGCCGATCAGGCGCAGCAGGGTAGTCTTGCCGCAGCCGGAGGGACCCATGATGCCGGTCACCTTGCCACGCGGGATCGCCAGATCGACGTTATCGAAGATGGTGCGCGTGCCGCGCTTGAAAGTGACCCCTTTCAGCTCGACGGCATACGCGTTGTCGCTAGTCATCGGAACTCCTTGCAGGCCGGCCGTCCGTGCGGGTGCCGAGCGCAAGGCAGTCGCACTCCTGCAGCCGATGGCCGAATAGCCGCGCACTATAGCACCGCCGGCCGACCACTCCCAAGCATCGCGCCGACCATTCGAGCGCAGATGATGAGCCGTCGGCACTTTGTCGGTATACTCTGCTGCTTACTTCGTCCAGCCTGTCCAGTCCATGCCCCAGACTCCGTCCTTCCTCCAGTCCGCCCAGCGCACCATCCGCCTCGAGCTGGATGCGGTGAACGACCTGCTGACGCGCATCAACGGCGACTTCGTTCGCGCCTGCGAGCTGCTGCTGGCCTGCCAGGGCCGCGTGGTGGTGGTCGGCATGGGCAAGTCCGGCCACATCGGCCGCAAGATCGCCGCCACCCTGGCGAGCACCGGCACCACGGCGTTCTTCGTCCATCCGGCCGAGGCCAGCCACGGCGACATGGGCATGATCACCCGCGACGACGTGGTGCTGGCGCTGTCCAATTCCGGTTCGACCGCCGAGATCGTCACCCTGCTGCCGCTGATCAAGCGCCTGGGCATCACCCTGATCAGCATGACCGGCAACCCCGATTCGCCGCTGGCCAAGGCGGCCGCCGTCAACCTGGACGCCAGCGTGGCCCAGGAAGCCTGCCCGCTCAACCTGGCGCCGACCTCCTCGACCACCGTCTCGCTGGTGCTCGGCGACGCCCTGGCCATCGCCCTGCTCGAGGCACGCGGCTTCACCGCCGAGGACTTCGCCTTCTCCCACCCGGGGGGCGCACTGGGCAGACGCCTGCTGCTCAAGGTGGAGAACATCATGCACAGCGGCGACGGCCTGCCGCAGGTCCAGCGCGGCACGCCGCTGCGCGAGGCGCTGCTGGAGATGACCCGCAAGAGCCTGGGCATGACCGTGGTGCGCGACGCCGACGGCCGCCTGGCCGGCATCTTCACCGACGGCGACCTGCGCCGCGCCCTCGACCGTGGCGTCGACGTGCGCAGTGCGACCATCGACGAGCTGATGACCGCCGGCGGCAAGACCGCCCGCCCGGACATGCTCGCCGCCGAAGCGCTGAAGATCATGGAAGACAACCGCATCAGCGCGCTCGCGGTGGTCGACGCCGAGCACCGTGCCATCGGCGCGCTGAACATGCACGACCTGCTGCGCGCCGGAGTAATGTGATGAACGGTGACCTGCTGCAACGCGCCGGCGCGATCCGTCTGGCAATCTTCGACGTCGACGGCGTGCTGACCGACGGCAAACTGTACTTCCTGCCCGAGGGCGGCGAGTTCAAGACCTTCAACACCCTCGACGGCCACGGCATCAAGATGCTGATCGCCTCGGGCGTGCGCACCGCCATCATCAGCGGGCGCAGCGCCGCGGTGGTCGAGCGCCGGGCGAAGAACCTCGGCATCCACCATCTGATCCAGGGCCGCGAGGACAAACTGGTCGTGCTCGATGAACTGCTCACCGAACTGGGACTCTCATACGAGCAGGTCGCCTATCTGGGCGACGACCTGCCCGACCTGCCGGTGATCCGCCGGGTCGGCCTCGGCATGGCGGTCGCCAGCGCCGACGCCTTCGTGCGCCAGCACGCCGCCGGCGTGACCCAGGCGCGCGGCGGCGAAGGCGCCGCGCGCGAGTTCTGCGAGCTGATCATGCGCGCCCAGGGCACGCTGGAGGCGGCCCAGGCGGCCTACCTGTAACGGAACCCCGATGAACCGCACACTGCGCACCTTCTTCCCGTTCGCCCTTGCCGCCGCCCTGCTGGCGGCCATCGGCTACTGGAACATCCGCCCGGAAAGCTTCATGGAGCCGTCGGCCGCCACCGGTGGCGACAGCGCCATCGACTTCTTCGTGGAAAACGCCCGCAGCGTGCAGTTCCAGGCCGACGGCAAGCTGCACTACCGGATGACCGCGACGCGCCTCGAGCACCTGCGCAGCAGCGATACCACCCTGCTGAGCCAGCCCGACCTGCTGCTCTACCGCGGCAGCGACTATCCGTGGCACGTGCAGAGCGAGCGCGGCGAGGTGTCCCCCGGCGGCACCCAGGTCGAGCTGATCGATGCGGTGCGCGTCGAGCGCACCGACGCCAAGGGCCGCCCGACCATACTCACCACCAGCCGCCTCAGCGTGTTTCCCGAACGGGAATACGCCGAGACGGCCCAGCCCGTTCGCATCGAAGCCGCCAACGGCGTGACCAGCGCCACCGGCATGCAGGCCTATCTCAACGAAAGCCGGATGCTCCTGAAATCCAACGTGCGAGGACAGCATGAGGTTCGCTAACCCCCTTCCCCTCCTCTTCGGCCTGGGCATCCTGCTGGCCGGCGCCTCCGCCTGGGCCCTGCCCTCCGACCGCGAGCAACCGATCCGCGTGCAGGCCGACAGCGCCGAACTCGACGACGCCAAGGGCGTCGCCGTCTACCGCGGCGGCGTGGTGATCACCCAGGGCACCCTGAAGATCACCGGCGACACCGTGACCATCACCCAGGACAAGAATGGCGACATCGAGGTATTCACCTCGGTCGGCAAGCCGGCCTACTACGAACAGCAGCCGGCGACCGACAAGCCGGTGGTCAAGGCCTACGGCCTGACCATCCAGTACTTCGCGGTCAACGAGCGCATCGTGCTGATCGACCAGGCCAAGGTGGTGCAGGAAGGCAACACCTTCGAAGGCGAGAAGATCGTCTACGACACCCAGCGGCAGATCGTCAACGCCGGCCGCGCCACCGGCAGCAGCGTGACCACCCCGCGCCCGCGCATCGACATGGTGATCCAGCCGCGCAAGAAGGCCGAGCCGGAGCAGAACGCGCAATGAGTACGCTGATCGCCCAGCACCTGGCCAAGAGCTACAAGGGCCGCGCCGTGGTGCGCGACGTCAGTCTGTCGATCGACAGCGGCCAGATCGTCGGCCTGCTCGGCCCCAATGGCGCCGGCAAGACCACCTGCTTCTACATGATCGTCGGCCTGGTCCACGCCGATCAGGGCCGCGTGCTGATCGACGACCAGGACGTCACCCATCTGCCGATGCATGGCCGCGCACGCGCCGGCATCGGCTACCTGCCGCAGGAAGCCTCGATCTTCCGCAAGCTGACGGTGGCCGACAACATCATGGCGATCCTCGAGACGCGCAAGGACCTCGATCGCGCCGGGCGCCGCGAAGCCCTGGAAGGCCTGCTGCAGGAGTTCCACATCAGCCACATCCGCGACAATCTCGGCATGAGCCTGTCCGGCGGCGAACGGCGGCGCGTGGAGATCGCCCGCGCCCTGGCCAGCGACCCGAAGTTCATCCTGCTCGACGAGCCCTTCGCCGGCGTCGACCCGATCTCGGTGGGCGACATCAAGCAGATCATCCACCACCTGAAGAGTCGCGGCATCGGCGTGCTGATCACCGATCACAACGTGCGCGAAACCCTGGACATCTGCGAGACGGCCTACATCGTCAACGCCGGCCAGTTGATCGCCGAGGGCGACGCCGAGAGCATCCTCGCCAACCAGCTGGTGAAGGACGTCTACCTGGGTCAAGAGTTCCGCCTGTAAGTCCCTCCCACCGCTTCACGCATGAGCCGCACGCCCGCCGTACCGCGCGGGCGTCGCATATCCCTACCTGACTGCGGCTTTTCGCCTGCCTGTCAAGCCTAGGCAAACTGGCAAATATCGGGCATATAATTTGCTATCAGCGGCGCCCCGGCGCCCAGCAGTGGACAGCGCGCAGGCGCTGGCAGACCCCAAGGTGCCAACTCCCAAGCCATGAAACACTCGCTAGTCCTCAAGATGGGCCAGCAGCTGACGATGACCCCGCAGCTGCAACAAGCCATTCGTCTGCTCCAGCTGTCGACCCTCGACCTGCAGCAGGAAATCCAGGAAGCCCTCGACTCCAATCCGATGCTCGAGCGCCAGGAAGACGGCGATGATTTCGACAGCGGCGACCCGCTGGCCGAAGGCGACGCCACTCACGGTGCGGCGAGCCTGGAGGGCGGCAGCGTCAGCGTCGAACGCGACCCCGACAGCCTCGACGAAGGCCAGTGGGAAGAACGCATCCCCAGCGAGCTGCCGGTGGACACCGCCTGGGAGGACATCTACCAGACCAGTGCCAGCAGCCTGCCGAGCAGCGAGGACGACGAGTGGGACTTCACCGCGCGCACCTCCTCCGGTGAAAGCCTGCAGAGCCACCTGCTCTGGCAGCTCAACCTGACCCCGATGAGCGACAACGACCGGCTGATCGCCATGTCGATCATCGACGCCATCAACAACGACGGCTACCTCGAGGAAAGCCTCGAGGACATCCTCACCTCCCTCGATCCCGAGCTGGGCATCGAACTGGACGAGGTGGAGATGGTGCTGCACCGCGTGCAGCAGTTCGAGCCGCTGGGCATCGGCGCGCGCGACCTCAGCGAGTGCCTGCTGCTGCAGCTCAACCAGCTGCCGGCCACCACCCCCTGGCTCGACGAAGCGCGCCGCGTGGTGCGCGAATACCTCGACCTGCTCGGCAGTCGCGACTACAGCCAGCTGATGCGCCGCCTGCGGGTCAAGGAAGACGAACTGCGCCAGATAGCCGAGCTGATCCAGCGCCTCAATCCGCGTCCCGGCGCGCAGATCGAGGCCAGCGAAGCCGAGTACGTGGTGCCCGACGTGATCGTGCGCAAGGACAACGAGCGCTGGCTGGTCGAGCTCAATCCCGACGCCATGCCGCGCCTGCGCGTCAACCCGCACTACGCCGGCCTGGTGCGCCGCGCCGACTCCAGCGCCGACAACACCTACATGCGCAACCAGCTGCAGGAAGCGCGCTGGTTCATCAAGAGCCTGCTCAGCCGCAACGAGACGCTGATGAAGGTCGCCACCCAGATCGTCGAGCTGCAGCGCGGCTTCCTCGAATACGGCGAGGAGGCGATGAAACCGCTGGTACTGCACGACATCGCCGAGGCGGTGGGCATGCACGAGTCGACCATCTCGCGGGTCACCACGCAGAAGTACATGCATACCCCGCGCGGCATCTACGAACTCAAGTATTTCTTCTCCAGCCATGTCAGCACCGCCGAGGGTGGCGAATGCTCGTCGACGGCGATCCGCGCCATCATCAAGAAGCTGGTGGCCGCGGAAAATCCGAAAAAGCCGTTGAGTGACAGCAAGATCGCTGGTTTACTGGAAGAGCAGGGGATTCAGGTGGCCCGCCGGACAATTGCCAAGTACCGGGAATCCCTGGGCATTGCGCCATCGAGCGAGCGCAAGCGACTGGTGTAACGACTGATCGCGAACACAGTTATTCGATGACGGGGCAACCCGTCAGCAACGTGGGTAATAAGGAGAAGCGGTATGCAAGTCAATATCAGTGGCCAACACCTGGAAGTGACCGACACTCTGCGCAACTACGTGAACGAGAAGTTCGAGCGCCTGGCACGCCATTTCGACCGCATCACCAACGTTCAGGTGATCATGCAGGTGGAGAAACTGAAGCAGAAGATCGAAGCTACCCTGCACGTTGCCGGCGGCGAAGTGGTCGCCAACGCCGAGCACGAAGACATGTATGCAGCCATCGACCTCCTGGCTGACAAACTGGACCGTCAGCTGATCAAGCACAAGGAAAAGCAGATCGAGCGCGAACAGGGCGCCGCCGCCCGCTGATCATTTTCCGATGATTCGACTAGAGCATATCCTGACCCCCGGCCGTTCCCAGGTGAACGTGCCGGGAGGCAGCAAGAAACGCGTTCTGGAACAGATCGCCAACCTCGTAGCCCGGGATATTCCCGGGCTCGACGCACATGACATCTTCGAAAGCCTGGTGGCTCGCGAGAAGCTCGGCTCCACCGGCTTCGGCAACGGCATCGCCATTCCGCACTGCCGGCTGGCCGGCTGCTCGGTGCCGGTGAGCGCCCTGCTGCGTCTGGACGCCCCGGTGGACTTCGATGCCCTCGATGGCGCCCCGGTGGACCTGCTGTTCGTCCTGCTGGTGCCCGAAGCTGCCACCGAAGAGCACCTCGAGCTGCTGCGCCAGATCGCCGGCCTGCTCGACCGCGCCGACGTGCGCGAGCGCCTGCGCCAGGCCCGGGACGGCTTCGACCTGTACCAGGTGGTGCTCGACACCGTGGATGGCCGCTGAGTCATGCGTCTGGTCATTGTCAGCGGCCGCTCCGGGTCGGGGAAGAGTACCGCCCTGGCCGTGCTCGAGGACAACGGCTTCTACTGCATCGACAACCTGCCGGCCAGTCTGTTGCCGGACCTGGCCGAGCGCGCCCTGCTGCACACCGAGCTGTCGCAGCCGCAGGTTGCCGTGTCGATCGATGCGCGCAATCTGCCCAGCCAGCTCAAGCGCTTTCCCGAACTGCTGGAGCAGCTGCGCCAGCACAACATCCAGTGCGATGTGCTCTATCTGGATGCCGACAACGCCACCCTGCTCAAGCGCTTCTCGGAAACCCGTCGACGCCATCCGCTGACCAACGCGACCCGCTCGCTGGTCGAGGCGATCGACGACGAACACCAGCTGCTCGGTCCGATCGCCGATCTCGCCGATCTGAAGATCGATACCGCCAACCTCAACCTCTACCAGCTGCGCGACAGCATCAAGCTGCGCCTGCTGGAAAAGCCGGATGCCGGTACCGCCTTCCTGATCGAATCCTTCGGCTTCAAGCGCGGCATGCCGATCGACGCCGACCTGGTGTTCGACGTGCGCTGCCTGCCCAACCCCTACTGGAAGCCGGACCTGCGCGAACACAGCGGACTGGAGCAGCCGGTCCGCGACTACCTCGACGCCCAGACCGACGTCGAGGAAATGTACCAGGACATCGTCGCCTACCTCGGCAAGTGGCTGCCGCGCTTCGCCGCCAGCAACCGCGCCTATGTCACCGTGGCCATCGGCTGCACCGGTGGCCACCACCGCTCGGTGTACCTGGCCGAACGGCTGGGCACCGCGCTGCGCGACAGCCTGGGCAACGTGCAGATCCGCCACCGCGACCTCAAGTAAGGACCCCGATCCCCCCGATGCCAGCCTGCGACGTCACCATCATCAACAAGCTCGGCCTGCACGCCCGCGCCGCCGCCAAGTTCGTCGGCGTGGCCGGACGCTTTCCCTGTCAGGTGCGGGTCGGCCGCTCGGCCGACAGCCTGGTGGACGGCAAGAGCATCATGTCGGTGATGATGCTGGCCGCCGGCAAGGGCACCTCGATCCATCTGTGCACCGAGGGCGAACAGGATCACGAGGCCCTGCAGGCGCTGATCGAGTTGATCAACAACTACTTCGACGAAGGCGAGTAGCGCCTGCAGGCAAGTGCTGGCGCAGGGTAGACAAAGGCGCAGCCTTGTCTACCAGAGACCACGCAGCGGGCCGGGCGGTGGAAGATCGCGGCGCGAGTCTTCCACGGGGTGGCCATCCAACCTACGGGCGCCCCTGCCCCAGCGCGACCTCAGCTGCCGCCGACCATCATCCGCTCGATCAGCACCGAACCGGTGCGCACGTTGCCGCGCGCCTCCACGTCGGAGCCCACCGCGACTATGCCGCTGAACATGTCGCGCAGGTTGCCGGCGATGGTCACCTCCTGTACCGGGAACTGGATGATCCCGTTCTCCACCCAGAAGCCGGCAGCACCGCGCGAGTAGTCGCCGGTGACCAGGTTGAGCCCCTGCCCCATCAGCTCGGTGACCAGCAGGCCGCGATCCATGCGGCGGAGCAGCGCCGCCTGGTCCTCGCTGCCGTGGCTGACGAACAGGTTGTGCACGCCGCCGGCGTTGGCGGTGCTCGGCAGGCCCAGCTTGCGCCCGGAATAGGTGCCCAGCGCGTAGGACACCAATTTGCCGCCGTCGACGAAGGGCTTGGCGTAGGTCGCCAGGCCGTCGCCGTCGAAGCTGGCGCTGCCCATGCCGCGCGGCAGATGCGGCCGTTCGTCGAGGCTCAGCCACTCGGGGAACAGCGTCTGCCCCAGCGCCCCCTCGAGGAAGGAGGACTTGCGGTACAGGTTGCCGCCGGAGATCGCGGCGAGGAAATGGCCGAACAGCCCGGTGGCCAGTTCGGCGGCGAACAGCACCGGCACTTCGCAGGTCGGCACCGGCCGCGCGCCCAGGCGCGCCACCGCGCGCTCGGCCGCGCGCCGGCCGATCGACTCGCCGCCGGCCAGCTCGCTGCCGACGCGGCTGACGTCGTACCAGTAGTCGCGCTGCATCTGCCCCTCGCCCTCGGCGATCATCACGCAGCTCAGGCTGTGCCGGCTGGAGGCGTAGCCGCCGACGAAGCCGCGGCTGTTGCCGTACACGCGGCAGCCGAGGTGGGTATTGAGGGTGGTGCCGTCGGCCTTGGTCACCCGCGGATCGGCGGCAAAAGCGGCGGCCTCGCAGGCCAGCGCCTGCTCGATGGCCTGCTCCGGGCTGATCGCCCAAGGATGGTAGAGGTCGAGATCGGGCAGTTCGCGGGCCATCAGCGCGGCATCGGCCAGCCCGGCACAATCGTCCTCCGAGGCGTGCCGGGCGATAGCCAGCGCCGCCTCAACCGTTTCCCGAATGGCCGCCGCCCCCTGCGCCGACGTGCTCGCCGAGCCCTTGCGCTGCCCCAGGTAGAGGGTGATGCCGAAACCGCGGTCGCGGTTGAACTCGACCGTCTCCACCTCGCCCTGACGCACGCTGGTCGACAAGCCCTGCTCCAGCGACACCGCCACCTCGCAGTCGGTGGCGCCCTGGCGGCGCGCTTCGGCGAGGATCGCCTCGACCTGCTCCTGCAATCCCGGCAGGGCCTGCGGCCCCACGCTTTCCACGGCTGAACTCATGTCCTGCTCCTGTTTTCCCGCCGGCACGCCGGCCGGGCCGGACAAGCGGCCCCTGAGTGGTTATCATGGCGCGTTTCCCAGCGGACCCGCCCCATGTCTGAACAATTCGACGACGACTTCTCCGGAGAGAAGAGCAAATCCCAGGTCAAGCGCGAGCTGCACGCCCTGCAGGACCTCGGCGAGCGCCTGACCACGCTCAAGCCCGAGCAGCTCGAACGCCTGCCGCTCTCCGACATGCTGCTCAGGGCCCTGCTCGAGGCGCCCAAGCACAAGGCCCACGCCGCCCGCAAACGCCACATCCAGTACATCGGCAAGCTGATGCGCAGCCAGGACATCGAGGCGATCACCGGCCTGCTCGACCAGATGGACGCCTCGACCCGCCAGTACAACGAGCGCTTCCACGCCCTCGAGCGCTGGCGCGACCGCCTGGTCGGCGGCAGCGATGCCGACCTCGAGGCGCTGCTCGGCGAATACCCCGAGGCCGACGTCCAGCACCTGCGCCAGCTGATCCGCCACGCCCAGCACGAGGCCGCGCACAACAAGCCGCCGGCAGCCGCGCGCAAGGTGTTCAAGTACCTGCGCGAGATCGACGAGACCAAGCGCGGCCTGCGCTGAGCAAAGTCACCGTGATGCCGCAGGGTGGATAACCGCGCAGCGTTATCCACCAGCGAACACCTCGATGGGCAATCGCTGCGCGAGTTGCCCACCCGCCCCATCGGTCCAACAGCGCTGGTGGACAAGGCTGCGCCGTTGTCCACCCTGCGACCTCGTCAGCCGCCGGTACCGCCGACGGTGATCGCCTCGATCTTCAGGGTCGGCTGGCCGACGCCGACCGGCACCGACTGACCGTCCTTGCCGCAGGTGCCCACCCCGCTGTCGAGCGCCAGGTCGTTGCCGACCATCGACACCCGGCTCATCGCCTCCGGGCCGTTGCCGATCAGGGTGGCGCCCTTGACCGGCGCGGTGATCCGGCCGTCCTCGATCAGGTAAGCCTCGCTGGTGGAGAACACGAACTTGCCGCTGGTGATGTCCACCTGGCCGCCGCCGAGGCTGGCGCAGTACAGGCCGCGCTTCACCGAGCGGATGATCTCCTCCGGCTCGCTCTCGCCGGCCAGCATGTAGGTGTTGGTCATGCGCGGCATCGGCAGGTGCGCGTAGGACTCGCGGCGCCCGTTGCCGGTCGGCCGTACACCCATCAGGCGGGCGTTGAGCTTGTCCTGCATGTAGCCGCGCAGCACGCCGTTCTCGATCAGCGTGGTGCACTGGGTCGGCGTACCCTCGTCGTCCAGGCTCAGCGAGCCGCGGCGGCCCGGCAGGGTGCCGTCGTCGACGATGGTGCACAGCTTCGAGGCCACCGGCTGGCCGATGCGGCCGCTGTAGGCCGAGCTGCCCTTGCGGTTGAAGTCGCCTTCCAGACCGTGACCGACCGCCTCGTGCAGCAGCACGCCGCTCCAGCCGTTGCCGAGCACCACCGGCAGGCTGCCGGCCGGCGCCGGCACCGCCTCCAGGTTGACCAGCGCCTGGCGCACCGCCTCGCGGGCGTAGTCCATGGCACGGTCGTGTTCGAGGAAGTAGCGATAGTCGGTGCGCCCGCCGCCGCCGTGGGCACCACGCTCGCGGCGGCCACCCTGCTCGACGATCACGCTGACGTTGAAGCGCACCAGCGGGCGCACGTCGGCACCGAGGCTGCCGTCGATAGCCGCCACCAGCACCTGCTCCCAGGTGCCGGCCAGACTCACGGTGACCCGGCTGATGCGCGGGTCGAGGGCGCGGGTGGCCTGGTCGATGCGCTTGAGCAGCTCGACCTTCTCCGCCCGGCTGAGCACCTCCAGCGGATTGGCGGCGCCGTACAGGCGCGGCGGCACCTGCACCGCCGGGGTCTGCACGCGGCCCTGCTGGCCGGCGCGGGCGATCGAACGGGCGGCCTGCACCGCCTGGCGCAGGGCGTGCTCCTCGATGCTGTTGCTGTAGGCGAAGCCGGTCTTCTCGCCGGACTGGGCACGCACGCCGACGCCCTGGTCGAGATGGAAGCTGCCTTCCTTGACGATGCCGTCCTCGAGCAGCCACGACTCGGACACCTGGCTCTGGAAGTACAGGTCGGCGGCATCGATGCCGGGGCCGGCCAGCTCGCCGAGCAGCGCCGGCAGGCGCTCCAGGCTGAGGCCGCCGGGGGTCAGCAGCTGGTCGCTGACGGAGGACAGGGTGTTCATGAGGACTCCTTGGTCGAAGGTTGCAGCGCTCCGGGGCGCAGGCGACGATGGGCATGCACCGGCATGCGCTGGCGGATCGCCGCCTGCGCCGGACGGTCGACCTGCGCCAGCAGCACCGCCTCGCCGCGCGGCTGGCGGGCCAGCGGCTCGCCCCAGGGATCGACGATCAGCGAATGGCCGAAGGTTTCCCGCGGCCCCGGGTGCTGGCCGCCCTGGTTGGCGGCCAGCAGGTAGCATTGGGTCTCGATGGCCCGCGCGCGCACCAGGATCTCCCAGTGTGCCGCGCCGGTCACCGCGGTGAACGCCGAAGGCGCGCTGATCAGTTCGGCGCCGGCCTCGCGCAGCGCGCTGTACAGCTCGGCGAAGCGCAGGTCGTAGCACACGGTCAGGCCCAGACGGCCGACCGGGGTGTCGGCCAGCACCAGGCGCTCGCCGTGGGCGAAATCGTCGGACTCGCGGTAGCTGCCGCGGCTGTCGGCCACCTCGACGTCGAACAGGTGCAGCTTGTCGTAGCGCGCGGCGATCTGGCCGTCGCTGTCGATCAGCAGCGAGCAGGCATGCGGCTTGCCGTCGCGCTGTCCTTCCGCCAGCAGCGGCAGGGTGCCGGCGACTATCCACAGGCCCAGCTCGCGCGCCGTCGCCTGCAGCCAGGGCAGCAGCGGCCCCTCGCCGGCGGCCTCGGCGCGGCCGAGGGCGGCAAGATCGCGGCGGCCCATGGCGGCGAAGTTCTCCGGCAGCACCGCCAGCCGCGCGCCGCTCTGCGCAGCCTGCTCGAGCAGCGCCCGCGCCCGCGCGAGATTGCTCGCCACGTCGGCCTGGCTGACCATCTGGATGACTGCGACAGTGCCCATCGTCTACTCCCCCGCACATGCACCCATCCTAACCCGGAGCGCACGGCGTTTGTCATCTTACGGCTTGCCGAACAGGGTGATCTGCGGGTCGCGCCAGGGTCCGGCGACCCGGTACTCGACGCTGGCCACCCGTGACAGGCGGTCCCCCACCAGCTGG
The DNA here is from genome assembly GCF_900104805.1 of Pseudomonas oryzae. NCBI lineage: Bacteria > Pseudomonadati > Pseudomonadota > Gammaproteobacteria > Pseudomonadales > Pseudomonadaceae > Pseudomonas > Pseudomonas oryzae. Next base: position 88,237 of record NZ_LT629751.1, on the reverse strand, counting down.
TCGACGATGAACAGCGCGCCGGCCACCGGCGCGGCACCGGCCAGCAGCGCGGCCAGCGGCAGGTTGTTGGACAGCGGCAGGGTCACGCGCAACCTGGCGGCGATGCGGTCCTGGGCGACGTCCAGCTGGCCGTCCAGCTCCAGCCGGGTGGATGGGCCATCCAGCACCAACGGCTCGCGGGTCAGCAGCACCCCATCGGTACCGTACAGTCGACCGCTGATGCGATCGTAACCGAGGCCCTTGCCGAACAGGTCGGAAAAGTCGAGGCGCAGGCGGCGGCGGATGGAGTTGAAGTTGAGCAGGCCGAACACCCGCAGGGCGCTGGCGCCGCCTTCCACCTCGAGCAGCTGACCCTGGCGCAACTGCCCATCCAGGCTGCCGCTGAAGCGCTTGAGACCGGCCATCGCCGGCGAGCCCGGCCAGTCGCCGTCGACGGCCAGCTCGAAGCTCTCGCTGCTGATGTTCGGGGCGTAGCCCCAGGCCAGCAGCACGTCGGCCACATCCCGGCCGTACAGCCGGCCGCGGAAACGGCTGCGACTGGCCGCCCCACTACCCTGCCAGTCCAGGCTGCCATCGACCTGCAGGCCCATGAGGTCGAGATCGAGCTGCTCGAAACGAGCCCCGCCCGCCGTCGGCCGGCTGCGGAAGCGCCAGCGGCCGAGGCGCTCCTCGCCGCGATAGAGGGCAAGGATGGTCACGTCCAGCGCCGGCAGGCTGCGCGGATCGACGCCGGCCAGCGGATCGCTCGGCATCGCCGCCGGCGTCGTCCCCTCCGTCTCGGCAGCGGCCCGCGCCGGCAGGCGCAGACGCTCCAGCTCCACGCGCAGCGGCGCCGCCTTGTCCGCCGGCACCACAACGTTGCCCTTCACCTGCGGATTGTCCAGCGCCAGGCGCCAGCCCGCAGCGGCGCGGCGCAGGCCGACCTGCAACTGCTCGAGGGTCAGCGCCCCCGCCGTGAAGCGACCGATCTCCAGCTCCACCGACTGCAACAGACTGCCCAGCGCCTGCCCCTGGCTGTCGCCAGCATGCCGCGCCTGCACCGCCTGCCAGGCCGCCCAGTCGAACTCGCTCAACCGGCCGCGGATATGCAGACCGAGCTCCTGGGGCAGTTGCGCGGCCTCGCCGCCGAGGCGCAGCTCGCCGCGCCCTCTGGCCAACTGCTCGAGCGGAGCGGCGAAGCTCAGGCTGGCCAGGCCGGCGTAGCTAAAGCCGTAACGGCGCTCGGCGCCGCCCAGGGTCATCCGCCAGCTGGCGCTGCGCGCCTGCTCGGCCGGTTTGCCGAGCGGTGCCGGCAGGTCGATCGCCACGCCCTGCAGGTCGGAGTTGACGCGCAGGCGGCTGGCTTCGCCGTAATCGAGATCCAGCCACAGGCGATAGGGCAGTTCGCCCCGCGCCGGAATCTGCGCCGGCTGCAGCCCCAGCCAGCTGACCAGACGCTCGACCGCGATGCTGCTGCGCACGTCCAGCCGACTGTAGGGCTTGCCCGGCTGGCCGCGCGCCTGGATCACCGCGCGCAGTTCGCGATCGAAGGCACGGGCCCGCACTTCCGGCGCGCTCAGGCCCCGCGCGCTGTCGTAGCGAAACGCGCCGGTGATCGCCTGCAGCTCGATGGCCGGTCTGGGCAGTTGCAGGCGGGCATTCTCGGCGGCGAAATCGACCACCGTGCGGACCGCACCGCCCTGGCGCGCCAGCGGGATGTCCAGTTGCAGGCGCCCGTTCAGCGCCCCCTCGCCCTGCCAGCCGACGAAGGTCTGGCCGCGGCCGAGCGGCGTGTCCTGGAGGATCTTCAGGCCGTCGCCGACGCTGCTGTCAACCATCCCCGCCACCGTCAGACGCGGCCCCTGACCGCTCCCGCCGCCGTGCACCTCGGCCTGCACGTCGCGCAGGCGGCTGTCCAGCACCTGCGCACTCGGCGCCAGGATGCGCACCTCACCATCGGCGACGAACACCTCGCCCTCCAGCTGGCGCAGCGGCGGCCACTCCGGCTGGTAGGCCAGCTCGGCGTCGCGCACCTTGAAATACAGGCCGAGGGTGCGCGAGTGGGCCGGCGCGCCCTTGTTCAGCGAGCCCTGGTAGAGGAACAGGCCCTGGTCGACCTCGCCGGCGCGAATCGCGCTCTTCAGCCAGTCGGCCAACTGCGGGCTGAGACCGGGCGACAGGGTCGGCAGGTAGCGTTCGGTGAAGTGCGCCTGGCTGTGGCGCAGACCGACCTGCAGGTCCATGTAATCCTCGGCGGCCGGGTCGCGGCGCAGGCGGATCAGCATGTTGCCGGCCAGCTCGCCTTCCTCGCCGGACAGGCGCATCAACGGGCTGGACAGGGTGAAGGCGTCGGCATCGAGGCGCCAGTCCAGCCGTGCATGCGCCTCGCGATAGCGCCAGGGCTGGGGAAACAGGGTGGCGAGGTGGAGCATGAAGTCGCGGGCATCCAGACGCAGCTCGCCGCCCTCGAGGTTGCCGCTGAGCGTGCCGTTGATGTTGTCCGCCGCCGGCACGTTGTGCCAGGCGCCGAAGCCGACCTTGTCCAGGCGCAGGTTGTACTCGACCTCGGGCAGCCCCTCGCCACGCGGACGGATCTCGGCCCGCAGGTCGCGCAGGCGTCCGTGCGGCGCCAGGCTGGCGAGGATTTCGTCGGCCAGCGAAGGCAGCGGCGCTAGGGTGCGGGTCAGCGCCACCAGGGGCGCCAGGTTGAGGCGCTCGGCCTGCAGGCTCCAGCTGCGCTGCTCGCCCGGCTGATGGCGCAGCTGCAGCTGGCCGGGGTTCAGGCGCTCGCCGGCGAAACTGCCGGCCAGCTCCTCGACCAGCAAGCGCCAGCCTGCGTCTTCGCGCGCGAAATGGGCGCTCAGCGCCAGGTCGCTCAGCTCCGCAGGCGCCGCGTCGCGGCGCCCCAGCACCAGCTGCGGCGCATGCAGGCGGGCCACGGCGCGCTGCGCCCGGCCGTCGGCCCAGTCCAGCCAGACCTCGCCGCCGACCTGCAGGCGCTGCAGGCTGAACGGCCAGTCCGCCGGCAAGTGCCCGGCCAGCCAGCTGCCCCAGTCGCTCTGCGGCAGACTGAGGTAGAGCTGCGCGGCGGCCCGCTGCCAGTCGTCGGCACGCAGCTCGCTGCGCAGCTGCCAGCTCAGCGGCTGACCATCGGGCAGGTGCAGGCGGCCATCCAGACGCTGGCGCCCCGGCTGATTGTCGAGGGTCAGGCCGATGTAGCCGAGGGTCGCTACCTCGCCCTGCTGCGGCTCGAGGGTGACCCGGCCGTCGAGCACCACGATGCGACGCGGCATCAGCAGCGCGGCGAGCACCCGAGCCGAATCGATGGCCGGGCGTGGGCCTTCGGCCTGGCGCAGTCCCTTGACTCGCCAGCTACCGTCCGGTCTCTGGCGCAGGCCGAGCTGCAGACCATGCAGCTCGACGCGGGCGATGCGCAGGCTGCGGCTGCGCAGGCTGGCGAACAGATCCGGCAACAGCCGCAGGCGCTCCAGGTGCAGGGCCTCGCCCTCGGCCTGCAGCTGGACGTCGCTCAACTCCAGCACCGGGATGAACCCCTGCCAGTGGCCGCTCAGCGCGCCGACGTGCAGCGGCTGGCCGAGCGCCGCGCTGGCCTGCTGCTCGATTTCCGGCCGGTACTCGGCCACCAGCGGCACCAGTGCGCGCCCGAGGCTGACGTACAGCGCCGCCAGCAGCAACAACAGCGCCGTGAGGGCGAGCAGAGCATCCAGCGTGCGCTCCAGCAGACGGCCAGAGGCGGACATGTCAGCCCCTTGCTTCAGAGCAGCACCACATCGAACTGCTCCTGGGAGTACTCGCTCTCCACCTGGAAGCGGATCGGCCGGCCGATGAAGGCCTCGAGGTCGGCGACGTTGCCGGACTCCTCGTCGAGCAGGCGGCCCACCACCTTGTCGCTGGCCAACACCATGTAACCCTCGGCCTGGTAAGCACGCGCTTCGCGGAGGATCTCGCGGAAGATCTCGTAGCACACGGTTTCCGCGGTCTTCAGCCGGCCGCGGCCCTGGCAGCTCGGACAGGGTTCGCAGAGCACCTGCTGCAGGCTCTCGCGGGTGCGCTTGCGGGTCATCTGCACCAGGCCCAGCTCGGTGATGCCGATGATGTTGGTCTTGGCGTGGTCGCGCTCGAGCATCTTCTCCAGCGTGCGCAGCACCTGGCGGCGATGCTCCTCGTCCTCCATGTCGATGAAGTCGATGATGATGATGCCGCCGAGGTTGCGCAGGCGCAGCTGGCGGGCGATCGCGGTGGCCGCCTCGAGGTTGGTCTTGAAGATGGTTTCCTCGAGGTTGCGGTGGCCGACGAAGGCGCCGGTGTTGACGTCGATGGTGGTCATCGCCTCGGCCGGGTCGATGATCAGGTAGCCGCCGGACTTGAGCAGCACCTTGCGCTCCAGGGCCTTCTGGATCTCGTCCTCGACGCCGTAGAGGTCGAAGATCGGCCGCTCGCCGGGATAGTGCTCGAGACGGTCGGACACTTCCGGCATCAGCTCACCGACGAACAGGCCGACCTTCTGGAAGGTCTCCCGCGAGTCGATGCGGATCTTCTCGGTACGCGGGCTGACCAGGTCGCGCAGGGTACGCAGGGCCAGCGACAGGTCCTCGTAGATCACCGAGGGCGCGCCGGCCGTCTGCATCTGCGTGGAGATCTGCTCCCACAGGCGGCGCAGGTAGCGGATGTCGGCGAGGATCTCGTCGGCGCCGGCGCCCTCGGCGGCGGTGCGCAGGATGAAGCCACCCTGCTCCTCGATGCCCTCGGCGGAGACGCAGGCCGCCACCACCTGCTTGAGGCGCTCGCGCTCGGCCTCGCCCTCGATCTTCAGCGAGATGCCGACGTGGCTGGTGCGCGGCATGTACACCAGGTAGCGCGAGGGGATCGACAGGTGGGTGGTCAGGCGCGCGCCCTTGGTGCCGATCGGATCCTTGGTCACCTGCACCACCAGGCTCTGTCCCTCGTGCACCAGGGCGCTGATGCTTTCCACCGCACTGCCCTCGCGGGTCGAGATTTCCGAGGCATGGATGAAGGCGGCGCGCTCCAGGCCGATGTCGATGAATGCCGCCTGCATGCCGGGCAGCACGCGCACCACCTTGCCCTTGTAGATGTTGCCGACGATGCCGCGACGCTGGGTGCGCTCGACGTGGACTTCCTGCAGGACGCCGTTTTCCACCACCGCCACGCGCGATTCCATGGGGGTGATGTTGATCAGGATTTCTTCGCTCATCTAGTTATCGTTCTCGTCGCGGGAGGGAATCGTCCATGCTGCGCCCGTTCAGGCGCCGCCGTCACGCTGCCAGCAGGCAATGCCGAAACCGGCGAGCAGCTCGGCGGTTTCCGCCAGCGGCAGGCCCACCACCGCAGAATAGCTGCCCTCGAGGCGGTCGACGAAGATCGCCGCCAGGCCCTGGATGGCGTAGCCGCCTGCCTTGTCCTGCGGTTCGCCGCTCGCCCAGTATGCCTCGCGCTCGGCCTCGGCCAGGGTGCGAAAGTGCACACGGCTGCGCACCACCCGTGTCAGGCAGCGACTGGCGTCGGCCACCGCCACCGCGGTGAGCACCTCGTGCTCGCGGCCGGACAGCGCCGCCAGCATGGCCAGGCCATCGGCGCGATCGGCCGGCTTGCCGAGAATACGCCCATCCAGCACCACCGCAGTGTCGGCGCCCAGTACGCAGGCGTCGGCCGCGCCGAGCGCCGCCAGGCCGGCGGCAGCCTTGGCGCGGGCCAGACGTTCGACGTAGGCGGCCGGCGTCTCGCCCGGCAGCACGCTTTCGTCGATCGGCGCAGCGACGCGCTGGTGCGGCACGCCGATCTGCAGCAGCAGTTCGCGGCGGCGGGGCGAGGCGGAGGCCAGATGGAGCGTTTTCACGAGCGATATCCCTCTCGGAACGTGGCGGGACGGGTTAGTGCACGCGCAGCAGGCGGCTGATCCAGCGCATGATGGTGAACACCCACGGCCAGAGCAGGGCGCTGACCAGGGCGGGGAAGAGGAACAGCAGGGTCGGCGGACGATTGCCGGTCAGGGTGTTGATCCACAGCTGCACCAGCTGGGCCAGGCCGAACACCACCAGCAGGACCAGGCTCTGCTGCCAGACCGGAAACATGCGCAGGCGCTGGTGCAGCGACAGCAGCATGCACACGATCAACGCCAGCACCAGGGCGTTCTGCCCGAGCGGCGTGCCGTAGAGCACGTCGGCGGCCAGACCGAGCAGCCAGGCCCGGGTCATGCCGATCCATTGCGGCGCGGCCAGCAGCCAGTAGGCGAGCAGCAGCGGCACCCACAGCGGCCGGCCGACCTCCATGAACTCGGGCATCGGCGCGACGCTGAGCAACAGGGCAAACAGCAGGCTGAACCAGACGAACCAGCCATTGTGGGAACGGGTAGCCACCACCATCAGCGCACTCCTCCTGCGGGGGTCGGCACCGCGGCCGCTGGTGCCGGCACAGCCTGATTGTCGGCGCCGGCCGGAGCCGCTGGCGGACTGGTCGGCGGCGTGGCGGTTGCGCCGGCGTTCGGCGCTGCGCTGCCACCCTCGGCCGCCTCGCGGTCGGCCGCCTCCTGGGCCAGCGCGGCGTCCACCGCGCGCTGCTCGGGCGAGCGCTGGTCGCTGAACACCAGCAGCAGGTAGCGGCTGCGGTTGAGCCGCGCGGTCGGCACCGCACGCACCACGGCGAACGGCTGGCCGGAGTCGTGGATCACTTCCTTGACGGTGGCCACCGGATAGCCGGCCGGGAAGCGCTGACCGAGACCGGAGCTGACCAGCAGGTCGCCTTCCTTGATGTCGGCGGTATCGGCGACGTGACGCAGCTCGAGGCTTTCCGGGTTACCGGTGCCGACGGCGATGGCGCGCAGGCCGTTGCGGTTGACCTGCACCGGAATGCTGTGGGTGGTGTCGGTGAGCAGCAGCACGCGCGCGGTATAGGGCATCACCTCGACCACCTGGCCCATCAGGCCGAGGGCATCGAGCACCGGCTGGCCGAGGAACACGCCATCCTTCTCGCCCTTGTCGATCAGGATGCGGTGGGTGAAGGGGTTGGGATCGATGCCGATCAGCTCGCCGACCAGCACCTGCTCGTCGACCAGCGCCGCCGAATTGAGCAGCTCGCGCAGGCGCACGTTCTGCTCGGTGAGGGTCGCCAGCTTCTGCAGGCGCCGCTGCAGCAGCAACGCCTCGGCCTTGAGCTTCTCGTTCTCGGCGATCAGCTCGTCGCGGCTGCTGAACTGCTGGCTGACGCTCTCCCACAGGCGCAGCGGCCGTTCGGCCAGCCAGTAGAAGGGGGTGATGATCTGCGCCAGGTTGCTGCGCAGCGGCTTGAGGGTGTCGAAGCGGGCGTCGACCACCATCAGCGCCACCGATAGCACGGTCAGCACCAGCAGGCGCACACCCAGCGAGGGTCCCTTGGTGAAAAGCGGTTTGATGGCGAGCTCCTCGCAGCGGCAAGCCTCAAGCCTGAAACGTCAAGCGCCGGTCGACAAGCCCCGGCGCCAGGCGCTGGGGCCTGCCAGGCAGGGCTTGCCGCTCGAGACTCACTCGGTGGACAGCAGATCCATGGCGTGACGGTCGATCATCTCCAGGGCGCGGCCACCGCCGCGCGCCACGCAGGTCAGCGGGTCTTCGGCGACGATCACCGGCAGGCCGGTTTCCTGGGCCAGCAGCTTGTCGAGGTCGCGCAGCAGCGCGCCACCGCCGGTCAGCACCAGGCCGCGCTCGGCGATGTCCGAGGCCAGCTCCGGCGGCGACTGCTCGAGGGCGCTCTTCACCGCCTGGACGATGGCGGCCAGCGACTCCTGCAGCGCCTCGAGCACCTCGGCGGAGTTGAGGGTGAAGCTGCGCGGTACGCCCTCGGCCAGATTGCGGCCGCGCACGTCGATCTCGCGCAGCTCGCTGCCCGGGTAGGCGGTGCCGATTTCCTGCTTGATGCGCTCGGCGGTGGACTCGCCGATCAGGCTGCCGTAGTTGCGGCGCACGTAGGTGACGATGGCCTCGTCGAAGCGATCGCCGCCGACCCGCACGGACTCGGCGTAGACCACGCCGTTGAGGGAAATCAGGGCGATCTCGGTGGTGCCGCCGCCGATGTCGACGACCATCGAGCCACGCGCCTCTTCCACCGGCAGGCCGGCGCCGATGGCCGCGGCCATCGGTTCTTCGATCAGGAACACCTCGCGGGCACCGGCGCCGAGGGCCGACTCGCGGATGGCGCGGCGCTCGACCTGGGTCGACTTGCACGGCACGCAGATCAGCACGCGCGGCGACGGCTGCAGGAAGCTGTTCTCGTGCACCTTGTTGATGAAGTACTGCAGCATCTTCTCGCAGACGCTGAAGTCGGCGATCACGCCGTCCTTCATCGGGCGGATCGCGGAAATGTTGCCCGGGGTACGCCCCAGCATGCGCTTGGCTTCGGTACCGACGGCCACCACGCTTTTCTGGTTGCCGCTGCTGCGAATGGCAACCACGGACGGTTCGTTGAGCACAATCCCGCGCTCACGCACATAAATAAGGGTGTTGGCAGTGCCCAGGTCGATCGACAGATCGCTGGAAAACATGCCGCGCAGTTTTTTCAACATGGGACAGAAACCCTGGGGGTAACGCGTGGCTAAAAGTGCGGCGAACTCTAACAACGGCAGGGATTTTGGGCAAGGCGCACATATGTTAGATTGCTCGCTTTTCCGGGCCGCAAAGGCCCCTCATCGCGGCCTTTGACCGCCGTTTTGCGGCCCTGTTCCCCCTGCCCTCACCCGCCGGTCATTCGTCGCTTTCCGCTGGAGATCCCCGATGGCGCTCGAACGCTCCGACGTGGAAAAAATCGCCCATCTGGCCCGCCTGGGGCTGGACGAGGCGGAGATTCCGCGCACCACCGAGACCCTCAACAACATCCTCGGCCTGATCGACCAGATGCAGGCGGTGAACACCGACGGCATCGAGCCGCTGGCCCACCCGCTGGAAGCCACCCAACGCCTGCGCGCCGACGTGGTGAGCGAAACCAATCAGCGCGACGCCTACCAGGCCATCGCCCCGGCCGTGGAGAACGGCCTGTATCTGGTTCCCAAGGTGATCGAGTGATGCATCGACTGACCCTGACGCAAATCGCCCGCGGCCTGGCCGCCAAGGACTTCTCCGCCGTCGAGCTGAGCGACGCCCTGCTGGCGCGCATCGCGCATCTCGACCCGCAGCTGAACAGCTTCATCACCGTCACCGCCGACGAGGCGCGCGCCCAGGCGGCCGCCGCCGACGCCCGCCGTGCGAGCGGCGAGAGCGGCGCCCTGCTCGGCGCGCCGATCGCCCACAAGGACCTGTTCTGCACCCGGGGCGTGCTGACCACCTGCGCCTCGAAGATCCTCCACAACTTCAAGGCGCCCTACGACGCCACCGTGGTCGAGAAGCTCGCCAGCGCCGGTGCGGTCAGCCTCGGCAAGCTGAACATGGACGAGTTCGCCATGGGCTCGGCCAACGAATCCAGCCACTACGGCGCGGTGAAGAATCCCTGGGATCTCTCCCGCGTGCCGGGCGGCTCCTCAGGCGGCTCGGCCGCCGCGGTGGCCGCCGGGCTGATCCCGGCCGCCACCGGCACCGACACCGGCGGCTCGATCCGCCAGCCGGCAGCGCTGACCAACCTCACCGGTCTCAAGCCGACCTACGGCCGCGTGTCCCGCTGGGGCATGATCGCCTACGCCTCCAGCCTCGACCAGGGCGGTCCGATCGCCCGCAGCGCCGAGGACTGCGCCCTGCTGCTCGGCGCCATGGCCGGCTTCGACGCCAAGGATTCCACCAGCGTCGATCAGCCGGTCGACGACTACCTGGCCGCGCTGAACCAGCCGCTGGCCGGCCTGCGCATCGGCCTGCCGAAGGAATACTTCGGCGCCGGCCTCGACGCGCGCATCGCCGAGAAGGTGCTCGCCGTCGTGGAGGAGCTGAAGAAGCTCGGCGCCAGCGTGAAGGACATCTCGCTGCCGAACATGCAGCACGCCATCCCGGCCTACTACGTGATCGCCCCGGCCGAGGCCAGCTCCAACCTGTCGCGCTTCGACGGCGTGCGCTTCGGCTACCGCTGCGAGAACCCGGTCAACCTCGAGGACCTGTACAAGCGCTCGCGCGGCGAGGGCTTCGGCGCCGAGGTCAAGCGCCGGATCATGGTCGGCACCTACGCCCTGTCGGCCGGCTACTACGACGCCTACTACCTGAAGGCGCAGAAGATCCGCCGGCTGATCAAGAACGACTTCGTCCAGGCGTTCGCCGAGGTCGACCTGATCCTCGGCCCGACCACCCCGAACCCGGCGTGGAAGCTCGGCGCGAAGAGCGCCGATCCGGTGTCGGCCTACCTGGAAGACATCTACACCATCACCGCCAACCTCGCCGGCATCCCCGGCCTGTCCATGCCGGCCGGCTTCGTCGACGGCCTGCCGGTGGGCGTGCAGCTCTTGGCGCCGTACTTCCAGGAGGCGCGCCTGCTCAACGTGGCGCACCAGTACCAGCAGGTGAGCGACTGGCACACCCGCACCCCGGCCGGATTCTGAGGAACACGCACAATGCAATGGGAAGCCGTGATCGGGCTGGAAATCCACGCCCAGCTCTCCACCCAATCGAAGATCTTCTCCGGCAGCGCCACCACCTTCGGGGCCGAGCCGAACACCCAGGCCAGCCTGGTCGACCTGGGCATGCCCGGCACCCTGCCGGTGCTGAATGAACAGGCCGTGCGCATGGCGGTGAAGTTCGGCCTGGCGATCGACGCCGAACTGGGCCGCACCAACGTGTTCGCGCGCAAGAACTACTTCTACCCCGACCTGCCCAAGGGCTACCAGACCAGCCAGATGGATCACCCCATCGTCGGCAAGGGTCACCTGGACATCACCCTGGAGGACGGCACCAGCAAGCGCATCGGCATCACCCGCGCGCACCTGGAAGAGGACGCCGGCAAGAGCCTGCACGAGGACTTCCACGGCATGTCCGGGATCGACCTCAACCGCGCCGGCACCCCGCTCTTGGAGATCGTCTCCGAGCCGGACATCCGCAGCGCCAAGGAGGCGGTCGCCTACGTCAAGGCGATCCACGCGCTGGTGCGCTATCTCGGCATCTGCGACGGCAACATGGCCGAAGGCTCGCTGCGCTGCGACTGCAACGTTTCGGTGCGCCCCAAGGGCCAGGAAGCCTTCGGCACCCGCGCCGAGATCAAGAACGTCAACTCGTTCCGCTTCATCGAGAAGGCGATCAACCACGAGATCCAGCGGCAGATCGAGCTGATCGAGGACGGCGGCAAGGTGGTGCAGGAAACCCGCCTGTACGACCCGAACAAGGACGAGACGCGCTCGATGCGCGGCAAGGAAGAAGCCAACGACTACCGCTACTTCCCCTGCCCCGACCTGCTGCCGGTGGTGCTGGAAGACGACTTCATCGAGCAAATCCGTGGCGAACTGCCGGAGCTGCCGGGCGAGAAGCGCGCGCGCTTCGAAAGCCAGTACGGCCTGTCCGCCTACGACGCCAGCGTGCTCTCCGCCAGCCGCGAGATGGCCGAGTACTTCGAGGCCGTGCAGGCCGCCTGCGGCGACGCCAAGCTGGCGGCCAACTGGGTGATGGGCGAGCTGTCCAGCCTGCTGAATGAAGACGGCATCGAGATCGAGCAGTCGCCGGTATCGGCCGGGCAGCTCGGCGGGCTGATCCTGCGCATCAAGGACAACACCATCTCCGGCAAGATCGCCAAGGATGTCTTCAAGTTCCTCGCCGCCGGCGAGGGTGCCTCTGCCGATGAGATCATCGAGAAGAAGGGTCTGAAGCAGGTCACCGACACCGGTGCCATCGAGGCGATTCTCAAGGAAGTGCTGGACGCCAACGCCGCCCAGGTCGAACAGTACCGTGCCAGCGACGAAGCCAAACGCGGCAAGATGTTCGGCTTCTTCGTCGGCCAGGCGATGAAGGCCTCCAAGGGCAAGGCCAACCCCGGCCAGGTCAACGAGCTGCTGAAGAAGCTGCTCGAGGGCTGAGCCCGCCGCCGGCAAGACCCACCGCCCGGTGGGTCTTGCCCCGCGCGCAGCAATCGACCGGCAACCCCAGCGTTGCCCCACCAGCGTCGGCCAGGCATGGCCGGAGCGGAGCTGCCGACAGGAACGATGTCGCGGCACGGATGTCTGCTCCCCCGAACCCCAGCCGCGCCGCTTGTCCGGCGCAGGCCTTGCGGAGAACCGACATGCGTCGAACCCTGCCCCTTGCCCTCCTGCTCGTGCTGCTCAGCGGCTGCGCCAGTCGCGATCAGCCCGCCGACTCCGACGGCTATCGCGCCGAAGGCCAGGCCTCGTTCTACGCCAGCCGCCACCATGGTCGGCGCACCGCCAGCGGCGAGCGCTTCGACATGCACGCGCTGACCGCCGCCCACCCCAGCCTGCCGTTCGGCAGCCGGGTCCGGGTCATCAATCTCGCCAACCAGCGCAGCGTGGTAGTGCGCATCAACGACCGCGGCCCGCACGCCCGCGGACGGATCATCGACCTGTCGCGCGCCGCCGCCGAGCGCCTCGACATGCTGAGTCGCGGCGTGGCACCGGTGCGCCTGGAGGTCCTGGCCGACTGAGCGCCAGGGCGCAGCACCCGGTAACAATCGGTTCTGCTCCGGGGCTGGCAGCGCCACGGCAAATCGCTAAGCTGGCGCAAATTTTCCCGGAGCCTGTCCATGACCCTGATGACCTTCGTCTACCTGATCGGCGGCCTGGTGCTGCTGGTCGCCGGCGCCGAAGTGCTGGTGCGCGGCGCCGCACGCCTGGCCGCCCAGTTCGGCATTCCGCCCCTGATCATCGGCCTGACCGTGGTCGCCTTCGGCACCAGCGCGCCGGAAACCGCGGTAAGCGTGCAGGCCGCCCTCGACGGCAGCGGCGACATCGCCGTGGGCAACGTGGTCGGCAGCAACATCGCCAACGTGCTGCTGATCCTCGGCCTGTCGGCCATGGTCGCGCCGCTGATCGTCTCGCGCCAGCTGATCCGCCTCGACGTGCCGCTGATGATCGGCGCCAGCCTGGTGACCTGGGCGCTGGCCATGGACGGCAAGCTGGGCCGTCTCGACGGCGCCCTGCTGTTCGGCGCCGTGGTCGCTTATACCGCCTTCCTGATCATCAGCAGCCGCAAGGACAAGGGCGCCGCCGCAGGGACCGCCCAGGGCGACGAGTTCGTCGAGGAGTTCGGCCTGCACGAAACGCCCAAGCCGTATGCCTGGGCGGTCAACCTCGGCCTGCTGATCGCCGGCCTGGTGCTGCTGGTCGGCGGCTCCAACCTGCTGGTGGAGGGCGCGGTGAGCCTGGCCAAGGCGCTGGGGCTGTCCGAGCTGGTCATCGGCCTGACCGTGATCGCCGTCGGCACCTCGCTGCCAGAGCTGGCCACCTCGATGATCGCCGCCTTCAAGGGCGAGCGCGACATCGCCGTGGGCAACGTGGTCGGCAGCAACATCTTCAACCTGCTCTGCGTGCTCGGCCTGGCTTCGCTGGTGTCGCCGCTGCCGATCAACGTTTCGGCCAACGCGCTGTCCTTCGACTTTCCGGTGATGATCGCGGTGGCGCTGGCGTGCCTGCCGATCTTCTTCGCCGGCTACCGCATCAACCGCTGGGAGGGTGCGCTGTTCGTCCTCTACTACGCCCTCTATACCAGCTGGCTGATCATGCACAGCACCGACGCGCCGGGCCTGGCCATGTTCAGCCAGGCGATGACCTGGTTCGTGCTGCCGCTGACCCTGGTCACCCTGCTGGTGATCGGCGGGCGCGCCTGGCGGCTGCAGCGCTGAGGCGCTGCGCACGGCGGGCGCAGACCGCGCGCGGGATGACGCCTCAGGCTTCCTGGGCCTGGCGCGGCAGCTCGACCACCTGCGCCAGCCCCTCGTCGTCGCCCAGGCGGTTGAGCTTGCCGTCGACCACCGCGCCATTCTCCATGCTCAGCTGGCGGTAGCTGATGTTGCCGCGCACCCGCGCGTTGGAGTGCAGCTCGAGCAGATGCTCGACCACCAGGTCGCCGACGATGGTGCCGTCGATCAGCGCATCGTAGCTGCTCACGTTGCCCTCGATGCGCCCTTCGGCACTCAGCGCCAGCAGGCTGTGGGTGCCTCGCTTGTGACCGATGTTGCCCTTGAACACGCCGCTGATCTTGAGACCTTCCTCGAACTCCAGATCGCCGCTCATCGACACGTTGCCGGAGATCAGGCTGGAGAACTTGTCGATCGAGACCTTGGAGGCCGATTTCTTGCTGCTGAACATTTCCAACTCCCGAATGGTTAGTGGCTTTTCTTCTGCTGACGGAAAAAGGCCAGCTCCGTCTTCAGGCGCTTGACCTGCGCCGACATCTCCTCGATCCGCCGCATCAACTGCGCCTCGGTGGCCAGCGCCTCGTCCTGCTGCAGACGGCTCTGCTCCAGCGCCGCCTTGAGCGAACGGTTTTCTGCGGCAAGGGCCGCCAGCTGCCGCTCGCGGGTCCGGCCATCGTCGAGGCGCCACCACAGCGCAGCGCTGACCAGGCAGAACACCAGGAACACCGCCCACTGCCACGGCCGCCCGGCGCGGACGGCATGCAGGCGATGCTCGGTCCGCAGCAGCTCGCGGGTGGACGGTTTCTTAGTCGTTGGCCACAGCACTGGCGTCGCGCTCCAGGTCACCAAGAGCCAGGAAGCGCTGCGGGTCGACGAAGCGACCGTGGTGCAGCACCTCGAAATGCAGGTGGGGGCCGGTCGAGCGACCGGTGGAGCCGACCTCGGCAATCCGCTGGCCGGGGATCACCAGCTCGCCGGCGCGGACATGGAAGCGCAACAGGTGGGCATAGCGCGTCACCAGGCCATTGCCGTGGTCGATCTCCAGCAACTGGCCATACCCGCCCTGACGCCCCGCGAAGCGCACCCGGCCGCCGGCCGCCGCCAGTACGGCGGCGCCGCTGTGGATCGAGAAGTCCACGCCGGAATGAAAGGCCAGATGCCGGTTGAACGGGTCGAGCCGGTTGCCGAAGGACGAGCCCAAGCGGGCCTGCGCCACCGGCCGCTGCGATGGGATCGCCATCAGCGCCGCATTGCGGCTGGCCACGCTCTCCATCAGCCGGTCCAGCTCCGAGCGCAGGCAACGCGCTGCCGCCACGCTGCGCGGCAGATCCTCGAGGGATACCTCGGCCGCCTCCGGCGCCCTGGCGGAACAGCCGCGCGGCGGCAGCAGCAGCCCGCCCTGCCCCGAGGCCGTGCCCGTGGCCGAGCGGTCCGGCAGCAACGCGGGCAGCAGGGAAGGATCCAGCGCCGACAGCCGCTGGGTGAGCTGCTTGTGCTCGCCGAGCATCTGGCGCAGCGAGAGCACATCGGACTCCAGCGACTTCAGGCGGCCAACCAGCTCGCCGACCCGGGCGATGGCGAAACGTTCCTCCGCCGGCAGCGGCTCATCCGCCGTGGCGAGCGCCTCCGGCGCCAGGCCTCGCCCGACCCAGAGGCCGCCGGCGAAGCCGCCCAGGCTCAACACGAGGCTCACGACCAGCCCCGGCAGCAGTACGCGCCGCAGGTTGACGACCCGGATGTCATCGCGCGTCAGGGAGCGATTCGACGGCGAGAAAAGCTTCATGATGGTTCCCCCAGAAAACAAAGCGGCCTGCCGGTGGGGGCAGGCCGTTGCGCGTCGTACAACCTGACGCAAAAACCGTTTTTTTTCTGAGGACTGATGAACGATTACTACAATTCGTGTGCTTCCTTGCACACGCGGAGCACAGGACGCCCGCCTGACCGCTCAGCGCCGGGTCAGATCCAACCGCCCCACTGCAACACGAACAGGCCGAGGTTGGTGGTCAGCACCGCCAGCAGGGTGGTGATGACGATGATCGCCGCCGCCAGCCGGTGGTTGGCGCCGACGGCACGCGCCATGACGAAGCTGGCCGCCGCAGTGGGGCTGGCGAAGAACAGGAACAGGATGCCCAGCTCGGCCCGGCGAAAGCCGACCAGCCAGGCTCCCAGGGTGGCCAGCGCCGGCAGCCAGAGCATCTTCATCAGGCTGGCGCTCAGCGCCAGGGCGCTGCTGGCGCGCAGCGAAGCCAGCGACAGACTGCCGCCGATGCAGATCAGCGCCAGCGGCAGGGTCAGCTGGGCCAGGTACTCGCCCGAGGTGGTCAGCCACACCGGCAGGCGCACCTGCCACCAGGCGAAGGGGATCGCCACCAGCACGCCGAGAATCAGCGGATTGCGCAGGATGCTCTTGCCGATGCCCCACACGCTGGTCTTGCCGTTGGGGTTGTAGACCTCCAGCACCAGCACGGCAAGACTGTTGTAGAGCAGGATCACCAGGCCGCTGAGCACCCCGCCCAGCGACAGCCCGTAATCACCGTACAGACTGGTGGCCAACGCCAGGCCGACGATGCCGTTGTTGCCGCGGAACGCGCCCTGCACGTAGACACCCCGCTCGGCCTGCGGCACCCGCCACAGCGCCCAGCCCCAGGCGAGCAGGAAGCAGACCAGGGTGGCCAGGGCGAAGTAACCGAGCAGCGCCGGCTGCAGCGCCACCTCGAGGTCGGCATGCAGGATGGCGAGGAACAGCATCACCGGCATGCAGACGTTGAACACCAGCCCGCTGGCGGTGTGGATGAAATGCTCGTCGATCTGCCCGAGGCGCCTGAGCAGCATGCCGAGGAACAGCATGGAGAACACCGGGAGGGTTACGTACAGCGTCTGCAGGAAGAGGGAGAGCATGCGATGCCCCGCTGGCGAGAGGGCGCCAATGATAGCGGGAGCACGCGGACAAGGCTCGCGCCGGACGCCTCGGCGGCGTCCGGCGCGCGGCAGGGGGGCGTCCTCAGCGCCGCACGGGGCGCTTCTGCAGCTTGCGTTGCAGGGTACGGCGGTGCATGCCGAGGGCGCGGGCGGTGGCGGAGATGTTGCCGTCGTGCTCGTTGAGCACGCGCTGGATGTGCTCCCACTGCAGACGGTCCACCGACATCGGGTTGTCCGGCACCAGGCTGTCGAGGTCGGCGTGCTCGGAGAGCAGCGCGGCCAGCACGTCGTCGGCATCGGCCGGCTTGCACAGGTAGTTGCAGGCGCCGCGCTTGATCGCCTCCACCGCGGTGGCGATGCTCGAGTAGCCGGTGAGGATCACCACGCGCATCTCGCTGTCCAGCTCGAGCAGCTTGGGCAGCAGCACCAGACCGGAGTCGCCGCCCATCTTCAGGTCGAGCACGGCGAAGTCGGGGGTATCGCGCTCGGCCAGGGCCAGGCCGTCCTCGGCCGAACTGGCCACCGATACGCGCATACCGCGCCGGCTCATGGCGCGGGCCAGCACGCGGGTGAAGGTCTCGTCGTCGTCGACCAGCAACAGATGCGGCTGCTCTTCCGCATCGAACAGGGCTTCTTCGCTCATCTCATTCCTCGCACAAGGCAAAAGCCGGCGCTCAGGCGACGCCGTAATTGCGCGGCAGACGCAACTCGGTCAGCGTGCCGCCTTCTTCGTGATTGTAAAGTTTCACTGTACCACCGACACGGGTCACGCTGGCCTGACTGAGGAACAGACCGAGGCCGAAGCCTTTGCCCTTGCTCTTGGTGGTGAAGAACGGCTTGCCGAGCTGTTCGGCAATCGCCAGCGGCACCCCGAGGCCATGGTCGCGGATGCTCAGGCAGATCTCCCGCGCGTCCCAGTCCAGACGGATATCCAGGTTGTCCGGGCAGGCATCGGCGGCATTGTTCAGCAGGTTGAGCAGTGCCTGGCTGAGGTCGGTCGGCGGCATCAGCCGCGGTGGCGCGCCGACGCCCAGGCACTGGTAGCGATAGGTGGCCTCCGGGCGCATCAGGTGCCAGCGCTGCAGCACCGCCTCCAGCCACTCGCTGGCGGTCTGCTCGACGATCGACTGGCGCCGCTCGGCTTCGGCGGCGCGCACCAGCTGCTGCAGGGTGTCCTTGCACAGCTTGACCTGCTCCTGCAGCAGGGCGAGATCCTCCTGCAGCGCCGGCTGGTCGCGATGCTCCAGGCGCAGCTCGTTGAGCAGCACGCTCATGGTCGACAGCGGCGTGCCCAGCTCGTGGGCGGCGCCGGCGGCCTGGGCGGCGACGGCGAGCAGCTGCTGGTCGCGCATGCCTTCCTCGCGGCGCTGGGCGCGCAGCTGCTCCTGGCGCCGCAACTCCTCGGCCATCTTGGCGACGAAGAAGGTGATCAGCCCGGCGGCGAGGGCGAAACTCAGCCACATGCCGTAGACCAGCAGGCTCTCGCGCGGCCCGGGCGGCATGTCCAGCGGGTGCGACCAGACCAGCAGCAGGGTGTAGCTGGCCAACGCCAGGCCGGCGAGTATCAGGGTGTGCAGCCAGGGCAGGGTCGCCGCAGCGATGGTCAGCGGCACCAGGTAGTAGGAAACGAAGGGATTGCTCGAACCGCCGGTGTAGTACAGCAGCACGCTGTGGATCACCAGGTCGCAGCCGAGCTGGATCGCGTACTCCAGCTCGGTGACCGGCCAGGAGGCACGCAGGCGCAGGGCGGTGAAGATGCTGAGCAGCCCCGACACGGCCAGGGTGATGCCCAGCTCGGTCCACGGCAGCGGCAGGCGGTCCGACCACCAGGCGAAGCCGACCGAGCCGGCCTGGGCGGCCAGCACGAGCAGGCGGATGAGGACCAGCCGGGCGAGGTTCTGCAGGCTGGCTGAGAAGAGCTGGACGGGTGCTTGCATAAGGCTTCCGAAAATCGGCGCGAGTATAACCAGAGCGGCCTCCCGAAAACTGCGGCAAATACGCGCGGCACCCTCGCCCATGGGGCATCATGCCGCGACCGTGAGTGCGCTGGACGGTCTTCCTTGTCGTTGGCGCGCGAAATTCCGCTCAGGCCGGTCGCCTCCCGCGAGGAACTGCCCATGCCTGCCCGGTTCTAATTGGAGATCGCCAGCTATCCTTGCCTGGCCCCCTCATCGACAGGAGTCACCATGTTGCCAGTGCAACGCTTCGCCGCCCTCCTCGCCCTCGGCGCCAGCCTGAGTATCTCCCAGCTGCAGGCCGCTGAGCAGCCCCTCTACAACCAGATCAGCCTGCGCGCCGAGGTCAGCCGCGAGGTAGCCCACGACCGCATGCACGTCACCCTGTACAGCGAAGAGCAGGACGCCGATCCGGCCAGGCTGGCGGCGCGGATCACCGACAGCCTCAACCGCGCCGTGGCGCGCGCCCGCACGGTCAAACCAGTCAAGATCAGCCAAGGCAGCCGGCACAGCTACCCGGTCTACGACGACAAGGGGCGCAAGGTGGTGGCCTGGCGCGAACGTGCCGAACTGCGCCTGGAAAGCGCCGACTTCGCCGCGCTGGCCAAGCTGAGCGGCGAGCTGCTCGACAACCTGCAGATGGCCGACATGCACTTCAGCCTGTCCGCCGACGGTCGCAAGCAGCACGAGGATCAATTGCTCGAGCAGGCGGTGGCCGCCTTCAGGGCCCGCGCCCAGCTGGTCAGCGAGGCGATGGGCGCCAGCGGTTATCGCCTGGTGCGCCTCGACCTCGACAGCCGCGGCGGCCAGCGCCCACCGCTGATGCCGATGGCGGCGATGAAGGACATGCGCATGGCGGAAAGCGCCCCGGTGCCGCAGATCGAGGGCGGCAACAGCGAACTGGAGGTGAGCGCCAGCGGAGTGATCGAGGTCCAGCTGAACGCGACGCCGGCCTCCGCCGGCGTCCGCC
This sequence comes from Pseudomonas oryzae, assembly GCF_900104805.1. Classification (NCBI taxonomy): domain Bacteria; kingdom Pseudomonadati; phylum Pseudomonadota; class Gammaproteobacteria; order Pseudomonadales; family Pseudomonadaceae; genus Pseudomonas; species Pseudomonas oryzae. Next base: position 68,641 of record NZ_LT629751.1, on the reverse strand, counting down.
AGGCGCCGGCGGTGCCGGACGCACGGTGAATGGCGGAAGGCAGTGAGAGTCGAACTCACCCGGGAACGGCTGCCGTCCCCAACCGGGTTTGAAGCCCGGCCGCGCCACCGGGCGCGATTGCCTTCCGTGTCTCGCGGGCGGCGTGCGCAGGGCACGCGGCGGTAACTCATGCGGCGACCGGCCGGGATACCTGGGCCAGCGCATTGTCGTGCCGCACCCGGCGCTCGTTGCCGCAGCGCCGGGTCAGACCGACCCTGTCGAAGTGCTCGAGGATCTGCACGCAGCGCTTGCGGCCGATGCCGAGGCGGTCGCGGAAGTCGATGACCCGGATCATCCCCATCTGCGCCTCCAGCTGCAAGACCACCTGCGCCAGCTGCTGCAGGGTTTCCAGCGGATAGAACAGATCCCTGACCACCTGTTGCAGCAGGCCGAGACGCGCCAGCTTGCGCAGCAGCAGGCGCATCGCCCCCTCCTCCACGTTCAGCTCCGCCGCCAGCTCGCGCACCCAGGGCGGATCGAAACCGCCCTCCAGCAGCAACGGCCAGATCTGCGTGCGCAGTCTCTCGTCGCTCTCGCCGAGCTGCACGCGATGCGCCGCCAGGTGCAGCCAGGGACCGCTGGCCTGTACGCTGCCGCGCGCCAGCGCCTGGTCGAGCAGGGCGACGAACAGCGGCCGCTCCAGTTCGGCGAAGGCGTAGCGGCGCAGACGGTCGCGGTCGGGGCCGAGTTCGTCGGGCTGCTCTTCGTGGAAGCGCGCCAGCGCCGCCAGCAGCTGCTCGCCGAGCGCCAGCCAGCGCGCCTCGGGAAGCAGGCGCAGACCGCCGCGGGTGGCGATCTCCAGCACCCGCGCCGGCATCCGCCACAACGCGCGCGGGCGGTTGAACTGGCGCTCCAGCGCCTGCGGGTCGATGCCGTCGAGCGCCGTCTCCAGCAACTGCGGCAACGCCTGCTCCAGGCCGCCGGCGCGCAGCGCGGCGAGCTGGGCGAGGCGCTGCGGCGTGCGCCGCTGGCGGGCCGGGGCGAACGGGTCGAGCACCCGCCCGCCGCCCAGGGTGCGCTGCGCCGACTGATCGCGCAGCACCAGCGCGTCGCCGTGCACGGCGTGCAGCGGCGCGTTGAGCACCAGCTGGGCGAACGCCCGCGCCCCCGGTGCCAGGCTGTCGCCCTCGAGCAAGGCGACCCGGCCGGTGACATCGGCGGCGCCCAGATGCACGTGCACGGGGGTCCAGTGCGGCAGTGCGCGCGCCTCGCCGGGCAGCAGGCGCAGGTCGATATCGATGCGCGTGGTCGGCGCGTGCAGTGCGGCGCCGAGCAGCCAGTCGCCGCGATGCAGCAGCTCAACGGCCAGCCGCTCGCCGGCGAGGTTCAGCGCCACCCGCTGGCCGGCGCAGGCGGCCATGGCCTCGCGGTTCTGCGCATGCAGGCCGCGCACCCGCACGCGGCGCCCGCTCGGGCTGAGCAGCAGCTCGTCGCCCACCGCCACCCGCCCGGCCAGCGCGGTGCCGGTAACCACCACGCCGGCGCCGGCGACGCTGAAGGCGCGGTCGATGGCCAGGCGGAAATGGCCGTCGGCGGCGCGCGCCGCCACCGCCCGCGCCTCGGCGAGCAGCGCCGCGCGCAGCGCCTCCAGGCCCGCGCCGCTGACGCTGGACACCGGCAGCAGCGGAGCCTCGGCATAGGGGCCGTCGGCCAGCAGGCAGGCCACCTGCTGCTCCACCTGTGCCAGGCGCGCCGGCTCGACGCGATCGCTCTTGGTCAGCGCCACCAGGGCGCGCGGAATGCCGAGCAGCGTGACTATGGCCAGGTGCTCGCGGGTCTGCGGCATCACCCCGTCGTCGGCGGCCACCGCCAGCAGCACGCAGTCGATGCCGCCGGCCCCGGCCAGCATGTTGTGCACGAAGCGCTCGTGGCCGGGCACGTCGATGAAACCGGTCAAGGCACCATCGCCCAGATCCGCATAGCTGTAGCCCAGATCGATGGTGATGCCGCGTTCGCGCTCCTCGCGGCGGCGGTCGCCGGCCGTCCCGGTCAGCGCGCGCAGCAGCGCGGTCTTGCCGTGGTCGATGTGCCCGGCAGTGCCGACGATCACGACGCGACTCCGGCCAGTTGCGCCAGCTGGGCGACGAAGGCCGGCTCGTCGTCGAGCTGGCGCAGGTCGAGCCACAGGGCGTCGTCGTCGAGACGGCCGATCACCGGCAGCGGCAGCAGGCGCAGCGCCTCCTCCAGCTGGCGCAGGGCGCGGCCGCGCAGGCGCCTGGGCTGCACGGGACGCAGGCACAGCGCGGCGCTGGGCAGACGCGCCACCGGCTGGGCGCCGCTGCCGATCATGCCCAGCGCGTCCGCGACGCTCACCTGCCAGCTCGGCCCCAGGGCGGCCTGCAGCTGCGGCTCCAGGCGCTCGGCCTGGGCGCGGATCTCCGCCTGCGGGCGGCTGAGCAGGCGCAGGGTCGGCAGCCGCTCGGCGAGACGCTCGGGATAGCGGTACAGGCCGAGCACCGCCTCCAGCGCGGCGAGGGTCAGCTTGTCGACGCGCAGGGCACGCTTGAGCGGATGCTTCTTGATCTTGGCAATCAGCTCGCGCCGGCCGACGATGATCCCCGCCTGCGGGCCGCCGAGCAGCTTGTCGCCGCTGAAGGTGACGATATCGGCGCCGGCGGCCAGCGCCTCCTGCACGGTCGGCTCGGCCGGCAGCCCCCAGCGGGTCAGGTCGACCAGGGTGCCGCTGCCCAGGTCCTCGAGCAGCGGCAGGCCGTGGCCGTGGGCGATGGCCGCCAGCTGCCCGGTGGCCACGCTGGCGGTGAAGCCCTGCACGCAGTAGTTGCTGGTGTGCACACGCATCAGCAGGCCGCTGCGCGGACCGATGGCCGCCTGGTAGTCGCGCGCATGGGTGCGGTTGGTGGTGCCGACCTCGACCAGCTTCACTCCCGCGCGGGCCATGATGTCGGGGATGCGGAAGGCGCCGCCGATCTCGATCAGCTCGCCGCGCGAGATGATGCCCTCCTTGCGCGCGCCGAGCGCGGCCAGCGCCAGCAGCACGGCGGCGGCGTTGTTGTTGACCACGGTGACCGCCTCGGCGCCGGTCAGCTCGCGCAGCAGGCCCTCGACCAGCTCGTCGCGGTCGCCGCGCCGGCCGCTGGCCAGGTCGTACTCGAGGTTGAGCGGATAGCGCGCGGCCTCCACCACCGCGTCGATCGCTGCCTGAGGCAGCAGGGCGCGGCCGAGGTTGGTGTGCAGCACGGTGCCGGTGAGGTTGAACACCCGGCGCACACGGCTCTGGTGGCGCGCGGCCAGACGCTCGCCGACGCGCCCGGCGAGCACCGCCTCGGAGAGTTCGACCTCCGCCAACTGGCCATGGCGGGCCGGCTCGCGCAGCTCGTCGAGCAGGTCGCGCAGGGTGGCGAGCAGCGCCTCACGGCCATAGCGGCGCTGCAGCGGTTCCACCGCCGGGCTGCGCAGCAGCCTGTCCACCGAGGGCAGGCGCAGGGCGGTCATCCCTCGCCCCCCGGGATCAGCAGCAGGTTGGGCGCCTGGCGCAGGTAGCCGGCGCCGTCCAGCAGCAGGTCGAGGTCGAGGCTGGCCAGGTCGGCGGACAGCGCCTCGCCGGCCGGCTCCAGCTCCAGGTAGAGCTGCTTGAGGTAGTGGCGGCACTCCGGGCAAGCCTCGGCGCGCACGCCATGCGGCGAGTGATCGAGGTGCAGATGATCGAGGCGCTTGGTGCTGCGGCAGTGGCTGCACTTGAGACGCACGTAGTGCCATTCGCAGGCGCACAGCGAGCAGACCAGGTAGCGCAGGCCGTTGCGCGAACCCTGGCCGTGGATCACCCCGGCCACCGGCAGAGCGCCGCAGGCCGGACAGGTCTGCTGGTCCTCGACCTCGACGACGGCGGACAGGTCGAGGCCGAGCAGCCAGTGGCTCCAGGCCAGTTGCAGGGCGGCGCCGACGAAGGGCGCCACGCCGGCCGGCACGCTGGCGAACTGACCATCGAGCAGCGCCACGCCCCAGGCCTTGCGCTGGCCGGCGGCGGCGCCACGCAGCTGGTCGAGGGCGGCATCCAGCGCCGGATTGGCCGGCTCGGGCGGCACGAAGGCGGCCAGCCAGGCGTCGAGCAGCGCCAGCCAGGCGTCTTCGCGCACCAGGCTGTCGGCAGCCAGCGGCGGCATGCCGTGGGCGATGGCCTGGGCGCAGCGCTCGGGATCGGGGGATTGCAGTGCAGGCGGCGCATCCAGAACTTGCTGCTGGGCGCGGCACACGGCGGCGAGCAGACGCAGGTAATCGCCCAGCGCATGGCCCTCGGCGAGATGGGCGAGGCGTTCGGCGCGCAGGGCGAACAGGTTGCGCGGCGGCAACTGGAGAAACGCGGGCTTGCTGGCGGCGGCGGCGATCTGGCCGGGCTCGAGAATGGTGCCTGACACGCAGGACTCCTTCTGGGCTTGTTGTGATTTTTCGGGGCCTGAAAGGAAGCGTAGACGTTGAGGGCGGGATTGCACGTCCGCCCCTGGGCCTGGTGGACAAGACCTGCGGTCGTTGTCCACCCTACCCGGCTCGGGCATGCACGTCTGCGGCATTGCCCGTGGTCACAGGGTTGGCCAGCGATGGTGCGCACGGCGCACCCTACGCAGTGGATTGCCCCGCCGTAGGGTGCGCCATGCGCACCGCTGGCCTACTTGCGGCCGATCTCCTTGAACCAGCCCGGATGGTGCTTGCGCGCCCAGGCGCGGCTGACCTTGCCGGTGAGCATGGCGCCCACCGAACCCTTGACCCAGATGGCGGCGTAGACGTGCACGATGATGCTGGTGACCAGCACGAAGGCCGCCAGGGCATGCGCCAGCGCGGCCAGGCGGATCAGCTCGATGCCGAACACATGGCCGAAGTACTGCCGCCAGATGACGATGCCGCTGGCCAGCAGCACCAGCATGCACAGCACCAGCACCCAGAACAGCAGTTTCTGCCCGGCGTTGTAGCGGCCGACTTCCGGCAGCTTGTCCTCGCGGTTGTTGAGCACATCGCCCATCTGGCCGAGCCACTGGCGGTCGTTGGCGTTCAGGCGGTTATGGTGGGCGAAGCGCAGCGCCATGATCAGGAACAGCGCGAACATCGCCAGGCCGAGGAAGGGGTGCAGGATGCGCGTCCACACCCCGCCGCCGAACAGCCCGGACAGCCAGAACAGTGCCGGATGGAACAGCGCCAGCCCGGACAGCCCGGCGAGGACGAACAGGATGGCCACGGCCCAGTGATTGGACCGCTCCGAAGGGGTGTAGCGCTGGATCTCGTGTTTCATGCTTGGCTCCCGGAAGAAGTCGGCGTGGCGCCGGCCCCCTCACCCCGACCCTCTCCCCGCGGGGAGAGGGGGATGCGTGAGTGTGCTGCCCAGCTTCAGGGCTGCTTGTTCGGATCCACCACGTGCACCGACGGATCGACCTGATGTACCGTCGGCTCGCCGGGGTCCTCCTCCTCGTCGACCTTGTTCGGCCCGACCCGCACGTAGTGGAAGAAACCGGCCAGCACGGTGGCGCCCATGGCCAGCAGCGCCAGCGGCTTGGCGATGCCCTTCCACAGGCTGACCAGCGGGCTGATCACCGGCTGATCGGGCAGTCCCGCGTACAGCGACGGCTGATCGGCGTGGTGCAGCACGTACATCACGTGGGTGCCGCCGACGCCGTCCGGGTCGTACAGCCCGGCCTGGTCGAAGCCGCGTTCCTTGAGGTCGGCGATGCGCCCGGCGGCATGCACCTGCATGTCCTCCTTGCTGCCGAACACGATGGCGCCGGTCGGGCAGGTCTTCACGCAGGCCGGCTCCAGGCCCACGGCCACGCGGTCGGAACACAAGGTGCACTTGTAGGCCTTGTGGTCCTTCTGCGAGATGCGCGGGATGTCGAACGGGCAGCCGGTGATGCAGTAGCCACAGCCGATGCACTTGTCCTGGTTGAAGTCGACGATGCCGTTGGCGTACTTGACGATCGCTCCCGGGCTTGGACAGGCCTTGAGGCAGCCGGGGTCGGCGCAATGCATGCAGCCGTCCTTGCGGATCAGCCATTCGAGGTTGCCGGTTCCGGGGTTCTCGTACTCGGTGAAACGCATCAACGTCCAGGAGTCGGCGCTGAGGTCGTTGGGGTTGTCGTAGGTGCCGGCGTTGCCGCCGACCTGGTCGCGCAGCTCGTTCCACTCCGAGCAGGCCACCTGGCAGGCCTTGCAGCCGATGCACTTGGAGGTATCGATCAGCTTGGCCACCTCGCCGACCTGGCGAACCTGCGGCATCGGCGTGGTGGTGGCGGAACGGGCGATGATGTCTTGGCTGGCCATGTCACACCTTCTCCACGTTCACGAGGAACGACTTGAACTCCGGCGTCTGCGTGTTGCCGTCGCCGACGAAGGGCGTCAGGGTGTTGGTGATGAAGCCGTTCTTGGCCACCCCGGTGAAGCCCCAGTGGATCGGGATGCCGACGTGGTGCACGATCTTGCCGTCCACCGTCAGCGGCCGCAGGCGCTTGGTCACCACCGCCACCGCCTTGATGTAGCCGCGGTTGGAGGACACCCTGACGCGGTCGCCGGCCTTGATGCCCAGCTCCTTCGCCAGCGTTTCGCCGATCTCGACGAACTGCTCGGGCTGGGTGATGGCGGCGAGCCGGCAGTGCTTGGTCCAGTAGTGGAAGTGCTCGGTGAGCCGGTAGGTGGTGGCGGCGTAGGGGAATTCCTCCGCCTTGCCGAACAGCTCCAGGTCGTTCTTGAACACCCGTGCCGCCGGATTGCTCACCGCCTGGGCGTTGCCATGCAGCGGGTTGCGCCCGATCGGCGTCTCGAACGGCTCGTAGTGCTCGGGGAACGGCCCTTCGGCCATCCGGTCGACGGCGAAGAAGCGCGCCACCCCTTCGGGGTTCATGATGAACGGGTTCATGCCGTCTTCCGGTGCCGAGTCGGCCTTGAAGTCGGGCACGTCGGTGCCACCCCAGCTCTTGCCGTTCCACCACACCAGGCGCTTCTTCACCGGATCCCACGGCCGGCCCGAAGGATCGGCCGAGGCGCGGTTGTAGAGGATGCGCCGGTTGGCCGGCCAGGCCCAGGCCCAGCCGAGGGTCTGGCCCATGCCGTAGGGGTCGGCGTTGTCGCGCCGCGCCATCTGGTTGCCGGCCTGCGTCCAGCTGCCGCTGAAGATCCAGCAGCCGCTGGCGGTCGTGCCGTCGGCGCGCAGTTGGGCGAAACCGGCCAGCTGTTCGCCGGCCCTGGCCAGCACGGCGCCGCTGGCAGGATCCGAGACGTCGGCCAGCGCCTTGCCGCTGAACTCGCGGGCCAGTTCGTCCGGCCCCGGCTCATCCGGGCGCAAGTAGGACCAGTCGAGATTAAGGATCGGCGCGGCGAAGGCGCCACCCTCCTTCTGGTACAGCTCGCGCAGACGGTGGAACAGCCCGGCCATGATGGCGATGTCGGTGCGCGCCTCGCCCGGCGGTTCGGCGGCCTTCCAGTGCCACTGCAGCCAGCGTCCGCTGTTGACCAGGGAGCCGTCCTCCTCGGCGAAACAGGTGGTCGGCAGGCGGAACACCGTGGTCTGGATGCTCGCCGTGTCGACGTCGTTGAACTCGCCGGCGTTGCGCCAGAACTCCGAGGTGTCGGTGACCAGCGGGTCCATGATCACCAGGTACTTGAGCCTGGCCAGCGCCGCGCCGACCTTGGCCTTGTTGGGGAAGGCGGCGATCGGGTTGAAGCCCTGGCAGAAGTAGCCGTTGATCTGCCCCTGGAACATCATGTCGAACACCTTGAGCACGTCGTAGCCGGGCACGTCCAGCTTGGGCAGCCAGTGGTAGGCCCAGTCGTTCTCCGCCGTGGCGGCCTTGCCGAACCAGGCCTTCATCAGGCTGACGTGGAACTTCTCGTAGTTCTGCCAGTAGGACAGCTGCCCCGGGCGCAGCGGTTTCTGCGTGCGTTTGGCGATGTAGCCGGCGTAGTCCTGCTCGGCGTCGCCGGCCAGGGTCAGGTAGCCGGGCAGCAGGTTCGACAGCAGGCCCAGGTCGGTGAGGCCCTGGATGTTGGAGTGGCCGCGCAGGGCGTTCATGCCGCCGCCGGGCATGCCGATGTTGCCGAGCAGCAACTGCACCATGGCACCGGTACGGATCATCTGCGAGCCCACGCTGTGCTGGGTCCAGCCGAGGGCGTACATGATGGTCATCGCCTTGCCGGGCGCCGAGGTTTCGGCGATGGCCTCCCAGACCTTGAGCATGGTTTCCTGCGGCGTGCCGCAGATGCTGCTGACCAGCTCCGGGGTGTAGCGGCTGTAGTGCTGCCTGAGCAGGTTGTAGACGCAGCGCGGATGGCTGAGGGTCGGGTCGACCATCGCGTAGCCGTCCGCGCCGATCTCGTAGCCCCAGGCGGACTTGTCCGGGTAGCCGCGCCTGTCCGCGTCGTAGCCGTTGAACAGGCCGTCCGCGAAGGCGAAGCCCTCCTTCACCACGAACGCCAGGTCGGTGTAGTTGCGCACGTATTCGTGCTGGATCCTGTCGTTCTCCAGCAGGTAGTTGATCAGCCCGCCGAGGAAGGCGATGTCCGTGCCGGTGCGGATCGGCGCGTACAGGTCGGCCACCGAGGCGGAACGGTTGAAGCGCGGGTCGACCACGATCAGGCGCGCCTTGTTGTGCGCCTTCGCTTCGGTCACCCACTTGAAGCCGCAGGGGTGGGCTTCGGCGGCGTTGCCGCCCATGATCAAAACCAGGTCCGCATTCTTGATGTCGGACCAGTGATTGGTCATGGCGCCACGGCCAAACGTCGGGGCAAGACCTGCCACCGTCGGGCCGTGTCAGACACGCGCCTGGTTGTCGAACGCCAGCATGCCCAGCGAACGCACCACCTTGTGGGTGATGTAGCCCGCTTCGTTGGAGGACGCCGAGGCGGCGAGGAAGCCGGTGGTCAGCCAGCGGTTGACCGTCTGCCCGCTCGCATTCCGCTCGACGAAGTTGGCGTCGCGGTCATCCTTCATCAGCCGGGCGATGCGCTCCAGCGCCTCGTCCCAGCCGATGCGCTTCCACGCGTTGCTGCCGGCTTCGCGCACCTCGGGGTATCTGAGGCGGTTGGGGCTGTGCACGAAGTCGAGCAGGCCGGCGCCCTTCGGGCACAGGGTGCCGCGGTTGACCGGGTGGTCGGCGTCGCCCTCGATGTGGATGATTTCCTGGACCACGTTCTTGCCGCCATCACCACGGCTGTACATGATCAGGCCACAGCCGACCGAGCAGTACGGGCAGGTGTTGCGGGTCTCGCGGGTGCTGGCCAGCTTGAAGTGGCGGATCGTCTCGGCGTAGGCCGGCGGTGGCGCCATGCCCAGAGCCGCCAGGCTCGAGGCTCCCAGGCCGACACCGCAGACCTTGAAGAATTGCCGACGGTTCATGTCCATCGTGCGCTCCTCATCAGGCAGGGAAAGATCGCCCGGGCCGACCGGGCGACCTGTAACGTCTTAACCATAGACCAGCCTGCCGGGCCTTCCAGTGCGCCAGGCATCCGCCCCGGCAACGCTCGCGCCGGACGCCCGCCAGGCAGGCTGCGCAGCGCGGTGCAGAGGGCGGATTGCGGCATACTATGGCGCCCTACCATCCGCCCTGGAGTCGCCCATGTCCTTCCCCAGCTGGCTGCTGCTCGCCCTGCCGCTGCTCTCCGGCGCCATGATGCCCGTGCAGGCGGGGGTCAACGCCCAGCTGGCGCAGCGCATCGACAGCGTGCTGGCCGCCTCGCTGATCTCCTTCGTGGTCGGCAGCCTGGCCCTGCTGTTCATCACCCTCGCCCAGCGCGAGCTGCCCACGAGCCTGACGCCGTTTCGCGGGCTGAGCTGGTGGCACTGGACCGGCGGCCTGCTCGGCGTACTGTTCGTGGTCAGCGCTGCCTTCGCCGCGCCGCGCATCGGCGCCCTGCTGTTCATGTCGCTGATCCTCGCCGGCCAGCTGACGGCTGCCGTGGTGCTCGACCACTTCGGCTGGGCCGGCTTTCCGCAGTCGTCGCTGAGCCTGGGCAAGGTCGCCGGCCTGGTGCTGATCGTCGCCGGGGTGTGGCTGATCCGTCGTGGTTGAGAGCTGGCGCGACGCCTGGCGCCACGCCCCCACCCAGCGCCGGGTGTGGGCGCTGGCCGGGCCGATGATCCTCTCCAACCTGTCGGTGCCGCTGGTGGCGCTGGTCGACAGCGCGGTGGTCGGCCACCTGCCGCACGCCCACCAGCTCGGCGCCGCCGCGGTCGGCGGCAGCCTGTACAGCCTGCTGGTGTGGACCTTCGGCTTCCTGCGCATGGGCACCACCGGCTTCGCCGCCCAGGCCAGCGGGCGCGGCGACGGCGGCGCGCTGCGCACCCTGCTGATCCAGGGCCTGCTGCTGGCCGGACTGTTGGCCCTGCTGTGCAGCCTGCTGGCGCTGCCGCTGCTCCCGGCGCTGCTCGGCCTGATGCAGCCGGGCGCCGAACTGGATGCCCTGGCCCGCGACTACCTGCACATCCGCCTGCTCGGCCTGCCCGCCGCGCTGGCCAGCTACGCGCTGATCGGCTGGCTGCTCGGCAGCCAGAACGCCCGCGCGCCGCTGGCCATGCTGCTCGTCGCCAACCTGCTCAACGTCGCGCTCGACCTGTGGTTCGTGCTCGGCCTCGGCTGGGGCGTGGCCGGCGCCGCCTGGGCCTCGGTGCTCGCCGAGTGGAGCGGCGCGCTGCTCGGCCTTTGGCTCGCCCGCCGCCGCCTGGGCGAATACGCCGGCCGTGCCGACTGGCCGGCGCTGCGCCGCTGGGCCGCCTGGCGACCGCTGCTGGCGGTCAACCGCGACATCCTGCTGCGTACCCTGGCGCTGCAGAGCGTGTTCTTCCTGATGACCGTGCAGGGTACCCGCCTGGGCGACGCCACGGTGGCGGCCAATGCCCTGCTGCTCAACGGTCTGCTGCTCACCGCGCACGCCCTCGATGGCCTGGCCCATGCCGTCGAGGCGCTGTGCGGCCACGCCCTGGGCGCGCGCGACCGCCTGGCGCTGCGCCGCAGCTTGTGGGTGGCAGGGCTCTGGTCGTTGCTCGCCAGCCTCGCCTTCGCTGCCTTCTTCCTGCTCGCCGGCACCTGGTTCGTCGGCCTGCAGACCGACATCGCCGCGGTGCGCGCCATCGCCCACGCCCATCTGCCGTTCCTCGCCGCCCTGCCGCTGCTGGCGGTGTGGAGCTACCTGCTCGACGGCCTGTTCATCGGCGCCACCCGGGCGCGGGAGATGCGCGACGCCATGCTGCTGGCGCTGGCCCTCGCCCTGCCACTGGCCTGGTGGCTGCAGGAATTGGCCAACGCCGGGCTGTGGCTGGCCTTCCTCGCCTTCATGGCACTGCGCAGCCTGATCCTCGGCGCCTGCGCCTGGCGCATCGCGCGGCGCGGCGGCTGGATCGCAGTGTTGTAGGTTGGCCGGTGCGCGCGGCGCAGGCCCCGTACGGGAGGGTGCGCCGTGCGCACCGCTGGGCCAGGCGAGCTGGGCGCCGCTGCATCGGCACGACGGCCTGCTGCTAGAATGCCGGCCCCGTTTCCCTGTCCGCCGTCCGCCATGTCCAGCTCCACGCCTACCGTTTCCCCTCGCGTCGCCGTGATCGGCGGCGGCCCCGCCGGCCTGATGGCCGCCGAAGTGCTCGCCGCCGGTGGCGCGCAGGTCGAGCTGTTCGACGCCATGCCCTCGCTGGGCCGCAAGTTCCTGCTCGCCGGGGTCGGCGGCATGAACATCACCCATGCCGAACCCAAGCCGGCCTTCATCCAGCGCTATGGTGCACGCGCCGCCGAGATCGGCCGCCTGCTGGAGGACTTCGACGCCGACGCGCTGCGCGCCTGGATCCATGGCCTGGGCATCGACACCTTCGTCGGCAGCTCCGGGCGGGTGTTCCCCACCGACATGAAGGCCGCGCCGCTGCTGCGCGCCTGGCTCAGGCGCCTGCGCGAGGCGGGCGTTGCGCTGCACACCCGCGCGCGCTGGCTGGGCTGGGACGCGTCCGGTGCGCTGCGCATCGCCACGAGCGAGGGCGAGCGGCGGGTGCAGGCCGATGCCACGGTGCTGGCGCTCGGTGGCGGCAGCTGGGCGCGCCTGGGTTCGGACGGCGCCTGGGTGCCGTTGCTGGCGCAGCGCGGCGTCGCGGTGGCGCCGCTGCAGCCGAGCAACTGCGGCTTCGAGGTGGCCGGCTGGAGCGCCTTGTTCGCCGGCAAGTTCGCCGGCGCGCCGGTCAAGCCGGTGGCGCTCCGCCTGGATGGCCAGGCGCCGCGCCAGGGCGAGTTCGTGGTCACCGACAAGGGCGTGGAAGGCAGCCTGATCTACGCGCTGTCGGCAGCGATCCGCGAACAGATCAACAACGCGGGCCGCGCCGTCGTCCATCTCGACCTGTTGCCCAACCGATCCGGCGAACAGGTACTCGCCGCGCTGAACAAGCCGCGCGGCTCGCGCTCGATGGCCCGCCACCTGGCCGGCCTCGGCGTCGACGGCGTGCGCGCCGGCCTGCTGCGCGAGCTGACCGACGCCACCACCTTCCAGGACATGGAGCGGCTGGCCAGCGCGATCAAGGTACTGCCGCTGGAGCTGGTCCGTACCCGGCCGCTGGACGAGGCGATCAGCAGCGCCGGCGGCGTGCCGTTCGCGGCGCTGGACGCCCAGCTGATGCTGAATGAAGTGCCGGGGGTGTTCTGCGCCGGCGAGATGCTCGACTGGGAGGCGCCGACCGGCGGCTACCTGCTCACCGCCTGCTTCGCCAGCGGCCGCGCCGCCGGGCTGGGCGTGCTGCGCTGGCTGAAAGAGCAGCGCTGAAGCGTAGGGTGGACAACGGCGCAGCCTTGTCCACCGATCTGGCAGGGCGCCGGTGGACAATCGCTGCGCGAGTTGTCCACCCTACAAAATCGCGCCAGCCCACGAAAAACGCCGCCGCCCTTGCGGGCCGGCGGCGTCTTTCACTGCGGGACAGAGCCTCAGCGGCGCTTGTCCTTCTTCTTCTTCTCGGCCTTCTTGTGGTGGCTCATCAGCCGGCGCTTCTTGTTCACCTGGCGGACGGTGAGGGTGTTCTTCTTGCCCTCGTAGGGGTTCTCGCCGCCCTTGAACTCGATGCGGATCGGCGTGCCGACCAGCTTGAGCACCCGCCGGTAGGTGTTCTCCAGATAGCGCGAGTAGGCACGCGGCACCGCGTCGACCTGGTTGCCGTGGATCACGATCAGCGGCGGGTTGGCGCCGCCGAGGTGGGCATAGCGCAGCTTGATCCGGCGGCCATTGACCAGCGGCGGCTGGTGGGTGCTGACCGCATCCTCGAGGATCTGGGTCAGGTAGCTGGTCGGCCAGCGGGTCACCGCCGAGCGGAACGACTCCTGCACCGACTTGTACAGGTGGCCGACGCCGGTGCCGTGCAGCGCGGAGATGAAGTGGATGTCGGCGAAGTCGACGAACTGCAGGCGCCGCTCCAGTTCGGTCTTGACCCGGTCACGCTCGTGACTGTCCATGCCGTCCCACTTGTTGAGGGCGATGACCAGTGCGCGGCCGGTCTCCAGCACGAAGCCGAGCAGGTTGAGGTCGTGGTCGACCACGCCTTCGCGGGCGTCCATGACGAAGATCACCACGTTGGCGTCCTGGATCGCCTGCAGGGTCTTCACCACCGAGAACTTTTCCACCGCCTCGAAGATCTTGCCGCGACGGCGCACGCCGGCGGTGTCGATCAGGGTGTACTTGGCGTCGTCACGCTCGAAGGGGATGTAGATGCTGTCGCGGGTGGTGCCGGCCTGATCGTAGACGATCACCCGCTCCTCGCCGAGCATGCGGTTGACCAGGGTCGACTTGCCGACGTTGGGGCGGCCGATGATGGCGATCTTGATCCCGGAGTGTTCGTCCGGGCCGGGGATGCGCTGCTTGGGCTCGGCCGGGGCGGCGCCCTCCTCGCCTTCACCTTCGACGGCGAATTCGTCTTCCTCGCCCTCGTCCTTGGGGAACTCGCCCAGGGCGGCCTGCAGCAGGGCGTTGACGCCGCGACCGTGGGCGGCGGCGACCGGGAAGGCGTCGCCGATGGCCAGCGGGCTGAACTCGGCGCGGGCGATGTCCGGATCGACGGTGTCGACCTTGTTGGCGACCAGGAAGGTGCGCTTGTTGTTCTTGCGCAGGTGCTCGGCGATCATCTGGTCGGCGGCGGTCATCCCGGCGCGCGAGTCGACCATGAACAGCACGGCGTCGGCTTCCTCGATGGCCTGCAGCGACTGCTCGGCCATCTTGGCGTCGATGCCCTCCTCGTCGCCGGAGATGCCCCCGGTGTCGATGACGATGTAGGTACGCCCCTGCCACTTGGCCTCGCCGTACTTGCGGTCGCGGGTCAGGCCGGCGTAGTCGGCGACGATGGCGTCGCGGGTCTTGGTCAGGCGGTTGAACAGGGTGGACTTGCCGACGTTCGGCCGTCCTACCAGAGCGATCACGGGAACCATGCGGCTCTCCACTTAATTCGAAAAAACACAACGGCCGCTGCAGTGTAGGTGCAGCGGCCGATATAGGTTACGCACCGCCTCCCGGCGGTGCCTTCAGCGGATGGTGTAAGCCACCAGCTTGCCACTGTTGCCGTAGGCGTACAGCCACTCACCGACCACCAGCGGGCGGGCGCGCAGGCCGTCGCTGTCGACGCGCACGCGGCCGACGAAACGACCGTCCACCTGGCTCAGCAGGTGCAGGTAACCTTCCAGGTCACCCACCACCACGTTGCTGGAGAACACCGCCGGGGTGGTCAGCTGGCGACGGGCCAGGGCGTCGTTGCTCCACAGCGCCGAGGTCGAGCGCTCGTCGATGCCTTCGACGCTGCCGCTGGCCTGGCTAAGGTAGACGTTGCCGAAGCCGAGGGCCACGCCGACGTAGCTGGAGGCCTGACGCTGCCACAGCGGGCGGCCGCTCTGCAGGTCGAGGGCAGCCAGCTGGCCCTGGTAGGTCACCACGTACAGGGTGCCGCCGGACAGCAGCAGGCCACCGTCGATGTCGACCATGCGCTCCAGTTCGGAACGCCCCTGCGGCACAGCCACACGCTGCTCCCATACCGGGATGCCGCGCTGGGCGTCGAGGGCGATCACCTTGCCGCTGGACAGGCCGGCCACCACCAGGCGGTTGGTCACCACCGGAGCACCGGTGCCGCGCAGGGTCAGCACCGCCGGGGTGCTCTCGTAGCTCCAGCGACGTTCGCCGCTGGCGGCATCGAGGGCGACCAGATGGTCATCCTGGGTCTGCACCACCACCACGTCGCCGTTGCTCGCCGGGGCGGACAGCACCTCGCTGCCGACCGCGGCGCGCCACTTCACTTCGCCGTTGACGCTATCGAGGGCGATCACCTGGCCCCTGAGGGTGCCGACCAGCACCAGGCCGTAGCCGGCACCGACGCCACCGGACACCGGCTTGTCCAGCTCGGTCTTCCACAGCACGTCACCGCTCTCGCGGTTCATCGCCACCACCAGACCTTCGACATCGGCGGCGAACAGGGTGTCGCCCTCGGCGGCCAGCTCCAGCTGGTTCCAGGTCTCGCCCTGGCCCTCGCCGATGGAGCGGCTCCACTGCTTCTCGAGCTGCACTTCCTCGGTGAACTTGCTCAGCTCGGCCGGCGGCAACTCCTTGCTGCCGGAGCTGCTGCAACCGGTGGCGAGCACCGCCGAGGCCAGCATTACCGCATGAATCCAGCGCATCATCAGGCCTCCCCGTCGGCCAAATCGTCCAGCTTGATCTGCAGGGCCCCGAGGCCCGCATCCTCCGGCAGCGCGGCGCGCGCCTTCTCGTAGGCACTGCGCGCCTCGCCCTGGCGGCCGAGCTTGGCCAGCAGGTCGCCGCGCAGCTCCTCGCGACTGGCGACGAAGGCTGCCGCGGCGTCGCCGGCGAGCAGGGCCAGCGCCTCCTCGGTCTTGTCCTGGGCAGCGAGCACCCGCGCCAGGCGCTGACGGGCGACCTCGCCGAGGGTGGCGTCAGCCGGCTTGTCGAGCACCTTGCGCAGCTCGCTGGCGGCGTCGTCGAGACGGCCGTTGTCCACCGCCACGCGGGCCAGCAGCAGGCTGGCGTACTGGGCGTAGTGGCTGCCGGCAAAGTCCTGGTTCAGCTTGCCGGCCAGGTCGCTGGCCTTGGCGGCATCCACTTCGAGCGGATTGCTGAGGGTGACATCCACCAGCTGCTGGTAGAGCGCCGAGGCGCCGTAGGCCTGGTTGCTCTCATGGTTCTGCCAGGCCTGCCAGCCGAACACACCGGCCAGGGCCAGTGCACCGCCGGTGAGCAGCGGCTTGCCGTTGCGCTGCCACCACTCCCTGATCACCGCCAGTTCTTCTTCTTCGGTACGCGAGGTCACCGCGGTCACTCCCTAGATCTGTTCAGGTTCAGGCTTGCGCCAGGCAAGCCGCGAGATGCGCGGGCAGCGCATCCCAGGCAATGGTTTGCTGGGCGGCGTCGCCACGCAGCGGCTTGACGCCGACCACCTGCTGGTTCAGCTCGTCCTCGCCGAGAATCAGGGCGAACAGCGCACCGCTCTTGTCGGCCTTCTTCAGCTGGCTCTTGAAGCTGCCGGCGCCGGCATTGACCACCAGGCGCAGGCCCGGTACGGCGTCGCGCAGCTGCTCGGAGAGCTGCAGCGCGGCCAGCTCGGCGGCCTCGCCGAAGGCGGCCAGATAGACATCCACCTGGCGGGCCAGTTCGGCCGGCACCTTGCCGAGGGTCTCGATCAGCAGCACCAGGCGCTCGACGCCCATGGCGAAGCCCACCGCCGGAGTCGGCTTGCCACCGAGCTGTTCGACCAGACCGTCGTAGCGGCCGCCGGCGCACACGGTGCCCTGCGAGCCGAGCTGGTCGGTGGTCCACTCGAACACGGTCTTGCCGTAGTAGTCGAGGCCGCGCACCAGCTTGGGATTGAGCACGTAGGGGATGCCGGCGGCATCCAGGCGCGCCTTGAGCCCGGCGAAGTGCACGCGCGACTCCTCGGACAGGTAGTCGGCCAGCTTCGGCGCCTCGACCAGCAGCGCCTGGGTATCCGGGCTCTTGCTGTCGAGGATGCGCAGCGGGTTGCTGGACAGGCGGCGCTGGCTGTCTTCATCCAGCTGCTCGAAGCGCGCGGAGAGGTACTCGACCAGCGCCTGGCGGTAGCGCGCGCGGTCCTCGCTGCTGCCCAGGCTGTTGAGCTCCAGCTGCACGGCGTCGCGGATCCCCAGCACGCCCCACAGGCGCCAGGTCAGCACGATCAGCTCGGCGTCGACGTCCGGGCCGTCGAAGTTGAACAGCTCCACGCCGATCTGGTGGAACTGGCGGTAGCGGCCCTTCTGCGGGCGCTCGTGACGGAACATCGGGCCGATGTACCACAGCTTCTGCGGCTGGCCGCCGCCGATCAGGCCATGCTCCTGCACTGCGCGCACGCAGGAGGCGGTGCCTTCCGGGCGCAGGGTCAGCGAGTCGCCGTTGCGGTCGTCGAAGGTGTACATCTCCTTCTCGACGATGTCGGTGACTTCGCCGATCGAGCGCTTGAACAGGTCGGTGAACTCGACGATCGGCATGCGGATCTGCCGGTAACCATAACCGTCGAGCAGGCTGGCGACGCTGTTCTCGAGATAGCGCCAGAGCGGGGTCTGCTCCGGCAGGATGTCGTTCATGCCACGGATGGCCTGGATGTTCTTGCTCACGCGGATTCCTTAACTGCGGGCGATCAGGCTGGCGTCGGCCGCAGCCTTCTCCGCCGCCTTCTGACGGATCAGCTTCTCCAGCTCGTCCACCAGATTGTCGTTGTTCAGCTTGTGCGCCGGCTTGCCGTCGATGTAGACCAGGTTGGGCGTGCCGCCGGTGAGGCCGACGTGGGCCTCCTTGGCCTCGCCCGGGCCGTTGACCACGCAGCCGATCACCGCCACGTCGAGCGGCACCAGCAGGTCCTCGACGCGGCTCTCCAGCTCGTTCATGGTCTTCACCACGTCGAAGTTCTGCCGCGAGCAGCTCGGGCAGGCGATGAAGTTGATGCCGCGCGAGCGCAGGCGCAGCGACTTGAGGATGTCGAAGCCGACCTTGATTTCCTCGACCGGATCGGCGGCCAGCGACACGCGAATGGTGTCGCCGATGCCCTCGGCGAGCAGCATGCCCAGGCCCACCGCGGATTTCACGGTGCCGGAACGCAGGCCGCCGGCCTCGGTGATGCCCAGGTGCAGCGGCTGTTCGATCTGCCCGGCGAGCAGGCGGTAGGCGCCGACCGCCATGAACACGTCGGAGGCCTTGACGCTGACCTTGAACTCCTGGAAATCGAGCTTGTCGAGGTAGTCGACGTGGCGCAGGGCGGACTCGACCAGAGCCTCGGGAGTCGGCTCGCCATACTTCTTCTGCAGGTCCTTCTCCAGCGAGCCGGCATTGACGCCGATGCGGATCGGGATGCCCTTGTCGCGGGCGCAGTCGACCACCGCACGCACGCGGTCCTCGCGGCCGATGTTGCCCGGGTTGATGCGCAGGCAGTCGACACCCAGCTCGGCGACGCGCAGGGCGATCCGGTAGTCGAAGTGGATGTCGGCGACCAGCGGCACCTTGACCTGCTGCTTGATGCGGCCGAAGGCCTCGGCGGCGTCCATGTCCGGCACCGAGACGCGCACGATGTCGGCGCCGGCGTCTTCCAGGCGGCGGATCTGCGCCACGGTGGCGGCCACGTCGCAGGTGTCGGTGTTGGTCATGCTCTGCACCGAGATCGGCGCATCGCCGCCGACCAGTACCGAGCCGACGCGGATCTGCCGCGACTTGCGGCGCTGAATCGGGGAATGGCAGTGCATGTTACTGGCCCAGAGTGATGCGGGCAGTGCCGCTGGCAGTCATGTTCTTGCGGTGCTCGACCGCCTCGCCGTTGTAGCGCACCTCGGCGCCACGGGCATTGCCCAGACGCAGCTCGAGCGGCGCCTTGCCGGCGACCTGCAGGCTCTCGCCGGCGCGCTTGACGGTGCTCACCAGCACGCGGCCGTTGGCGTCGGTAACCTGGGTCCAGCAGTCGGCGCTGAAGCTGACCTGCACCAGGCCTTCGCCCTCGCGTGCCGCCGGCGTCGGCTCGCTCGGGGTGGCCGGCGCGGCAGCAGCCGGTTCGGCGGGCTGCGCGGCCTGGGGCGCGGCGCTGGCAGGCGCAGGCGCGGCCAGCGGGACAGCGGGAGCACCGGCGGTCGCGGCCGGCAGACTCGGGGCCGGCGCCTCGACGGTGGCCGGCGCGGCGCTGCCCGGCACGGCGTCCGCGGACACTGCCTCGCCAGGCGCGGCCGCAGCCGGCGGCTGGCCGGCTTCCTCCGGAGCGATCTCGACCGGTGCCGGCTCGCTGCCCTGCAAGGCGGCGGCCACGGCCTGGTCTTCCGGCTCGTCGAGGGGATGCAGCTCGGTGGTGCCGTCGGCGCTTTCCACCTCGATGTGCTTGAGGCCGAACACGCCGAGATCGGCCAGGCGTTCCGGGCGCTCCTGCCACCAGAAGTAGCCGAGTACCAGCAGCAGGAGCAGCAGCACGACGCTGACCAGACGCAGCACGGTGCGTGACAGGCGCAGCGGTTCGGGAATGCGGCCGAGGCTCTGCACGGTGCTGCCGGTGGCGTCGGTGCCGGTGTAGCGGTCGAAGGCCTCGACCAGCGTCGGCTGGTCGAGGCCGAGCAGCTTGGCGTAGGCGCGCACGTAGCCGCGCGCGAAGGTGTGGCCGGGCAGGCGGTCGAACTGGCCGGCCTCCAGCTGAGCCAGCGACTGCGGGCTCAGGTTGAGCTGGGCGGCGACTTCGGCCACCTGCCAGCCCTTCTTCTCACGCTCCAGGCGCAGGGTCTCGCCGGGATTGGCGCGCGACTGGGCGGCGACGGCTTCGCTGTGCGACATGCTCATTTCTGCTCCGCGAGATATTGCTGGTATTCAGCCGTGCCGGGGTACAGGCGCTGCAGCTGCATACCGAAGTTGGCCGCCCGGTCGCGGTCCTGGAACACCTTGGCCAGCCGCACGCCGAGCAACAGGCTGCGGGCATCCTGCGGCGCCTTGAGCGCGAGGAAACGCTCGTAGTAGCCACGCGCCGGCACGTACTGGCGATCCTCGTAGGACAGCTGGGCCATCGCCAGCAGGGCGCGCGGACGGTTGCGATCCAGGCGCAGGGCCTTGTCGAAGTGCTCCATGGCCAACTGGCGCTGGTTCATCTGCAGGGCGGTCAGACCGAGGTTCTCGAACACCCGCGGGCGCTCGACGTAGAGGTTGTCCGCCGCCGCCTGCTGGAAGCGCTCGTAGGCCTCGGGATAGCGCTGCTGCTCGTAGAGGAAGCTGCCGTAGTTGTTGAGGATGCGGGCATCGTCACGTCGCGAGGACAGCGCCTGGCGGTAGTGCTCGTCGGCCAGCTTGGGTTCCTTCTCGGCCTGGAACACCAGGGCGAGGGCTGCATGCGCATCGGCATCCGAGCTGTTGATCTCGAGGGCCTTCTTCAGCGGTACCTTGGCCTGGCTCGGACTGCCCTTCTGCAGGTAGCCGATGCCGAGCTGCACGTAGGCGTCACGTGCCGCCTTGCGCCCGTCCTCGGTCTTCATCGGATCCTGCGGGCCGGTGGACACACAGCCGCCCAGCAGACCGCCCAGCAACAGGAACATGGTGGTTCGCAACAACATGCACAGACTCCCTCGTCAGTTTCCAGGTGCGGCAGAACGGGGCTGCTCGCCTTCGCTGTCCAACTGGCGCACGGCGATGTAGCGCTCGCTGCGGCGGGTGCGGTCCATCACCTGGCCAACCAGCTGGCCACAGGCGGCGTCGATGTCGTCGCCGCGGGTGGTGCGTACGGTGACATTGTGGCCGGCGTGGTGCAGCAGGTCCTGGAAGCGGCGAATGGCGTTGTTGCTTGGCCGTTCGTAACCGGAGTGGGGGAACGGATTAAACGGAATCAGATTGATCTTGCAAGGAAAATCCTTGAGGAGTGCGATCATCTGCGCAGCATGCTCAGGCTGATCGTTCACATCCTTGAGCAAGGTGTACTCCACGGTGAGCACACGCTTCTCGCCGAGACCGGAGATGTAGCGCTTGCAGGCGTCGAGCACGACGGCCAGCGGATACTTGCGGTTGATCGGCACCAGCTGGTTGCGCAGCTCGTCGTTGGGCGCGTGCAGCGACAGCGCCAGGGACACGTCGATCACCTTGGCCAGCTCGTCGATCATCGGCGCCACGCCCGAGGTGGACAGGGTCACCTTGCGCTTGGAGATACCGTAGCCGAGGTCGTCCATCATGATGTTCATGGCGGCGACCACGTTGTCGAAGTTCAGCAGCGGCTCGCCCATGCCCATCATCACCACGTTGGTGATGGCGCGGTCGATCTTGGCCGGCACGGTGCCGAAGGATTTGTTGGCGATCCATACCTGGCCGATGATCTCGGCGCTGGTCAGGTCGCTGTTGAAGCCCTGCTTGCCGGTGGAGCAGAAGCTGCAGTCCAGCGAGCAGCCTGCCTGCGAGGACACGCACAGGGTGCCGCGCCCGGCCTGAGGGATGTACACGGTCTCGACGCAGCTGCCGGACGCCACGCGCACCACCCACTTGCGGGTGCCGTCGCTGGAAATGTCCTGGCTGACGATCTCGGGACCGCGGATCTCGGCACAGGCCTTGAGCTTTTCGCGCAGGGCCTTGCCGAGATTGGTCATGGCGTCGAAGTCTTCGGCGCCAAAGTGGTGAATCCATTTCATCACCTGGCCGGCACGGAAGCGCTTCTCGCCGATGGACTCGAAGAACTGTTCCAGTTGCGGCTGGGTCAGGCCCAGCAGGTTCACTTTGCCGGTGGTTTCGGTCATGGATTCACCCTCGCTCAACCGTGATCAGCGGATGCGTGCGCACAGCTCGGTGGCGGAGAAGAAGTAGGCGATCTCGCGGGCAGCGGAAGCCTCGGAGTCGGAACCGTGCACGGCGTTCTCGTCGATGGAGACGGCGAAGTCGGCGCGGATGGTGCCCGGAGCAGCGTCCTTCGGGTTGGTGGCGCCCATCAGCTCGCGGTTCTTCAGGACGGCGTCTTCGCCTTCCAGCACCTGGACGATGACCGGACCGGAAGTCATGAAGGCAACCAGATCCTTGAAGAAGCCACGCTCGCTGTGCTCCGCGTAGAAGCCGGCAGCTTCGCGCTCGGACAGCTGGACCATCTTGGAAGCGACGACGCGCAGGCCGGCCTTCTCGAAACGGGTGGTGATTTCGCCGATCACGTTCTTGGCAACGGCGTCGGGCTTGATGATGGAGAAGGTGCGTTGCAGGGCCATGGAAAAAACTCCGGTGGGCAGTGGTGAAAGTCAACCCCTTGCACGGCGCCTCCGGCGATCGGCGGCAACGTCCAAGGGGTCCGATAAATTGAACCGGCGGATTATACGCGGGTTCGTGTGAAATGCGTACCGCCGCACAGGGCGGTCGTCGTCGGCAAAGCACCGGCGCTGCGGGCCGGTGCCTGACGACTCGGGGCGGGGCGTGCGGGCACTCGGCCCGCACGCAGACTCAGTCGAGTTCTTCGATCCAGGCGGCCTGGATGGCCTCGAGCACCTTCTCGCCGCCGCGCTGCGGGTCGTCGGCGAACTCGGGCAGAGCCATCACCCAGCTGTGCAGGTCGACGAAGTTGACGTAGCGCGGATCGACGTCCGGCTTGCTGTCGGCGAGCTGGATGGCGATTTCCAGCACATCGGTCCATTTCAGGCTCATGGTGCAGCTCCCGCGTCAGTGGCTTTCGTTGACCTGGTTGATGGTGTACTTGGGAATCTCCACCACCAGATCCTCGTTGCCGACGCGCGCCTGGCAGGACAGCCGCGATTCCGGCTCCAGACCCCAGGCCTTGTCCAGCATGTCATCCTCCAATTCGTCGGACGGCTCGAGGGAGTTGAAGCCCTCGCGCACGATCACATGACAGGTGGTGCAGGCGCAGGACATCTCGCAGGCATGCGCGATCTCGATGTCGTTGCGCAGCGCGGCCTCGATGATGGTTTCGCCGGTCTTGGCCTCGACCACCGCACCTTCCGGGCAATGCTCGGCGTTGGGCAGGAAGACGATCTGCGGCATGGCTTATTCCTCGATTTCGTTGAGCTGGCGCCCGGCCAGGGCGGCCTTGATGCCAGCATCCATGCGCCGGGCGGCAAAGGGGTCGGTGACCTGGCTGAGACGGCGGATCTGCCGCTCGATGGCCGCAGGGTCGCTGCCGGCGTTCAGCTCGCGCAGCACCTGCATCTCCTGATCGATGAGCGCACGCTCGCCGGCCTCCAGCAGGCGCTCGCCATCGGCGGCCAGCGCGGCCTGCACGGCCTCGAGCAGGCGCTCGGCCTCGACCTGCTGCTCGCGCAGGGCACGGGCGGCCTTGTCGTCGCCGGCATGGGCGAAGGAGTCCTGCAGCATGCGGGCGATCTCGCCGTCGCTGAGGCCATAGGACGGCTTGACCTGCACGCTGGCCTCGACCCCGGAGCTCAGCTCGCGGGCGGAGACGCTGAGCAGGCCGTCGGCGTCGACCTGGAAGGTCACGCGGATCTTCGCCGCGCCGGCGACCATCGGCGGGATGCCGCGCAGCTCGAAGCGCGCCAGCGAGCGGCAGTCGCTGACCAGCTCGCGCTCGCCCTGCAGCACGTGGACCATCATGGCCGTCTGGCCATCCTTGTAGGTGGTGAACTCCTGGCCGCGTGCCACCGGGATGGTGGTGTTGCGGGCGATCACCTTCTCCATCAGCCCGCCCATGGTCTCCAGACCCAGGGACAGCGGGATGACGTCGAGCAGCAACAGCTCCTCGCCCTGCTTGTTGCCGGCCAGGGTGTCGGCCTGGATGGCGGCGCCGATGGCCACCACCTCGTCGGGGTTGATGTCGGTCAGCGGCGTGCGCCCGAACAGCGCGCCCACCGCCTCGCGCACGCGCGGCACGCGGGTCGAGCCGCCGACCATGACCACCGCCTCGACCTCCTCCAGCTCGATGCCGGCGTCGCGCACCGCGCGGCGGCAGGCCTTCAGGCTGCGCGCCAGCAGCGGCTCGATCAGCGCGTCGAACTGCGCGCGACTCAGCACGCCGGACCAGTCGCCATGGGCGAGAGCGACGCTGTCGGCGTCGGTCAGCGCCTCCTTCGCCGCGCAGGCGACCTGCAGCAGGTGGCGCTGGGCGCCCGGATCGAGATCGGCGGACAGCCCGGCCTGCTCGATGATCCAGCCGGCGATGGCGTGGTCGAAATCGTCGCCACCCAGGGCGCTGTCGCCACCGGTGGCCAGCACCTCGAACACGCCGCGGGTCAGACGCAGGATGGAGATGTCGAAGGTGCCACCGCCCAGGTCGTAGATGGCGATCACGCCTTCGGCGCCCTTGTCCAGGCCGTAGGCCACCGCCGCGGCGGTTGGTTCGTTGAGCAGGCGCAGCACGTTGAGGCCGGCCAGGCGCGCGGCGTCCTTGGTGGCCTGGCGCTGGGCGTCGTCGAAGTAGGCCGGCACGGTGATCACCGCGCCGACCAGCTCGCCACCGAGGGTCGCCTCGGCACGCTCGCGCAGGGCACGCAGGATGTCGGCGGAAACCTCCACCGGGCTCTTCGGCCCCTGCACGGTGTCGATGAACGGCATCTGCGAATCGCCGGCGACGAAGCGGTAGGGCAACTGCTCGCCGAGCTGCTTGACGTCGGCCAG
Source organism: Pseudomonas oryzae (assembly GCF_900104805.1). Classification (NCBI taxonomy): domain Bacteria; kingdom Pseudomonadati; phylum Pseudomonadota; class Gammaproteobacteria; order Pseudomonadales; family Pseudomonadaceae; genus Pseudomonas; species Pseudomonas oryzae. Next base: position 44,098 of record NZ_LT629751.1, on the reverse strand, counting down.
GCCGCGCCCCATCAGGCGCTTGACCGAGATGACGCTGTTCAGCGGATCGCGGGCGGCGGCCGCCACGGCGGCGTGGCCGACCTCGAGACCATCGGCCAGGTAGCGCACCGCGGAGGGCAGGATGACCCGCCCCTGCTCGTCCGGCAGCGGCGCAGTACGGCCGCTGCGCACGGCGGCGACCAGGGAATTGGTGGTGCCAAGGTCGATCCCCACCGCCAGGCGACGCTGGTGCGGCTGAGGACTCTGCCCCGGTTCGGCAATCTGCAGTAGAGCCATGGTCTTCGCGTTATCAGGCGCCTCCCTTGCAGGAGGCGCGGGTTAATCGTCGAGGCGCTCTTCCAGCTCACGCACCTCAAGGGCCAGCTTGTCGAGGAACTGCATGCGACGCATCAGGCGCTCGGCCTGCGCGCGCTCGGCGGGAACGTCCCAGCAGACGGTGAAGGACTGCTCCAGCGCAGCCTGGGCCGACTTGAGCCGGCGTTTGAAGACAGCGACACCGTCCAGGTCGGCGCTGTCCTGCAGCTCCTCGAGCTCTTCGCGCAGCATCATCTGCTGCATGAGGAATTCGGGGTCCTGCACCGTCGCTTCCAGCGGCGGCTGCTCGCCACGCAGACCCAGCAGGTAGTAGGCGCGACGACTGGGACTCTTCAGGGTCTGGTAGGCGTCGTTGAGCTGGGCGGCGCGCTCCAGCGCCTGGCGCTGCTCGCGCGGCGAGGCATCGGCGAAGCGGTCGGGGTGGGTTTCCCGGGCCAGCTCGCGGTAGCGCACCGCGAGCTGGTCGAGATCGATGGTGAACGCCGGCTGCAGATCGAACAGGGCGAAATGGCAGGTACTCACCGGCGGCCTCAGACGTTGAAGCTTTCGCCGCAGCCGCACTCGCTGCGCACGTTGGGGTTGTTGAACTTGAAGCCTTCGTTCAGCCCCTCGCGGGTGAAGTCGAGTTCGGTGCCGTCGAGATAGGACAGGCTCTTCGGGTCGATGAACACCTTGACGCCGAAGCTCTCGAACACCATGTCCTCGGGCGCCTGTTCATCGACGAACTCCAGCACGTAGGCCAGGCCGGAGCAGCCGGTGGTACGCACCCCGAGGCGGATGCCCTCGCCCTTGCCCCGTCCTTCCAGCGAGCGCTGCACATGGCGTGCCGCGGCTTCGGTCATGCTGATGGCCATAGCGCCTCCTCTGTTCCCGTGCTCCTCAGAGCAAACCTTTCTTCTGCTTGTAGTCGCGCACGGCCGCCTTGATGGCGTCCTCGGCGAGCACCGAGCAGTGGATCTTCACCGGCGGCAGGGCCAGTTCCTCGGCCAGCTCGGTGTTCTTGATCGACTCGGCCTCGTCCAGGGTCTTGCCCTTCATCCACTCGGTGGCCAGGGAGCTGGAGGCGATCGCCGAACCGCAGCCGTAGGTCTTGAACTTGGCGTCTTCGATCACGCCGTCGTCGTTGACCTTGATCTGCAGGCGCATGACGTCGCCGCAGGCCGGCGCGCCAACCATGCCGGTGCCGACGTTGGGATCTTCGGCGTCCATCTTGCCGACGTTGCGCGGGTTTTCGTAGTGGTCGATGACCTTGTCACTGTATGCCATGGCGGTTTTCCTCGCTGAATCTTGGGCGTCAGTGCGCCTGCCACTCGACCTTGGACAGGTCGACGCCTTCTTTGAACATGTCCCACAGCGGCGACAGCTCGCGCAGCTTGGTCACCGCCTCGCGCACCTTGGCGGCGGCGTAGTCGACCTCTTCCTCGCTGGTGAAGCGGCCGAAGGTGAAGCGGATCGAGCTGTGCGCCAGCTCGTCGTTGCGGCCCAGGGCGCGCAGCACGTAGGACGGCTCCAGGGACGCCGAGGTGCAGGCCGAGCCGGACGACACGGCGAGATCCTTGAGCGCCATGATCAGCGACTCGCCCTCGACGTAGTTGAAGCTGAGGTTGAGGTTGTGCGGCACGCGCGCGCTGGCGCTGCCGTTCAGGTAGACCTCTTCCATGCCCTCCAGGTGGGCCTGGAAACGATCGGCCAGGGCCTTGATGCGCACGTTCTCGGCGGCCATCTCTTCCTTGGCGATGCGGAACGCCTCGCCCATGCCGACGATCTGGTGGGTTGCCAGGGTGCCCGAGCGCATGCCGCGCTCGTGGCCGCCGCCGTGCATCTGCGCCTCGAGGCGCACGCGCGGCTTGCGGCGCACGTAGAGAGCGCCGATGCCCTTGGGACCGTAGGTCTTGTGCGCGGAGAACGACATCAGGTCGACCTTCATGGTCTCCAGGTCGATCTCCACCTTGCCGGTCGACTGCGCGGCGTCGACGTGGAACAGGATGCCGCGGGAGCGGGTCAGCTCGCCGATGGCGGCGATGTCGTTGACGGTGCCGATCTCGTTGTTGACGTGCATGATCGAGACGAGGATGGTGTCCTCGCGCAGCGCCGCCTCGACCATCGCCGGAGTGATGATGCCGTCTTCGCCCGGCTCCAGGTAGGTGACCTCGAAACCTTCGCGCTCGAGCTGGCGGGTGGTGTCCAGCACCGCCTTGTGCTCGATCTTGGAGGTGACGATGTGCTTGCCCTTGCCGCTGTAGAAGTGCGCGACGCCCTTGATCGCCAGGTTGTCGGACTCGGTGGCGCCGGAGGTCCAGACGATCTCGCGCGGGTCGGCATTGACCAGCTCGGCGACCTGGCGGCGGGCGTTCTCCACCGCCTCCTCGGCCTTCCAGCCGAACACGTGCGAACGCGAGGCCGGGTTGCCGAAGTTGCCATCCATGGTCAGGCACTCGCACATCTTCTGCGCCACGCGCGGGTCGGCCGGCGTGCTCGCGGAATAATCCAGGTAGATCGGCAATTTCATCAGGTCTCTCCTGTCAGGCTGGCGCTCGCGGCATCAATCGATGGCGGACGCTTCGATCTTTTCAAGCTGGGGCGACAGCGCCTTGCCATTCTGCTGGCAACGCTGGTCCTGGCGCAGGGCAACGTTCTGCACTTCCTGGCGCTGGACCAGGTCGGCGAGGCTGATGCCGCTGAGGAATTCATGGATACGGTCGCTGAGGCCGCACCACAGGTGGTGGGTCAGGCAGACATCGCCTTCGTGGCAGCCGCCGTTGCCCTGGCAGCGGGTGGCGTCGACCGATTCGTTGACCGCGTCGATCACCTGGGCCACGTCGATGCTGGCCATGTCGCGCGACAGCTGGTAGCCGCCGCCGGGGCCGCGCACGCTGCTGACCAGGCTGCCACGGCGCAGCTTGGCGAACAGCTGTTCGAGATAGGACAGGGAAATGCCCTGCCGCTCGGAGATGTCGGCGAGGGACACCGGCCCGTTCTGCGCGTGCAGCGCGAGATCGAGCATGGCAGTCACGGCGTAACGGCCTTTGGTGGTCAGTCGCATGGGCTTGTACCGCGATGGTTCGGAAAGTGCACGAAGTATGCAATTTTCCGAGTAAAGCAGTCAACTAAAAGACCGAGCGTTTCGCTCGGATAAAGGCGGTGCGACGAAAGCGCGCGGAGGATCTTATAGCAGTTCCCCCGCGCGCGCACCTCAATCCTGAGCGCGCGGCGCCGCCGGCACGGCTTCGCCGGCCACCTCGCCACCCTGCGGCTTGACGCCGGCGAAGTCCTCGTTGCGCAGCTCCGGCAGCTTCTTCGCGCAGTAGTCGCTACCCAATGCGGTCAGCGCCTTGCACATGCCCTCGAGGCGATCGTCCACCGCCTGCAGGTGGTCGAGCAGCTGGCCGATGGCCTGCGCCACCGGATCGGGCATGTCCTGGCTGACGCCGTAGGCATCGAAGCCGATCTTCTCGGCCATCGCCTTGCGCCGAGCCTCCTGCTCGTCGTCGCCCTTGCTGATGATCCGCCCCGGGATACCCACCGCGGTGGCGCCGGCCGGCACCGGGCGGGTGACCACCGCGTTGGAGCCGATCTTGGCGCCGGCGCCGACGGTGAACGGACCGAGGATCTTCGCCCCGGCGCCGACGATCACGCCGTCCTCCAGGGTCGGGTGGCGCTTGCCCTTGTTCCAGCTGGTGCCGCCCAGGGTCACGCCGTGGTAGAGGGTGACGTCATTGCCGATCTCGGCGGTCTCGCCTATGACGATACCCATGCCGTGGTCGATGAAGAAGCGCCGGCCGATCTTCGCCCCCGGATGGATCTCGATGCCAGTCAGCCAGCGGCTGATGTGCGACACCAGGCGCGCCAGCAGCTTCCACTCGGCGCACCACAGCCAGTGCGCCACGCGATGCAGCCACACCGCGTGCAGCCCCGGGTAGCAGACCAGCACCTCGAGGGTGTTGCGCGCCGCCGGATCGCGATGGAATACGCTCTGGATGTCTTCTCGCATGCGCTCGAACATCAGTCATCTCTCCGCTTGTGCAGCTCGCCACGGGCTGCCTTCTGGGTTTCTGTGAGGATACCGCGCAGGATGTTCATTTCCAGCTTGCTGATCCCGCAGCGCCCGTACAGGCGACGCAGACGGGCCATCAGGTGACGCGGCTTTTCCGGATCGAGGAAGTCGATCTGCACCAGGGTCTCCTCCAGGTGCCGATAGAACAGCTCCAGCTCGTCGGCGGTGACCGGCACCGCATCGAGCATGGCGGTGGTCTCCAGCTTCTCCACCTTGGTCGGCTGCCCCTGCAGCGCCAGCCAGGCCATGCGCACCTCGTAGACCAGCACCTGCACGGCGGTGGCCAGGTTCAGCGAGCTGAACTCGGGATTGGCCGGGATGTGCACGTGATACTGGCAGCGCTGCAGCTCCTCGTTGGTCAGCCCGGCGTATTCGCGACCGAACACCAGCGCCACCTCGCCGCCCAGCTCGACATGCTCCAGGCTCTTCTGCGCGCACTCGCGCGGATCGAGCAGCGGCCAGGGGATGCGCCGGTCGCGCGCACTGGTGCCGAGCACCAGGCTGCAGCCGGCCAGCGCCTCCTCCAGCGTGTCGACCACCACGGCCGCCTCGAGGATATCGGTAGCCCCCGAGGCCCGTGCGTTGGCTTCGCCGCTGGGGAACTCCTCGGGCTGCACCAGCACCAGGCGCGACAGGCCCATGTTCTTCATGGCCCGCGCCGTACCACCGATGTTGCCCGGATGACTGGTATTGACCAGCACCACGCGAATCCTGTCGAGCACGCTCGCTCTCCCACCCCGGAAAAAAGGACACGAATCTTACCCAAGCACCGCCGCCGGCGCCACGCGCCCTTCATGGCCTGCGCTTTTCTGTTAGAATGTCCGGCTTTCTTTAACAGCCCAGGTGAACCTTCCATGCAGCCCATGCTGAATATCGCGCTGCGCGCGGCCCGCAGTGCCGGCGAACTCATCTTCCGCTCGCTCGAACGCCTGGATGTGCTCTCGGTCAACGAGAAGGATGCCAAGGACTACGTGACCGAGGTCGACCGCGCCGCCGAACAGACCATCATTCAGGTGCTGCGCAAAGCCTACCCCAACCACGGCATCCTCGCCGAGGAAAGCGGTCTGCAGCCGGGCCAGGGCGACGGTGCCGACTACCTGTGGGTCATCGATCCGCTGGACGGCACCACCAACTTCATCCACGGCCTGCCGCACTTCGCCGTGAGCATCGCCTGCAAGTACCGCGGCCGCGTCGAGCACGCCGTGGTCCTCGATCCGATCCGCCAGGAAGAGTTCACCGCCAGCCGCGGCCGCGGCGCCGCCCTCAACGGCAAGCGCCTGCGCGTCAGCAACCGCAAGGGCCTGGAAGGCGCCCTGCTCGGCACCGGCTTCCCGTTCCGCGACAGCCAGCTCGACCACCTGGACAGCTACTTGGGCATGTTCCGCAGCCTGGTTGGCCAGACCGCCGGCCTCCGCCGCGCCGGCGCCGCCAGCCTGGACCTGGCCTACGTCGCCGCCGGCCGCTTCGATGCCTTCTGGGAGTTCGGCCTGTCCGAGTGGGACATGGCTGCGGGCGCCCTGCTGGTGCAGGAAGCCGGCGGCCTGGTCAGCGACTTCACCGGCGGCCACGAATTCCTCGAAAAGGGCCACGTGGTCGCGGGCAACACCAAGTGCTTCAAGGCGGTGCTCACCGCCATCCAGCCGCACCTGCCGCCGGCACTCAAGCGCTGATCGGCCGACTACGGCACAAGAAACCCGGCCCGCGCGCCGGGTTTTTTATTGCTCGCACCCCGCAGGCCGTAACCCACCGACCAGCCGCAAGGCCGGCAAGGCGGAAGCCTGGTGGCATCCTTGGTGGGGTACGCCGCTGCCCCTCTACAAGACTGCTGCTGGCTCGCGCGCCGGTTTTTTCATACGCGCATTCCGCCGGACATGAAAAAAGCGCCCGCAGGCGCTTTCTTCACCCGGACAAGGCGCCTTACTACGGCCGCTCGTCCACCTCGTCCTCGACCACCGGCGGAATCAGGTCGTCGCGGGTCAGCTTCAGCCAGATCAGCAGGATGCTGGCGATGTACACCGATGAGTAGGTGCCCGCCGAGACGCCGATGAACAGCGCCAGGGAGAAGCCCCACAGGCTCTCGCCGCCGAACACCATCAGCGCGACGATGGCCAGCAGGGTCGACAGCGAGGTGGCCATGGTGCGCAGCAGGGTCTGCGTGGTGGAGATGTTGATGTTGTCGATCAGCTCGGTCTTGCGCAGCACGCGGAAGTTCTCGCGGATACGGTCGAACACCACGATGGTGTCGTTCAGCGAGTAGCCGATGATCGCCAGCACCGCCGCCAGCACGGTCAGATCGAAGGGAATCTGGAACAGGCTGAACACGCCGAGGGTGACGATCACGTCGTGGATCAGCGAGACGATGGCGCCGAAGCCGAACTTCCACTGGAAGCGGAAGGCCACGTAGACCAGGATGCCGCCGAGCGCCAGCAGCATGCCCAGGCCACCCTGGTCGCGCAGTTCCTCACCCACCTGCGGACCGACGAACTCGACGCGCTTGAGGGTGAACGGCGTGTCGGCGCTGACCTTGCGCAGCGCCTCGGCCAGCTGGTTGCCCAGCTGCGGGTCGTCGCCCTGCAGGCGCACCAGCACGTCGGTGCTGGCGCCGAAGCTCTGCACCACCGCCTCCGCGTAGCCGGCCTGCTGCAGCTGGCCGCGCACCTTGTCGAGCTGCGCCGGCTGCTCGTAGGACAGCTCGATCAGCGTACCGCCGGTAAAGTCGAGGCCGAAGTTCAGCCCCTTGATCGCCAGACTGGCCAGCGAGCCCAGGGTCAGCAGCACGGTCAGCGCGAAGGCGACGTGCCGGATGCCCATGAAATTGATCACGCGTTTCATCGTGCGCAGTCCTCAGATCCACAACTTCTTGATGTTGCGGCCACCGAACATCAGGTTGACCATGCCGCGGGTCACCACGATCGCGGTGAACATCGAGGTGATGATGCCCAGCGACATGGTCACGGCGAAGCCCTTGACCGGGCCGGTACCCATGGCGAACAGGATGGCGCCGACCAGCAGGGTGGTCAGGTTGCCGTCGAGGATCGCGCTGAAGGCGCGGTCGAAGCCTTCGTGGATGGCGCGCTGGATCGACATGCCGTTGGCGATCTCCTCGCGGATACGGGAGAAGATCAGCACGTTGGCGTCCACCGCCATGCCCATGGTCAGCACGATGCCGGCGATACCGGGCAGGGTCAGGGTGGCGCCGAGCAGCGACATCAGCGCCACCAGCACCACCATGTTGAAGCCCAGGGCAACGGTGGCCAGGATGCCGAAGAACCGGTAGATGGCGACGATGAACAGGGCGACGAACAGGAAGCCCCACAGCGCCGCCTGGATGCCCAGCTCGATGTTCTCGGCACCCAGGCTCGGGCCGATGGTGCGCTCCTCGGCGAAGTACATCGGCGCGGCCAGACCACCGGCACGCAGCAGCAGGGCCAGTTCCGAGGACTCGCCCGGACCGTCGAGACCGGTGATGCGGAAGCTGTTGCCCAGCGGCGACTGGATGGTCGCCAGGCTGATGATCTTCTTCTCTTCCTTGAACGCGGAAACCGCGACTTCCTTCTCCACGCCATCGACGGTCTGCTTGACGTAGCGGGTCACCGGCTTCTGCTCGATGAACACCACCGCCATGCTGCGGCCGACGTTGCTGCGGGTGGCGCGGTTCATCAGGTCGCCACCACGGCCGTCGAGGCGGATGTTGACCTGCGGGCGACCGTTCTCGTCGAAGCTGGCCTGCGCGTCGGTGACCTGGTCACCGGTGATGATCACGCTGCGTTCCAGCTCCACCGGCAGACGCCCTTCCTCGCGGAACTCGAAGGTCTCGGTGCTGGCGCGCGAGGCATCGGCGTCGGCGGCCAGGCGGAACTCCAGGTTGGCGGTCTTGCCGAGGATGCGCTTGGCCTCGGCGGTGTCCTGCACGCCGGGCAGCTCGACCACGATGCGGCTGGCGCCCTGGCGCTGCACCAGCGGCTCGGCGACGCCCAGCTCGTTGACGCGGTTGCGCACGGTGGTGAGGTTCTGCTTGATCGAGTACTCGCGGATTTCCGCGAGCTTGGTCTGGCTCAGCGCCAGACGCAACACCTGCAGGCCGTTGCGCTCGCCACGCTGCAGGTCGAATTCGTTGTAGGTCTTGCGGATCAGGCTCTCGGCCTCGTCCAGGGCGGCCTCGTCGGTGAAGCCGAGCTGAATGGCGCCGTCCTGCACGGGCAGCGAGCGATAGCGTACGCGCTCCTTGCGCAGCAGGCTCTTCACCTCACCCTCGTAGACATTCAGACGCGCCGTCACGGCCTTGTCCATGTCGACCTCGAGGAGGAAGTGCACGCCGCCGGAAAGATCGAGACCCAGCTTCATCGGGCTGGCGCCCAGCTGGCGCAGCCATTCCGGCGTGGTCTGCGCCAGGTTCAGCGCGACCACGTAGTCGTCACCGAGGGCGCGGCGCACCACGTCCTTGGCCGGCAGCTGGTCTTCCTGGCGGGTCAGGCGCAGCAGCGCACCCTTGTCACCGAGGCTGCCGGCCTTGACCGCGATGCCGGCGTCCTTGAGCGCCTGCTCGGCGCGATCGAGCTCGGCCTGGCCGACCTTCAGCGCGGTGCTGGCACCGGTCAGCTGGACAGCCGGATCGTCGGGATACAGGTTGGGTGCGGAATAGATGAAGCCGACTCCGAGCACCACCAGGATCAGCAGATATTTCCACAGGGGATACTTGTTGAGCATGACACAGCCCGTTTGCAACACGGGGCACCTTGCGTGCCCCGTGAGTAAGGAAGGAAGAAAACTCAGATGGCCTTCAGGGTGCCCTTGGGCAGGGCGGCGGCGATGGCCATCTTCTGGATCTTCAGCTCGACGGTGTCGGAGACCTCGAGCACCACGAAGTCGTCGGCGACCTTGACCACCTTGCCGGCGATGCCGCCGGAGGTCACCACCTCGTCACCCTTCTGCAGGCCGCCGATCAGGTTCTTGTGCTCCTTGGCGCGCTTGGCCTGCGGACGCCAGATCAGCAGGTAGAAGATGACCACGAAGCCGGCCAGCATGAGGAACTGCACGTACTCGCCTCCCGGCGGGGCACCGGCCGGAGCGGCGGCATCGGCGGCATGGGCGGCGGAGATCAGAAAGCTCATGTACTACTCCTGTTGCGAGATCTGCTAAGGGGAAATTCAGTCCAGCGGCGGCACGGGCAAGCCGCGGCGCGCATAGAAGTCGGCGACAAAGGCGGCCAATGTACCTTGGGCGATGGCGCCGCGCAAACCAGCCATGAGGCGCTGATAATGTCGCAAATTGTGAATGGTATTCAGCATGCTACCCAGCATTTCGCCGCACTTGTCCAGATGATGCAGGTAGGCGCGGGAGAAATTGCGACAGGTATAGCAGTCGCAGGCCGGATCCAGCGGCGCATCGTCGTGCTTGTGCACGGCGTTGCGGATCTTGATCACCCCGGTCTCGGTGAACAGGTGGCCGTTGCGCGCATTGCGCGTCGGCATCACGCAGTCGAACATGTCGACGCCACGACGCACGCCCTCGACCAGGTCCTCCGGCTTGCCGACGCCCATCAGGTAGCGCGGCTTGTCAGCCGGCAGCTGCGGCGGCAGGAAATCGAGGATGCGGATCATGTCCTCCTTGGGCTCGCCCACCGACAGGCCGCCGATGGCCAGGCCGTCGAAGCCGATCTCCAGCAGACCCTCCAGCGAGCGCAGGCGCAGGTCCTCGTGCATGCCGCCCTGGACGATGCCGAACAGCGCCGCCGGATTGCCCTCGTGGGCGATCTTCGAGCGCTTCGCCCAGCGCAGCGAGAGTTCCATGGAGCGCCGCGCGGTATCGACGTCGGCCGGATAGGGCGTGCACTCGTCGAAGATCATCACGATGTCCGAACCGAGGTCGCGCTGCACCTGCATCGACTCCTCGGGCCCCATGAACACCTTGGCGCCGTCCACCGGCGAGGAGAAGTACACCCCCTCCTCCTTGATCTTGCGCATCGCGCCGAGGCTGAACACCTGGAAGCCGCCGGAGTCGGTGAGGATCGGCCCGTGCCACTGCATGAAGTCGTGCAGGTCGCCGTGCTTCTTGATCACCTCGGTGCCCGGCCGCAGCCACAGGTGGAAGGTGTTGCCGAGGATGATCTGCGCGCCGATCGCCTCGACGTCGCGCGGCAGCATGCCCTTGACCGTGCCGTAGGTGCCCACCGGCATGAACGCCGGCGTCTCGACCACCCCGCGGGGGAAGGTCAGGCGACCGCGACGGGCCTTGCCGTCGGTGACCAGCAGCTCGAAGGACATGTGACTCATGGGGTTTCCTCGGGGCCGCGCGGGGCGGGATTGCGGGTGATGAACATGGCGTCGCCGTAGCTGAAGAAGCGGTAGCCCTCGGCCACCGCCGCACGGTAGGCGGCCATGGTTTCCGGGTAGCCGGCGAAGGCCGAGACCAGCATCAGCAGGGTCGACTCGGGCAGGTGGAAGTTGGTGACCAGGGCGTCGACCACATGGAACGGCCGCCCCGGGTAGAGGAAGATGTCGGTGTCGCCGCTGAACGGCTTGAGCACCCCGTCGCGCGCCGCCGACTCCAGCGAGCGCACGCTGGTGGTGCCCACCGCGATCACCCGGCCGCCACGCGCCCGGCAGGCCGCCACCGCATCCACCACGTCCTGGCCGACCTGCAGCCACTCGCTGTGCATGTGGTGGTCCTCGATGCGCTCGACGCGCACCGGCTGGAAGGTGCCGGCACCGACGTGCAGGGTGACGAAGGCGGTGTCGACGCCCTTGGCGCGGATCGCGGCGAGCAGCGCGTCGTCGAAGTGCAGTCCGGCGGTGGGCGCGGCCACCGCCCCGGCCTTGCCCTTGTCGGAGTAGACGGTCTGGTAGCGCTCGCGGTCGGCCGCCTCGTCGGGACGGTCGATGTACGGCGGCAGCGGCATGTGGCCGACGCGCTCGAGCAGCTCGAGCGCCGGCTCGGCGAAGCGCAACTCGAACAGCGCGTCATGGCGCGCCAGCATCTCGGCGGCGCCGCCGCCGTCGATGTGGATCAGGCTGCCCGGCTTGGGCGACTTGCTGGCGCGCACGTGGGCCAGCACGCGATGGCTGTCGAGCAGGCGCTCGACGAGGATCTCCAGGCGGCCGCCGGAGGCCTTCTGGCCGAACAGCCGCGCGGGTATCACCCGGGTGTCGTTGAACACCATCAGGTCGCCGGGGCGCAGGTAGCCCAGCAGGTCGGGAAACTGCCGGTGGCTGAGTTCGCCGCTCGGGCCGTCCAGCACCAGCAGGCGGCTGGCGCGGCGCTCGGCCAGCGGATGGCGCGCGATCAGCTGATCGGGAAGCTCGAAATGGAAGTCTGCAACACGCATCGGGGGACTCTCGAAAGGCCGCACAGCTTACCGGAAATGCGCTGCAGCCGCCACGCGACGGGGCCCGCCGAGCGCCCGGAATATCCCCTACTTGTCGGGGGTTTTGATTCGACTAAAGAAGAACGGCGGGTATAAACCCCACATGTCAGGATAACGACATCCCTGATCAGTCCATGTTCCACAAGAACGCCGGGCACCCCAACCATAAAAAGTTAACTTGAGGTGACCGTCGCGCGTGCGTGGTCTCCTCGCGACACGATTTCAGGAGCCCTCATGTCCGCCCGCAACATTCTGGTGATCAACTGCGGTAGCTCGTCCATCAAGTTCGCCCTGGTGAACGAGGCGCAGAGCAGCTTCCCGCTGCAGGGCCTGGCCGAGCGCCTCGGCAGCCCGGAAGCCGTCATCCACTTCGAGAACGCCAACGGCAAGGAAAGCGTGAGCGTCCCGGATGCCGACCACCAGGCGGCTCTCGCCCAGATCCTGCCGCGCGTCGAGGAAGCCGCCGGCGGCCATCTGGACGGCATCGGTCACCGCGTGGTGCATGGCGGCGAGAAGTTCTTCGCCTCCACCCTGCTCAACGATGACACCCTGGCCGGCATCGAGGCCAACATCCAGCTGGCACCGCTGCACAACCCGGCGAACCTGAGCGGCATCCATGCCGCCATGAACCTGTTCCCCCAGCTGCCGCAGGTCGGCGTGTTCGACACCGCCTTCCACCAGAGCATGCCGGAGCACGCCTACCGCTACGCCGTGCCGGACCTCCTCTACAAGGAATACGGTGTCCGCCGCTACGGCTTCCATGGCACCAGCCACCGCTATGTCAGCAAGCGCGCCGCCGAACTGGCCGGCCTGCCGGTGGAGAACAGCAGCTGGCTGGTCGCCCACCTGGGCAACGGCTGCTCCACCTGCGCCGTGGTCAACGGCGAGAGCCGCGACACCAGCATGGGCCTGACCCCGCTGGAAGGTCTGGTGATGGGCACCCGCAGCGGCGACGTCGACCCCAGCCTGCACAACTTCCTGCACAACACCCTGGGCTGGGATCTGGCCAAGATCGACGCCATGCTCAACAAGGAGAGCGGCCTGAAGGGCCTGTCCGGCCTGTCCAACGACATGCGCACCCTGACCGAAGCCCGCCAGGCCGGCCACCCGGGCGCCATGCTGGCCTTCGAGGTGTTCTGCTACCGCCTGGCCAAGTCGCTGGCCGCCATGGGCTGCGCCCTGCCGCGCCTCGACGGCCTGGTGTTCACCGGTGGCATCGGCGAGAACTCCGCCGTGGTCCGCGAGCGCACCCTGGACCACCTCAAGCTGCTCGGCTTCAAGGTCGACGCCGACGCCAACGCCCGCTGCACCCGCGGCGTGGCCGGCGAAATCCAGGCCGAAGGCAGCCCGCGCATCATGGTCGTGCCGACCAACGAGGAGCGCCAGATCGCCCTGGACACCCTCGCGCTGCTCGACGCCTGAGCCAGCCGACTGCGCATGCAGAGCGGAGCGTGACCACCCAGCGAAACCCGACTGCCGTCCCGGCGTCGGGTTTCGTCTTGCTGGCCTGCGCCCGAATCACGCTTTCTAGAGTCTGAGCACCCAGCTCCCCCAAGGAGAAACCATGCACACTCTGTTCCTCGCCCCCACCGGCTTCGGCGGTGGACTCAACTCCGTCAGCCTCGGCCTGATCCGCGCCCTCGAGAACACCGGCCTCAAGGTCGGCTTCTTCAAGCCGATCGCCCAGCCCTTCCCCGCCGACCAGGGCCGCGAGCGTTCCTGCCTGCTGGTCGAACGCACCCTGCAACTGGACAGCCCCGAGCCGCTGCCGCTGGCCCAGGTCGAGCGCCAGCTGGCCGACGGCGAGCTGGACCTGCTGCTCGAGGAGGTGGTCAGCCGCTTCCAGCAGGCCGCCGCCGGCAAGGACGTGGTGATCGTCGAGGGCATGGTGCCCACCCGCGACTCCGATTACGCCGCGCGCATCAATGCCCAGCTGGCCAAGAGCCTGGACGCCGAGGTGATCCTGGTCGCCGCCCAGGGCAGCGACAGCCTCAAGCAGATGGCCGAACGCATCGAGATCCAGGCCCAGCTGTTCGGCGGCGCCAAGGATCCCAAGGTACTCGGCACCATCCTCAACAAGGTCAAGAGCGACGACGGCGTGCCGGCCTTCGTCGACAGCCTCAAGCAGCAGCTGCCGCTGCTGGGCAGCGAAACCTTCCAGCTGCTCGGCGCCGTGCCGTTCGCCGAGGAGCTCAATGCCCTGCGCACCCGCGACATCGCCGAAGCCCTCGGCGCCCGCGTGCTGAACGCCGGCGAAGCCGAACAGCGCCGCGTCGGCAAGATCATCCTCTGCGCACGCACCGTGCCGAACATGGTCCAGCTGCTGCAGCCGGGCGTGCTGGTGGTGACCCCGGGCGACCGCGACGACATCATCCTCGCCGCCTGCCTGGCCTCGCTCAACGGCATCAAGCTGGCCGGCCTGCTGCTGACCGGCGACTTCGGCCCGGACCAGCGCGTCCTCGACCTGTGCAAGGCGGCGCTGGACGGCGGCCTGCCGGTGCTCGGCGTCGACACCGGCTCGTTCGAGACCGCCAGCAATCTGTCCGGCCTGAACAAGGAAACCCCGGCCGACGACATCGAGCGCGCCAGCCGCGTCACCGACTTCATCGCCCAGCACCTGCATCCGGAATACCTGCACACCCGCTGCAGCCTGCCGCGCGAGCTGCGCATGTCGCCGGCGGCGTTCCGCTACCAGCTGGTCAAGCGTGCCCAGGACGCCGACAAGCGCATCGTCCTGCCGGAAGGCGACGAGCCGCGCACCGTGCGCGCCGCGGCCATCTGCCAGGAGCGCGGCATCGCCCGCTGCGTGCTGCTGGCCAAGCCGGAAGCGGTGGCGGCAGTGGCCCGCGAGCAGGGCATCAACCTGCCGGCCGGCCTGGAGATCCTCGATCCGGAGGTGATCGCCGAGCGTTACGTCGCACCGATGTGCGAACTGCGCAAGTCCAAGGGCCTCACCCCCGAGCAGGCCCGCGAGCAGCTCAAGGACACCGTGGTGATCGGCACCATGATGCTGGCCCTCGACGAGGTCGACGGCCTGGTCTCCGGCGCCGTGCACACCACCGCCAACACCATCCGCCCGGCCCTGCAGCTGATCAAGACCGCGCCGGGCTACAACCTGGTGTCCTCGGTGTTCTTCATGCTGCTGCCCGACCAGGTGCTGGTCTACGGCGACTGCGCGGTCAACCCTAACCCCAGCGCCACCGAACTGGCCGAGATCGCCCTGCAGAGCGCCGAGTCCGCCGTGGCCCTGGGCGTCAACCCGCGCGTGGCGATGATCAGCTACTCCACCGGTACCTCCGGTGCCGGCGCCGAGGTGGAGAAGGTCGCCGAGGCCACCCGCATCGCCCAAGAGCGCGCCCCGCAGCTGCCGATCGATGGTCCGCTGCAGTACGACGCCGCCTCGGTGCTCAGCGTCGGCAAGCAGAAGGCGCCGAACAGCAAGGTCGCCGGGCAGGCCACCGTGTTCGTGTTCCCCGACCTCAACACCGGCAACACCACCTACAAGGCGGTGCAGCGCAACGCCAGCTGCCTGAGCGTCGGCCCGATGCTGCAGGGCCTGGCCAAGCCGGTGAACGACCTGTCGCGCGGCGCGCTGGTGGACGACATCGTCTTCACCATCGCCCTCACCGCCCTGCAGGCCGCCAGCCAGGCTGCGCAGAAAGCCGCCGCCGCCCAAGGTGAACTGATCGAGGCCTGATCCGCCTCGACCCGGCGGAGCCCGGGGTTGGCGCAACGGTCGATTGACCGCCCGTCGCGCCAACCCTATACTCCGCGGCCATTGCCTCGATGGCGGAATCGGTAGACGCAGCGGATTCAAAATCCGCCGCTGGCAACAGCGTAAGAGTTCGAGTCTCTTTCGGGGCACCACATAGTAGAGAAACCCGCTCCGGCGGGTTTTTTTACGCCTGCACCCTTTGCAAGCGAGCCCGCCATGTCCAGACACCAGCTGCGCCCGCAGGGCGACTTTCCCCGCGCCAGCCTGATCCGCCGCCTGGCAGCGATGTTCTACGACTTCCTGCTCTGCGTGGCCCTGGTCATGGTGGTCGGCCTGCTCTACCAGCAGGGCATCCTGCGCCTGATCTACAGCGGCGAGGAGCTGCTGGCGCTGTCCCAGTCCGGTGCGCTCGACAACGACCCGATCCTCGCCAGCCTGGTGCTGGTCAGCCTGTTCGCCTTCTTCGCCAAGTTCTGGACCCACAACGGCCAGACCCTCGGCATGCAGGTGTGGGGCGTGCGCATCCAGAACCGCGACGGCAGCGCCGTCGACCTGTGGCAGGCGCTGCTGCGCTTCTTCATCGCCCCCATCTCCCTGCTTGCCGGCGGCCTCGGCTACCTGTGGATGCTGTGGGACAAGGACCGTCTGACCTGGCACGACCGCTACTCGGAAAGCGTGGTGGTGCAGCTGCCCAAGCGCAAGAAGGGCTGAGCGCACTCCACTAGACTGCAAGGGCGGGCACGGCCTTGCCCGCACGCAACCCTCGCACGGACGCCCGCCATGAGGGCCCGGCATGGGTTTCCGCAGTCGCAGTTCGATCTACTCGGCGGCCATCCTGAGCGCCGCGGTGCTGGCAGGCTGCGCCGCGCTTCCGGCGCCGCCCGAGGATGACTGCAGCCAGGCCTTCGCCCGTTTCGCGAGCGCCACCGCCGCAGTGCGCGACGCCCAGTTCCACCGGCTTGCCGGCTTCCCCGGCCTGCGCAGCGACCGCGTGCTGGCCGCGCTCGGCCCCCGGGCCGCGAGCAGCCCGGCGACACGCCGACTATGGCTGCACTACCTGGCCGACAACGACCGCGCGGCCAGCGCCATCGAGCGCGGCAACCTGCCGCCCGGCCGCCCGGGCGGCCTGCCGGATGAGGCTCGCCTGGCAAGCTGCCGCCAGCGCCAGATCGCCAGGCTGGCGCAGGATCCGTCGGCCTTCGCCCGCGCCATTGTCGCCGCCCGGGTCCCCAGCGCCTATCGGCCGTGGGCGCGCGTCCTCGGTCTCTACCCGCTGCTGCGCCCGTTCTACCGCAACCGCATCGCCGCCTGGCAGCGCGAGGCGGCGGCGCAACGGGCGCCGGCGGACAGCGCCGCCTGGCTCAGCTACCGGCTGGCGCCTGCCCCGCTCGCGGAGCGGGCACTGACGCTGCATCCGGATGCCCTCGGCCTGCCCCGGGCCGATGCCGCACAGCTCGACGCCCTGTTCGCCCGTCATGCTCCGGAGCTGCGCATCGCCGCGCGGAGCAGCGCCGACCGTCCCGGCACGCCGCGGATCGACGCCCGCGGCCGGCGCGGCTTCGACCGGCGCCCCGTGCTCTACCGCCACCACGGCTGGAGCCGCCTGGAGGGTCGCTGGCACCTGCAGCTGGTCTACCAGTGGTGGTTCAGCGCGCGCCCGGCGGACGGCCCGCTGGACATCTACGCCGGCGAACTGGACGGCATGCTCTGGCGGGTGACCCTGGACGCGCACGGCGCTGCCCTGCTGTACGACGCCATCCATCCGTGCGGCTGCTGGCACGCGTTCTTCCTGCCGGCCGACTCGCCGCTGCAGTTTCGCCAGCCGGCGGACGCGGAGCAGCGCCTGGCCCGGCGCCTGGCGCAAGCCGGCAACCGCGCGGCGACCCTGTGGCTACGCGGCAACGACCACGCGCTGCTGTGGGTGGACGGACGCCGGGCGCCCTACCCCATCCACCGCTATCGCCTGGCCGAACTGGACGAACTGCGCAGCCTGGCCCATCCGGCCGGACGGCGCAGCCTCTACGACGTCCACGGCCTGGTGCCCGGCAGCCAGCGTCTGGAGCGCTGGCTGCTGTGGCCGGCGGGGGTGGTTTCGCCGGGCGCCATGCGCCAGTGGGGACGACACGCCACGGCCTTCATAGGCGAGGCGCATTTCGACGACCCCGACCTGCTGGGCCGCTATTTCCAGACGCGGAAATGAACAGGGCCGGCAAAGGCCGGCCCCGGGGGTGCAGCGTGGTGTCCGGTTCAGCCGGCCCGGCGCAGCATCCACAGGCCCGCCAGCGCGCAGATCCCCGCCGGCACCAGCACGGCCAGCAGCGGCGAGAAGCCGAACACCAGGCTGGAGGGGCCGAGCAGGTCCTGGGCGATGCGGAACACGAAGCCGACCAGCACGCCGGTGAAGATGCGCTGGCCGAGGGTGACCGAGCGCAGCGGGCCGAAGATGAAGGAGATCGCCAGCAGTACCAGGGTGGCGGTGACCAGCGGCTGCAGCACCTTGGTCCAGAACGCCAGCCAGTACTGGCTGTTGTTCAGGCCCTGCTCGCCAAGGTAGTGGATATAGCGCCACAACCCGGTCATCGACAGCGCATCGGGTTCGACCACCACGGTGCCGAGCAGCTCGGGGCTGAGCTCGACGTCCCAGCGCTCCTCGGCCTGGCGGACCTGCTCGCTGCGGTCGGCGAACAGCAGGGTGGTGGTCACGTTCTCCAGCTGCCAGTGGTCTTCCTGGTAGCGCGCGCGGCGGGCGAAGCTGGCGCTCTGCAGGCGGCGCTCGCCGTCGAAGCGGTAGCGGGTGACGCCGAGCAGCACGCCATTGGGCTGCACCGAGTTGATGTGCACGTACTCCTCGCCCTGGCGGTGCCACAGGCCGCGCTTGGTGCTCTGCGCCTCGCCACCGCCCTGGGCCAGCGAGCGACCGCTCTGCGCCAGGTTCTCGGTGACCGGGGCGACGTACTCGCCGATCAGCACGCCGACCAGCATCAGCACCAGCAGCGGCTTCATCACCGCCCAGACGATGCGCGCCAGCGACACGCCGGCGGCGCGCATGATGGTCAGCTCGCTGCTGCTGGCCAGGGTGCCCAGACCGATCAGACAGCCGATCAGCGCCGCCATCGGCAGCAGTTCGTGAATCTGCGCCGGAATCGTCAGCAGGACGTAACGGGCGGCCTCGAGCACGCCGTACTCGCCACCCAGGTCGCCCAGCTCGTCGATGAAGGCGAACAGCAGGGCCAGGCCGACGATCACCCCCAGCACCGCGAGGATGCTGAGGAACACGCTGGTACCGATGTAACGATCAAGCCTGACCACGGGCGGCCTCCTTGCGGGCGCGGCGCGCCGTCCACTTCAGCCGCAGCGGCTCCCAGTACAGCAACAGCAGGCCGATGGCGAAGAACAGCCCGTGCACCCACCACAGGCCCAGCGCCACCGGCAGGCGACCCTTCTCCAGCTGGCCGCGCATGGCGATCAGCAGAGCCAGGTAGGACATGTACAGGAGGATCGCCGGCAGCAGCTTGAGGAAGCGGCCCTGGCGCGGATTGACCCGCGCCAGCGGCACGGCCAGCACGGTGACCACGAACACCAGCAGCGGGATCGACAGCCGCCACTGCAGCTCGGCCTGGTGGCGCAGATTCTTGCTGCCGACCAGCTCGGCGGTGGGGATGCCCTCGCGCTCGTTCAGCTCGCCGGCCACCTCCGGCTTGGGCAGCAGCACGCCGTAGCGGTCGTACTGGATCGCCCGGTAGTCGGGCTGGCCGGGCTGGCCGTCGTAGCGGTAGCCGTTCTCGAGGATCAGGTAGCGGCTGCCGTCGGGGCGGATCTCCTGGCGGCCCTTCTCGGCCACCAGCACGCTGATGCCGCGCTGCTTGTCGCCGTCGCGCGACAGGCGCAGCTCGGAGATGAACACCCCGCCCAGCTCGCGGCCGTCGGCGGACAGGCGTTCGCTGTAGGTGACCCGCGAGCCGCTCTTCAGCGCCTGGAAGCGCCCCGGCACCAGGGTGTCGAACTCGGTGAGGGCGTCCTGGCTGTTGAGGATCTGCTCGACGCGGGTCACTCCCAGTGGAGCCAGCGACAGGCTCAGCCAGGCCACCAGCGCCGCCACCAGCGCGGCCGGCGCCAGGGTGTAGGCGAGCAGGCGCTGGCGGCTCATGCCGGCGGCCGACAGCACGCTCATCTCCGACTCGAGATACAGGCGGCCGTAAGCCAGCAGGATGCCGAGGAACAGGCCCAAGGGCAGGATCAGCTGCAGGAAGCCGGGCAGGCGAAAGCCCATGATCATGAACAGCACACCCGGATCGAGCAGACCCTGGGCCGCCTGGGCCAGATACTTGATGAAGCGCCCGCTCATGATGATCACCAGCAGCACGGCGCTCACCGCACTGAGGGTCACCAGCACTTCGCGGGACAGATAACGGAAGATGATCAAACCGGGACGACTCCAGGGTTGTCAGGCTCGGGGCGCAACGCTCAAACTAGCCGCATCTGCGCTGGCTGCAGCGGCTTCGAGACCGTGAAAAAAGTGGCCGGCATTATCCTGCAAACCCGCCTGTTTGTCTTGGGGACCCCCGCCCATGCAATTCCTCGTCAAGAGTGCCCGTCCGGAAACCCTGAAAACCGCCACCCTGGTGCTCGCCGTCGGCGAGGGCCGCAAGCTCGGCGCCGCCGCCCGCGCGGTCGACAGCGCCAGCGAGGGTGCCCTGAGCGCGCTGCTCAAGCGCGGCGACCTGGAGGGCAAGCTCGGCCAGACCCTGCTGCTGCACGGCCTGGCGGGGGTCAAGGCCGAGCGCATCCTGCTGGTCGGTTGCGGCAAGGAGCGCGAGCTGTCTGACCGCAACTTCCGCAAGGTAGTTTCCGCCACCCTCGGCGTGCTCAAGACCCTCGGCGGCGCTGACGCCGCGCTGACCCTCGGCGAGCTGATGGTCAAGGGCCGCGACCTGTACGCGCGCACCCGCCTGCTGGTCGAGGTGCTGGCCGACGGCCGCTACGTGTTCGACCGCTTCAAGAGCGAGAAGGCGCCGGCGCCGGCGCTGAAGAAGATCACCCTGCTGGTCGAGGACACCGAGATCGCCGAAACCGAACGCGGCGCCGCCCACGCCCAGGCGATCGCCAACGGCATGGCGCTGACCCGCGATCTGGGCAACCTGCCGCCGAACCTGTGCCACCCGAGCTTCCTCGCCGAGGAGGCCAAGAGCCTGGCCAAGCAGTACAAGAGCCTGGCGGTCGAGGTGCTCAACGAGAAGAAGCTCAAGGAGCTGGGCATGGGCGCCTTCCTCGCCGTGGCCCAGGGCAGCGAGCAGCCGCCGCGACTGATCGTCCTCGAGTACAAGGGTGGCAAGAAGGACGAGCAGCCCTTCGTGCTGGTCGGCAAGGGCATCACCTTCGACACCGGCGGCATCAGCCTCAAGCCGGGCCTGGGCATGGACGAGATGAAGTACGACATGTGCGGCGCCGCCAGCGTGCTCGGCACCTTCCGCGCCCTGGTCGAGATGCAGCTGCCGCTCAACGTGGTCGGCCTCTTGGCCTGCGCCGAGAACATGCCCAGCGGCGGCGCCACCCGCCCCGGCGACATCGTCACCACCATGAGCGGGCAGACCGTGGAGATCCTCAACACCGACGCCGAAGGCCGGCTGGTGCTGTGCGATACCCTGACCTACGCCGAGCGCTTCCAGCCGCAGGCGGTGATCGACGTCGCCACCCTCACCGGCGCCTGCATCACCGCCCTGGGCAGCCAGACCTCCGGCCTGCTGGGCAACAACGACGCGCTGATCCGACAGATCCTCAAGGCCGGCGAGCACGCCGCCGACCGCGCCTGGCAGCTGCCGCTGTTCGACGAGTACCAGGAGCAGCTGGACAGCCCGTTCGCCGACATCGCCAACATCGGCGGGCCGAAGGCCGGCACCATCACCGCCGCCTGCTTCCTGTCGCGCTTCGCCAAGCAGTTCCACTGGGCGCACCTGGACATCGCCGGCACCGCCTGGATCAGCGGCGGCAAGGACAAGGGCGCCACCGGTCGTCCGGTGCCGCTGCTCAGCCAGTTCCTCCTGGAACGCTGCAAGTGAGAGCTGACCGGCCGGCCCGCGCGCCGGCCGGCACCGAGCGATGAAGCGCATCGACTTCTACATCCTGCCGGGCAGCGACCCCGGCGAGCGCCTGACTTACGCCTGCCGCCTTGCCGCCAAGGCCTGGCGCGAGGGACACCGCATCTACCTGAACTGCCAGGACCAGGCGCAGGCCGAGGCGCTCGACGAACGGCTGTGGAGCTTCGCCCAGGCCAGCTTCGTGCCCCACCAGCTGGCCGGCGACGGTGCAGACGCACCGCTGCTGCTGGCCTGGGGCGCCGACGCCGGCGGCGAGCAGGGCCTGTTGATCAATCTGGCCAGCACGGTGCCGGCGTTCTTCGAGCGCTTCGCGCGCATCGCCGAGGTGGTCAACCAGGACCCGCAGACCCGCGACGCCCTGCGCGCCAGTTACCGCTTCTACCGCGAACGCGGCTATGCTCCCCAGCATCTGCACCTGTAACGTCACGAGCCACCGATGGACACGCCACCGAAAACCGCCGCCTGGCCCGACCTGATCAACGACGAACTGCCGTTGCTGACCGAGACGGTCGGCGAGCCGGCCATTCCGTTGCTGCAGGAGCCGCTGCCCCTCGAGCCGCAGCTCGCCGAACAGCTCGAGCAGGCGCCGCTGCAGGCCGCTCCCCAGCCGGTCGAACTGCCGCCGGCGCCCCTCGCGCCGCCGCTCGCGCCAGCGCCGGTCAGTCGCCCGGCTGCGGCCAGCGACGAGGCCATGCCGATGGCGCAGATCGAGCGCGAGCTGCAGGCCGCCGCGCGGCTGATCATGCAGGAAGTGATCGACGACTACATGCTGCAGATCGAGGCCGAGCTGCACCGTCGCCTGGAAGACCACCTGAGCAAGATCCTCCGCGCCGGCCGGCGCTGAGCCCATCAGGCCGCCCGAAACACTCGCGCAGCCTGTCCAGCGCTGCCCAGCTGCGGCTGGGCCCGGTCCACCCTCCCCCTGCACCGACCTGCCGCCGACGCCCGCCCTACGCCGCCGCGCCGATCCCCGTTATACTTCGCGGTTTTCCGATCAGCTGCCGCAAGGGTCCCGCCGCGCATGGACAAGACCTACCAACCCCACGAAATCGAATCCCGCTGGTACGCCGAGTGGGAGGCGAAGAACTACTTCGCGCCGCAAGGTTCCGGCGAGTCCTACACCATCGCCCTGCCGCCGCCGAACGTCACCGGCAGCCTGCACATGGGCCACGGCTTCAACAACGCGATCATGGACGCGCTGATCCGCTTCCGCCGCATGCAGGGCCGCAACACCCTGTGGCAGCCGGGCACCGACCACGCCGGCATCGCCACCCAGATGGTGGTGGAGCGCCAGCTGGCCGCGCAGAACCTGTCGCGCCACGACCTCGGCCGCGAGAAGTTCCTGGAGAAGGTCTGGGAGTGGAAGGAAGAGTCCGGCGGCACCATCACCCGCCAGATCCGTCGCCTCGGCTCCTCGGTGGACTGGTCGCGCGAGCGCTTCACCATGGACGACGGCCTGTCCGAGGCGGTCAAGGAAGCCTTCGTGCGCCTGCACGAGGACGGCCTGATCTACCGCGGCAAGCGCCTGGTCAACTGGGACCCGAAGCTGCACACCGCGATCTCCGATCTGGAAGTGGAGAACCACGACGAGAAGGGCAGCCTGTGGAACCTGCGCTACCCGCTGGCTGACGGCGCCAAGACCGCCGACGGCAAGGACTACCTGATCGTCGCCACCACCCGCCCGGAAACCATGCTCGGCGACTCCGCGGTTGCCGTGCATCCCGAGGACGAGCGCTACAAGGCGCTGATCGGCCAGTTCGTCGAGCTGCCCCTGGTCGGCCGGCGCATCCCCATCGTCGGCGACGACTACTGCGACCCCGAGTTCGGCACCGGCTGCGTGAAGATCACCCCGGCCCACGACTTCAACGACTACGAGGTCGGCAAGCGCCACAACCTGCCGCTGATCAACGTGCTCGACAAGAACGCCGCGATCCTCGCCAGCGCTCAGGTGTTCAACCTCGACGGCAGCGTCAACGCCGAATTCGACGCCGCCCTGCCGGCGCAGTTCGCCGGCCTCGACCGCTTCGAGGCGCGCAAGCAGATCGTCGCCGCCTTCGACGCGCTGGGCCTGCTGGAGAAGATCGACGAGCACGCGCTCAAGGTGCCCAAGGGCGACCGCTCCGGCGTGGTCATCGAGCCGTGGCTGACCGACCAGTGGTACGTCTCCACCAAGCCGCTGGCCGAGAAGGCCATCGCCGCGGTGGAGGACGGCTCCATCCAGTTCGTGCCCAAGCAGTACGAGAACATGTACTTCAGCTGGATGCGCGACATCCAGGACTGGTGCATCAGCCGCCAGCTGTGGTGGGGCCACCGCATCCCGGCCTGGTACGACGAGGCCGGCAACGTCTACGTCGGCCGCGACGAGGCGGAAGTGCGCGCCAAGCACAACCTCGGCGACATCGCCCTGACCCAGGACGAGGACGTGCTGGACACCTGGTTCAGCTCGGGCCTGTGGACCTTCTCGACCCTCGGCTGGCCGGAGCAGACCGACTTCCTGAAGACCTTCCACCCCACCGACGTGCTGGTCACCGGCTTCGACATCATCTTCTTCTGGGTCGCCCGGATGATCATGATGAGCCTGCACCTGACCGGGCAGATCCCGTTCAAGACCGTCTACGTCCACGGCCTGGTGCGCGACGGCCAGGGCCACAAGATGTCCAAGTCCAAGGGCAACGTGCTCGACCCGCTGGACATCGTCGACGGCATCGACCTGGAAACCCTGGTGGCCAAGCGCACCAGCGGCATGATGCAGCCCAAGCTGGCCGAGAAGATCGCCAAGCAGACCCGCGCCGAGTTCCCCGAGGGCATCGCCAGCTACGGCACCGACGCCCTGCGCTTCACCTTCTGCTCGCTGGCCTCCACCGGCCGCGACATCAAGTTCGACATGGGTCGCGTCGAGGGCTACCGCAACTTCTGCAACAAGCTGTGGAACGCCACCAACTTCGTGCTGGAGAACACCGACGGCAAGGACTGCGGCGCGGGCGACGAACCCGTCGAGCTGTCGCCGGTCGACCGCTGGATCATCTCCGCCCTGCAGCGCTGCGAGCAGGACGTCACCCGTCACCTCGACCAGTTCCGCTTCGACCTGGCCGCGCAGTCGCTCTACGAATTCGTCTGGGACGAGTACTGCGCCTGGTACCTGGAGCTGGTCAAGCCGGTGCTGTGGGACGAGACCGCCAGCGTCGAACGCCAGCGCGGCACCCGCCGCACCCTGGTGCGCGTGCTGGAGGTCATCCTGCGCCTGGCCCACCCGTTCATGCCGTTCATCACCGAGGAAATCTGGCAGCGCATCAAGGCCCTGGCCGGCAAGAGCGGCCCGACCCTGATGCTGCAACCCTGGCCGGTGGCCGCCGAGGAGCGCATCGACGCGGCGGCCGAGGCCGACATCGAGTGGGTCAAGCAGCTGATGCTCGGCGTGCGGCAGATCCGCGGCGAGATGAAGATCTCCATGGCCAAGCGCATCGACGTGGTGCTGGCCAACGCCAGTGACGAGGATCAGCGCCGCCTGGCCGCCTTCGAGCCGCTGCTGGCCAAGCTGGCCAAGCTGGAGTCGGTGCGCGTGCTCGCCACCGGCGAGGAAGCGCCGCTGGCCGCCACCGCGCTGGTCGGCGAGATGGAAGTGCTGGTGCCGATGGCCGGGCTGATCGACAAGGACGCCGAGCTGGCGCGCCTGGACAAGGAGCTGCAGCGCCTGGAGGGCGAGGTCAAGCGTGTCGGCGGCAAGCTGGCCAACGAGGGCTTCGTCGCCAAGGCCCCGGCCGAGGTGCTGGACAAGGAGCGCGCCAAGCTGGCCGAGGCCGAGCAGGCGCTGGCCAAGCTGGCCGAGCAGCGCGCGCGCATCGCCGCGCTCTAAACCGCGCCTCCCGGAAAAAGGCCCGCCACCGTCAGGTGCCGGGCCTTTTTTCTGCCCGCTGCGACAGAGCGGCGCTTTTCAGCGCCCCCCGCGATCAGGCATGCTCCGCCGCCAGTTGCGAAAACAAAACAACAATCCGTCCACTGACCAACCGGAATTTCGCCCATGTACGCCTGGATGGCCCTGATCTTCGTCGTCGGCTACCTCTGCATCGCCCTCGAACACCCGCTGAAAATCGACAAGGCCGCCTCGGCCATCCTCACCGCCGTGCTGTGCTGGACCGCCCTGGTGATGGGCGCCGACAGCATCCTGCCCGCGGGCGAGGCGGCCGGCCACGGCGTGGTCGGCGAGCTGCGCCACCACCTCGGCGAGATCGCCGAGATCCTGTTCTTCCTGCTCGGCGCCATGACCATCGTCGAGCTGATCGACTCCCACGAAGGCTTCAAGGTCATCACCGACCGCATCCAGACCCGCAAGCGCGTGCACCTGTTGTGGATCGTCGGCCTGATCACCTTCTTCCTTTCCGCGGTGCTGGACAACCTGACCACCACCATCGTCATGGTCTCGCTGCTGCGCAAGCTGGTGCGCGGCCGTCCGGAGCGCTGGCTGTACGTCGGCATCGTGGTGATCGCCGCCAACGCCGGCGGCGCCTGGTCGCCGATCGGCGACGTGACCACCACCATGCTGTGGATCGGCAGCCAGATCAGCGCCACCGGGGTGATCACCGGCCTGTTCCTGCCCAGTCTGGTGTGCCTGCTGGTGCCGCTGCTGCTGCTCAGCTTCCGTCTCAAGGGCGAGGCGCCGCGCCCGCGCCTGCGCGAGACCGCCGAGGGCCGGCGCAACCCGACCACCGATTTCGAACGTAACCTGGTGCTGATCCTCGGCCTCGGCTCGCTGCTGTTCGTGCCGGTGTTCAAGACCGTCACCCACCTGCCGCCGTACATGGGCATCCTGTTCGGCCTCGGCGTGCTCTGGGTGGCCACCGAGGTGATCCACCGCGGCAAGAACGACGAGGACAAGCACCCGCTGTCGGTGGTCGGCGTGCTGCGCCGCGTCGACTCCGCCAGCGTGCTGTTCTTCCTCGGCATCCTGCTCGCGGTGTCCAGCCTGGCCACCGCCGGCCACCTGACCCAGGTCGCCAGCCTGCTGCGCGAGGGTCTGGGCAACGTCTACGCCATCAACTACGCCATCGGCCTGCTCTCGGCGGTGGTCGACAACGTGCCGCTGGTCGCCGGCGCGATGAAGATGTACCCGCTGACCAGCCCCGAAGCGGTCGCTGCCGCCGGCGCCGACGCCACCTGGCTGCGCTACTTCGTGGTCGACGGTACCTTCTGGGAGATGCTCGCCTACTGCGCCGGCACCGGCGGCAGCAGCCTGATCATCGGCTCGGCGGCCGGCGTGGCGGCCATGGGCATGGAGCGCATCAGCTTCGTCTGGTACCTCAAGCGCGTCAGCCTGTTGGCCTTCCTCGGCTACACCGCCGGCGCTGCCACCTACATGGGCATGCTGGCCTTCGCCTGATTCCGGAGACGACACATGGAAGTGAGCAAGACTCGCACCAGCTTCTACCGCCGCCTGTACGTGGCCTGGCTGATCGACAGCGGCAGCGCCACCAGCGTGCCGGCGCTGATGGCGGCCACCGGCATGCCGCGGCGCACCGCCCAGGACACCCTGGCGGCGCTGGCCGAGCTGGACATCGACTGCCAGTTCCAGCAGGACGCCGGCGAGCGGCACAACGCCGGCCACTACGAGATCCGCGACTGGGGCGCCATCGACAAGCAGTGGGTCGGCGCCCATCTGGCGCGGATCAAGGCGGTGCTGGGCTATCCCTGAAGCCTCGCGCGCACGCGGGCGGCGGCTGTGGGACAATGGCCGCCCGCTCCACCGTCGTCCCGATCGCATGAACCAGCCGCCGAAACGTCCCGCCCAGGCGCCCCGCCCGCGCCCCAGGGCCTCCGCCCCCGCCGCCAAGCCGCGCGCACCGGCCAGCAAGGGCGAACTGCACCCGCGCAACCGCCACCAGGGGCGCTACGACTTCCCCGCGCTGATCCGCGGTTGCCCGGAGCTCAAGCGCTTCGTCATCCTCAACCCCTACGGCAAACAGAGCATCGACTTCGCCGATCCCGAGGCGGTCAAGGTGTTCAACCGCGCCCTGCTCAAGCAGTTCTACGCCATCGAACACTGGGACATTCCGCCCGGCTACCTGTGCCCGCCGATCCCCGGCCGCGCCGACTACGTGCACGCGCTGGCCGATCTGCTGGCCGCCGACGGTGACGGTGCCATCCCGCGCGGCGCGCGGGTGCGCGTGCTGGACGTCGGCACCGGCGCCAACTGCATCTATCCGCTGCTCGGCCGGCACGAGTACGGCTGGCGCTTCCTCGGCTCGGACATCGACGCCACCGCGCTGGCCTCGGCGCGCAGCATCGTGCGCGCCAACGGCCTGGCCGCCGCCATCGAGCTGCGCCAGCAGATGGACGCCGGGCACATCTTCCACGGCCTGCTGCAGCCGGGCGAATGCTTCGAGCTGACCCTGTGCAACCCGCCGTTCCACAGCTCGGCCGCCGAGGCCAGCGCCGGCAGCCGGCGCAAGTGGAAGAACCTCGGCAAGCTCGACCCGCAGCGCAAGCTGCCGCTGCTCAACTTCGGCGGCCAGTCCAACGAGCTGTGGTGCGCGGGCGGCGAGATCGCCTTCATCCGCAAGATGATCCAGGAAAGCCGGGCGGTGGCGAGCCAGGTACTGTGGTTCACCTGCCTGGTGTCCAAGGGCGGCAACCTGCCGCTGGTCGAGCAGGCGCTGCGCGGCAGCGGCGCCGTGGCGACCCGCACCGTGAGCATGAGCCAGGGCCAGAAGCAGAGCCGCTTCGTCGCCTGGAGCTTCCATGACGCCGCGGCGCGTGCCAGCTGGCAGCGCCGGCGCGACGCCGGGCAGGGCTGAGCCGTGGCCTTCACCCTCGAAGCCCCCTGCGAGTACCGCGAGGAGATCCGCAAGAGCCGCTTCCTCGCCCTCGCCGCCCCGGTGGACAGTCCGGCCGCGGCTCAGGCGTTCATCGAGGCGCACAGCGACCGCGCCGCCTCGCACAATTGCTGGGCGTGGAAGTGCGGCGCGCAGTACCGCTTCAGCGACGACGGAGAACCGGGCGGCACCGCCGGCCGGCCGATCCTCGCCGCCATCGAGGGCCAGGACTGCGACCGGGTGGCGGTGCTGGTGATCCGCTGGTACGGCGGCATCCAGCTCGGCACCGGCGGCCTGGCGCGCGCCTACGGCGGCAGCGCGGCCAAGTGCCTGCAGGGCGGGACGCGCATCGAGCTGGTGGCGCGGGTACAGGCGCGCTGCCACGTGCCCTTCGCCGAGCTGGCGCGCATCCGCGCGCGGCTGGCCGAGTGGCAGGTGGTCATCGAGCGGGAAGACTTCGACGCCACCGGCGCCGGGCTGCTGCTCAGCCTGCCGGCCGAACGGCTGGAGCTGCTGCGCCGTCAGCTGGGCGACCTCAGCCGCGGGCAGATCGTCCTCGCCGCGGGCTGAGGGCGCGCCGCGCTACATCGCCCACTCCTGCACCACCACGTGGGTCTTGATCCGCTGGATGCCGGGGAAGCGCTCGATCTCCGCGCGCACCTCGCTGAGCCGCGCCATGCTCGGCGCCTCGACCAGCACGATCATGTCGGTCTCGCCGCTGATGCCGCAGCACTGGCGCACCTCGACGAAGCCGCGCAGGCGCTCGACGTACTCCTGGCAGCGGCTGTCCTTGTAGAACAGCTCGAGATACGCCTTGACCCCGGCGCCGGCCGGATCGCTGACCTGGGCGTGATAGCCGCGGATCACCCCGCTCTGCTCCAGCTGGCGCACCCGCTCGCCCACCGCGGAGCGCGACAGGTTGACCGCCCGGGCGATCTGACTGATGGGGGTGCGCGCGTCCTCGCGCAGCAGGGCGATGATCTGGCGATCGAACTTGTCCATGCGGGTATCTCGACAACAGGCAGTGTGACGGGCGATTCCGGCGGATCGCCGGCCAATGCCGTCGCTCCGCCAGCGGCGCCGCAAAGGGCGGAAGCCTAACATGGCGCGATCGACCACAGTTTCGGAGCCTACCCTCATGAGCCGTCTGAACCAGGAGCTGGGCCTGCTGCAGGGCGTCGGTCTGCTCAGCACCTCGCTGCTCGGCACCGGCATCTTCGTGGTGCCGGCGCTGGCCGCCACGGCCGCCGGCCCCGCCTCGCTGTGGGCCTGGCTGCTGCTGATCGCCCTGGTGCTGCCGGTGGCCTTCACCTTCGCCCAGCTCGGCCGCCGCTTCCCGCACGCCGGCGGCGCGCCGCACCTGATCGGCCGCGCCTTCGGCGCACGCCTGGAGCGGATCACCGCGCTGCTGTTCCTCGCCGTGCTGCCGGTCGGCCTGCCGGCGGCGCTGCACATCGCCACCGGTTTCTGGCAGGCGCTGCTGCCGCTCGGCGAGGTCCAGGCGCTGGTCATCCAGCTCGCCACCCTGGGCGCCATGCTGCTGCTCGGCCAGCGCCCGGCGCGCGCCTCGGGCCTGGTGCAGGGGCTGATCGCCGTGGCCATCCTGCTCACCGTCGGACTGGTGTGGTGGGCCGGCGACCTGCCGCGCAGCACGCAGCCGCTG
The DNA here is from genome assembly GCF_900104805.1 of Pseudomonas oryzae. Lineage (NCBI taxonomy): Bacteria > Pseudomonadati > Pseudomonadota > Gammaproteobacteria > Pseudomonadales > Pseudomonadaceae > Pseudomonas > Pseudomonas oryzae. The sequence goes on along the minus strand of NZ_LT629751.1, from coordinate 14,087 downwards.
CTGCCGCCACTGGCCGGGGACTGGTCGCGCATCCCGGCGGCGCTGGGAGTGATGTTCTGGTGCTTCGTCGGCATCGAGGCGTTCACCCACCTCGGCGAGGAGTTCCGCCGGCCGCAGCGTGACTTCCCGCTGGCCCTGCTGCTCGGCGTGCTGCTCGCCGGCGGGGTGTACTGGGCCTGCTCGGTGGCGGTGCTGAGTTTCGACGCCTACGGCGACACGCAGCGCAACGCCACCTCGCTGCCCTGGCTGCTGGAGCGCCTGCTCGGCGAGCCGGCGCGCATCCTGGTGGCGGTGGTCGGCTACCTGGCCTGCTTCGCCTCGATGAACGTCTACGTGCAGGGCTTCGCCCGGCTGATCTGGAGCCTGGCCGACGAGGGCAAGCTGCCGGCGCCGCTGGCCCGGCGCAACCGCCACGGCGTGCCCGGCCGCGCCCTGCTGCTGGTGGTGCTGGCCTGCGCCCTGTCGGCCCTGCTCGCCGCCGGACTGCAGCTGTCGGTGGACGAGCTGATCCGCTACGCCAACGGCAACTTCGTGCTGGTCTACCTGCTCAGCATGGCCGCCGGCGTGGTGCTGCTGCGCGGCGCCTGGCGCTGGATCGCCGTCGTCAGCAGCCTGCTCTGTGCTGCGGTGCTGGTCATGCTCGGCCAGGATGCGCTCTATGCCCTGGGCCTGCTGGCGGTGCTGGCGCTGTCCGGCGGCCGTCTGCGGCTGCCCGTCGCGGAGGCCCGGCCGCCGCTCTGAGCGCTCCGGCGGGCGGACGGTTATCCTTCAGGCAGACCATCACCGGAACACGCCATGCGTCGTCTGCTGCAAGACCTGTCGATCATCCTGCGCGCCAACCTGTGGCTGGTGCCGGTCCTCGCCGCGCTGGTCGGCGCGCTGTTCTACTTCGTCGCCCCGCCGCCGCCGATGCATGCGCGCATGGCCACCGGCGCCGAGGGTGGCGGCTATGCGCGCTTCGCCGCGCGGCTGCGCGACGAACTGGCCAAAGAGGGCTTCGAGCTGACCCTGGTGCCCAGCCACGGCGCGCGCGACAACCTGCGCCTGCTGCTCGACGAGGCTGCGGAGGTGCAGCTCGGCCTGACCCAGAGCGGTCTGGAGCGGCAGCTGAGCGACGGCGAACGCCAGCGCCTGCACGCCCTCGGCGCGGTCTACCAGGAGCCGCTGTGGCTGTTCCAGCGGCGCCAGCTGAAGATCCGCCGCATGCACGACCTGCTGCCGCTGCGCGTCGCCCTCGGCGCGGCGAACAGCGGCACCGCCATGGTCAGCGGCGCGGTGCTCGCCGCCAACGGCATCGCCGCCGAGCAGTACCCGGCCAGCTGGCAGTGGCGCAGCGGCAGCCAGGCCGCCGATGCCCTGCTGGCCGGCGAGCTGGATGCCGCCTTCGTCATCGGCCCGGCGGAAGATCCGCTGATCCGCCGCCTGGCCGCCGCGCCCGAGCTGCGCCTGGTCGACTTCCGCCGCGCCGCGGCCTACCAGGCGCGCCTGCCGTTCGTGCACGCCATCAGCGTCGGCCAGGGCCTGCTCGACCTGGCCAGCGACAGCCCGCAGCGCGACATCGTCACCCTCGCCCCGGCCGCCACACTGGTGGTCAACGACAGCTTCCACCCGGCGCTCACCCCGCTGATCCTCGCCGCCGCGCGCAAGGTGCTGGCTGACGGCAACCTGCTCGATCCGCCCGGCGCCTTCCCCAGCGCCGAGCCCGAAACCCTGCCGCTGCTGCAGGAGGCCGCCTACTTCCACGGCAACGGCCTGCCGCTGCTGCAGCGCTACCTGCCGTTCCGCATCGCCTCGCTGGCCGACCGCTACATCATCCTGCTGATACCGCTGCTGGTGGTGCTGATCCCGCTGTTCAAGGCGGTCGGTCCGGTGTACCGCTGGCGCATCCGCGCGCGCATCTACCGCTGGTACAAGCACCTGCGCGAGATCGACCGCCAGCTCGACGCCGGCACCCTGCCGGCGCGCCTGGACGAGGAGATCGCCCGCCTGGAACAGCTGGAGGAGCGGCTGGCCAAGGTCGAGGTGCCGCTGTCCTACTCCAGCGAGCTGTACCAGCTGCACCTGCACCTGCGCTACGTGATCGAACGCCTGCAGGCCCTGCAACGGCGCCCGACGCAGCCCGACGGGGACGCCCAAGCCGGGGAGTGAAGGGCCGCCGACCGCCGCACAACCGGCCTGAGCGGTGCGCGAGTGGCCTGCCCGGTTGGAGCAGGCCGCCGATGCCCGCTTGCCGCGTTGCCACACCACGCCTCGCCTGGCCGGCCATGACTGCTCGCGGCGCCCGGTCCTGAACCCACGGAGTTAACCAACTCGCCACGCGGACCACTAGAATGCGCCTCCCGCGTCGGCCGTAGGTCCGGCGCTGCTCCCAGAGAGTCCACCGCCGCATGCCCGCCCAGACCCTGCTTTCCCTTCCTTTGCTGGCCCTCGCCCTCGGCGGCTTCGTGGTCGGCAGCAGCGAATACATCATCATGGGCCTGTTGCCCGAGATGGCCCGCGACCTCGGCGTCAGCCTGGCCGACGCCGGCCTGCTGGTCAGCGCCTATGCCATGGGCGTGGTGGTCGGCGCGCCGCTGCTCGGCCCGCTACTGGGGCGCCTGCCGCGCAAGCAGGCGCTGCTGTGGCTGATGGGCGCCTACACCCTCGGCACCCTCGCCTGCGCCCTGGCGCCGGACTACGCCTGGCTGATCGCCGCCCGGCTGTTCACCGCGATCAGCCATGCCGGCTTCTTCGGCTGCGCCACCCTGCTCGCCGCCGAACTCGCGCCACCGCAGCGGCGCGCCTCGGCGATGGCCCTGGTGCTCAGCGGCCTGACCATCGCCAACGTGCTCGGCGTGCCGCTGGGCGCCTGGTTCGGCCAGGCCAGCGGCTGGCGGATGACCTTCTTCGCCGTGGCCGGCTGCGGCCTGCTCACCCTGCTCGCCCAGTGGGCGTGGCTGCCGCGCGGCCTGGGTGCGCCCAGTCACGGCGGCGGCGCCTGGAGCGGCGTGCTGCGCCGCCCGGTGCTGCACGCGCTGGGCATCTGCTGCCTGTCCTCGGTGGCGCTGTTCAGCGTGTTCACCTACATCAGCCCGCTGCTGCGCGAGGCCGGCGGCCTGTCGGCCAGCCTCAGCAACACCGGCCTCTTGGTGTTCGGCGTCGGCCTGACCCTCGGCAACCTGCTCGGCGGCCGCCTGGCCGACCGCGGCCTGCGCCACGCGGTGCCGCTGGCGCTGGGCGCAAGCGCGCTGGCCCTGCTCGGCCTGTTCGCGCTCATCGACACCACGCCGGCAGCCATGACCCTGCTGCTGCTCTGGGGCATGGCCAGCTTCGCGCTGTCCTCGCCACTGCAGCTGTTGCTGGTCGAGCAGGCCGGCGACTCGGCCGGTCTGGCCGCCACCCTGAGCCACGCCGCCTTCAACCTCGGCAACGCCTGCGGCGCCTGGTTCGGCGGCCTGTGGCTGGGCGCCCAGTTCGGTCTGGCCAACCTGCCGCTGCTGGGCGTCGCCCTGCTGCTGGCCAGCGTCGCCGCCGCCTGGCCGCTGCCGCGCCTGCGCCCGGCGCGCGAGCGCCTGGGCCTGCGCTGACGCCGCGCGTCCGACGCGCCGCAGCCGGCGGGCGGCTGGCCTAGTCTTCAGGTATCGGCCCGGCCGCCGCAGGCGGCCGGCTCCAGGACACCGGCACGCGGGAGGTGGATCATGGACAGGGCGGCACTCAAGCATTTCGACACCCCGGACGAGGTTCGGGAATTTCCCCTCGGCCGGCTCGAGCTGATCACCATCGGCGGCGCCACGCTCGGCCGCGCCATCTTCGAGCCCGGCTGGCGCTGGGCGACCTCGGTGCAACCCATCGCCAAGACCCGCAGCTGCACGGCGCCGCACTTCCAGTACCACGTCTCCGGCGTGCTGCACATCCTGATGGACGACGGCAGCGAGTTCGACTGCCGGCCGGGCGACGTGTCGCTGCTGCCCGCCGGCCACGACGCCTGGGTGGTTGGCGACGAGCCGGCGGTGGTGGTCGACTTCCAGGGCATGCTCGACTACGCGCGGGCCCACTAGGCATGCACTGGGGCCTGGCCGCCGACGCCCTCCTCGTCCTGCACCTGGGCTTCGTGCTGTTCGCCCTGTTCGGCGGCCTGCTGGTGGCATGGCGGCGCGGCTTCCTGCTGCTGCATCCGCCGGCGGCGGCCTGGGCGATCTTCGTCGAGCTGACCGGCCACGGCTGCCCGCTCACCGGCTGGGAGCAGCAGCTGCGCCTGCGCGCCGGCGAGGCCGGCTACAGCGAGGGCTTCGTCGAGCACTACCTGCTGCCGCTGCTCTACCCGGACTGGCTGACCCTGCCGGTGCAGTACGTGCTGGCGGCCTTCGTCCTGCTGGTCAACCTCGCGGTGTACGCCTGGGTGTGGCGGCGCCGGCTGCGCTAGCGCATCTTCGAGCCGCTCTGCACTTCCTCGCCGGCGACCATGAACTTGCCGTAGCCGCGATGATGCAGGGTGCGCGGCGCCTTCACCGTCGGGTCATGCCAGGCCTGTAGCACCTCGAGGATGAAGAAGTTGTAGCTGCCGACCAACTGGCGATCGAGCACCCGGCACTCGAGGTTGGCCCAGCACTCCTCGACGCGCGGCACGGTGACCTGCGCCGAAGGCACGGCGCTGAGGCCGAACCGGGCGAACTTGTCGAGCTGATCGCCATGGCTGTTGCCGCAGGCCACCAGCTGATCGAGCAGCTCGAGGCTCGGCACGTTGAGCACGCACTCGCCGGTCGCCTGCAGCGCGGCGAAGGAGTGATTGGCCGCGCTGACCACGCAACCGACCAGCGGCGGCTCGAATTCCAGCATGCAGTGCCAGGACATCGGCATCAGGTTGGCGCGCCCATCCTGCGCGGTGCCGAGCAGTACCACCGGGCCGGGTTCGAGGATGGCGTAGACTTCGGCCAGGGGCAGGAACTCTTTCATCGGGGAACTCCGCGCGGGGAAGCGGCTGACCCGATCAACCATAGCCCGGCGGGAGGCATGGCGCGTGGACCGTTCGACCGACGCCGGCGCGGCGCAGGGCCGCTGGCTGCTCTATCGCATCGACGACAACGGCAACGAGGTGGCGATGCGCCGCTTCGCCCGCCGCGAAGACGCCGAAGCCGCCATGCACCTCTACGAGGCGCGCGGGCACAAGCAGGCCTATGTGGTACACGAGGAGCGCCACGACCGGACGCCTTGACAGGGGGAGTCCCCCTGCTAAACCCGTTAGTACCCCGTCCGCTCCGGCCGAGAGCGCCGGAATCTCGCCCGGACTGACGCTGCCGCCAGGCGCCGCGTCATCCGCCATCCTTTGCCGCTGCCCTGCGCCGGCAGCCCTTCCCGGGAGAGGCCGCCATGCCGGAACCCATCGATCTGCGCCGCCGCCAGTTGCTGGCGGGCACGGCCACCGCCATCGCCGCCGTCAGCCTGTGCGGCCTGCCGTGGCGGGTGCAGGCCCAGGAAATCCTGCCCCTGCCGGACTACGCCAAGTGGAAGCGCGCCGACACGCTGATCGTGCACAGCGCCAACACCCTGGAAACCCGCCGCGACAGCATCGGCAGCAGCGTGGTCACCGCCAGCGACCGGCTGTTCGTGCGCAACAACCTGCCGGCACCGGATGCCGCCATCGTCGTTAGCCCCGACGCCTGGAGCGTCGACTTCGCCGGCGTCAGACAGCCGCGCAGCCTGACCGTGGCCGAGCTGAAGAGCCTCGGCGTGACAACCGTGGCCAGCGTGCTGCAGTGCTCGGGCAACGGCCGCGGCTTCTTCCCGCACAAGCCGAGCGGCACGCCCTGGACGGTCGGCGCGGCCGGCTGCGTGTTCTGGAGCGGGGTGCCGCTGAAGACGGTGGTCGAGGTACTGGGTGGCGTCGAGGACGGCATGGCCTTCATCACCGGCACCGGCGGCGAGACCCTGCCCCCCGGGGTGGATGCGGCCACCGTGGTGGTCGAACGCTCGGTGCCGCTGCGCGCCCTGGAGCAGGCGCTGCTGGCCTGGGAGCTGAACGGCGAACCGATCGCCCTGGCCCACGGCGGCCCGCTGCGCCTGGTGATCCCCGGCTACTACGGGGTCAACAACATCAAGTACGTCAGGCAGCTGGCCTTCACCGCCGCGGAGACCCAGGCCAACATCCAGAGCAAGGGCTACCGCCTGCGCCCGGTCGGGGTGCAGGGCGCACCGGACCAGCCGTCGATGTGGGAGATGAACGTCAAGTCGTGGATCAGCCAGCCGCTGGAGCAGGCCAGGGCCGGCCGGGTGGTGGTCCAGGGCGTGGCCTTCGGCGGCGCGCGGGCGGTGAAGAGCGTCGAGGTGTCGCTCGACGGCGGGCAGAGCTGGCGCCCGGCGCCCTTCGTCGGCCCGGATCTCGGCCCCTACGCCTGGCGGCCGTTCGTGCTGACCGCGGAGCTGGCGCCCGGCAGCTACAGCCTGGCCAGCCGCGCCACCGACGTCGCCGGCAACGTGCAGCCGCGCGAGCGCCTGGACAACGACAATGGCTTCGCCCACAACGGCTGGGAAGACCACGCGGTGAGGCTCAGCGTGGTCTGATCGGCGGACGCCGTCCCCTTTCTGCAGCCCGGAGACCCGGCCCATGGATCGCCAAGCGCTGACCGGCGCGGCCCTGAGCCTGTTGCTCGCCGCGCCCGCCCTGGCCGACGAAGCCCTGCTCGCCCAGGGCCGCCAGGTGTTCCTCGAACAGGCGCAGCCGTCCTGCAGCCTGTGCCATACGCTGCGCGAGGCCGGTGCCAGCGGCGCGGTCGGCCCCGACCTCGACCAGCTCAGGCCCGACGCCGCGCGGGTGGCGGCGGCGGTGCGCAACGGCCTGGGCGTGATGCCGCCGTTCGCCGCAAGCCTCAGCGACGAGCAGATCCGCGCCGTGGCCCACTACGTGTCGAGCGTGGCGGGGCAGTGAGGGCTCAGAGCTTCAGCTCGAACTCGTCGGCATCGCGGTACGCCGGGAAGCGCGTGCGGAACTTGGCCAGCGCGACGGCGGACAGGGTGACGTGGAACACCCCCTCGGCGTCGCCGGCGTCCAGCAGGCTGTCGCCCATGAAGTCGAGCACCTGGCTGTCGCCGGCGTGCGGATAGCCGTTGCCGTCGGCGCCGATGCGGTTGACCGCCGCCACGTAGCACAGGTTCTCGATGCCGCGCGCCGGCAGCAGGCGGTTCCACGGGTTGCGCCGCGCCGCCGGCCAACTGGCGATGTACAGCAGCAGGTCGGTGTCGTGCGGGTCGCGGCTCCACACCGGGAAGCGCAGGTCGTAGCAGACCAGCGGGCGCACCTGCCAGCCCTTCACTTCCAGCAACACGCGCTGCTCGCCGGGCGCGTAGTGCTCGTGCTCGCCGGCCATGCGGAACAGGTGACGCTTGTCGTAGTGCGCGCAGCTGCCGTCCGGGCGCGCCCAGTACAGGCGGTTGCGGTAGCTGCCGTCGGCGGCGCGGGTGATCACGCTGCCGACCACCACGGCATTCAGCCGCGCGGCCTGCGCCAGCAGCCAGGCGCGGCTCGGGCCGTCCTCGGCCTCGGCCAGCGCCGCGGCGTCCATCGAGAAGCCGGTGCTGAACATCTCCGGCAGGATCACCAGGTCGGCGCCCTCGGCCTGGTCGAGCAGGCGGGCGAAGTGGGCATGGTTGGCGGCCGGGTCCTGCCAGACCGGGGCGGTCTGCACCAGGGCCAGCTTGAGGTCGGGCAGGGTTGTCAGATCACGCATGGGAAGTCTCCGCAAATCCAGATCATGGCGCATGTCGCGCCAGCCGTAGGGTGCGCCATGCGCACCATTGGCCCGTGGTGCGCACGGCGCACCCTACCGGTCATACCCGGCACAGCTTGTCGGCGGCCTGGCGCAGGGTCTCCTCGCGCTTGGCGAAGCAGAAGCGCACCAGGCGCAGGTCCTTGGGCGCATCCTGGTAGAACACCGACACCGGGATGGTCGCCACGCCATGCTCGCGGGTCAGCCACAGCGACATCTCGACGTCGTTCAGGTCGTCGCGGATCGCCGAGTAGTCGGCCAGCTGGAAGTAGGTGCCGGGGGTGCGCTTGAAGGCGAAGCGCGAGCCCTTGAGCAGGTCGCAGAACAGGTCGCGCTTGGCCTGGTAGAAGGCCGGCAGCTCGTCGACGTGCTCGGGATGGGCGCTCATGTAGTCGGCCAGCGCCCACTGCAGCGGGGTGATGCCGCAGAAGGTGACGAACTGGTGGACCTTGCGCAGCTCGGCGGACAGCGCCGGCGGTGCCACCACGTAGCCGGTCTTCCAGCCGGTGACGTGGTAGGTCTTGCCGAACGAGCTGACCACACAGGCGCGCTGGTACAGCTCCTCGTGGGCCAGCACGCTGGCATGCTGCACGCCGTCGAACACCAGGTGCTCGTAGACCTCGTCGCTGATCAGGTAGATGTCGCGGTCGCGGATCAGCGCCGCCAGCAGATCCAGCTCGGCACGGGAAATCAGCGCGCCGCTGGGGTTGTGCGGGCTGTTGATGATGATCAGGCGGGTGCGCGGGCTGATCGCATCGCTGAGCTGGTCCCAGTCGATGGCGAAATCCGGCAGGGCCAGCGGCACGTGCACGCAGCGCCCGCCGGCCAGCTCCACCGAGGGCTCGTAGCTGTCGTAGCAGGGATCGAAGACGATCACCTCGTCGCCCGGGCGCACCAGCGCCTGCACCGCGCAGAAGATCGCCTCGGTGGCGCCGGGAGTGATGGTCACCTCGGCGTCCATGTCCACCGTGCGGCCGTAGCTGCGGGCGATCTTCGCCGCGACCTGCTCGCGCAGCGCCGGCAGGCCGGTCATCGGCGCGTACTGGTTGTGCCCGGCCATCACGTGGCGGCCGACCGCCTCGCGCAGCGCCTGCGGGCCGTCGAAGTCGGGGAAACCCTGCGACAGGTTGATGGCGCCGCTCTGCGCGGCGAGCTGGGACATGGTGGTGAAGATGGTGGTGCCGACGTTGGGCAGCTTGCTGACGATCATCGCAGTTCCTGGAAGCATGGAGCGCAAGCGGCGAGGATAGCCGATCCGCCGGCGCGGGACAGCCGCGCGCGGCGGCAATTTCGGGACAGTCGCCCCCTACGTCACAGCAGCAGAAGCCCAGCCTGGCCTGCCGCCCCCTGATTGGTGCGCACAGCGCACCCTACGCCAGAACGCCACCATCTCCCCAACGGCGCTGAGCTATGATCTCAGCCAGTCCAGCCCGGAAGGATCCGCATCATGAACAAGGCCCAGCGCCGCTCCGAGAAGTTCTTCCGCCTCGCCCTGTGGGCGGTGGCGGTGGTGTTCGCCGGCTTCCTGATCAACCTCGGCGGCGCGCTGGTGAGGAACCTGCCGCTGGTCGAGCAGCGCTATGCGGTCGAGGACTTCATCGACGCCGCCGCGAGCCAGCGCATCGAGCAGGAGATCAAGCAGCAGCGCAATCTGGCCGAGGAGGCCGAGGACGCGGTGGAGCAGAGCCGCCTCAAGCTGGAAGCCGCCGAGCAGAACAGCCAGACCGCGCGCGACAGCCTGAGCGCCTGGCTGGCCAGCCGCCAGGTCACCCAGCAGGCCGAGCGCGACGCCGAGCTGCTGCAGCGCACCGAGGCGCTCGAACACCTGCAGCTGGCCGAGCGCCAGTCGCGCGCCGCGGTGGAGGCCGAGCAGCAGCGCCTGCTCGACGCCCGGCAGGCGCAGCAGCGTGCCCAGCGTCAGCTCGACGAGCTGCGCAGCGCCGCCTTTGAGCAGATGAGCAGCGAACAGAGCGCGCAGGAGCTCAAGGTGTTCCTGACCCGCCTGGCGCTCACCCTGCCGCTGCTGCTGATCGCCGGCTGGCTGTTCGCCCGCCAGCGCCAGAGCACCTGGTGGCCCTTCGTGTGGGGCTACATCTACTTCGCCCTGTTCGTGTTCTTCGTCGAACTGGTGCCCTACCTGCCGAGCTACGGCGGCTACGTGCGCAACATCGTCGGCGTGGTGATCACCGTGCTGGTCGGCCGCCAGGCGATCATCTCCTTCAACCGCTACCGCCAGCGCCAGCTGGAGGCCGAGGCCAGGCCCGACGCGGAGCGACGCCAGCAGATCAGCTACGACACCTCGCTGCTGCGCCTGGCGAAGAAGGTCTGCCCCGGCTGCGAGCGGCCGGTCGAGCTGGACAACCCGCAGATCGACTTCTGCCCGCACTGCGGGCTCAGCCTGTTCGACCACTGCACGCAGTGCCAGACGCGCAAGAGCGCCTTCGCCCGCTTCTGCTTCGCCTGCGGCGCCGGCGCCAGCCAGCCGCAGGCGTAGGCGTCACTTCTTCTTGGCCGGGCCGGCCGGACGCTTGGCGCCGCCGCTCAGGCTCGGCATCTTGCGCACCGACTTGACCTTGGGCGCGCTGCTGTCGATCCAGTTGCCCAGCGGCTTGGCGGCCTTGCCCGGCTTGCCGAATTCGACCTTGGGCGCCTTGGGTTTCTTCGGCTTCTTCAGCACCTGGCCGTCGATGGTGGTCTGCGGCACGCGGTGGTCGGGGACGAAGTCCGGCTCGTCGCGACGCGGCAGCACCTGGCGGATCAGCAGCTCGATGGCGGCGAGCAGCTGCACCTCGTCGGCGCACACCAGCGACAGCGCCTCGCCCGTCGCGCCGGCGCGGCCGGTACGGCCGATGCGGTGCACGTAGTCCTCGGCGACGATCGGCAGGTCGAAGTTGACCACCAGCGGCAGGTCGTCGATGTCCAGGCCGCGCGCCGCCACGTCGGTGGCCACCAGCACCTGCACCTCGCCGGCCTTGAAGCGCTCCAGCGCGCGCAGGCGCGCCGGCTGCGGCTTGTCGCCGTGGATCGCGTCGGCGGAAACGCCCAGGCGCTGCAGCTCGCCGACCAGCTCGTCGACGCCTTTGCGGGTCTTGACGAACACCAGCACCTGGCCCCAGCGCCGCGCCTTGAGCAGGTGCAGGAACAGCTCGGACTTGCGCTTCTTGTCCACCGGGATCAGCCACTGCTTGACGCTCTGCGCCGCGGTGTTGCGCGGGCTGACCTCGATCGACAGCGGGTCGCGCAGCAGCACGCGGGCCAGCTCGCGGATGGTCTCGGAGAAGGTCGCCGAGAACAGCAGGGTCTGCCGGCGCCGCGGCAGCATGGCGAACAGCTCGTTGAGCTCGCGGGCGAAACCGAGGTCGAGCATGCGGTCGGCCTCGTCGAGCACCAGGAACTCTACCTGCTCGAAGCGCACCGCATTCTGGCGGAACAGGTCGAGCAGGCGGCCGGGGGTGGCTACCAGCACGTCGACGCCCTTGCGCAGGCGCATCATCTGCGGGTTGATGCTGACCCCGCCGTAGGCGGCCAGGGTGCGCAGCGGCAGGTGCTGGCCGTAGACGCGGAAGCTCTCGTGGACCTGCTCGGCCAGCTCGCGGGTCGGCACCAGGATCAGCGCACGCACGCAGTTGGGCGCCACTACGCCGACCTGGCTCAGGCGCTGCAGCAGCGGCAGGGCGAAGCCGGCGGTCTTGCCGGTGCCGGTCTGCGCCGCCGCCATCAGGTCGCGGCCCTTGAGCACGGCGGGGATCGCCTGGCTCTGCACCGGGGTGGGCGTTTTATAGTCGAGGGCGTCGAGCGTGCGCAGCAGCGGATCGATCAGGCCGAGGGAGGCGAAGGTCATGGCAGGGGCAACCGGCAGAAAAACGAGGGCGACAGTTTACCCGCAATCGCCAGCCGGCACGGCGCCGATCAGCCGCGCAGCAGCAGGTCGCCCTCGATCGGCACGTAGCGGTCGGCTGCACGCATCAGCGACTGCGCGGTGAGCCCCGGCACGCCGTACACGGTGGCCTCGGCGCCACCGCGGCGCACGCGCTCGAGCAGCAGGTCGAAGTCGCCGTCGCCGGAGGCCAGCACCACCTCGTCGACCCGCGCCGCGGCGTCGAGCACGTCGATGGTGATGCCGACGTCCCAGTCGCCCTTGGCGCTGCCGTCGCTGCGCTGGATGTACGGCTTGAGCTTCACGGTGAAGCCGAGCCTGCGCAGGGTCTGCTGGAACTGCTGCTGGCGCGGGTCGCCGCGTTCGATGGCGTAGGCGTGGGCCTCGACGATCTGCCCGCGCGCCGCCACCTCGGCCCACAGCGCGGCATAGTTGAAGTGGCAACCATGCGCCTGGCGAACGGTGTAGTAGAGGTTCTGCACATCGGCGAACAGGGCGATCTTCTTCAACGGAACTCCTTGAGGCGGGGCGGCTCGACCATTATCCGGCCAACCCGCCGCCTGCAGGGGCGAATTCATTCGCCAACGCGGCCCGGTCAGGCGAATGCATGCGTCCCTACGAGGGCTTCAGCCCGGACAGCCGCGGCACCAGCAGGCGCTCGAACAGGCGCGGGGTCAGGCGCGCCATCAAGCGCGCCAGCCAGTTGACGTTGGAGTGGATCAGCAGGCGCTTGCGGCGCACGGCGCCCTGGAAGATCGCCTCGGCGGTATCCTGCGCCGAGCTGACCTTGCCGACGAAGGGGATCGGCTGCGCCGTCACCGAGCCGTCGCCGACCAGGGCGTGCTTGCGGATGTCGGTGGCGGTGAAGCCCGGGCACACCAGCATGACGTTGACGCCGCTGTCCCTGAGTTCCAGGCGCAGGCTCTCGAACAGGCCGTGCAGGGCGTGCTTGCTGGCGTTGTAGGCGCTGCGGTAGAGCATCGGCGCGAAGCCGGACAGCGAGCTGAGCACGATGATCTGCCCACGGCGGGCGAGGATGCTCGGCAGCGCCGCCTGGGTGCAGTGCAGCGCGCCGAAGTAGTTGACCGCCATGACCCGCTCGAACACCGCCTGGTCGGTGTCGACGAAGGCGCTGCGATGGGTGATGCCGGCGTTGTTGACCAGCACGTCGATGCCGCCGAAGTGCTCCACCGCCAGCGCCACCGCGGCGCGCACCGCCTGGGCGTCGGCCACGTCGCAGCGCAGCGGCAGCACCTGGGCGTTGTGATGGTCGGCCAGGTGCTGGGCCAGGCTGTCCAGCGCCGCCTGGTCGAGATCGAACAGCACCAGGCGCGCACCGGCCTGGGCGAAGCGCACCGACAGCGCCCGGCCGATGCCGGCGCAGGCTCCGGTGATCAGCACCACCTTGCGGTCGAACACCTTGTTGACGAACACCTTGCGAATGACGCGACGCATACGGGCCTCCTGGCGTGTCCGGTGCCCCCAGCCTACACCAGCTTGTGGCTGCCGTCGCACAGCGGCGGCGCGGCGCTGTGCTTGCAGCCGCAGAAGTACAGGGTCTCGCTGCGCTGGGCGAGGTAGCGCAGCGGGCGGAACGGGCCGACCTTATGCGAGCCGTCGCAGAACGGCTGGCTCCGGCTCAGGCCGCAGCGGCACCACCAGTACTCCTTGCCGGCCTCGACCTCGACCGCGTAGGGGCTGCGTTGGGCGATATGGGGTTCGGGCATGGCGCGTCTCCACTGGCTGTGCATGCCCTTCCAGCATAGCCGGCCGCTCCACGGCGAGTGCCGGCGCCCCGCCGCGCTGGAGCGCGCTCAGAAGCCGCCGGCCTGCCACAGCAGGCGCAACGCCAGCAGCGTCACTATCCAGCGGAACAGCCGCTTGAACTGCTCCGCCGGCATGCGGTCGAGCAGTTTGAGGCCGAACCAGCTGCCGACCGCGCCGGCGAGGACCATCAGCGCCACCAGCGGCAGCCAGTCCCAGAAGGCGAAGCCGACCACCGAGAACACGCTCATCTTCAGCAGGTGCTGGACGCTCATGCAGCCGGCGAAGGTCGCGGTGGTGGTCAGCTTGTCCATGTCGTGGCGATGGATGAAGCCGGCCACCAGCGGGCCGGTGGCGCCGACGAACATCGACACCAGGGTGGTGAGGCCGCCGGCGAGCAGCTGGCCGGCGCGACCGAGGCTGTGCCGGCCCGGCTTGGGCCCCCAGACCAGATAGAGGATGAACGCGGCGACGCTGAACTGGATCCACTGCAGCGGCAGCTGGACGACGATCAGCGAGGCGAGCAGCGCCCCGCCCAGCGCGCCGAGGGCGAAGCGTCTGAGCAGTTGCCAGTCGATGTGCTGGCGGGTCATCCAGGCGCGGTTGCCGTTGGAGCCCAGCTGCACCAGGCCGTGCACCGGAATCAGCGCCGCCGCCGGCACGATGCCGGCCATGATCGCCAGCAGCAGGACGCCGCCGCCGATGCC